>SCEG01000382.1 GCA_004102805.1 Muribaculaceae bacterium Isolate-002 (NCI)
TAATTTAAGTGCTTCGCAGCTTAAAATGCGAATCGTTAATTTTCAGGGAGATAAGCATCTTATCTCCCTGTTTTGTTATACTATGGAGGATATAAATGGATTTTTACCGCATAAACGAGGAGTATAATAAATTTCTCCAAAGATGCGAAAAGGAAAAAAGAGGAGTTACGAAAGTACCGAATATCCGGTATACAGACCGTAATAAGTTTGCATTTGGTGCTGTTATGCAAGTAAATGGGATGAATTATTATGTTTCTGTATCATCTTTTGATAAGAAGCAGGAGGCGAACATTTTGATTCGTGTTCCGGGAGATGAAAAAGAAGTGAAAGGCTCTTTGCGCTTTAATCATATGGTTCCGGTTCCGGATGAATGTATTGAAAAATTGGTGATCAAAGATGTTGAGGATGAGAA
>SCEG01000383.1 GCA_004102805.1 Muribaculaceae bacterium Isolate-002 (NCI)
TAATAAAGCAATCTTCCAGCGTGAATATGAGGAAGTATTATTATACTATGATAATAAAGGGTTATTATCTGAAGTCGCACGATCTTTTGGTCTTAGGCAAAGAGTTTTTGAAGAATTTATTGGTCGCCTTCTACAAATGGATCCGCCATCCGAATTGCTCGCAGCAATAATGAGCTACTTGCCAGCAGTGCGTCCGTATCCACACAGTTGATATGCACGACTTTACTTTTACCGTTTCTTTCCTGCCAACCTCTTAACCAACCTCTCCGCCCTCAAATGCGTATACCTCGCCAGCATTTGCAGCGTCTTATGCCCTGTAATCATTCTGATTTCCATGACATCCAGATCAGTATTCTCAAACAGCCGAGATATGGCTTCATGGCGCAGATCATGAAAGCGTAAATCCTTGATT
>SCEG01000384.1 GCA_004102805.1 Muribaculaceae bacterium Isolate-002 (NCI)
GCCGGAGCGGGGACAGGCCCCGCCATATCGTGCGTTTCGACGTGGCCGGTTTCAAGGGCATCAATGAAATGTTCGGCCTGGAAGAAGGCGACCGCCTGCTGCGGGCCATCGCCCATCTGGTGCGCGAACAGATCGACAAGCAGCGGGAAACCTTCGCCCGGCTGTCCGGCGACGGCTTTGTGGCCGGCCTCGAGGGCGGGCCCGAGCGGGTGCGGCGCTTTGTGGACTGGCTCTCGCTCCAACTGCGCGAATACACCCAGTCCTACCGGGTCATGCTCTTTTTCGGCCTCTGCCCGGTGGACAAACGCAAAACGCCGGTGCACGTCCTCTGCGACTAGGCCCACCTTGCCCTGAAAATCGTCAAGGGCAGCGATCTCACCAACTATGCCTTTTACGACGGCGAACTGCGCGC
>SCEG01000385.1 GCA_004102805.1 Muribaculaceae bacterium Isolate-002 (NCI)
TCGGAAGACGAAGCAACTTTGCCATCAACTGGCTATAAGTGAACTCTACTTTAGTGTCGAGTATTGGTTCTTCTTCAATGCTCGTATCAATTTTCTCAACGATTCCGACCCCCTCTATAAAATCAGAAAAGTCTGGCTGATCAGGCCAATTTTCTATCGTGCCGTCATAGTTGATTCTTAAACGGATATAATCCCCACAATCATCCGTCTCTGGTATTAAGCCATTGGGAACATAACCGGCAATTTTGCATATCACCTTTTTGTCTTTATCAAGTAAGAAATAGGTTCCGCTATCACATACCTTGACTTGAAAATACAAACACCCAAACTCTTGCTTCCAATTCAAGAGCTTATGCGTTTTCAAGTCAATTATAGCTGACCACATTCCCTTAGAGACCAAAGGATACTTGTT
>SCEG01000386.1 GCA_004102805.1 Muribaculaceae bacterium Isolate-002 (NCI)
ATTTATGTAAAACGTGGTAAGCCCGTATTTCTCCTATCATTCGATAGGTAAGTGAGCCGCAAGGCAAGCCGAACGGGATGCGGGTATAGGATTGCGGAGAAAGCGAATGCCATTCTGTAATGGGATGGATAGAGGTTTAAACGTCACCTCACGGGAAACCGGGCAGACTTCCGCGTTAGGTAACTCTTTACAAGAAACTTGTTGAACTATAAAAAAGGAGGAAAGCAAATGAACGAGATTAGAACATCGTGTGCGCCTACTGACCAAACAATCAGCAATTGGGAAAGTATCGACTGGAACAAATGCGAGTTAGAGGTTAGAAAGCTGCAAGCACGTATTGTAAAGGCTCAGAAGGAAGGTCGCTACGGCAAGGTGAAAGCCCTGCAATGGCTACTGACCCACTCGTTCGCG
>SCEG01000387.1 GCA_004102805.1 Muribaculaceae bacterium Isolate-002 (NCI)
TCCGTGGGCAGGCCGCCCTTGAGACTCTGCATGTTCTTGGCCGCGGCCTCCAGGGTGGGGTTGAAATCCGCCGCGAAGGCGCGCATCAGGTCCACCCAGTTTTCGCCGCCCTCGGCCACCTTGTCCAGACCTTCCTCCATCTGGGCCGTGAAGCCCACGTCCATGAGCCTGGCGAAATGCTCCACGAGTTGGCGGCAGACCACCCGCTCCAGGTCCGTGGGCACAAAGTGGCGTTCGGTCAGCTGCACATAGTCGCGGTCCTGCAGGGTGGAAATGATGGCCGCGTAGGTGGAGGGCCGGCCGATGCCCAGCTCTTCCAGCTCGCGCACCAGACTGGCTTCGCTGTAGCGGGCCGGGGGCTGGGTGAACTTCTGCTCCTTGTCCAGTTTGTTCAGGATCAGGGTTTGCCCG
>SCEG01000388.1 GCA_004102805.1 Muribaculaceae bacterium Isolate-002 (NCI)
ACCATGATTCAATGTACCCCTTTCTACATACATCCTTGTTACGATAAGTTTTCTTTAAAGGCTGCCTTCTGCTGCTCCTGGTACTCTCCCTCATAGGTTCCGTCCAGGAATCTGGGAAGGGCCTCAGTCACAAAACGCTCCCAGGACTCCTTCTCCCTTCTCACCAGAATAGGATAATTGAGAACCCCGTTCTTCTCTGCAGCGCCCAAATCTCCCGGCGCATCTCCTACCATCAGAACATGATTCCTGGAAAACCCGTGCTCCAGCATCTTGCTGATGCACAGTGCTTTGCTTCCTACATTCTGAGTGAGGCATACGACCACGCTGTCCATAAGTCTGTGCTTCTGCCACTCTTCCAATACTGCTTCCAGATTTGCCGAAGAAACGATGGCAACATCCGCCTTCTCGTGA
>SCEG01000389.1 GCA_004102805.1 Muribaculaceae bacterium Isolate-002 (NCI)
GTCGGTGGGCGACACCTGCGCCAGCGCCCCGTTGTAATCGACAAACGGGGTGCGCACGCCGTCGAGCAGCCAAATGTCGCTCCAGCTTGCGGCAAGACCGGCCTACTTGTTCGCCATGGTCAGGTCCTCACATGTTTCACGTTCGAGCGTCTTTTATATCCGGGCGTCGATCAGAAGCACGCGCGGCGACGGCCCGGGCGCATAAAGCTCCGCCACCAGGTCGGCGCGGCGGCCAAGCACGGCGCGCTGGTTGATCGATCCCTTGTCCGTCATTTCACCGGCGTCGAGCGAGGGCGGCTCGGCGAGCAGGATTGCCCGGCAGACCCGGTTCGAGCTGCCGGTGCTTGCGCTTGCGAAGGCGTCGAGCCGCACGCGGATCGCGTTGCGCACGTCTGCATCGCCTGTCACGTC
>SCEG01000040.1 GCA_004102805.1 Muribaculaceae bacterium Isolate-002 (NCI)
TTTTTATACCACTTATTTTATTGAAAATCAGAGAAATGAATGCGAAAATCACCCTTTCCCATTCAGACTTCCCCCGCTATAAAATAACAGGCTTTTCGGAAGCACAAGACTTTTTTAAATGAAAGAGCCGTGCGATGGATGAAATATTTTTTCGCATTTTGTTTAAAATATCAAAAATTTTACTTTAATTTGTGGAATATTCCTTGTCTTGACAGGGGATATGTTAACAGTCAAAAGAGCAAATTAACTAAGATGGAAGTCTTGCCTTATCGCGCCATGAAATTAAATCGTACGCGTAAAGCATTGTGAATTAATTGATAAGAAAGTGGAAAGTGCTCCTGTCAGGGCGCTTGTTCAGCGTGCGGAAAGATAGCTTCTTGAATAGATTTTGCTTGTTTTTAACAATGGTTTTTAACAATTCGGCAGACAAGGCGCTGCCGTGACCGAGACAAAGTCGTTTGCAACAACAGAAAAATTGAGATTATATATATTTATTGTAAAACCCAAATTAACTAAAAATTTTCTTGCATGAAGAACATTTGTTTTCAAATGACTCGGAAAGCATGGCTCGCCATTGCATTGGTGTTGTGCCTTTCTTTCCCTGCTTTAGCGCAGAAAACTACTGTCACAGGTACAGTAGTTGATTACGAGGGCGAACCCGCCATCGGTGCAAGTGTCATCGCTGAAGGTACAAGCAACGGCGTTGCTACTGACTTCGACGGTAACTTCAGCATCGACGTTGCTCCCAACGCCGTCCTCGTAGTTTCTTATGTGGGTTGCGAGACTCAGCGTGTTCCCGTTGACGGTCGCACTCATATCGACGTCACCCTTAAATCTAATGCGGTGGTGCTTAACGAAGTCGTAGCCATCGGTTACGGTACAGTGAAGAAATCTGACGCTACCGGTTCGGTAGCCGTAGTGAAGCCCGACGAAATCGAGGCCGGTCTTGCCACTTCGGCTCAGGACATGCTCGTGGGCGCTACCCCCGGCGTTGTCGTGTCGACAACAGGTAACCCCTCCGAAGGCGGTACAATCCGTATCCGTGGCGGCTCTTCACTTTCGGCTTCTAACGACCCGTTGATCATCGTCGACGGCGTGCCCATGGATGGCAACTCGGTCAAGGGTTCTTCCAACGTGCTTTCACTCATCGCTCCTGAAAACATCGAGTCAATGACTGTGCTCAAGGATGCATCGGCAACCGCTATCTACGGTTCGCGCGCATCTAACGGTGTCATCATCGTGACTACTAAAAAAGGCCAGGCCGGCAAGCCCCAGGTCAACTTCTCGGCCAACCTCTACGTGGCTACTCCCCGCAAGACTGTCGACATGATGGATGGCAACCAGTTCCGTAGCTTTATCCTCAAGACTTACGGCGAAGGCTCTACTCAGGCAGGCGCTCTTGGCACCGCCAACACCAACTGGCAGGACGAAGTGCTCCGCACAGCCGTTTCTTCTGACTATAACCTCTCTATTGGCGGTACAGTAGGCATTCTGCCCTATCGCGTTTCAGTAGGTTACACATCTAACCACGGTATCATCCGCAAAACCGGCATGAACCGCGTCACTGCAGGTATCAACCTCTCGCCGAAATTCTTCGACGGCCTTCTTCAGGTCAACGCCAACATAAAGGGTGCTTACGTGCGCAACAACTATGAGCAGGGCGTGCTCGGCGGAGCTGTCAGCTTCAACCCGACTCTTCCCGTACGTTGTGCTGAAGGCAACGTGTTCAACAACTGGACATCTTATATCGGCGGCGGCGCCCTCGCAGGCCCCACCACCCCCGGTACCGACCTCAACACCATCGAAGCTATCAACCCTGTGTCGCGTTCACAGGATTATGATTCAAAGTCTGACGTTTACCAGTCGGTAGGTAACCTCCAGCTCGACCTCCGTATGCCGTTCCTCCGCGATCTCCGTGCCAACCTCAACCTCGGCTACGACTACAGCCACGGTTCGGTAGCAAGCTACAACTATCCCTTCTCACCCGAAGCATGGAAAGCCGGCCACCGTTCGCCCGGCGTAGAAGCTGCTGTAAAAGACGGTTACTCGACCATCAACTACGAGAAGCAGCGTATCTACAACCTCCTTCTCGAGTTCTATCTCAACTACAACAAGGAATTCGAAGCCATCAAATCTTCACTTGATGTAACCGCCGGTTACTCATGGCAGAAATTCTACAACAAGGGTTGCAACTGGAGCCCCGTCTACGCTCCCGGTCAGGATTTCGACGGATATCTCTACAATCCCCGCACTGACTACAGCAAGCCTTATCAGCTCGTATCGTTCTTCGGTCGTCTGCAGTACGGTTTCATGGACAAATACCTCCTTACCGTAACTGTACGTCGCGACGGTTCTTCTCGCTTCAGCAGCGACAACCGCTGGGGCACATTCCCCTCTGTGGCTCTCGCATGGCGTCTGATTGACGAAGCATTCATGGAAGGCACCCGCAGCGTCCTCTCTGATCTCAAGATCCGCGGTACATGGGGTATCACCGGTCAGCAGAACCTCGGTGATGATTTCTCACGCCTTTTCCCCTACCTCCCCATCTATAACGGTTGGACCGGTTCGGACAACATGGGCTTCAATCCTGTGACAGGCGAATATCTCCCCATCTATGCTCCCAGCAGCTATAATGCTAATCTCAAATGGGAAGAAACCACCACTTGGAACGTCGGTGTTGACTTCGGTTTCCTCAACAACCGCATCAGCGGTAGCATCGACGCTTACTACCGTAAGACCAAAGACCTCTTGACCAGCACAACCTACGCTGCAGGCTCGAACCTCGGCCCTGACGGACCCATGAACATCGGTGACCTTACCAACAAAGGTATAGAAATCAACTTGCTCACCCGTCCTGTAGTTACCAAGGATTTCACCTGGAGCTCTAACATCAACGTGGCTTACAACAAGAACGAAATCACTCACCTCGCTCAGGGCAAGGATATACCCACCGGTGACATCGAAAACTCAGTCAATGTACAACTCCAGCGTGAAGGCTACGCCGCCAACTCATTCTTCGTCTACGAGCAGGTATACAATCCCGACGGCACTCCCGCTGAAGGTGTTTACGTTGACCGTAACGGTGACGGACAGATTACCGATGCCGACAAATACATGTTCCACAGCCCCGATCCCAAGTGGACCGCCAACTGGCAGAACACATTCAACGTCAAGAACTGGGACTTCGGTATCAGCCTCCGTGCCAACTTCGGCAACTGGGTGTTCAACAAAACTCAGCAGGACAACTCGTTTGTGTCTAGAACAGCAGCACTTCCTTTGAGCAACCTGATGAATGACACTTACTTGTTCACCTCTACCAAGTCAACGCCTCTTCTTGTCAGCGACTATTGGGTTCAGAATGCATCGTTCGTACGCTGCGACAACATCACTGCCGGCTATACGTTCGAAAACCTTTTGGACAATGCTCTTCGTCTGCGTCTGTTCGCAGCCGTTCAGAATCCGTTCGTCATCACCAAGTACAAAGGTATCGACCCCGAAGTGTTCGGCGGCATCGACTCGGGCATCTATCCCAAACCTATTACTTTCACCCTCGGTCTGGTGGCTACATTCTAATATCTATTGTTAAATCAATTCATAAAACGATAATATGAAATTTTTCAAATATATAGCACTCGGCTCTATGGCTCTGTCGCTTGGCGTGGGCGCTTCATCATGTGTCGATGACCTTGATGTTACCCCCGACGACCCCAATAAGAAGACCGAGCTTACTACTCCCGACGAGTGGTACGGCTACTTCTCGTCGCTCTACGGCAACCTTCGCTATGAAGGCGGCCTTACTCCCGCAGGAGTCGACGGCGGTGCCGGTACATGGATGCGTTGCCACTGGAATCTCCAGACCATCACAGCCGACGAGGCAATAATTCTATCTAAATGGAACGACCCCGGTTATAACGACCTGAAGTTCAACACATGGTTGACCGACAATACCTGGGTATTCATGGCCTATCAGCGTGAGGCAACTTCGGCAAAATTGTGCTCGGAGTTCCTTTCAAAGGTTGACGGTGCCAAGGCATGCGGCGTAAGCGATGACCTCATCGCCCAGATGAAGTCGGAGGCACGCGTGCTCCGCGCTTACTGCTATTACAATATGATTGACCTCTTCGGCAAGGGCCCGTGGATTACTACGCAGGCCGTAGGCGAGAATGCTCCGGTGCTTGAGCGTCCCGAGCTTTTCGCTGCAGTTACCGCCGAACTTGAGGATGTTATCAACAACGGTAACCTCGTGCCCAGTGCAGATCAGCAATACCTCCGTCTGTCGAAAGAGGCTGCCCGCATGCTCCTTGCCAAGCTATACCTCAACGCCGAAGTCTACACCGGCACAGCGATGTATGACAAGTGCGCCGAGCAGTGCAAGGAAATCGTCAAGACAGTCAACACTCTCGCTACCGAGTACAAATATCTCTTCTGTGCCTCCAACGACAAGTATGTCAACGGCGGCGGCGAAATCCTCTGGGCCATACCTCAGGATGCCAACCGCATGACTACATGGGGCGGCACAACCTATCTCACAGCAGGAGCTTACTTCAGCTCGGCGGGCAACGATGTGCTCAATCGTCTCGGCGCTCTCGGCCAGACCCCGTGGGAAGGTGTCAAGGTGCGTCCCGAGCTTCCGCAAGTGTTCGACAAGGATGGCTCGAACCGCGGTATCGACAGCCGTTATCTTTTCTATGAGGGAACGTACAATGAAGGCGTTGAGGATCTCAACAACTATGACGCGACTTCTGACGGTTATATGTGTGTGAAATACACTTACACTCGCGAGGAAGATTATGAGAATACTGCAAACATAGCTCTTACCAACCAGGTTTGTGATGCAGACTATCCTTTGTTCCGTCTCGCCGACACATATCTGATGCTTGCTGAATGTCAGTTCCGTGGCGTAAGCGATGCAGACCCCGGCTATACCTACTTCAACAAGGTGCGTGACCGCGCAGGTCTTCTTCCCCTTACCCCCAACACTGCCGACCAGATTCTCAACGAGCGTCAGCGTGAGCTCTACTGGGAAGGTCATCGCCGCAGCGACCTCGTCCGTTTCGGCAAATACACCGGTAACGTTTACAACTGGTCATGGAAGGGTGGCATCTACGAAGGCAAGTCGATTGAGCCGTTCCGCAGTGTATTTGCGATCCCCTACCAGTACGTAAGCACTGTAGGCCAGAACGAAGGCTATTAATCTATGCCGGACTTTTAACAAAAGTTTCTAATAACAATGTTGAAATTATCTCAAATGAAAAAAATATCATTCCTGTTCGCCGCACTGGCGACCACAATGGCCTTCACGAGCTGCGATGAGTCGAAAGATGAACACCCTGTGCTTGAGCCAAACGACGGAGTGATTGTGGAAAATTTCCTCAACACACCCGAAATGAGCAATATGTCGGTGGATCTTACCGATGAGAACCAGGCCAACACAATACACATGACTTGCTCTCAGCCCTCTTACGGCTATGCTGCAACCGTGCGTTACAATGTAGAGGTGTCGTTTGACAAAGACTTCACTACTCCTGCCGTCCCCGGTGCTCCCGTATCGACTACATTGAATACCGCATTCTATGACTGCTCGGAGATTAATCCCACGTATGGCGAGCTCGCCACTGCTATGTGCAATCTTCTCGGCATCAAAAACGACAAAGAAATCCCCACAGGATACCGTGATCTTTATGCACGCCTTGTCGCAAACATTGAAATTGCCGGCGGTGCGGATCTCTATCCCAACACCACCTATCAGTCTAACGTAGTGAAAATGACACGTGCCAACTGTACGTATCTCGCTATAATCGTTCCCGGCCAGCCCACTGGTCTCTACCTCCGTGGTGGCATGAACGATTGGGGCGCACCTGCTGAGTGGGAATTCCTTACAACTGATGTTGCCAATGTTTCACGTATCGACTACTGCGAAATACCCGAGGGAACGGAATTCAAGGCTGCTGATGCTAACTGGGCTTCGGTCAACTTGGGTGACTCCGGCGCTGAATTCAAGATCAACGAGCCTTATGAACTTCTGTTTGATCCTAACCCCGGCAACCTCACAATGCCGGTTAACTTTGCAGGTAGCGTGACTCTTACCTTCAAGGGTGGTAAGTATACTATCCTCTTTGAAGCCGACGAGCCTGATACCCCCGACCAGCCTTCGGGCATGTATATCCGTGGAGATATGAATGGATGGGATACAAGCAATGAGTTCCTTACCACTGACTTCAAGAATAACTGGATTGTCAAGGGCATTACCATCAATGCAGGCGAGACTTTCAAGATTGCTGACGTAGATTATAGCTCGGTAAATTTTGGTTCGAACGGCGAGGCTCTTGAAATAGGTGTTCCCTACGTGCTCCTGAAAGATGGTGGAAATATTGAGTGCCCCGCTTACTTCTCAGGTGATATAAAGCTTCAGCTCAAGGGTGGCTCTTATCAGATTACTCTCGTTGCTCTCTAAACACCACTTTTAACTTCGGAATGCCGGCTCTCCCCGCCGGGAGAGCACGGCGATTCCGATAGAAGACATTTAAACATTCCTTAAATGGCTTCAATAAAATTCTTCTCGAAGAAAAAGTTTAAATGACTTTAATAAAATCAGATAAATAAAATATGAAAAAATTAAGCATATTTTTGCTTGGCGCATTGGCAGTAGCTGCTACCTCATGCGAGTCCGACCCTGATTTCGGCGCACCTATCCAGACCAACCCCCAGGGTCCGGTCTACGAGGTAGACGGAGTGACTGTAGAGCAGCCTTCAGAAACAAGCATCTCCTTAAAGGAATATGCGGATGCAAGCCGCAACATACCTGTAGGTAACTTCTTGGTGAGCAACTTCCCCGAAGGCTACGACATGAAGGTAGTGACCTACATTAGCAAAGACGAAAACTTCAGTTCTCAATATAAAGTGGCAAGCACTCTGACTGAAAATACCGCATTCGTAAATCCCGACGATTTCCAGAATGTATATATATCTTCAATCAGCAAAAGCCCCGCGGCAAAGAAAATCTATGTCCGCTTTGCTATCTACGCGGTTGACGGCGCTCAGGAATACCGCATCGGTGACGAAAACAGCTATCTCGGCGGTTATTTCCTTGATGTGACTCCGTTCCCCTCTGACATCGTGATCGAAGACAACTATTACCTGCTCGGCACAATCAACGGCTGGAGCGTACCCAACGCTATCAAGTTCACTCACTCTGACCTGAGTGGTTACGATGATCCTATCTTCACTACCGTAGTTGAAATCACTCCCGCTCAGGCTGCTGACGGATGGTGGTGGAAGGTTATCCCGCAGTCTACTTTCGAAACCGGTGACTGGGTTGACGCTGCCAACTCGGCTTACGGCCCCGAAGAAAACGGCAGCGAGGATATGGAAGGCATTCTGGCTTCCTCATCTATGAACGAAGACGGCTCTTACAAGGACGCCGGCGCAGGTTGTCTCTTTGAAGCCGGCACCTACATGTTGACTCTCAACATGATCGAGGGCACTTACAGCTTCACTCTCGCTATCCCCCATCTCTATATCATGGGCGATGCTGCAGGCTGGGACTGGAATTCTCCCCTCGTGGCTGAGATGCAGACTTCTGACTATACCAACTACTATGCATTCGCACGTCTGTCTGTAGGCGGCTACAAGTTCACTTCTGAGAAAGACTGGGCCGCTACATTCAACCTCGGTGTTGACGGTACTCCCACAGTTGATAAGGAGACTCACAACGTAGTCGGCAAGCTCGTCAACGGCGGCCAAAACAACGTATTGCCTGAAGAAACCGGTCTTTACTGGAACCATGTCAACCTCCCCGTTCTGACATTCGAGTCTTACTATATCTCTACACTCGGTGTGATCGGCGACTGCACACCCAACGGATGGGACGCTTCGACAGCTCTCACTCCCTCGGCCGACGGCCTCGTGTGGGAAGGTGACATAGAGTTCAAGGGTACAGGTAAATTCAAGATCCGTGCAAATGACGCATGGGAGATCAGCCTCGGCGGTGACATGAACAACCTCGGCTGGAACAACGCTGCTGACATGGATACCCCCGGTGCAGGTATGAAACATGTCGTTCTCAACCTGTCACAGTATCCCTACACTCTTACTGTACAGTAAATCCATGTTGCCGCCCTGCGGCAATGAAATATCGCAGAGCGCGGGCTTCACGGCCCGCGCTCTCTGTTATTGCCATGTATTGCTTTTGTGCAACGGATCGTGTTGATATGTGGTATTATTTGATACGGTTGTTGCGCGTTTTCTGCCGGTTTTTTATTTATTTTGCGTTGACATGATTGAATGCGAGCCGGTCACCGGCTGTTGTTATAATTTTATTGACCATGAAAACGCGATTGATAGCCTGTCTGACTGCTATGGCCGGTGTGCTTGGCCTTTATGCCGCAAATCCTTATTTGCCATTGTGGGAATATATTCCCGATGCGGAGCCACATGTGTTTGATGACCCTGACTGCCAGGGCAGGCAGAGGGTGTATGTCTACGGCTCACACGACAGCCGCGTGACCGATTTCTGCGGGCGTGAGCTCGTGGTGTGGTCGGCGCCTGTCGACAGTCTCGACCGCTGGCGTTACGACGGTGTGATATTCGCCGCTGTGACCGACCGCGACGGCAACACACTCAACGACGACGGCCGGGGTGACATACTTTATGCTCCCGATGTGGTGGAAGTAAGGGAACCCGACGGCTCGCCGACCTATTACCTCTATCCCAACGACCAGCATGAGGGGCGACAAGGTCTTATTGCCCGCAGCCGCAGACCCGACGGACCGTTTGAAGTGTGCAACTGGAGCGATGACGACCCGAAGATGACTTACGGAGTGCTTCGCTTCGACCCGTCGGTTTTTGTGGATGACGACGGCCGTGTCTATGGCTACTGGGGCTTCGAGGAAAGCTTCATGGCCGAGCTTGATCCGGCAACGATGTGCACCGTCAAACCCGGCACAGAGGTCAAGGTGCGCGCCGTGAGCGGATTTTCCGAACCTGATGTATTCCGTTTTTTCGAGGCATCATCAATCCGTAAGATTGATGACAAGTATGTGCTGGTCTACAGCCGCCTGACCCGCGACGGCGATTTCGAGCTCGGAGAAAGCAACTACACGCTGGCCTACGCATACGCCGACGCGCCGCTGGGGCCGTGGACCTACGGCGGAACCATAATCGACGGCCGCGGACGCACCACATTGCCCGACGGCAGCGTCATACATACGGCTCACCCCAACGGCAACACTCACGGCGGTCTGTGCCGGATCGGCGGACGCTGGTATCTGTTCTATCACCGTCAGTGCGGCCTCGACGAGTTCTCGCGTCAGGCGATGGTGGCGCCTGTCGAGGTCACTGTCGAGAAGGGAAAAGGAGGAAAAGTGTATATCAGCGAAGGGGAGTACACTTCAGAGGGATTTGAGACCGACGGCCTCGACCCCTTTGTCACATATCCCGCAGGCATCGCCTGCCATTATACCGGGTCGCAACCTTCGGTTGAAACCGGATGGCCGCACAAGAAATTCTACGGCTCATATATCTCTCCCGGGCGCTATGACGGCGACCCGGCCACCGCTCCCGACAGTGTCAGCCTTACGGTCAATCCCGTGGTTAACAATACCGACGGGGCTGTTACGGGATACAAATATTTCAACTTCGACAAAATTGACCGCGACAGGCCGCTGGCATTGGAAATCTGTCTGAAACCGCGTGGCGTGAAAGGCCGCATCGATATTCTTGCCGGCGACATATATGCCGAGCCGGTGCTGCTTGGCAGCATCGGGCTCCCCGGTAATGCCGGCGGTTGCTCGACAGCAGTCTATGAGGCTGCCACCGTGCGCGTGCCGCTTTCAGATTACGGCAGCCTCACCGGCAAGCAGCCCCTCTATTTCTGCATTGCGGCCGACGAGCCTGACGCATCAGTGGCCGACATATATTATTTCCGTTTCCTTCCGGCTGCGGATGATTGACAAGCCAACGGCGATGCGATAATGAGATGGTGTCTCACAACTCGGAAAAATCCCGCTAAAATGTAGGGATGCATGGTTTGTACGTTTGAAAATGCCTTGATAATCAGGTGTTAAATTTTGATACGCGAACCGAGCCTCCCCGCAATATGAAACTCTGCAATCCCCTCTGATAATTGCAGTTTAATAAATTACGTTAAAGTTATGTTTTTAAGGAAATATTTCTGTAAATTTGCAAAGGTAAAAACACAGGCGGGTGCGGTGTAGCCGTGCCGACCTCTATGCAAATATAAATTTACTAAATATACTGAATTATGTCAAAGGTAACAGTTGTAGGCGCCGGCAATGTAGGCGCAACGTGTGCTAATGTGTTGGTGACTTGCCAGATCGCCGACGAAGTGGTTCTTCTCGACATCAAGGAAGGCGTGTCGGAAGGCAAGGCTATGGATATCATGCAGACTGCAAATATCCTCGGTCTCCAGAGCCGTCTGACCGGTGTGACAAACGACTACGAAAAAACAGCCGACAGCGACGTTGTGGTAATCACTTCAGGTATTCCCCGCAAGCCCGGCATGACCCGTGAAGAACTTATCGGCGTCAATGCAGGCATCGTCAAGTCAGTGACCGAGAATGTGCTCAAATATTCTCCCAATGCAGTTATACTCTGCGTCTCCAACCCGATGGACACCATGACCTATCTTATCCACAAGACATCAGGTCTGCCCAAAAACCGCATCATCGGCATGGGCGGCGCGCTCGACTCTGCCCGCTTCAAATATTTCCTGAGCAACGCCCTCGGAGCCAACGCCACTGAAGTCGAAGGCATCGTAATCGGCGGACACGGCGACACCACCATGATACCTCTGACCCGCTTCGCTGCCTACCGCGGTGTTCCCGCTTCCAACTATCTGTCGGAAGATGAGCTCGGCAAAGTTGCTGCCGACACTATGGTGGGTGGTGCTACCCTCACCAAACTTCTCGGCACTTCGGCATGGTATGCTCCCGGCGCGGCTTCGGCACAGGTAGTAGGCGCAGTGCTCCACAACCAGAAAAAACTTATCTCTTGCTCGGCTCTCCTCGACGGCGAATATGGCGAAAGCGATCTCTGCATCGGCGTTCCCTGCATCATCGGCAAGAACGGTATCGAGAAAATCGTTGAATTCGACCTCAATGACGCCGAAAAAGAACTCTTCCACAAGAGCGCGGAGGCTGTGCACAAAACTAACGCCGCCCTCGCAGGAGCTCTCTAAAAACCGTCAGATATGAAGATCAAATCAATGCTTATCGCCGTAGCGGCTGCGGCCTCAGTGTCGCTGGCAAGCTGCGCAGGCAAAGCCGACAGCGCCAAAGACGACGCAACTGATGCCATTATTGGCTTCATTATTGGCTCCAATATTGGAGCCAATAATGAAGCCAACACTGAAGCTGCGACAGAAACAGTTGCCAACGGAGCCAAAGAGGCTATGCCCGTAGCTGTCATCATTGACTTCAACGCCACGTGGTGCGGACCGTGCAAACAGTTCGCCCCCATATTCGAGGCTGCAGCCGAGAAATATGCCGGCAATATCGAATTCCGCTCAGTCGATGTCGACCGCGAGCCGGAGCTTGCCGAGAAATATGGCGTGCAGTCGATACCTATGGTAGTCTTCCTCGACAAAGACGGCAATGTGCTCGACTCTAACGTAGGCTTCATGGAAGCTGTCGATTTCGAGCAGATGATTGAAAAATATCTATAAAAAAACAGCTGCATCAACTGCAGCGACCCAAAAGGCGGGACCGCACTCTGACAAGGGTGCGGCCCCGCCCGCTATAATAGGGCAGGGGCGAGGGCGTCTCGCCCTCGCGGTATTATAGGGATAATAGGCTTGCGGAAATGTAGGGCGCACGGCCCGTGCGCCCGTCAACATTCTGATTATTAACCAACTCAGTCGCACACGAACCGTACGTCCCTACAATTGAAGTTCAGCAGCGCCCTCGGCCTGCCGCCCTCTATAGCATAATCCCGGGCCGGGCGCACCGTGGTATATATCATGGCATTTGAAATTTTTTTTAGTTAGCGTGAACTTTCTCCCGCCACAAGACGTTTACGTCATAGGAGATTATTGCTCCGGGATTAAAGTAAAGCAGATTTTGTGTATTATGAAAACTAAAGACACCTCTGTCGCAAAGGTAGAGACCGTAAAAGATGAGATTGTGGTTGACAGCGCCGATGTGCGCAATGCCGAAGAACTGGCTCTGAAACGTGGCAAAGCACGTATCGAAGAGTCGGAAATCATCAGCGATGGCGAGGCCGGTTGCTCATGCAAGTCTGGCAAGCGGCACCGCGACCGATAGCGGCGGTAAATATCGCCGGTGATGACGGCAGTCGGGCAGCAGTGCCCGACGGGGTGTCGGAAACGTTAAGCGCCGTGACGAAGTGTGTCGTCACGGCGCTTAATGTTAAAAGTGGGTTATCGACCGTCAGTCGATAAGCACTTTCCTTGTCCGGTTGCCTTTGCGCTCGATATAGACTCCGGGCACGAGCTTGCGGGCGACGACGCGCACTCCGTGAAGGTTGAAATATTCCGCAGGACAGTCGCCGTCGATGAAATCGGCCGATACTTCCTCCACGCCTGTCACAACATCGTTCTCAAAATCGACATGTATCGGCGTTGATTGCCTGATGCTGACAAGAGCGTATCCGTCGAGATTGTCGGGCAATTGCTCTGCACTGTATGTGCCGGCAGAAGTTTCAGGTGATGATTGCTCATCGAGAGCCGGATCTGGGATTACTGTGACCTTTGCCTCGTGTGTTCCAGTCTGCTGAATAATTATCGGCCGCATAGCTGTTGCAATATAAATTCTGACGGTAGACAGGATAGTATTCGCCGTCAATCTCGATTTTCTTTCCGGTGAATTCCATAGGCTTTCTGTTACCCCATTCGTAGAGCGGGGTGTCTTTTGTGTCGGTCACTGTTACGCCGTCGTCGCCGTAGACAGGGTCGCGCTGCCACAGGTGTGTTGTAAAAGCGCCGTTGCGCATCTCTTTGTCATAGAAATAGACAGTGTGTCCGCGCGGATCACTGTCCGACCACCATTTTTAGGATGCAGCCTGTAGCGGTGCTGATGCTGTAAGCAAGAATAATGCAGAGAATAGAGCTCTCCCGATTATTCCAAAGAATAAATTTTTCATGAAAAAGATATGATTGGTGTATAGATAAAATTGACTTTGATAAAAAAATTACTGTTTGACTCCACAAAGATATGTGAATGGCGTGTCGGGAGTTGAAAACCGGCCGATGCAATGGCATTCGGTTTGCGTAAAGATAGTGTCAATAGGCGTGGTTTTGAGAAAATCAGGGGGTACAAACGGGGTACAAGCCATGCCGACAGGAGTTATTATGGCATATCATGTAGATTTTTATATCCGGAGCTTTTTGTGGTTCAAGCCGAAATAGCAGTACATGGCAATATAATAATTCCCGGCTTTGTCTTGAGTGTGTTGCAGCTCTTCATATTGTAGGGACGCACGGCTCGTGCATCCGAGTCAATGTTTGATAATCAATATGTTATCGGCACGAGCCGTGCGTCCTCTCACGAATGATTCTGACAGTCAATAGGGAAACACAAAAGCCCTCGCGATCCGTTTTAGGAGCGTGAGGGCTTTTGTGTAATATACTGTAGTATTGTTATTTCTTTTTGCCGTTTTTATGATGGTATTTGAGGAGCTGCATTGTGAAATCGCGCTCTACTTTGCGAAGTTCGAAAAGCTGTTTTTTGTTGAGAATTTCATTGAATTTGTCATAATATTCTTTCTCTATGGCAGCTTCCTTCTCTTTGACTTCGATAAGGGTGCGTGTGGCCACTTCATATTCTATGTCGGTGATTGTGCCGTCGGGAGCACCGTATATGCGGGTCTCCAGAGTGCGGGCTTCGTCGTTGAGCGCCGTAATGGCGTCATCCATTTTGTCATAGAGATCGAAAAATGAATTGGCCTGTTCACGCGAAAGGTCAAGTTTCTGCTTGAAGTAGTTGTGTTTGTATTCGCGGATGTCGTCGCGAAACTGCTTGCGGTCGCGGTTCTGAGCCGAAGCGGTGGCCGAAGTGAGACATATCAATGCCACAAGAGTGAATATGGTGCAGATGCGTTTCATCAATATCCGGTTTTTAGCGTTGGTTATTGCGTTATATCGAGTCGTCGGTCATGAATAGGTATTCGGGGATTGTATCGAGGTCGGAGTCGATTGACAGAGGTATGTCATCTGACTGCATGTAGATATCCTCGATCAGCTCGTAGCGGTCGACCGTAGGGTAAACGTAATCGTTGACAAAGGTGACATCGTTGAGTGCGGTGAGCACTCCGGGATAGTTGTTGATGTCTGTAAGATCCGGTCCCGGCCCTGACAGCATTCCGAACATCTTCATCATGCACCAGATGCCGGCGAACATAGCCGCCATGTAGGCGTAAGGACGCATTTTATGCCAGAAGGTGCGTTTCGGAGTGTCGGTCTCCGCTGCGTCTGGCATGACATCTGGCAGTGACTCCGACATTTTAGCGACAAAACTGTCGAAGTAGCCCTCTGGAACTGTCATCCCCGAGCGTCTGCCTATTCTGTCAAGTATGTCGTTGGTTTCGTTCATAGAGAGATGGTGCTTTTGAATCTCTGGCCTCGTTGCCCGCCTTGCGTCAGGGTGTTGACGGGCGCGATTGGCTTTGTTGCAGTTATTGTTTTCCTTTTAGACTTTTAGTGATGAGAAAAGTTTAATCAAAGTCGGAAAAATATTGTTCGATTTTTTTGACAGCGAGGTGATATGAACTTTTGAGCGCACCCACCGATGTGCCGAGTATCTCGGCCATCTGTTCATATTTCATCTCGTCATAATAGCGCATGTTGAACACGAGGCGCTGCTTCTCGGGCAGCGCGGCGATTGCCTTGCGGAGCTCAAGGGCGAGGGCGTCGCCGTCCACATTGGTGTCAGCCTCGATTGCGTTGATGAGCATTGAGGCTTCGTCGTCGATCGATATATTGTTGCGGCGGCGTTCTCGGGCTATGAATGTAAGGCTTTCGTTGACGGCGATTTTGTAGAGCCATGTCGACAGGCGGGCGTCACCGCGGAAATTGCCGAGCGATGTCCATGCCTTGATAAACGTGTCCTGAAGTATGTCGTTGGCGTCGTCGTGGTTCTCGACCAGACGGCGTATCTGCCAGTAGAGAGGCTCTGTGTAGGCGGCTATCACCTCGTTAAACGCGCTGCGGGCCGTCGACGCATCGCGCAGACGGGCTATGAGCTCGGGGGAGTCTTTTACCGGATCTTTTGACATGGCTGATGAGTTGTTTGGAAGCGTAAAAGTAATCAAATTTTTTTTATTACGCAATAATGACTAAATTTGTATCCTAAAAATTCTTACAGGTGAAAAAGATTTTGTTATGTTTATGCAGATGCTTGCCGGCGCTGGTTGCGATAACCGGTGCGGCGTCGGCGTCAGCCGTTGAGTCGGAATATCTTGACTCGGTTGTGGGGCTTGACGAAGTGTCGGTTTCGGTTATAAAATCGACATCGCAGGTGATGTTCCCGTCATCGGTTTCGGAATTGAATATGGACATGATAGAGCGCTTTGACATCGACGGTGTCAAGGGGGTCAGTGAGATTGTCCCGAATTTCTACATGCCGCAATACGGCTCGCGCATGACATCGTCGATCTATGTGCGCGGTCTCGGCACACGTATCGACCAGCCTATTGTCGCCCTGAATGTAGATAACGTCCCGATGCTCAACAAAGACAGCTATGACTTCACGTTTGCCGACATCGACCGGATAGAAGTGGTGCGCGGCCCACAGAGCATTCTCTACGGCCGCAACTCTATAGGCGGTGTCATTAACATGTCAACCCTGTCGCCGCTCAGATATCAGGGCGTCAGGGCGATGGCCGAATACGGCTCGGGTAATTCGTGGCGCGGAGCGCTGTCGGTATATGGCAAGCTGTCGCCGGTGCTCGGTCTGTCGGCGGGAGGCTCCTACTATTCGACCGACGGTTTTTTCCGCAATCTCTACACCGGAAAAAAAGTCGACACCGACCGCAGCTGGAACGCCCGTACCAAGCTCGCGTGGCATCCGTCCTCTTCATTTCTGCTTGAAAACAGCGCATGGGTGTCGTCGACACGACAGGGCGGCTACCCTTACCAATCGCTTGCCACGGGCGAGATAAACCATAACGACACATGCTTCTACAACCGCACCACCGTCACAGACGGCCTGACAGTGCGCTATTTCGGCGATAATCTGTCGCTCTCGTCAATTACCGCGTTCCAATATATCAACGACAACATGACCCTCGACCAGGATTTCCTTCCCGAGGATTACTTCACTCTCACACAGAAGCGCCATGAATGGACTCTTACACAAGATTTCATCGTGAAAGGCTCGGCGGGTGCATACAAATATCTCGGCGGACTTTTCGGATTTTACAAAAGGGGCAACATGTCGGCGCCCGTAACATTCAAGGATTATGGCATAAAGACACTTATCGAAGACAATGCCAACACTCCTGGCTCGCCGATGCAGATAAAGTGGGATGAACGCTCGATGCTGCTTGCCTCTGACTTCGTGTCGCCCAACTGGGGGCTGGCCGCCTACCACAAAAGCGAGTATGACTGGGGCCGCTGGACGGCGTCGCTCGGCCTGCGTCTGGCATTCGAGCGCACCACTCTCGACTATCACAGCTATGTCAACACCGGCATGACTATCTATCGGCAGCAGGGGCCGGTGATGATACCGATAAAGCAGATACCGATAAATCTCGACCTTTCCGACAGAATGCACCTGACTTCGCTCCAGCTTTTGCCCGAACTGAAACTGTCATATAATTTCAACCGTCACACTGCCGTGGGGGTTGTGGTGTCGAAGGGCTACAAGGCCGGAGGATACAACACACAGATGTTTTCCGACATACTCCAGCAGAGCCTCATGGGCATGATGGGTGGCGAACAGAAATATGATGTCGATGAAATCATATCGTATGATCCTGAAAAAAGCTGGAACTACGAACTCAACGCTACAACCTCACTGTTTGGCAACACCCTCGATCTTGATCTCTCGCTGTTTTTTATCGACAGCCGCGACCAGCAGATGACAATGTTCCCGGAAGGGACAACTACCGGCCGCGTGATGGCTAACGCCGGACGCACCCACTCCAAAGGTGTGGAGATTTCTGCCGTGTGGCGCCCCGACAGCCATTTCACGGTCAATGCCTCCTACGGTCATGCCGACGCACGTTTCCGCCGCTTTGACAACGGCATTGTCGACTGCCGCGGCAATCATGTGCCATACGCCCCGGTCAACACGCTGTTCGGCTCGCTTACCTACCGCACCGACATCTCCTCGAAATGGCTGAAAGGAATAGAGGCAAATGCCAATTGTCGCGGTGTCGGACAGATTTACTGGGACGAGGAAAACACCGTCAAACAGCCCTTTTACGTACTTGCAGGCCTTTCCGTCAACTTCCGCACCGCAGTGGCAGATGTGGAACTGTGGGGCGAGAATATAACCGGCACAAAATACTCCACATTTTATTTCGAATCAATAGGCAACCGCTTTGTGCAGCGCGGCAATCCGCGACGTTTCGGCGTGACTTTCCGCTTTGATTTCGCAATGTGACATAACCCCCATACAATAATATGCCGCTATATGCGTTATCTATACTGCATGCATATATACGCATGCGTATTTAATTACTATTTTTTTATTTAATAACTATTTGACAACATGAAAATCATCAAAACATCTCTCATGACAATTGTTGCCGCTCTCGCTCTGACTTCATGCGACTCCGGCGACCCAAAACAGACTGTGCAGTACGGCTACGATAATAACATCACCTACGTGACCGACCGCACCGATAATACCACTGCAACAACCGAAGCTGCATATTATATCATGGACTTCGACGTGATAAGCGGCAAAGCCAATGTGGATATATCAAATCTCCGTCTGACTGCCGGAGGCTCGCCGATACGTCTCAAGATCGAGCAGGCAACCTACGGACAGGACAAAGAGACCGGCGCTATCGTGATCAATGTGCCTAACGCGACTTCCACTGTCGGCGGCACATCTCACACGATAAGCAACTTCAAACTCTCACAGTCGATGGCCTATATCTCATCGCTCGGACAGACCTCCATCTATTATGCAGTGTCGTTTGAACTTGACGGACGATATAATGTAGTGGCAGTGCAGAAAGCCGCATACCTCCCCGGCTCGACAACTATAACCCGCAACTCCGACGGAAGCGTTGTAAACAACACCAACCGCACATTCTACAGCTATGAGCTTGACCGCGACAAATCAACCGCCAGGGTTACTGCCTACTATCTTGACGATAAAGAAAACATATATCCACAGCTCGCTTTCGAGGATCTTCCTTTCACACTCACTTCTCGCGGAATTGAAATCAATGTCGAGGAAGATATTACTGCCAAGCAGCTCTCGACTACGGCACCTCCCTTCGTTGCCACAGCCATAAGCCTCGATTCACGCTACGACTCATCGACCCTGCTCCGCATCCGCACAGCTGACAATCTCATCACTGCCAGCCTCTCATACCGCGCCAAGAAGCAGTAATGATATATGGCTCCCCAAAAAAACTACAGCGAGCGCGCCCCGATAACGGCGCGCTCGCACTGTTTGATAGCGTTTCAAAACTCAGAAAAAAGCCATGCAAAAAGCAGGGACGCACGAGCCGTGCGTCCGAATATTATGCCTGATAATCAAAGTGATGGCGAATACATAAGCCATGCGTCCGCCAATATCCGGATCATCTCCCCTTAATCTCAATCATGCAACCCCTGCATCCTACAATATGAAACTCCGTAGCACACCGACCCCCCACCCGGAGCTCCCTCCACCCGGAGGCTTCCGCAGGACGCCGATTTACACCACCCGCCTCAGTTCCCAGTCTACAAGGTATGATATTCTCCGCATTTTTGCGGAGAATATTTGTTCCTTTCACCGCAAATGTTTATTTTTGCTATCATGAGAAAAGATTTTAGGCATCAGAATTATATCTGGCAGCGAATTGATTGGCCTGACTTCAGATGGGATGCCAATGCTCTGCTTGAACCTTTGAGCAGGTTAAGCCGGGCACACGGTAATCTCAACGGGAAAATGTCGATGCTTGGATTTAATGACAAAAGCCGTGCGCTTGTGTCAGCAATGACTGACGAGTTGATTGGTTCTTCTGAAATAGAAGGCGTGTCGCTCAATCCGATGTCAGTGCGTAGCAGCATAGCCCGTAGGCTTGGTGTTGAATCGGATGGATTGCTTGTGGAAGATCATTATATCGAGGGGCTTGTCGACGTGATGCTTGACGCGATACACAATTGCTGGGAGCAACTGTCGAGCGAGAGACTGTTTGGTTGGCACGCCGCTCTTTTCCCCACGGGACGCAGTGGAATGTACAGGATTACAGTCGGAGGATGGCGTCAGGGAGAGGAACCTATGCAGGTGGTGTCAGGCGCCTCCGTCCGCCGATGTCCCATCCACTATGGATACGCTGATGGAGTGGGTAAATACTGCGGGACTCTCTCCCTTTGTGATGTCGGCGGTAGCGCATCTTTGGTTCGTGACAATTCATCCGTTTGATGACGGCAACGGTAGGATAGGGAGGACTCTTTCCGATATGCTCATTGCGCGTGCGGATGAGATCCCGGTGAGATATTACAGTATGTCGGCTGAGATAAGCCGTAATAAGAAATCTTATTACGAAGTGCTCGAACGAACGCAGAAAGGAGATCTCGATATAACTGAATGGATGTTATGGTTCTTCTCGACACTGGAAGACGCGATAAACAGAGCCGTTTGTGGAGTGGAGCGCACTCTGCAGAAAGCTGCATATTGGGATAATCACCACAATGTAGAAGTGAACGAGCGTCAGCGAAAGGTGTTAAATCGGCTTTGGGATGGTTTTGAAGGAAAACTGACCACTTCAAAGTGGGCCAGGATATGCAGCTGCTCGCAGGATACGGCATTGCGCGATATCAATGATTTGATTGATAAGGGGATGCTTGTCAATAGCGGCGAGGGTGGTCGTAGCGCCAATTATCTGTTGCCGAAATAGGAGCATCAATGTAAAAAAATCGGTTGTTAAAATGGAATAATATAGGGTTCAAGCCTTCTCCATGCCCCCCACTGCTCCCCTCCACCCGGAGGCTTCCGCAGGACGCCGATTATGCATAACCCCGCACGCCGAGTAGAGCGAGGCTTGCGGGGTTCCCGACAAACCGAACTGACGGCTTCCGCAGGACGCCGATTTACACCACCCGCCTCAGTTCCCAGTCTCACCTGTCTAATTCCAGCCCCCACACACTGTCACGGTATCCCCCCACTTGTTTGTAATAATGAATAAAGCGGTGTAGCTCACAGAGCTACGCCGCTTTTGCTGATGGTCGGGGTGACAGGATTCGAACCTGCGACCACCTGGTCCCAAACCAGGTGCGCTACCGGACTGCGCTACGCCCCGCCGTTAATCTGTCTGCAAAGATAATGCTTTTTTTTAAATTGTGCAATAGAGTTTTTCCGTTATAAGAGAGAGTTTGGATTTAAATCAAATTAAGACTGAGAGGATTTTTTGAGGGAATTCCGCAAGTTGAAGAAGGAGCATAGCGAGCTATGCGACTGATGAAACTTGGCGGAATTAACCAAAAAAGGCCTCAGGATTAATTTGAAGTTTTTACTTTCATTCTCTGTTATTGTTAATACGGTTTAAATTCAAACGCTCTCTAAAAACAAATAAAAATGTCAAGGTTCTCTCGACTACAAAGTTACAATCTCACAGTTATTAAAATGCGTCAAAAAGTTACAGACCGACACACAAAATATCAGCGACTTTATTCCTTGGGTGCCGAGAGTATTGATCTGTATTCCTCGGGGTTGCCGAAGAGTTGGGCGGCACGCTCGACTGAACGGTCAAAACGCACTCCGTAGGCCACTGCGCCACGGTTGTAGTAGTAGCGGCGCAGCAGTTCGGGCACAAGATATTCGCTGATGCTCTGGCGCTGGGTGTCAAGATCTTTGTCAAGGTCGTGCTGGAGCGATTTACGCAGCGAAGCAATCTGCTGCTCGACGTTTTCATCAAGATAACCCTCGCGCCGTGCTGATTTCTCGAGTTGGTCGAGTATCGTCTCGCACACTTTGTCATATTCGATTGTGGCAGGGTCGATTGAGTGTTTGAACTCCTCGTATATCTCGTCGGTCATGACGAATGTTTCCGGCGACGGTATCTCTGGATGTGATGCCGCATATTTCGTGGCGAAGTCAAAGTGATGGTTTCCCGCCACGATATTGTAGGTGAGGCGGCTTATTTCAGGATATTCGATCTTGATGTCAGGGGTTATGCCGCCCCCGTCGCGCACAGGGCGTCCGGCACGCGTGTGAAACACATTGGTGAGCGAGTCGGGAGTGCGGGCTACCGTGCCGTCAGGATTGCGGTGCGAGTAATCGATTGCCTGGATGAGGCGTCCGCTCGGTATGTAGTAGCGCTGCGTGGTGACCTTGACGATGCCGTTGTAGGGCAGGGGGAATGTCGACTGCACGAGACCCTTGCCGTAGGAGCGTTCGCCGATGATTACAGCGCGGTCGAGATCCTGAAGCGCACCTGTGACAATCTCGGCCGACGAGGCTGATCCGTCATCGATAAGCACAGCCAAAGGGGTGTCGGGCGCAACCGGAGCTGAAGTGGTGCGGTAGGTCTTTTCATTGGTGACAGAGCGGCCGCGTGTGCGGAGCACTTCGGTGCCTTTGGGCACGAACAGACTCACGATGTTGACCGCGCTTTCAAGGAGTCCGCCTCCGTTGCCGCGCAGGTCGAGCACAAGCCCCTTCACACGTGGATCTGCTATCAGTTCGGTCACCGCTTTTTTTACTTCCGGATATGATTTCTCGTTGAATGTGGTGAGCTGTATGTAGCCGACAGTGTCGCGCACCACTCCGTAGTAGGGGAGGGTGGGCACTTCGATTTTGGCGCGGGTGATGTCCACCGAAAGTGTGGTGTCACCTTCGGCAAGAGGTCGGCGCACGGTGACGTGGAGTTTCGTGCCCGCCTGACCGCGCAGACGGTCACGCACTTTGTCACTGCCGAGGGTGCGCACGGAGTCTCCGTCGATAGTGAGAAACACGTCGCCGGCTTTGAGCCCGGACTTGGCCGATGGCGTTCCCTCCTGAGGCTCGGTGACGTAAGTCTCTTTGTTTTTGCGCTGTCCGATATACGCGCCGATGCCTCCGAACTCGCCCGTGGAGATGGTGAGGAAATCTTCCTGCATCTCTTCGGGTATATATTCAGTGTAGGGGTCGATTTCATTGAGCATGGCGTTGATGGCCGTCGTAATCGACTTGTTGGCGTCGATTGAGTCGACATACATTGAGTTGAGCGTCTTGTATATCGAGGTGAATATGTCGAGGTTGCGTGAAATCTCTTTCTTATTGCCCGGGGCTGCTACGGCGGCAATGCCGGTTATTGCAGCCAGAGAGATGGCTATGATGCGTTGTCTCATAATCAGGAGTTTTGTGTAGTGTGTGGGTAAATCTCGGTCATTCGACCTCGCCGTTGAGCGCCTTGCGCATGGTGCGAGGTATCATGAACGAAGTGTAGATCTGTATGGCCGCCCCGGCAAGGGTGAAAGCGAGCCAGTTGCGTGTGGTATCCTTCTCGTAAAAAAGGAAGAATGCGGCTGCGCAGAAGAAAATCGCGCTCCACAGCTCGATGCGGTAGAGGCGTTTCAGGCGCACGATCTTGCCTTTGTAAGAGCTGAAAATACGCGCGATAATCAGCACTGCGGCTCCTGCAGCGAATATGTATTTGAATGTGTCGGGCATGTTGCCATAGGCGGTCTCGCGTGCGCTGAGTATAGGTATCAGTGTTCCGGCAGCTATCATCAGCAGCCCTATTGTCGATGCTATAGTCCACACGGGAGCGGTTTTCGGTCCGGTCACGTCGTCAATGCTGACTTTACGTCCGGGTCGACGGTTGTTTTTATCTTTCATGTTCATTCTATAATATAGACATCCTCACCGGGCCGTTGCATCCCATATTTCTCACGGGCCACCCGTTCAAGCTCCTCCTTGTCGGAAAGCAGAAGACGGTTGAGCTCGTAATACTTGTTCAACGTGTCGCGGTTCTCTTTCTTTTCTCTTTCTAAACGTTTGATTTCTCCGTGAAGTTCACGAAGATGACCGTAGGAATTGTCATTGAAAAACAGAACGTAGACGTAGAGCGCCAGCAGTCCGACAAACAGCAGCGATATATATCTGCGGCACCAGCCGATAAACGAATTTTTCTGTTTTTTATCTTCCATACGGGTTCTGTCTCTCAATTATTTAACGGATCGTGACAGGCACATCTTCCGCCTGACATTGCCGATATTGGCGAAATTGTTCAGGGCGCGACCCATCCAATAATGCAAAAGTAGCAAAAATAATCCTTATTACCCCGCAGTTAACTATTTTTTATGCCGACCGACCAAAAAAGAATGCATAATAATTATCAGGGTGCAGATGGTGACATTGGGATATATAAGCGTAGAGCCGGAGACTCGGCGTTGTGATTACCATCGGGTGGAGACTGTGGAACGTGCGAGACTTGAATTACACAATATAGTGTCTTTGAGGCAGTAAGAGCTTTATTGCAAAATT
Source organism: Muribaculaceae bacterium Isolate-002 (NCI) (assembly GCA_004102805.1). Classification (GTDB taxonomy): domain Bacteria; phylum Bacteroidota; class Bacteroidia; order Bacteroidales; family Muribaculaceae; genus JAGBWK01. The sequence continues at coordinate 23,610 of SCEG01000040.1, forward strand.
TTCGGATGACAGAGGCAGAAAGATGAAATTTATGTTGTGAAAGTTAAAAAAACGGTTTATCTTTGCCGTGCATATCGCCTGTCGAAGCCCGATATGGGCAAGTGGGCGGGTGTGTACATTTTTTCAAGGAGCGTTTACACGCGCTCATTCTTGACCTATAGGAATCTCGCAAATTCTTTTGTCTGAGTCAGGAGTGAAGCAACGGTAGATGTCTCTCGGGTATGGTGTATACTGTCGGCTCCGCGAGGAGTCGGCTCTATCATATCATACAGCGTGAGGCTTCGACGTTGCTCTTTCTACTCAGACGGGCAATGCGAGAGCCTCTATAGGTGGGAAGAGCAACTGTACAGGCTTTCACGCTTCTTTTTTTTATAAACCAGTCAGTCCAATCCGGGAGGCCTACAGGACATGGTAATACTATCATGAAAGAAAACAAAAATGAGGAACTGCAATCACGCCGCAGCTTCTTCAAAAACGCCGCAAAAGCCGCGTTACCTATCATTGGTGCAATCGCATTAGCCAACATGCCGGCAATTGCCAAAGCGTCAAATTCTAGCAGCACAAGTTGTTCATATTGTGGCGGTGGATGTAAAGGTTGTGCAGGAACATGTGTCGGTACTTGTCGAGATGCTTGTACTGGATGCAGCGGATTATGTCAAGGCACATGTAAAGGTATGTGTTACAATTCGGGTAAATAATTCTCTTTTAAGTGGGGAATAAAGAAGTTTCAGAAAACTGAGTAGTTCTGATATTCCCCATTTATAAAAATGTAAAATAATGTTATTTAAACAAAGCGAAAGTATTTGGCAAGCACAGCAGACAAAAAATATTACATTTATTGTTACTAAAGATTGTCAATTAGCTTGTAAATATTGCTATTTAGTTGGAAAAAATTCTCATGAAAGAATGTCTTGGCCTATAGCTAAAGCCTCCATAGATTATATCTTATCACATTCATATGAATTTCCTGAGAAATCAGTTATTTGGGATTTTATTGGTGGTGAGCCATTTTTGGAAATAGACTTAATTGATAAAATCTGTGATTATATAAAATCTGAATTGTATCGATTAAATCATCCTTGGTTTGATTCTTATAGGTTTTCTATAACTACAAATGGCATTAATTATAATAATGACAAGGTGCAGAATTTTATAACAAAAAATTTGCATCATCTTTCAATTACAATAACTATTGATGGAACGAAAAAGAAGCATGATCTCAATAGGATTTGGAAAGGAGAGGGAAAAGAAAAAGGTAGCTATGAAGATGTTGTAAAAAATTTGCCATTATGGCTGTCGCAATTTCCTGACAGTTCAACAAAGGTCACAATAAGCAGTGACGATATTCCATATATTTGTGAAAGTGTATTACATATTTATTCTTTGGGGGTCAAAAGTGTAAATATAAATGTGGTTTTTGAGAACGCATGGAAGCACGGGGATGATAAACGGTTTGAAAAACAGCTTTTAAGGTTGGCGGATGAAGTTATTGACAGAAATTATTATAAAGAATATTATTGCTCATTTTTTGCTGAGAGTCTTGGGAAGCCATTAGATTTAGAAAAGGATAATCAAAATTGGTGTGGGGCTGGTAAAATGATGTCGATTGATGCCGCAGGTAATTTTTACCCTTGTACACGATTTGCTGCATATTCTTTGCGGGAAAAGAAACCGATTATTATAGGTAACGTAAATGATGGGATAGACAGCAATAAACTACGTCCTTTCCTTACTCTTGACCGAACGACGCAGTCACCGCAAAAATGTATAGACTGCGAAGTGGCAAGCGGGTGCGCATGGTGTCAGGGTGAGAATTATGATGCGGCCGATACGGATACTATCTATCAGCGTTCGACGGCGATATGCAAGATGCACAAAGCGCGCGTCCGTGCCAATAACTATTATTGGAACAAGCTTTTCCGAAAGCTGGAACTTGAAGGTCGCCGTGAGGAATACAACGCTACACACAAGAAACAAACTGAAAAACCATGCTGAAATATCTGATAATACCATTGGCTGATGACTCGGTGTCATTCTGCCACTATGAAAGAGGAAACAAGTCTGACAGACTGATAGATATGGAAACGCTCAAAAATGCTATATTTTGGGCGATGACAGAAAATCTGAATGTGCAGTTCGTATATCCCGACAAGGAAATACCGTCGGCTTACAAGGCGATTGTCGAGACAATAGACCATGCCAAGATTGTCGGTTCGCATTGCGAGGATAAGGTGCTGACCGATGAGGCGGATATTGTGGTTTTCGACGGTTGGAATGACCTTGACACGTTCAAATGCCAGTCGGGAAAGAGCTATGTGGTGCGTACTGACAAAGCAGACCTTTTCGATAATGCCGACGTAATTAAATCTTTATTTCCTAAACTTGACAGACTTGTTGTTGTCATCACTGACATAGACAAATTTCAAGAGTCGGATTTTCAGAAATATGAGGCATTGTTAAATGCTATGATACCCATAATCAAAGAGGAATACGGAAAAGGGCATTCACTGCACTTTAATCTGCTTACCGACAGGATGTTTCTCGACAAGATGAACAACTGCAATGCCGGCGATGAAACCATCACGCTTGCTCCCGACGGCAAGTTTTATATCTGTCCTGCATTCTATCTTGACGGCAGCAAAACGGTCGGCGACCCGGTAACCGGGCTCGATATAAAAAATCGACAACTTTACCGCCTCGACCACGCTCCGATTTGCCGCAAATGCGATGCGTGGCAATGCCGTCGTTGCGTATGGCTTAACCGCAAGACCACGCTTGAAGTCAACACTCCGGGGCACGAGCAGTGTGTCGTAGCTCACATCGAACGCAACGCCTCGCGCCGTCTCCTCGATGAAATCAGAACTTTGGGCGAGTTCCTTCCCGAAAAAGAGATTAAAGAAATAGATTACCTTGACCCGTTTGAAATAATAAAACAATGAAAAATAAAAAAGGTACAACAAGTAAAAAGTACCATATATTAATAGTATTTATATTGTTTGTTATAGGATTTTGTAGTTCTTGGGCTCAACCGAGAGGAAAATTTATATACAGCGGCTCCTACGATTACAATGGACGTCAAGTCCCCAAACAGACCAATTATAATACTCTATTCGTTACACCTTATCAATCCGCTAATCAGACATGGCTTAAAGTAAAGGGTATTACGCAATCTGGACAACAATATAATTTGCCCTCCAATTCGGGACGATATGTCTTTAGAAAATATAAATCAGGTCTTTCGTTATATGATTGGGAAGAGCAATGTCTTATTGTAGAAAGCAATCAGACTGTGATTCAATTTTATAGAGATGTTACGACTGGAAAATATGATGAGTTTATTTATTTTGGGAACTAATTATAGTATAATTTTACAATGAAAAAAGTAATAGGAAAAGTAACAGAGCATGAACGCAATGAGATACAGACGCTTTTCGAGCGCCGCAACGGCCTCGCCGAATTGGCAAAGATACTTACTGCTGACAATGCCGAACTGTATGAGCGTCTTATAATGGACATGGGAGAGACTGGCTCGAAATTTCAGAACTGGTGGGACTCTATGTCACAGAAGTATCAGTGGGAGAGTGCCGAAGGCGGCCATTGGGAGATAAATTTCGATACGTGTGAAATCGTGTTGGTGACACCTGAATAACTTTGTGCGATTATGATTACAGCTTTTATTGGAACTACGGAACTGCTGCTCATAGGCGGATTGGCATTACTTCTCGTCGGAGGGAAGAAACTTCCCGAGATGATGCGCGGACTTGGCAAAGGCGTACGCGAGTTCAAGGATGGAATGAAAGAAACTTCGTCGGAGGTTGCGCCCGACGGGGAGCCATCGGAAACGTGCGCCCCGGTTGATGATAAAACAGACACAAAGGCGTGACAAATATGTCGTCGGATGAACAGATGCTGACGTTCGGAGGGCATCTCGGTGTCCTCCGCAAGATGTTGAGGCGGGTGCTGGAGGTGACGCTGGTGTTTGCCTGCATTGTCTTTGCATTGAAAGATATCACATTCTCGGTGCTTCTGGCGCCGGGGCAGTGGGATTTCTGCACTTACCGGTGGCTGGAGCGTATTGTCGGTGTTTTTGACCCCGGGTTCAGCTTCGAGGAATTTCATGTCGACCTTATCGCAACGGATTTGTCGAGCCAGTTTATGACGCATATCTCTACGTCGATTTATTTAGGGCTGCTTTGCGCTTCACCGTTCATAGTCTACGAATTGTTTAAGTTCGTATCGCCGGCGTTGCTGGAGAGCGAGCGGAAATATTCGGTGAGGATTGTGAGCATTGTCTATCTGCTGTTCGTAGCGGGCGTGATGATGAGTTATTTCATATTGTTTCCGATTTCGTTCCGTTTCTTAGGCACATATTCGGTGGCCGACAGCGTGCACAGCACAATCACGCTCGACAGCTATATATCCACGTTCGTTACGCTGACGCTGATGATGGGGCTTGTGTTCCAGTTGCCGGTCATAGCATTCGTGCTTGGTAAGATGGGCATGGTGGAGTCGGGGTATCTCGTCAGATACCGCCGCTATGCATTCCTGATTATCTGTATCGTTGCGGCGATAATCACGCCTCCCGATATAATGACGCTCATACTCGTGGCTGTCCCCCTCTACATGATGTACGAGGTAAGTATCCGCGTTATCCGCTCAACCGAGCGTCACCGGTTGGAAAAACAATAAGACAAGGTTAATTGTCTTGCCCTGAAAAAAGTTGACTCATAAAAGAGTCAAATTATGATTAAATTTCAGAGTTTGCCGCGACAAAAACGTCAGGCAATCCGGGAAGAGGTTCTCAGGCATTATGCCGAGACCGACATGAGTTATGGCGAAATAGCCGA
>SCEG01000390.1 GCA_004102805.1 Muribaculaceae bacterium Isolate-002 (NCI)
CATGCGGGAAAATCCGTATCGTCTGGCGGAGGATGTGAGCGGCGTCGGATTCCGGATCGCGGATGAGATCGCGGGAAGAATCGGAATTCACACGGACTCGGATTATCGTATCCGCAGTGGAATCTTGTATACGCTGTTACAGGCGGTAGGAGAAGGGCACTGTTATCTGCCATTGGAGCAATTGCTCTGCCGTGGAGCGGAACTATTGGGAGTGACAGAGGATAATATCCGTCCGCAGGTGGATAATCTGATCGTGGACCGGAAGCTGGTGGCGAAAGGAGAAGCGGTGTTTGCGGCACCTTATTATTATGCGGAACTGAATTGTGCCAATATGCTGCGGAATCTGAATATTCCCATGGCAGAATCGGAGAATCTGCCGTCACAGGACATGGCAATCCGCAAGAGACTGG
>SCEG01000391.1 GCA_004102805.1 Muribaculaceae bacterium Isolate-002 (NCI)
GATACCCAGCTATCGCGCAGTCGCAAGCCAGTATTCCTGCACCTACAATGTGGCAGCGGGTCTTGACCGCTACTTCAGCAGTTCGGTGAAAAACCTGATGTGGTATGGCGGAGTCCGCGTAGGCATGGCCTACAGCCTCAACGAGCAGAAATACGACGAGTGGACGGCGATGGGCAAGAGCGTAGGAGAGTTGTGGAGCCTCCGCGGCGCGCTCACCATCGGAGCGGACTACTACGTGATGAAGGGTATGTATGTTGGAGCATCGGTCGATCCGTTTGCTTACACTTACAACATGACTTCCTTCCGTCCTCAGGAAGGACTGGCACGTCTGAGCGCCGATAGCAGCAACTTCGCTATCCTGGCGGCTCCGACCGTAAAAATCGGCTTTAGGTTTTAAGGCACAGATATTA
>SCEG01000392.1 GCA_004102805.1 Muribaculaceae bacterium Isolate-002 (NCI)
AGATCGGCCCCGCCCAGCGTGTAGCTGGCGATGATCTGGGCGATCTGCATGACCTGTTCCTGATAGACGATGACCCCGTAGGTATCGCGCAGGCATTCGGTGAGCGAGTCGTGCGGATAGACCACCGGCACCTGGCCGTGCTTGCGCTTGATGAACTCGTCCACCATGCCCGATCCCAGCGGGCCGGGCCGGTAGAGGGCCAGCATGGCGATGACGTCCTCGAAGCAGGTGGGCCTGAGCATGCGCAGATACTGGCGCATGCCCGAACTTTCCACTTGGAAGACGCCGTCCGTGTCGCCCCGCGCATAAAGGTCGTAGGTTTCGGCGTCGGTGAGCGGCAGATTGTCCAGATCCGGCGGGATCTGGCCCTGAAGGCTGATGTTGTCCAGAGTGTCCTGGATCAGGGTCAT
>SCEG01000393.1 GCA_004102805.1 Muribaculaceae bacterium Isolate-002 (NCI)
ACCACCCCTGCTTCAAACTAAGAGATTGTCAAAGAGCATGTTCAAGCGTCTTTTACTTATGCTGCCCACGTTTGTAGTGGCAGCATTGTTCATACTGCTTACCGGCGATTGTACAGGCCGCACCGACAGTTCGTCGGCTGTGCCGCGCCGCACTGCATATCCGCGTATCGAGCTTTACGACTCCGTATACCGCCCGGTATCACTCACCCTGCCAGTCCGCATCATAGTCAACGATTCCACTACAGTCGACATTGCCTCACACGGCGATGCCGCCACGTGGATCGACGTGCGCTAACCCCGCTACGGAGCCACTCTGCGTCTTACTCTGAGCCGACTCGAAGGCGACTCTCTGTTCACGGCTATCGCCAACCGCAGGGAGCGCATTGCCCTGAACGCCGGAGGTCTGCGCA
>SCEG01000394.1 GCA_004102805.1 Muribaculaceae bacterium Isolate-002 (NCI)
GGCCCCATGAAAAGATGCGCACTTCATGGAAGGCCATGGTCAAGCGCATCGAAGGGGCCAGCGTCGAGCTGCTCGACGCCGCCGACGTGCCGGACTGCCCGCTGCTGGCCGCCTGGGATCTGCCGTCCGCGCCCGCCTACCGTTACATGCGGCGGGTGCACATCAAGGACGGCGTGCGCTTCGCCTATATTGACCTCTATCTGGACAAGGCCATTTACGACCGCGCGCCGGAGCGCTTCAACGCCACCACGGTGATCCCGGTCATGGACGAACTCAACGTCAACGTGTCCAAGGCCCGGCAGGAGCTGACCATCGGCGGCGCGTCGCCGGAAGCGGCGCAACACCTGGACATTCCCTGCGGCGCGCCCGTGGCCCTGGTGCGGCGCTATGCCTGCGACGAGACGGGCCG
>SCEG01000395.1 GCA_004102805.1 Muribaculaceae bacterium Isolate-002 (NCI)
CGATCTGATCCGACGAGGAAAAGGCCTCTTTGCGGGCCGGCATGCAGCAGGCTCTCAAAAGCGCTTCCACAGACTTCCCTCTGCTCACGGACGTGGCCCTGATCGCTCCTGACGGGGTGGTGGTCGGGCATACCTCCGCCAAGGGCATCGGTATGAATCTGGCGGAACGCTTCTATTTCAAGCAGTCCATGCAGGGCAAAAGCGCCGTGCAGAACACGAAAAGCAAGACCACGGGACAGATCACCTCCATCATTTCGGCGCCGGTCATGGACGGCAATACGGTGTTGGGCGTGCTCTACGCCACTGTGGACCTCAAGACCCTGGCCGAAGAAACCACGGACAGCGTCAAGATCGGCCGGACCGGCTCCTGTTTCGTCTATGACCGCACGGGTCTGCTGCTGATGCACCC
>SCEG01000396.1 GCA_004102805.1 Muribaculaceae bacterium Isolate-002 (NCI)
GACTTCCCGGCCCCGGTCAACCTGCGTGCCCTGCAATGGGATGGCGCGCTCCGGACAGGTCATGTGGAGTTCACCGACGACTATAACCAGTCTCTGGACGCCACCCTCTACGCCGAGGAAGTGGCACCATTTGCGGCTCTGCACAAAGCCGAAAAAGCCCGCCTCTCCACCGAGGCCGAAACCGCCGAAGCCGCGCGCTTTGCCGAATACAACAGTGAAAACGCACGTTTTATCCGCCTGCGCGCAGCGCGCGACGCCCGCGTGGCCGACACGGACTATCTGGTTATGCCGGACTATCCTCTGGATAACGCGGACATGGTCACGGTCCGCGCGTACCGCCAGGCCCTGCGAGATTTGCCCCAGCAGGACGGCGCCCCCTGGGACGGCGGCGGGGAAGAAACCCCTTGGC
>SCEG01000397.1 GCA_004102805.1 Muribaculaceae bacterium Isolate-002 (NCI)
GGATATCATGTGGAGAACAACATACATTAAGTTCTCTTTGGGAGGAGAGCAGGATGAAAAAAATAGTAATTTTTGCGGGAAGCACAGAAGGACGGCGGCTGTCGGAAATCCTGGCAGATGCCGGAATCGCGCATACCGTATGCGTGGCAACGGAATATGGTGAGATCGTGATGCGGGAACAGACGGATGCGGAGGCGGCAGGGACAAAGGGGCAGCCACTCGTATCTCTTCACCGTGGCAGAATGAATCGGCAGCAGATGGAAGAATTTCTGCGTAACGAGGGTTATGAGATCGTAGTGGATGCCACCCACCCTTATGCCCAGGTCGTTACAGAGAACATACGGGACGCTGTGAAAACACAGTCTCCCATTTACCTGCGTCTGGAACGGGAAATTTCGGAGACTCCGG
>SCEG01000398.1 GCA_004102805.1 Muribaculaceae bacterium Isolate-002 (NCI)
TGAGCAACAAAATTTAACAATCGTGTTAATCACGCATGAAATGCAAGTCATTCGCCGAATATGTGATGAAGTTGCAGTTATGGAAAACGGACGAGTGATAGAACGAGGTCAAGTAAGCCAGGTATTTGAAAATCCACAACACGAGGTAACACGACGATTTGTAAAAGATGATTTAAATGAGGATTTTGAAGAATCATTAGATACATTAGAACCATTAGATAACAATGCATACATAGTTCGATTAAACTTTAACGGTGAAAATACAACTCAACCGATTATATCGTACATTACGAAAACACATCAGATTGAAGTCAACATGTTGGAAGCTGACATTACGAATACAAGAAATGGTACGTTAGGATTTTTAGTCGTCCATATACCTTGTATAAGTTCTGAAAATTTTGAAGA
>SCEG01000041.1 GCA_004102805.1 Muribaculaceae bacterium Isolate-002 (NCI)
AAAATTTCTATTTGCATATCACTAATTTAGCTATTTTTCAGCCACATATGCAATATCTGAAAGTTTATTTCACATAATCGTTCATATTTTTGACTGAAATTTTACTAAATCTCATGCGCCAGCCCTGTCAATAAGTTGCTGAATGATATGAAATTTTAACAGTTTTTACGAAAGTGGCGTGACGATTACAGGGTCGGTTTTACCTCAGACCGCCCTTCACGGGCTCACATGCGGTGTCGGGTTTCCGCGCCCCGGTCTGCGCCCGCTCCGCGTTCTCTGAACCGAGGTTAATCATAATCACGAGCCTCCGGCTCTCTGCTGCCGCCGACATGCGAGACAAAATCGGGCATTATCATGAGTTTTGCAAAGTCATCTGCCCGACAAACAATAATCTCGGGTTTCAACAATGCGGGATATTCACGGAATTTTATTACATTTGCATATTATGGATGACAAGATATTGACAGTAAAGGATATGATGCGGGATGCCCGAAACCGGCTTGCCGCGGAGTTTGGGGAGCGTGAGGCATCAGCGATGGTCGACGAGATGATGTGGCGCCTCAAGGGATGGGACCGCACCGCCACCATCATACATGGCGAGGAGACGGTGACCGGTTATCTGACGTCACGCGTAGACCTGACTGTCAAACAGTTGCTTGAGGGAAACCCGATACAGTATATCTTCGGACACGCACAGTTTTATGGCCGTGACTTCATCGTGACACCCGACACGCTGATACCGAGGCCGGAGACAGCGCAGCTTGTCGATTTTATCGCCGACCGCTATGGCAAAACCTCTGACCTTCGTGTGCTTGACTTAGGGACAGGGTCGGGGTGCATAGCGCTGTCGCTTGCCTGCACACTGCCGTTTCCCAAAGAGGTCACAGCCGTAGACATCTCGGAGAAGACCCTTGAGGTGGCGCGTCAGAATGCCGACGCGCTGAAAGTCAAGGCGACGTTTATATGCCACGATATGCTTGCCAACGATTTTATCGCCAGCGACAGATATCTCTGCCGCAATTATGACATCATTGTGAGCAACCCGCCGTATATAGCGCGTCATGAGGCGGCGGGGATGGAGAGAAACGTGCTTGAGCATGAGCCTGACGGGGCATTGTTTGTGTCTGACGACGACCCGCTTCTGTACTACCGCGCGATAGCACGCATCGCGTCGGAGCGACTCGAGGAGAACGGCACCATTTATCTTGAAATCAATCCGCTGTTTGCCCGGGAGCTTGCCTCGATGCTGCGCGACCATGGATTTAAAGATGTCGACATCGAGAAAGATATGCAGAAAGCCGACCGTTTCATCATAGCCCGACGCTGACCGCCATGCAACGACGAACTGTAACACCCGAAAACGCCATCGTAAGGTTGGAGACATTGTGTGCGCGCGCCGAGCACTGCACTTACGAGATGATGACAAAACTGCGCAACTGGGGCATCAGCGGCGATGACGCCGAGAAGATAATCAATCATCTGATTGACAACCGTTTTGTCGACGACCTGCGTTTCGCTCAGTCGTTTGTACGCGACCGTTACCGCTTTTCGGGTCACGGCCGGCGCAAGATAGCAATGGCTCTGGCAGCCAAGCGCATACCCCGAGATATTATCGACAGCGCCCTCGACGAGATCGACCCGGAAATCTATTTTGACAATCTCAGGCATATTGTAAGCCGCAAGGCCGCGGGGCTCAACCTGAGTGTGTATGACGACCGCAACAAGCTCTATCGCCACGCCATATCAAGAGGTTACGAGAGCGATCTGACTGTGCGCGCCATAAAAATGCATATAGCTGAGTCGCGGGAATGAGGGGAGGCATAAGCGGGATGATACGCCGTGCGGGCGAGGCGCTTTGCGAGGCGGTGTTTCCGGCAGTGTGCGAATGCTGCGGAGCGTCGCTCGTCAGGGGGGAGAAGCTGCTGTGCCTGCAATGTCAGTATGATATGCCGCGCACCGGCTGCCACCGCGACAGTTTCAGCGACATACACAAACGTATCGCCGCGCCCGGAGTGCCTGTAGAGCGGGCCGCCGCGATGTTCCACTATGTGAAAGAGAGCCGGTATGCCCTGCTGATACAGCGTGCCAAATATAATGACAGGCCGTCGATAGTAAGGCATCTGGCCGGAATGTTTGCCCGCGAACTTGAGGCAGAACATTTTTTCGAGGGCGTCGACATGCTGCTGCCTGTGCCGCTGCACCGGAGGAAACTGCTGCGTCGCGGCTTCAACCAGAGCGAGGAGATAGCGATGGCGATAAGCACGGTGACATCAATACCCGTGGGCGACAATCTGAAGTCACTCCCCCACTCCACCCAGACCAGAAAAAACGCGATGGAGCGCGCCGCCAACATGAACGGGACAATATGTGTCACCGATCCGGAAGAGCTTGCCGGACTGCATGTGCTGATAGTAGATGATGTGATTACGACCGGAGCCACACTGCTTGCCGCGGCAAAAGCGATACGCGCATCCTCGCCGACGACACGCATCAGTGTGCTGACCCTTGCGGCGTCGAAACTGCTCTATTGAGAAGAGGGTGTTGTATATCTCCGAAAAACGCCTTCATTTTTCAGCCGAGGGTGATGTGCTCGGCGTCGACCTGCGTCGAGAGGAACACCGAGGCCATCTCGCTGAAACGCGAGGCGCTCTCTGTGGTGAGATAGCGGCAGGAGGCGTTGCGGGTGATGCGGCATTCCATCTCGGGGTGACGGCGGAGATAGTCGGCAAGCGACGCGCCTGTGATTTCGCCCTGAAGCACGAGCGACACACCTGCGGGGAGATATTTGCGGATTTTGTCGAGCAGAAGCGGATAGTGGGTGCAGCCAAGTATTACGGTGTCGATCAGAGGGTCGTCGGCGAAAAGCCGGTCAATCTCCTGCTTGACAAAATAATCGGCGCCGTCACTCATCGACTCGCGGTTCTCGACCAGAGGCACCCACATCGGGCAGGCGTGACCCGTTGCTGTGAAGTCGGGATAAAGTTTCGAGATTTCCATATCGTAGGAGTGGCTTGCGACGGTGCCCGGGGTGCCGAACACGCCGATATGTCCGGAGCGGCTTATCTGTCCGAGTTTCTCTACGGTGGGACGTATGACGCCGAGTACGCGGCGCGAGGGGTCGGACATCAGCGGGAGATCGTTCTGCTGTATGGATCGCAACGCTTTGGCCGAGGCCGTATTGCAGCCGAGTATCACCAGCGGGCATCCCATCGAGAAAAGATATTGCACCGCCTCAAGGGTGAAACGGTAGACAATGCCGAAAGAGCGCACGCCGTAGGGAGCGCGGGCGTTGTCGCCCAGATATATGTAGTCGTAATGAGGGAGGGCGGCGCGTATGCCTTCAAGCACAGTCAGACCGCCATAACCTGAGTCGAACACTCCGATAGCTCCCGTTGATGATTTATCGTCCATTTTTATGCAAAAAATATTTGAACAGTTACATAAGTAGCTGTAAAGTTAAGAAAAAATACTAATTTTGTATAAACAAATCAGAAATGGAATATGGAAAAAATAATTCTCACCGGCGACCGTCCCACCGGTAAACTTCATCTGGGACATTTTGTCGGCTCGCTGCGCCGTCGCGTAGAGCTCCAGAACTCGGGCCAGTTTGACAAGATATTCGTGATGATAGCCGACGCTCAGGCACTCACCGACAATGCAGACAATCCGGAGAAGGTGCGCCAGAATGTGATCGAGGTAGCACTCGACTATCTCGCCGCCGGCATCGACCCGGAGAAAACGACGATATTCATACAGTCGCAGGTGCCTGAACTCGCCGAACTCGCATTCTACTACATGAACCTTGTGACGGTGTCGCGCGTGCAGCGCAATCCCACTGTCAAGACAGAAATCAAGATGCGCAATTTCGAGCAGTCGATACCGGTAGGTTTCTTCTGCTATCCGGTTAGCCAGGCTGCCGACATCACGGCGTTCCGTGCCACGACAGTGCCTGTCGGTGAGGACCAGGCTCCAATGATAGAGCTGACCCGCGAGATTGTCAACCGCTTCAACAATATCTATGGTGAAACGCTCGTTGAGCCTGAGATACTTCTTCCTGACAATGCGGTTTGCATGCGTCTGCCGGGCACCGACGGCAAAGCTAAGATGTCGAAGTCACTCGGCAACTGCATTTATCTGTCAGACACTGCCAAGGAGGTGGCAAAGAAGGTGAAGAGCATGTACACCGACCCGCTGCATCTTAATATCGATGACCCGGGCCATCTGGAAGGCAACTGTCCGTTTATCTATCTGGATGCGTTTTCCACTGACGAGCATTTCGCAAAATATGCGCCCCAATATGCCAATCTCGATGAGATGAAGGCACACTACACCCGTGGCGGTCTGGGCGATGGCACCGTCAAGAAGCTTCTTATCAGCATTCTGGAAGAGACGTTGGCACCGATGCGTGAACGCCGCGCGCAGTTTGAGAACAACATACCGATGGTGTATGACATATTGCGCCGCGGATCGATTGAGGCTCGCGAGGCTGCGGCAAAGACACTTGACGAGGTGCGCAGCGCCATGCGTATCAACTATTTCTCTGACACTGAGCTTATCAAGGCTCAATCGGAAAAGTATAAGAAATAAACTGGATTACTGACTTCAGGGATGTGATATATCCCTGAGGGGACGGGGGCGTCTTGCTCTGCACGGCATTCTTCTTTGTCAGAAGAGATTACCGGCGGAGCGAGACGCCCCCGCCCGTTGTTTGACGCTGTACAGGCCGGCCGGAGTGAGAGGGTGCTGCATTTATCATATACCATGATGCGCCCCGAAAAAGTAGGGTCTCCAGGTTTGTATACCACCGATTAATATGCTTATTATCAGACATAAATTACGGACGCCACGAGCCGTGAGTCCCTACAATATGATGTTGAGCGACATCGTATTATTGAGCGACATCATATTGTTATGCGACAACGTCGCGGCTTCAGTCGCGAGGGGGGGTGTGCGGTGTATGAATTTGACGCATTTTGATTTTTTAAGAGGTGTAATTTTGCGGTATAGAAATTTATTAATCCAATAAATCGGAATGAGTCATGAAAGAATTTTTGATGGAACATTTTTTTGAGCACGGGATGTGGATTGTGTTGACTTACGTGCTTGTTGTGGTGGCTATGGCGATAGACCTGATTACGGGAGTAAGAAAGTCGCGCAAACTGGGTCACAGTATTAATTCGCGGGGCTATAAGCGCACGTGCAATAAGGCGATGAATTATTTTCTGCCGATGATGTGTCTGTCGTGCATCGATGTGATTGCCTCGGCTGTGGTTGGGGTGCCGGCGCTTACCATGATATTCGGAGCGTATTGTGTGTTCTGCGAGCTTAAGTCGGTAATGGAGACAACCCATGACAAGGAAGCCATACGAAACGATGTCAGGGAGCTGCTTGAACTTGGTGAGAATATCAGAGAACTGAGAGAGCGTTTGAATTTAAACTGTATTAACAATAACAGAGAATGAAAGTAAAAACTTCAAATTAATCCAAACACTCTCTGAGAGAGATGATGCGTAAACTTATAAAATAGACAACAGCTATGAGAAAGATCGATGAGATTATAGTGCACTGCAGCGCCACGCCGAGAGGACGCAATGTATCGGCTGCGGATATCGACCGCTGGCACCGCGAACGTGGGTTCAGATGCATCGGCTACCATTATGTGATAGGTATTGACGGAACAATCGAACAGGGTCGTAAAGAGAGCGAGATCGGGGCGCACTGCTCGGGTCACAATGCCCGCTCGATAGGTGTATGCTATGCAGGAGGATTGTCAAGTGACGGGAAAGTGGCTCTCGACACACGCACCGACGCGCAACGCGTGGCCATGACGGAACTGATAGCGGAACTGCGCGAGCGCTATCCTGAGGCGAAGGTCTACGGCCACCGCGACTTTGCAAAAAAGGAGTGCCCTTGCTTTGATGCCCGCAGAGAGTTTGGGGGCGGTGACTTAAAAAAATAGAGGGATGATGAGAACTGTAGTGACAGGATTGTGTGTGGCTGCGATGCTTGCCGGCTGCAATGCCAGGCACAAAGTGGCGGAGTCGGCATCGGCAAGCGGTATCGAGAGTGTTGCGACCGCACGCCGCATGGCGGAAAGACTGGCATTGGCAACCGCGCTGCATGAGACGCTGGTGCTGGAGAGTCCGGAAATCATTGTGCATGACCCCGTCACCGACCGGAGTGTCACCATAAGGGGCGAGCGAATTGTGAGCGGCCGCGAGGTTACCGCCGAGTCGGAAAAGTCGACCATAACCGAGGCAGACAGTGCGGCCTCGGTTTCGGTCAACTCTGCATCGCGGCGAAAAGCGTCGACCGAAGGTAAAACGGGATTGAACCTGCCGAGTGTCGTGCTTATCGGAATAGTAATACTGATTATAGGCCGACTGTTGATAAAAAAACATATAACAACTGTATAAAATTGCAAAATATTATTTTACCTTTGCATAAGAGAGTCAAAAATATCCAATGCAGATGAAACTGGACAATCATAAAATATGGGTAAGTGCGAAAGACTATTTTTTTATAGTCTTTGGCATTTTATTATACGGTATAGGGTTCTCGGGATTTATCGCCCCCTACGGAGTCATCACAGGAGGAATGGCGGGAGCCGGTCAGGTGGTATTTTATGCCACTGAAAAGCTGTTCGGCTTCGGGGTGCCTGTGGCCGTGACAATGTATGTGCTGAATATAGCATTGCTTGTATTTGCTTATAGAATTGTAGGCAAAACTTTTGTAATCAGGACAATATTCGGGGTGACGGTGGTGTCGATAGCCATCGGTATACTTATGCCGCTGTTTCCGGAGCCTATCGTCAAGGGAGAGACATTCATGAGCATCATCATCGGGTCGATGATGTGTGGCATCGGTCTTGGACTGGCGTTCGTGCACAACGGTTCGACTGGTGGCACCGATATCGTTGCCGCCATCATGTCGAAGAAAACGAATGTGTCGGTTGGCCGCACGATGCAATATTGTGATTTCTGCATCATATCGTCGACACTGCTTATATTCGGTCTTGACGCGGGTATCGAACGCCTTGTCTACGGCTTTGTGGTGCTCCTTGTGGTGTCGCTGATGGCCGACCAGGTGATTAACACCAACCGTCAGGCAGTGCAGTTTATCATCTTCTCGCCGCAACACTGGGAGGAGATAGCCACGGCTATCAACAATGACGCGCACCGCGGGTGCACAGTGCTCAACGGCATGGGCTGGTACAGCAAGCAGGATGTGAAGGTGCTTCTTGTGATGTGCCGCAAGATAGAGGCAGTGACGATATACCGCATCATAAAGTCGATTGACCATGATGCGTTTATCACGCAGGCCAATGTCAACGGTGTGTACGGTCAGGGATTTGACGATCTTAAACTCAAGATGCCGAAGCCACGGCGCAAGAATGTGACGACGCCCCATACGGGGGGGCATGACATTGACGACAAGACTGTGTCGTCGGGTCATCCGGAACGGCTGAGCTGATTTTTCAAGCTGCCGCGGAGAATTTGACAATCAAATAAAATTAAACAGGCTATAATGCACCAGAGGCCGCCTAACCATGTTAGACGGCCTCTGGTGCTTCGCTATGCGTTGCAGTAGGCGGGAGTGTCAAACCGAGGCTCTGATTGTGGGGTCAGATGAGACAGTACGGTGCGGGTGACAGCAGCAGAATTCTTTCAATTCACGGGAAGAGAATTGAAGTCAATGGAGAGGTAGCAAAACTCTGGAAAATGCCTCCAAAATGTAGGAAAGCACGGCTCGTGCGTCCGCGAAGTAACACTTGACAATCAAGCCATTAACAGACACATGAGCCGTACATCCCTACAATGTGAATTTATGCGACACCCTCTAAGAATACCTAAAATGACAAGAGGCTATGGCAAAAACGCCACAGCCTCTTGACTCAAATATCAAAGTTATGTTTAACGGTTTCCGTTAAATGGCTTTATTTGGCATCTTCGGCGCGGAGTTCCTGCTGCACTTCCTGTGCGACAGCAAACACGCCTTCGATGTCGTCTTTGCTTCCTACGACGAGTCGGTCGTATTCGCGCAGACCTGTACCTGCGGGGATCAGGTGACCGCAGATAACGTTTTCCTTCATGCCCTCGAGGGTATCGGTCTTGCCGTTGATTGCTGCTTCGTTGAGCACCTTTGTGGTCTCCTGGAATGAAGCGGCCGACATAAAGCTCGAAGTCTGAAGAGCGGCGCGGGTGATACCCTGGAGTATCTGCTCTGAAGTGGCGGGCACGGCGTCGCGCACGGTGACAGTGCGGAGGTCGCGGCGCTTGAGGGCAGAGTTCTCGTCGCGGAGTTTGCGGGCAGTGATGATCTGTCCGGCCTGGAGAGTCTCGCTGTCGCCTGCGTCGGTGACAACTTTCTTGCCCCAGATGCGGTCATTCTCCTCCATGAAGTCACGTTTGTCGACAATCTGCTGCTCGAGGAAGCAAGTGTCGCCCGGATCGATGATGTTGACTTTGCGCATCATCTGGCGCACGATTACCTCGAAGTGCTTGTCGTTGATCTTCACACCCTGCATGCGGTAGACGTCCTGCACTTCGTTGACGATGTATTCCTGCACGGCTGTCGGACCCATGATGTTGAGGATGTCGGTGGGAGTGATCGCACCGTCAGACAGAGGTGTTCCGGCACGCACATAGTCGTTTTCCTGAACGAGAATCTGTTTTGACAGGGGCACGAGATATTTCTTCTCCTCGCCGATTTTCGAGGTGACAGAGATTTCGCGGTTACCGCGTTTAACCTTGCCGAAGCGCACTTCGCCGTCAATTTCCGACACGATTGCAGGGTTTGACGGGTTGCGTGCCTCGAAGAGCTCGGTGACACGGGGCAGACCACCGGTGATGTCGCCGGCGCCTCCTGCGGCGCGGGGTATCTTGACGAAGATCTCACCGGTCTTGACTTCGGCGCCTTCGTCGAGCATGAGGTGAGCGCCCACGGGGAGTGCGTAGGTCTTGAGGATATTGCCGTCGCGGTCTACGATGTTGACTTCGGGCACTTTCGTACGGTCTTTCGACTCGATGACAATCTTTTCGTGGAGACCTGACTGCTCGTCACGGTCGACACGATAGGTGACGTTCTCGACAAGGTTGGTGAACTGGAGTTTACCGGGGACTTCGCTGACGATGACGGCGTTGAAGGGGTCCCACTCGCAGATTACGTCGCCTTTCTTGACTTCGGCGCCATCTTTGTAGTAGAGTTTCGAACCGTAAGGTATGTTGGCCGATGTGAGCATCATGCGGGTGTTGGGGTCGATGATGCGCATTTCGGCAAGACGTCCGATGACGACATCGACTTTCTCTCCGTTGATGCCGACTTCGTCGGTTGTGACGGTGCGGAGTTCCTCGATTTCGAGCACACCGTTGTAGCGTGAGGTCAATGTTGACACGGCCGCGATATTCGATGCCACACCACCGACGTGGAATGTACGGAGGGTGAGCTGCGTACCGGGCTCGCCGATTGACTGCGCCGCGATGACACCGACAGCCTCGCCCATCTGCACCAGACGGTTGTTGGCAAGGTTGCGGCCGTAGCACTTGGCACATACGCCCTTTTTCGACTCGCAGGTGAGCACCGAGCGGATTTCAACCGATTCGATGGGCGATGCGTTGATGCGGTCGGCGGCAGCGTCGTTGATTTCTTCGCCGGCAGCGACGATGAGTTCACCGGTGAGGGGATCGACGATGTCATGCACGGATACGCGTCCGAGGATACGTTCGCCGAGAGATGCGACCACCTCGTCGTTGTTTTTGATTTCCTTGCATACGAGGCCGCGGAGTGTGCCGCAGTCCTCTTCGTGTATGATGACGTCGTGAGCCACGTCGACAAGACGGCGTGTGAGGTAACCGGCGTCGGCGGTTTTCAATGCCGTGTCGGCAAGACCCTTACGCGCACCGTGGGTCGAGATGAAGTATTCGAGCACCGACAGACCTTCCTTGAAGTTTGCCAAAATCGGGTTTTCGATGATCTGGCCTCCTTCGGCACCGGCCTTCTGGGGTTTCGCCATAAGACCACGCATGCCTGCAAGCTGACGGATCTGGTCTTTCGAACCACGGGCACCCGAGTCGAGCATCATGAACACTGAGTTGAAGCCCTGATTGGCCTCGGTCATCTGTTTCATGAGGATGTCGGTAAGGCGCGAGTTGACGTGTGTCCAGATGTCGATGATCTGGTTGTAACGCTCGTTGTTGGTGATGAAACCCATAGAGTAGTTGTTCATCACTTCCTCTACCTGTGCGTAACCTTCGTTGACGATTTCCTCTTTTTCGGCGGGGATGATCACGTCACCGAGGTTGAACGACAGACCGCCCTTGAATGCCATGCGGTAGCCGAGGTTCTTGATGTCGTCGAGGAACTGTGCCGAGCGGGGAATACCGCATTTCTTGATTACCTTGGAGATGATGTTGCGCAGTGATTTCTTTGAAAGGATTTCATTGACGTAACCGATCTCTTCGGGCACATACTGGTTGACGAGCACGCGGCCTACAGAGGTGTTCTCCACGAGGTGCTTGATCTTGTTACCGTTTTCATCGACATCATCGACCATCACCGATACGGGGGCGTGGAGAGTGACGCGGCCTTCGTTGTAGGCGATTTCAGCCTCTTCGGGACCGTAGAATTTCAGGCCTTCGCCCTTGTCGCCTTTGCGGAGCTTGGTGATATAGTAGAGACCGAGCACCATGTCCTGCGAGGGGACTGTGATAGGCGCGCCGTTGGCGGGGTTGAGGATGTTGTGTGCGCCGAGCATGAGCATCTGCGCTTCGAGTATGGCCTCGTTGCCCAGGGGCAAGTGGACTGCCATCTGGTCGCCGTCGAAGTCGGCGTTGAATGCCGTACATGCGAGCGGGTGGAGCTGGATTGCCTTGCCTTCGATGAGTTTGGGCTGGAAGGCCTGGATGCCGAGACGGTGAAGAGTCGGGGCACGGTTGAGCAATACGGGGTGACCTTTCATCACGTGCTCCAGGATGTCCCACACTTCGGGTTTCTTCTGGTCGACCATCTTCTTGGCGCTCTTGACTGTCTTGACAGAGCCGCGCTCGATGAGTTTGCGGATGATGAACGGCTTGTAGAGCTCGGCCGCCATGTTTTTGGGGATACCGCACTCGTGCATCTTCAGCTCTGGACCTACGACGATAACCGAACGCGCCGAATAGTCGACACGCTTGCCGAGGAGGTTCTGACGGAAACGTCCCTGCTTACCCTTGAGGCTGTCGCTGAGCGATTTGAGGGGACGGTTGGCTTCTGTCTTTACTGCCGATGACTTGCGTGAGTTGTCGAGCAGCGAGTCGACCGACTCCTGAAGCATGCGCTTCTCGTTGCGGAGAATTACGTCGGGCGCCTTGATTTCGATAAGGCGTTTCAGACGGTTGTTACGTATAATGACACGACGGTAGAGGTCGTTGAGGTCGGAAGTGGCGAAACGTCCGCCATCGAGGGGCACGAGGGGACGCAGCTCCGGCGGGATGACAGGCACTGCCTGGAGTATCATCCATTCGGGCTTGTTGCGGCCGCGTGAGGCGCGGAACGACTCCACAACCTGAAGGCGCTTGAGAGCCTCGGTCTTGCGCTGCTGCGAGCCGTCTTTGGCCGCCTGGTCGCGCAGACGGTAAGAGAGGCTGTCGAGGTCGATACGCTGCAGGAGCATGAAGATGGCCTCGGCGCCCATCTTGGCGATGAACTTCTCGGGGTCGCTGTCATCAAGCTGCTGGTTGCCTTTGGGGAGCTTGTCTATGATGTCGAAATATTCCTCTTCGGTGAGGAGGTCGTTGGTCTCGACCCCTTCCACGACACCGGGCTGCACCACGACGTAGCGCTCATAGTAGATGACCGCGTCGAGTTTCTTTGAGGGCAGACCCAGCAGATAACCGATCTTGTTGGGCAGAGAGCGGAAATACCATATATGAGCCACGGGAACGACGAGCTTGATGTGGCCCATACGCTCGCGGCGCACTTTCTTTTCGGTGACTTCCACACCGCAACGGTCGCACACGATGCCTTTGTAGCGTATGCGCTTGTACTTTCCGCAATGGCACTCGTAGTCCTTTACAGGACCGAAGATGCGCTCGCAGAAGAGACCGTCACGCTCGGGCTTGTATGTACGGTAGTTGATGGTTTCGGGCTTCAGCACTTCGCCGCTCGAGTTTTCAAGTATCTCCTCGGGCGATGCAAGACCGATGGTTATCTTGGAAAATCCGGTTTTTGTTTTAGTATCTTTTTTAAAAGCCATATTCTGTAAAAAAGCTGTTTATATTTTTCTGAGGAAAGCCCGGCAGACTGTGGCTTAGGCCACACTCTGCCCGGCGTCTCTAATATGGTTGATTGCTATAGGACTGTCGGAGCTTATTGCTCGAGCCTGATGCTCAGTCCGAGACCGCGGAGCTCGTGAAGCAACACGTTGAGTGACTCGGGGATACCTGCCGGGGGCATGGGGTCGCCCTTGACTATGGCTTCGTAGGCTTTCGATCGTCCGGTGACGTCGTCGCTCTTTATGGTCAGGATTTCCTGAAGGATGTGCGATGCGCCGAATGCCTCGAGCGCCCACACCTCCATCTCTCCGAAACGCTGGCCGCCGAACTGTGCCTTACCGCCGAGAGGCTGCTGGGTGATGAGAGAGTACGGACCGATCGAACGTGCGTGCATCTTGTCCTCGACCATGTGACCGAGTTTGAGCATGTAGATGACTCCCACGGTGGCGGGCTGGTCGAAGCGTTCGCCGGTGCCGCCGTCGTAGAGGTAGGTCTTTCCGTAGCGGGGCAGGCCTGCCTTGTCGGTCCATTCGTTGAGGTCGTCGAGCGTAGCGCCGTCGAAAATCGGAGTGGCGAATTTCTCGCCGAGCTCACGGCCGGCCCAACCGAGCACTGTCTCGAAAATCTGTCCGAGGTTCATACGCGAGGGCACACCCAGAGGGTTGAGCACGATGTCGACGGGCGTACCGTCGGCAAGGAACGGCATATCTTCCTGACGCACGATGCGCGACACGATACCTTTGTTACCGTGACGACCCGCCATCTTGTCGCCGACGCTGATCTTGCGCTTCTTGGCGATGTAGACTTTGGCCATCTGCATGATGCCTGAAGGCAGCTCGTCGCCGATAGAGATGTCGAATTTCTTGCGGCGGAGCTCTGCGTCGACCTCTTTCGATTTGCGCAGATAGTTGGCAATGGTCTGGCGGATGAGTTCGTTGGTGTGGTCGTCCTCTGTCCAGTTGCTGAGATTGATTGTGTCGTAGTCGATTTCCTTGAGCACGGGGGCGCTGAATTTCTGGTCCTTGGCGATGACGTCGGTGCCGAGGAAGTCTTTCACGCCGTTTGACTTGTGCTTTTCGGTGAGTTTGAGGAGCTTCGACACAAGTATGTTCTTGAGGTTGTTGAGCTTGTCCTCATATTCCTCGTCGAGCTTGGGGAGAAGTGCGTTGGTTGCTTTGTTCTTCTTTGTCTTGACGGCACGCGAGAAGAGGTTGGTGCCGATGACAACGCCCTTGAGCGAGGGAGATGCCTTAAGAGAAGCGTCCTTGACATCGCCGGCCTTGTCGCCGAAGATGGCACGGAGAAGTTTCTCCTCGGGGGTGGGGTCAGACTCTCCTTTGGGAGTGATCTTACCGATCATGATGTCACCGGGCACGACATGTGCGCCGATACGTATGATACCGCGCTCGTCGAGGTCTTTGGTGGCGTCTTCGCTGAGGTTGGGGATATCGGAGGTGAGTTCTTCCATACCGCGCTTGGTCTCGCGCACCTCGAGTGAATATTCGTCGACGTGTACCGAGGTGAGGATATCCTCCTTGACAACGCGCTCGTTGAGCACGATTGCGTCCTCGTAGTTGTAACCTTTCCAGGGCATGAACGCCACCTTGAGGTTGCGTCCGAGAGCGAGCTCGCCGTTTTCGGTCGAATAACCTTCGGTGAGGATGTCGCCTTTCTTGACACGCTGACCTTTCACGCAGATGGGGCGAAGGTCAATAGTGGTGCTCTGGTTGGTCTTGCGGAACTTGGGTATCGAGTATTCCTTGACGGCCGACTCGAATGCCACGAATTCCTGCTCTTCGGTGCGGTCGTAGCGGATGCGGATGCAACGGGCGTCGACAAATTCGATTGTACCCTCGCCTTCGGCTGTGATCTGAGTGCGCGAGTCGCGGATGAGCTGACCTTCGAGGCCTGTACCAACGATGGGGCTTTCCGAACGCATCAGAGGCACTGCCTGGCGCATCATGTTAGATCCCATGAGCGCGCGGTTGGCGTCGTCATGCTCGAGGAAGGGGATGAGCGATGCCGCAATCGAGGCGATCTGCGTGGGCGACACGTCCATGAGCTCCACCTCCTGCGGGGGAACGACGGGGAAGTCGGCGTCGAGACGTGCCTTGACGCGCTCGCGGATAAAGGTGCCGTCGTCATTGAGGGGTGCATTGCCCTGGGCAATCACTTTACCCTCCTCAATCTCGGCGGTGAGATAAACGACGTCGTCGTTGTTGAGATTGACCTTGGCATCCTTGACCTCGCGGTAGGGTGTCTCGATAAATCCGAGGTCGTTGATCTTGGCGTAGACGCAGAGCGATGATATAAGACCGATGTTGGGACCTTCAGGGGTCTCGATCGGGCAGAGACGTCCGTAGTGGGTGTAGTGCACGTCGCGCACCTCGAAGCCTGCGCGCTCACGCGACAGACCGCCGGGACCGAGTGCCGACATACGGCGCTTGTGGGTCATCTCGGCCAACGGGTTTGTCTGGTCCATGAACTGTGACAGGGCGTTGGTGCCGAAGAATGTGTTGATGACCGAAGATATGGTCTTGGCGTTGATAAGGTCGATGGGTGTGAACACCTCGTTGTCACGCACGTTCATGCGCTCGCGGATGGTGCGCGACATGCGTGCCAGACCTACGCCGAACTGGTTGTAGAGCTGCTCGCCTACAGTGCGCACGCGGCGGTTGCTCAGGTGGTCGATATCGTCGACATCGGTCTTTGAGTTGATAAGCTCAATGAGATACTTGATGATTTCGATGATATCCTCTTTGGTGAGCACCTTGACGTCCATCGGAGTGGTCAGGCCGAGTTTCTTGTTGATGCGGTAACGGCCCACTTCGCCCAGGTCGTAACGCTTTTCAGAGAAGAAAAGGTTGGTGATGACCTCACGGGCGCTGGCGTCATCCGGCGGCTCGGCGTTGCGCAACTGGCGATAGATATATTGTATAGCCTCCTTTTCGGAGTTTGATGTATCTTTCTGAAGTGTGTTGAAAATAATCGAGTGGTCAGAGGTGTTGGCATCCTCTTTGTGAAGGAGGATGTTTTGCACGCCAGCTTCAAGAATGGCGTCGATGTGGTCCTCCTCGAGCACTGTCTCGCGGTCGATGACCACGTCGTTACGCTCGATTGACACAACCTCGCCGGTATCTTCGTCAACGAAGTCTTCCACCCAGGTGCGGAGCACACGGGCGGCAAGCTTGCGGCCGACTGCCTTCTTGAGGTTGGTCTTGTTGACCTTGATTTCTTCGGCGAGTCCGAAGATCTCAATGATATCTTTGTCGCTTTCCAGACCGATTGCACGCAACAGAGTTGTCACGGGCAATTTTTTCTTGCGGTCGATGTAAGCGTACATCACGTTGTTGATGTCAGTGGCAAATTCAATCCATGAGCCACGGAAAGGAATTATACGCGCCGAGTAGAGCTTGGTGCCGTTGGCATGGGTGCTCTGTCCGAAGAACACGCCCGGCGAACGGTGCAACTGTGACACTACCACGCGCTCTGCCCCGTTGATTACAAACGTACCTTTCTCCGTCATATAAGGGATAGGACCAAGATATACATCCTGGATAACCGTTGCAAAGTCCTCATGGTCAGGGTCGGTACAGTATAATTTCAACTTGGCTTTCAAGGGTACGCTATACGTAAGGCCGCGGTCAAGACACTCCTCGATGGTGTAGCGGGGAGGATCGATATAATAGTCCAAAAACTCAAGAACGAAATTGTTGCGAGTGTCGGCTATCGGGAAGTTTTCCGCAAAAACCTTATAAAGCCCCTCGTTATTTCTTTTCTCCGGCGCAGTCTCAAGCTGGAGAAAGTCGCGGAATGATTTTAATTGCACCTCGAGAAAGTCAGGATAAGGGAGCTGATTCTTTACCGATGCAAAATTTATACGGGGTTTTTCTTGTGAAACTGACATCTAAAAAATATTGCGTAGATTAGTGAACTTGAATTAATAATGAACACAATAAGGTTAAGAATCATCTTACGATGACTCTTAACCTAATCGCCTGAATATCAGGCAATATTATTTCAGTTCAACTTCAGCACCAGCCTCTTCAAGTTGTTTCTTGAGGCCTTCGGCGTCTGCTTTAGCGAGACCTTCCTTAACTACAGAAGGAGCACCGTCTACCAATTCTTTAGCTTCTTTCAAGCCAAGACCGGTGAGTTCTTTAACGAGCTTCACAACACCGAGTTTGCTTGCGCCGGCGTTCTTGAGAACTACGTCAAAAGCTGTTTTCTCTTCAGCTGCGGGTGCGCCTGCTGCGGGACCGGCTGCTACTGCTACTGCAGCTGCTGCAGGTTCGATACCGTACTCTTCTTTGAGAATCTGAGCAAGTTCGTTTACTTCCTTTACTGAAAGGTTAACTAATTGTTCTGCAAAAGCTTTCAAATCTGCCATTTTTGTATGATTTAATTTGTTTATTTTCTTTTTTATTATTCTTTGTTTGATAATGTCTCAAGGATACCGTGAAGCTTGTTGCCACCAGACTGAAGGGCGGAAACAACGCTCTTGGCAGGTGACTGGAGCAACGCGACAACGTCGGCGATAAGTTCGTTTTTGCTCTTGATTTTCGACAGAGTGTCGAGCTGATCTTCACCTACATAGATAGTCTCCTCTACATAAGCCGCCTTGAGGCGGGGAAGGGGTTGGTCCTTCTTCTGCATCTTCTTGAGCAGCTTGGCCGGAGCGTTGCCCGTGTTAGAGCAAAGCAGAGAGGTCGAGCCGTGAAGCACAGAATAAATTTCACTGAAGTCAAAATCGATGCTCTCGAGCGCTTTGTGGAGCAAAGTGTTCTTCACAACGACAAGCTTGATGTCGTCCTGGAAACAAGCTCTGCGCAATTCGCTGGTAGCTTCAGCGTCAAGTCCTGCAGTCTCTGCAAGATAGAAGCAACTGTAGCTGCTGAGAGTCTCTTTGATCTGGTCAATTATGATTGCTTTATCTTCCTTTTTCATTTCTTCGTCTCGTTAAATGGATTAAACGTCAATGCTCTTGGTGTCAATCTTTACACCGGGACTCATTGTGCTCGAAAGATAAACGCTCTTGATATATGTTCCCTTGGCAGCCGCGGGCTTGAGTTTGATAAGAGTGTTGATAAACTCGCGGGCATTGTCTTTCATCTGCTCAGCGGTAAATGACACTTTACCAATCGAAGAGTGAACGATACCGTTCTTGTCGACCTTGAAGTCGATCTTACCCTTCTTGACTTCCTCTACAGCCTTTGCGACGTCAACAGTCACAGTGCCGCTCTTGGGGTTGGGCATCAGACCGCGGGGACCCAGCACACGGGCCACAGCACCGATTTTACCCATTACCGCGGGCTGAGCGATGATGACATCGACATCAAGCCAGCCACCCTTGATCTTGTCGATATACTCTTCAAGACCTACGTAGTCGGCACCCGCTGCGGTCGCTGCAGCTTCAGCATCGGGATTGCAAAGTACAAGCACTTTGACTTGCTTGCCGGTTCCGTGGGGAAGTGTTACCACACCACGTACCATTTGATTGGCCTTTCGGGGATCTACGCCAAGACGCACGTCGATATCGAGTGAGGCATCGAATTTGGTATAAGTGATTTCCTTTACCTTTTCTGCCGCTTCCGCAAGTGTGTACGCCTTCCCAGCTTCAATCTTCTCTAAAGCCAACTTTTGATTCTTTGTAAGTTTACCCATGTCAATTGAAGTTTATTAGTTATTTTCAGGGAACGCCCCTTTTACGGTGATACCCATGCTTCTGGCTGTTCCGGCAACCATCTTCATCGCAGATTCTACCGTGAAGCAATTCAAATCAGGCATTTTGTCTTCAGCAATTGCTTTAACCTGCTCCCAGGTGATTTCAGCCACCTTCGTACGGTTAGGCTGAGCAGAACCACTCTTCTTCTTGGTGACTTCCAGCAACTGGATAGCCACAGGAGGAGTCTTAACGACGAAGTCAAAGCTCTTGTCAGTGTAGTAAGTGATTACTACAGGAAGCACTTTACCTGCCTTGTCCTGGGTGCGGGCATTGAATTGCTTGCAAAACTCCATGATATTGATGCCCTTCGAACCCAGTGCGGGACCTACTGGCGGCGATGGATTTGCTGCTCCACCTTTAATCTGCAATTTGATCTGTCCAGCAATTTCTTTAGCCATTTCTAATTACTATTTTAATTTGTTTGTTTTTCGCATGCCTCACACGCGCCTTCATGTCCGTAACAACATTACGACTCGCGCAATTCACGCTCTACCTGCGAATTTTCAAGCTCCAACGGAGTCTTTCTACCAAAAATCTTAACCTCTACCTTCAGTTTCTTCTTCTCGGGATAGACATCAATGATTTTACCGATAAATCCGGTGAACGGGCCGTAGTTGACTTTTACGCTTTCTCCGACCATATAGTCATTGACACCTTCTTCGGGAATTTCATTGAGGTCATCGGCTGTGCCGAGCATGCGCATCACCTCGCTCTCGCGAAGCGATTCGGGCTTTGCATCCTTGCCGCGACCCTTGAGAAAATCAATCACGTTGGTGGTGTTACGCAGAGTGTGCATAACCTCACCCTGAAGGTCAGCCTCAACAAAAACATAACCGGAATAAAGGTTCTTTTCTTTTACAACCTTCTTCCCGTTACGCACTGTCAACACCTTTTCAGTGGGTATCAACACTTGAAACAGATAGTTGCCAAGGTCAGTGTTGCGCATCTGGGCGTCAAGCACTTCTTTCACCTTCGCTTCTTTTCCTGAAATGGCACGCAATACGTACCACGCCTTCTTAGATTCAGCCATCGATCAATCCACTTTCAGAGATTAATTGGGATAAACAAATCCCACCAAATGTTGCCATACAAAGTCAATCAAAAAGATTATCAGAGCGATAATCACGGAAGCAATCATGACGATGCATGCGCTTTTTATCAACTGCTTTCTGGTAGGCCAAGAAGTCTTATACCGAAGTTCGGCATACGACTCCTCTATATTCGTAAGTAGTTTAAGTTTTTTCATTTTAAAAATTTTAGCACGGGAAGAGAGGCTCGAACTCCCGACACCTGGTTTTGGAGACCAGTGCTCTACCGACTGAGCTATTCCCGTGTATAAAAAGTCAGGTTCCGACTGATGGTTCCGTCAGGAACCTGACTTGTTGTTTATCTTTCAGTAGATTTCCCCGAGGGTATTATTCGAGGATTTCAGTGATCTGACCTGAACCTACTGTACGTCCACCTTCGCGGATAGCGAAACGGAGACCCTGGTCGCAAGCTACGGGGTTGATGAGCTCGACGATGATTTCTACGTGGTCACCGGGCATTACCATTTCCACACCTTCGGGAAGAGTGATCTCACCGGTTACGTCAAGCGTACGGATGTAGAACTGGGGACGGTAGTGGTTGTGGAACGGAGTGTGACGACCACCTTCTTCTTTCTTCAGGATATAAACCGAAGCTTTGAATTTGCTGTGGGGCTTAACAACTCCGGGGTGGCAGATTACCATACCGCGTTTGATTTCTTTCTTGTCGATACCGCGGAGGAGGAGACCTACGTTGTCACCTGCTTCACCCTGATCGAGAAGTTTACGGAACATCTCAACGCCGGTAACGGTTGACTTCATGTCAGCGCCAAGACCCATGATCTGAACCTCATCGCCTACTTTCACGATACCAGTCTCGATACGACCGGTAGCAACGGTACCACGACCGGTGATTGAGAACACGTCTTCAACAGGCATAAGGAAGGGTTTGTCGATATCGCGGGGAGGCAGGGGAATCCATGTGTCAACAGCTGCCATGAGTTCCATAACCTTAGCTTCCCATTCGGGCTCGCCGTTGAGGGCACCGAGAGCTGAACCACGGATGATGGGAGTCTCGTCACCGTCATATTCGTAAGCTGAGAGAAGTTCGCGCATTTCCATTTCAACGAGTTCGAGCATCTCTTCGTCGTCAACCATGTCGCATTTGTTCAGGAACACTACGATACGGGGAACGTTCACCTGACGGGCGAGAAGGATGTGCTCACGAGTCTGGGGCATGGGACCATCAGTAGCAGCTACTACGATGATAGCACCGTCCATCTGAGCAGCACCGGTAACCATGTTCTTAACGTAGTCAGCGTGTCCGGGGCAGTCTACGTGTGCATAGTGACGGTTTGCAGTCTCGTATTCAACGTGTGCGGTGTTGATAGTAATACCACGCTCTTTTTCTTCGGGGGCGTTGTCAATCTGGTCAAATGACTTAACTTCAGAAAGACCTGCCTTTGCAAGAACAGTAGTGATAGCCGCAGTCAAAGTGGTTTTACCGTGGTCAACGTGACCGATGGTGCCGATGTTAACATGCGGTTTGGTTCTTTCGAATTTCTCTTTAGCCATAACTTTGCTATTTATTTGATTAAATGATTAACTTTCAATAAGTAACCACGATACCGCAGGACGCTATCGGGGCTTTGAACTTTTTAAAATTTTGAGCCGATGGCGGGATTTGAACCCGCGACCTCTTCCTTACCAAGGAAGTGCTCTACCCCTGAGCTACATTGGCAAACCAGTGTAAAACTTTGAGCGGAAGACGAGGCTCAAACTCGCGACCCTCAGCTTGGAAGGCTGATGCTCTATCAACTGAGCTACTTCCGCAACTTAAATTGTGGGCGAAGATGGATTCGAACCACCGAAGGTATAAACCAGCAGATTTACAGTCTGCCCCATTTGGCCACTCTGGTATTCGCCCGGTCAACAAGCCGCGCCAAAATCAATCGAAAAGCAAAAACTTTTCCGGCACATCGCTTGTTTCAATTTCGAGCCTCTTGTCGGATTCGAACCAACGACCCCGAGATTACAAATCACGTGCTCTGGCCAACTGAGCTAAAGAGGCTTGCTTTCAATTTTCTCTTGCATCGTGCGCCACGTTTGAGGCTCAAATGCGGTTGCAAAGTTACGCAAAGTTTTTAAATCACCAAACATTTCCGAATTATTTTTTTCCACTTTTTGCATTTTTTTTGTTCGGAGAGTCCCATCTCACACCCAAAACGTACCCTAAAGCAGCAAATAACGCCAAAAACGGGCACAACCCGCCACCCGTCGCAGGGACAACTTTGCGGCCATGCCTATCCCTTCATCAAGCAAGATTTCCCGGGTCACACAACAAAAAACGCAGCCGCAACGTTAAATATCGAAATAACGATTGCCGCATATACTTTTTTCACTACCTTTGCACCGCTCCGCGATGCAGCGGCAACATTATTTATATATAACTGTCCATGAATAACTGCTTCGGGTTACCGCGGGACGGTTATTTTTTATTTTAAAGAAGTTTTCACTCATATTTTCAAGCTATATGATATTACAGTGTGGCATATTGTTTGCCTTTCTCGCCGCCGGCGAACTGATAGTGGCAGTCACCGGGATACCCGTTCCCTCGAGCATAATAGGAATGCTGCTGCTGACAGCAGCGCTCAAGACCCGCGTCGTGCGCATCAGCTGGGTCGACCGCATATCCGACTTTCTGGTGCGCAACCTCGGATTTTTCTTCGTGCCGGCCGGCGTCGGGCTCATGCGCTGCCTCGGGGTGATAAAAGGAGAGCTCCTCCCCATCATGATCGCCACCATAGCAAGCACATTCGCCATCATCGCCGTCACCGGCTGGACCCACCAGTATGCGCGCCGCTTCACCTCAGGCATCAGCCGACATTTCTCCAATCCGATAAAACACTGATATGGAACTCCTCACCAACAAATATTTCCTCATTGCGCTCACATTTTGCGTATATGTAGGCTCACAGCAGCTGCAGCGACGCACCGGCATCAAACTGCTCAACCCCATACTCATCTCCATCGCCCTGCTGATATGCATACTTTGCGGCGCAGGCATCGACTACGACACCTACAGCGAAGGGGGCGAATATATCGATTTCTGGCTCAAACCTGCCGTAGTGGCTCTCGGCGTGCCTCTCTATCGCCAGCTCGAGTCAATCAAGAAACAGATGCTGCCGCTGCTGGCCGCCGAGCTTGCCGGCTGTGTGGCAGGCGTTGTGTCGGTAGTGCTGGTGGCCGACCTGCTCGGAGCCTCGCGCGAGGTAATCATGTCACTCGCCCCCAAAGCCGTCACCACACCCATAGCCATGGAAATCTCCGAAGCCACCGGAGGCATACCCTCGCTCACCGCCGCCGTGGTGGTTTGCACAGGCATATTCGGCGGCATGGCAGGCTTCAGAATGGTCAAAATGAGCCGCGTGCGCAGCCAGATAGCCACCGGACTGTCAATCGGCACCGCCGCCCATGCTGTAGGCACATCTGCCGCCATGGAGCGCAGCGAACGCTACGGAGCATTCTCGTCGCTCGGCCTGACCCTCAACGGCCTGCTGACAGCCCTCCTCGCCCCATTCATCCTGAGCCTTCTCGGCTACTGCTGACTTATTTTACCTATTTTAGATGATGCCCGGCATTTTTTTGTCCGGGCAAAACCGTCGCAACCGGATTTTTCTGTATATTTGCATATTCACGCCAGTGAATAAACCGACAAAATAAATCCAAAAATAAGATATCACGCCCATGAACACCGCTATCACGACGCGCATTGACGCGCTCCGCAGCCACATGAAGGCCAACGGCATATATGCCGCCGTAATTCCACAGATTGACCCGCACCAGAGCGAATACCTCGCCGACCACTGGCAGGCACGACGCTTCTTCTCGGGCTTCACCGGCTCGGCCGGCGACCTCGTCGTGACCCTCGACAAGGCTCTGCTCTGGACCGACTCACGCTACTTCATACAGGCAGCCCGACAACTCGACGGCACCGGAATAACACTGATGAAAGACGGCCTCGCCGACACCCCCTCCATAGCCCGCTGGCTCTGCGACAACGTGCCCGCCGGACAATATGTCGGCATCGACGGCATGCTGTTCTCCCACAGTGCCGTGAGCAATCTCGCCGAAAGCCTGTCGGCTGCCGGTATCGAACTGCTGACCGACTTTGATCCCGTCGGCGACGTGTGGCCCGACCGCCCCGCTCTTCCGCAGGACAAGATATTCATTCACGACATAAAATATGCCGGACAATCGGCATCCGACAAGATAAAGGCAGTCACCGACAGCCTCACCGCACGCGGCATCGACGCCATGTTCATTTCTGCCCTCGACGAAATAGCCTGGACGCTCAATATCCGCGGCACCGACGTGACATGCAACCCCGTTGCCACATCGTTCCTGTTCATATCGCCCAAAGGCTCCACCCTCTTCATCGACCCCGCCAAGACCGACGACGCCATCAAGGCATATCTGCTTGAGGCAGGCGTAACCACCGCCCCCTACGACTCGGTGCTCGGCTTCCTCTCGTCGCTGCCGCAGCAGAAAGTGCTCGTCGACGAAAGCCGCACAGCCCAGCGCATCTGCTCGGCTCTCGGCGCATCACGCCATTACGGCACATCACCCATACCGATGCTCAAAGGGTGCAAGAACGAAATACAGATCGAAGGCACACACTCTGCCATGGAGCGCGACGGCGCAGCTCTGGTCAAGTCATTCATCGAGATTGAGCAACGTCTTGCCGCAGGCGAAACCATCACAGAAATCACCGTTGCCGACATATTGCAGAAATACCGCTCGCAACAGCCTCTCTACTTCGATCTCAGCTTCGACACCATCGCCGGCTACGGAGCCCACGGAGCCATCGTGCACTACTCGGCCAACAAAGAGAGCGATGCCACCCTGCAGCCCACCGGTCTGCTGCTTGTCGACTCGGGCGCACAATATCTCGACGGCACCACCGACATCACCCGCACAATAGCACTCGGCACTCCCACTGCGCAGGAAAAGAGCGACTTCACCCTCGTCATGAAAGGACACATAGCCCTTGGCACCGCCATATTCCCCGAAGGCACACGCGGCGCACAGCTCGACGCTCTCGCACGCCAGTTTCTCTGGCAGCACGGCCTGAGCTATCTCCACGGCACCGGCCACGGCGTGGGCCACTTCCTCAACGTGCATGAAGGCCCGCAGAACATCCGTCTCAACGAGAACCCCACTCCCCTCACCCCGGGCATGATAACTTCCAACGAGCCCGGCGTCTACCGCGAAGGCGTGCACGGCATACGCTGCGAAAACCTGGTGCTCACCGTGCCGGCGTTCACCACCGAGTTCGGCCGTTTTCTCAAATTCGAGACCCTCACACTTTTCCCCTTCGACCGCAATCTCTTCGAACTGTCGATGATGACACCGGCCGAGATACGCTGGGTCAACGAATATCACGCCACTGTCTACGCCCGCCTCTCACCCCTGCTCTCACCCGAAGAGCAGCAATGGCTCCGCGAACGCACCCTGCCGCTTTGAGCAATTCATAATGCATAATTCATAATTCATAATTTAGGTCGGACTGGTCGGACCTGTCTGACCTGTCTGACTGGTCGGACCGGTCTGACCCCACCCAAAATTCCCACTCAAAATTCAAAATTACACTTATATGGCACTCATAGTTCCCGTGCGCGGATTTACTCCGAAAATAGGCGATAACTGCTTTCTCGCAGAAAACGCCACTATCGTCGGCGACGTAGTGATGGGCAACGATTGCTCTGTATGGTTCAGCACCGTGATACGCGGCGACGTCAACTCCATACGCATCGGCGACTGCGTCAACATTCAGGACGGCTCCGTGCTCCACACTCTCTACCGCAAGTCGACAATCGAGATAGGCAACCACGTGTCGATCGGCCACAATGTGGTGATACACGGCGCAAAAATCCATGACTATGCCCTCATCGGCATGGGCGCCGTGGTGATGGACGACGCCGAAGTGGGCGAAGGCGCCCTCGTGGCCGCCGGCTCCGTAGTGCTCTCACGCACCAAAATTGGCCCCAACGAGCTTTGGGGCGGCGCTCCCGCAAAATTCATAAAGATGGTCGAGCCGGAAAAAGCCCGCGAGATGAATATCAAAATCGCACACAACTATCTGATGTACTCCTCGTGGTATTCCACACCCGACATCGCCCCCACTCAAGAAGATTAACCGGCGGAATATCCTCTGAAGAGAGGGGCGCAATGCCCCGGACTTCAGAAGAACACCTGAATTTCACTTAACCCCGCACACCAGGCGCAGCAAGGTGTGCGGGGTTGTCTATTTGCCGCGACTCCCGTCATGTAGATTATTTGTAGACGGCTCAAATTTCGTCCGACGCCATAATTATGCCACCTTTGCCATGATAAAAACAGAATATCATGCACATTAAAAAAATTCTTACATTTCTTGCATCGGCCATTATCACATGGCTGCCTGTCGGCGCGGAGGATATCCGCTTCATCGGCGATGACAATCTCATCTACAGAATCGACACCGAGACCGTGCACGCGGAAATATTGGGAGTCAAAACCGGAGTCAAGCTCACCGGCGAGGTCCGCATACCCGAAAAAGTGACCTACGAAGGAGTCGACTACACAGTAGATGCAGTCGGCCGTTTTGACACATTCTGGACATCAGAGCCCGACTACGATGACAAACCATGTTTCTACCAACAGGATGAAATCACGTCGGTCTACATTCCCAAGACCGTGAAGGATATCGGATACAGGACATTCGCCGGATGCAAATCGCTTAAATCATTCAGCGTGAGTCCGTCGAGCCCCTATTTCCGCTCTGACGGAGGCAATCTGTTTATCCGCTGCAAAAACGGCGACAAGCAACTGCTGCGCTATCCTCCCGGCACCGGTGCCACATCGTGGACCATGCCTGAAAGCTGCGAAGAAATTTGCGAAGGCGCATTCGCCGACAACACCACCTTGGAAAGCATCACCTTCACCGGCAGATTTGTCTGGATAAAGCCCGGCGCGTTTTACGGAGCCACCGCGCTCAAGACATTCAAGGCTCACAGCTCAGCGGGAGACGAGTCGATGTATGTCAAAGACGGCATACTCTACCACTATCCAGCCATAGTTGCGGCTGTGCCACCGGCTTTGACCAACGGTGTAATCATAGTGCCTGAAGGTGTGACAACAATCTATAGCGGGGCATTCTATGGCAACAAAGCCCAATACGTGCGCTTCCCGTCCTCGCTCGAAAACATAGGAGACTGGGCATTTACCGCCTCGGCAATCGTCGACCTCATTGTGCCTGCCAATGTGACTGAAATAGGCCACTATGCCTTTTCCAACTGCAAATCACTCAAAAAGGCTGATATACGGGCCAACATCACCCAAGGCTGTGGCTTCTTCGAAAACTGCAGCGCCCTGACCGAATGCACCCTTCCGCCGACACTCACATATATGGAACGGCATTTTTTCAGAAACTGCTCATCTTTGTCGACATTGTGTCTTCCGTCAACTGTCACCAGGATGGAGACATCCGGCGGCCAGTTCAGCGGCACAGCCATCACAAAAGTAGTGTGGCCGGAACATCTTGACGAGATACCTCAGTCATGTTTCGAGGATTGCGCGTCTCTGACCTCGATCACCCTGCCGTCTACTCTCAGGAAAATAAATGATTTCGCCTTCAGCGCCGCCGCGATTGAGACGATCAACACCGGCGGAGCTTCCGAAATCGGTTACCGTGCGTTCGCAGATTGCCCCAACCTGCGCAAAGTCGTAATCCCAGCTAACAACGATACTGTAAAACTCGGCCGAATAGCATTCGAACTTGTCAATAATGGATCTCTGTTCATCAACGCGAAAGATATCGTCTGCTACGAGCCCGACAGCTCTCTTGACGACGCGTTCTATACCTACGGCAGCATGGACTTGCAGCTCTACACCACCATTCAGACCTGCCGCCATGGATTCGTATCATACTGGCGCACCCTCTATTATGTGCCCGGAGCAGAAGAAATCGCCAGACGCGGAAAACCCAACAGCAAGTCCGAGCTGATGTACACCCTGTCGGCCGACAAAAAAGCAAATTCGGTGACAGTGACCGTATCGCCCCGCTTCTGGTGGGTCAAGCCAAAGGCCGTACGTGTCGACAACGTCGAGGCCACCGCTTCGTCCGACGGACTCAAATGGACCGCCAAGGTCAAGACCGGCGACAAATATACCGTCGAGGTTGACTTCACGGCCCGCGACGTCAAGATGAATGCCACCCATCAATTTCCCATGCCCGAGGCCGGTGTCGACGACATAGAGATCGACAGCGCCGGTCCGGATATAGAAATCAGCCGGGGTGAAATACGCATCACCGGCACCGGCGACAGCCCGCGCTGGCAGATATACAACGCGTCAGGCATCGTGACAGCCCGGGGCGAAGGCACCACTATATCCACCGGCAACATGACGCCGGGCATCTATATGATAGCAATCGACGACATACACCACAGCATAGTCAAAAAAATACGCATATAACGCAATTTCCCGACCCGGCTGAAAACCGGCTCTGCCGCCAGGTGGCTGACAACAGTTACGCACACTTGCCGGAGAGCCGGTTTTCAACTGTCTTGCCCTGAAAAAAGTTGACTCATAAAAGAGTCAAATTATGATTAAATTTCAGAGTTTGCCGCGACAAAAACGTCAGGCAATCCGGGAAGAGGTTCTCAGGCATTATGCCGAGACCGACATGAGTTATGGCGAAATAGCCGA
>SCEG01000399.1 GCA_004102805.1 Muribaculaceae bacterium Isolate-002 (NCI)
TAAACTGGTCCGAGTATAAATGGGGCGAGTCTTTCTCTTTGAGCATCGGTGGGCAGTCCCGTGAGGTCATCGATACAGATGGCAACGTTTACAAATGGACATACAAAGAGGGCAAGCGAGGCGGCCAGTGGCAACATGAGAAGTGCGCCAAAATGACTCCGGATGGGAAGGGCGGCTATGAACCGACCATGCGTGCGGGGAGTGGTGGCTCTACAACCTCCACGACGACGGAAAATAGTCAGCAGGCTTTCGTGGAACTGGTGGAACAGTCCGGTACGGTTACGGCCATCAGCATCGGAGGGAATGTTGACAACCTGGTCGCCTACTCTACCGTGACCCCCATGCAAAATAACAACGGCGCCGATTTGTCCGCCTCCATCCCCGGCGGTAAGGCGGAAGACGACGTTT
>SCEG01000400.1 GCA_004102805.1 Muribaculaceae bacterium Isolate-002 (NCI)
AAAAAAAAGGATCTCCTGGACTTCAGGCGGCGCGTCCAGTTCATCTTCCAGGACCCGTATTCCTCGCTCAACCCGCGCTGCCGGGCCGGCGACATCATCCGCGAGCCCATGGATCTGCTCCAGGTCGGCGAAAAAGCCAGAAGGCGGGAAAGAGTTTTTTCATTAATGGAAGCTGTGGGCCTGCGTGCGGCGCAAGCCAGGCTCTTTCCCCTCCAGTTTTCAGGCGGGCAGCGCCAGCGCATCGCCATCGCGCGCGCAGTGGCCTGCCGCCCCGAACTGCTCTGCTGCGACGCGCCGGTTTCCGCCCTGGACGTGGCCGTGCAGGCCCAGATCCTCAACCTGCTCAAGCGGCTGCAACGGGATTTCGGTCTGAGTTATTTATTCATCTCGCATGATCTCGGCGTGGTC
>SCEG01000401.1 GCA_004102805.1 Muribaculaceae bacterium Isolate-002 (NCI)
AGGGCGCGCAGACCGCCGAAATCCTGGGAAAGACCCGAAACTTCCAGCACCGGCCTCATGCCCGGCCTCCATTGTGGGCCCCGTGCAGGGCGCTGATTCTGTAGCGGCGGCGTTCGCCGCTGATCAGACCCTGGGGCCGGAAGATCATCATGATCACCATGATCGCGCCGAAGATCAGCATCCGGTATTCGGAAAAGGCGCGCAGGTATTCCGGGGCCAGAATCAGGATCAGGGCCGCGATGACCACGCCCGCGATGGAACCCATGCCGCCCAGCACCACCATGGAGAGAATCATGGCTGATTCCATGAAGGTGAAGCTGGAGGGATTGATGTAGGTGGTCTTGGCCGCGAAGATCACGCCCGCGAAGCCGGCCCAGCAGGAGCCCAGGGCAAAGGCCGAGAGCTTG
>SCEG01000402.1 GCA_004102805.1 Muribaculaceae bacterium Isolate-002 (NCI)
TATTGATCCGAAATGTTGTTCTTCGCTTTAAACGCGGCATCTGGGCAGACCCGGAACCGCATCCGTTCAGGCGGCGGTTTCCTCCCTGCGGAGACGACGAAAAGGTCGTCCCCACGCGCATGGGGCCGCGCCCAAAGAACTGCCCTTCGACTGAAAATCCGGTCCGCTGACGGATTTTCAGGGCTACGTCCGTATTGGGCAGGTGTTCGTCCCGTTCACCTGCCCGGAATTTGGGATTAAAAAACAGAATTTCAGAAAAAATAGGGACAAATCTTACTTTCTGGTCAATATTTCGGTTAACTTGCCTGCGATTTTAATCTGGCCAGAGATTACGAGCGATAAAGGTTCATGCTTTGCAAGCCGACTTTACCCGTCCCGCCCGGGGAAAGCAATGTGCGCTTCCATCA
>SCEG01000403.1 GCA_004102805.1 Muribaculaceae bacterium Isolate-002 (NCI)
TGCTGCTTCTCCTCGAAAGCATTGATCAGTTCACTTGCCTTGGACTGATCTGCCAGCTCCGGATACCGGAAAATGTTGTTCGCGCCGCTGGTGTAGATCTCCAGATCTTCGTCTGCCTTGATGGCATCTGCCACGGCATCGATCACCTTACTGACGATCTCACTGTGGATTCCGGCCTGCTGTTTCATCGCTGCGATCATTCCCAAATTGATCTCCTCCATGGACAAACCATTGAGGTGTGTGTTCAGCAGGATATTCAGCTTCAAAAGCGTCTCATCATCCAGTTCCCGATCCACTGCCAGGATATTGTTCTTGATCACATTGCCTTCGGCAACGATGACTGCCAAAATCTGTCCGGCATCTACCCGGGACAGCTGGATGAACTTCACCTTGTTATGATGTACCTG
>SCEG01000404.1 GCA_004102805.1 Muribaculaceae bacterium Isolate-002 (NCI)
GATCCTGCTGGTGCTGGGCATGAACCTGCTGGCCGTCATCCTGCGGGACCGCCTGCAACGGCAGCGCTGAGCGTTTCTCCCTTCCCGCCCCCCCCACCCTCTTCCTTCCGCACAACGGGAAAAGCCCCCGCATCTTCATTCGAGAAGGTGCGGGGGCGTCGCGCCAAACAAGCGCCAGCCGGGCGCAGAGAAGTTATAAGGGTGCGCTTTCGCCATGCTCCTCATAGTCGTCCAGGGCCTTGGACACCAGCTTTGCCAGACCGATGAGGGCCACCAGGTTGGGCAGAACCATCATGCCGTTGAACATGTCGGCCAGTTCCCAGACCAGATTGACCTGGAGGCAGGAACCCAGCAGCAGAAACGCCATTACCAGCACCCGGAAGCAGGGCCCGGCCCTGACACCGTAC
>SCEG01000405.1 GCA_004102805.1 Muribaculaceae bacterium Isolate-002 (NCI)
ACCGGCGCACGCTGCGAACACCAATGACACGGGCGGCTACCCCGAGATGATGAGGACGCGTGCGTCGAGGGGGGCAGCGGGGGACGTCCGAGAAGGGGTCGGTCCGGGTGCCGCACTGTGAGCTTCAAGAACCGCAGGGTTTACACCAGGTCGATCTAGCGGGCAACTTCTTCGGAGCAGGCGAACGCCGGCGAATAGGTCAGCGCCACTTTGGTGCCATGTTCCCGCAGCCAGGCGCAGACCGCCGCCGTCACTTCGGGATCAGAGCAGGCCAGAGGCTGGGCCGTGATCAGATTGGGTTTGACCAGGACGCGCAGACCCGCGCCCACGCGCGGCCCGGCGGCCTCCAGCGCCTGAAACACGGTCTGCCGGAGCCGGGGCGCGGCATAATCCGGGCAAGCCCGCAG
>SCEG01000406.1 GCA_004102805.1 Muribaculaceae bacterium Isolate-002 (NCI)
GCTCCGGCGTAGGCCGTCGCGCACCAGAGCCGCGGGTCCTCCCTGCCGGTAACGCCCAAGGCCGGGCTGCCGCGCGTCCACACTTTTGTGATCCACGGGTTGGAGGACGCTTGTGTGGCGGCTGTGGCGGCGGCGGAGCGGGAAGGCCTCGTGGCCACGGTGCTCACCTCGTTTCTGGAAGGGGATTCCCGGCAGGCCGGGCTTTTTCTCGGCGCGCTGGCGCGGGAGGTACGTTGCCGCCAGCGTCCCGTGGCGCCGCCCTGCATCCTGATCGCCGCCGGAGAAACCACGGTGCGCCTGGAGGGAGAGGCGGGCAGCGGAGGACCCTCGCAGGAGCTGGCCCTGGCCTTCGCCCAGCAGGTCGGGGATCTGCGGGGCATCGGCATCGCCGCCATTGAGACCGAGG
>SCEG01000407.1 GCA_004102805.1 Muribaculaceae bacterium Isolate-002 (NCI)
GCTGGTGCTGGATGCAGATGCCCTAAACCTCCTGGCAGAGGAGAACGGCAGGATGCTGGCAGAAGAACTGCGCGCCCAGGGTGCGGAAGGCAGAGTGATCCTTCTGACACCTCATGTGGGGGAAATGTCAAGACTGCTCCAGCGGACAATCCCGGAGTGCAAGGACGATCTGCCCACATGTGCGAAAATACTGGCCAAGCGATTTCATGCCGTAGCAGTTGCCAAGGATGCGAGGACTGTGGTATGTAAGGAACAGGGAGCCTGTTATCTGAATACCACGGGCAACAGTGGAATGGCTACGGCAGGCAGCGGAGATGTGCTGACCGGCGTGATCCTGGGATTGCTGGCGCAGGGAATGGATGCCCCGGAGGCTGCAACCTGCGGCGTATATCTGCACGGCATGGCA
>SCEG01000042.1 GCA_004102805.1 Muribaculaceae bacterium Isolate-002 (NCI)
TTCCGACGATTATGCAGAAATTATGAGGATACATTGGAGGTCGCACGACAGATGGTTATTATTGCAGGTGTGGCAATGCTCCTAAACAGACTTCCCACAAATTAACAATCGTTATGAAACACCCTCTTAGAGTAACGGCATTGCGTCGCAACTCTTTCAGCCGAATTAAAAATAGAGTCAAGAGTTTTTTCCTTTATATTGCCGAGTATAACATCAAGGTTCTGGCATAGCGGCACATTACCGTCAGGGTGGATAACGAGCGAGTTGGCGATTGAATGGCAACGGAGGCGAAGATGTCCGTTGCGCCACTGGTCATAAAGAGCCACAAAATCATAGTTCTCCTGTGTGTCGTGTATGTTTGCAGGAATTTGTGAAATATATTCCTCCCCCTGAGCCTGCAACATTTCGGCTTTTGTGTCGAAATATGCCATCGTGCCGTATATGCCTATGCGGATATCAATCCCATAGCGTTTTGCAATGTCAATGGTATATTCCATGTCCTTGAAGCTGTTAAACGGCGAAAGGCAGAACATAAGCGATAGGGGGATCTCATCTTTAAGCTCCTCAATTACCCGGATTACCTTGTCGTAGCCGTCCACCCCTCGCATATTTTTATATGTGTCGCGGTTCCCGTCAAGCGAGATGTAAAGATGCTTGGGCCGGTAGCATCTTATCAGGTCTATCACCTTTTGCGGCAGGAGGCAGTTTGAGAGCAGTGTGTAGTTGGGATGGTTCGCCTGAAACCACTCCAATATCTCTGCTGCCTGCGGGTGCAACACAAACTCACCGCCTTCAAGTCCTACTGTTGTGTGACGGCTTATGCAGCTACTCGACATTATCGACACGATTTCATCTTTTGAAAGCGTATCGTGTGGCTTCTGCCATATCGAGCAGTGACGACAACGCGACTGGCAGCGGTTGGTGGCGTAAATCATCAATTGCGCCAGTTTCTTGTTGCCGGGGAAAACGGTGTTGCGAATAAGAAGAACACCATTCCGAATATAGTCTGTTACCTTATACACGTCTTTGGGTTTGATAATTTCACCATATAGATGAAAATATACCCCAAAGACTGCATAGGAACTCTGATTTTTATCATATTACAGTCAACCTTAGACCTATCGGTATGGTAAACTCAAATGGTTTATCCTGCCGTATTGTCTTTATGTCGGAGCCAGGATTAAAATAGTATTTGAACGACGGTTCGGCGTATATGCTGAACGATGGCGTAAAGTGATACTGTATGCCTAATCCACCCTCTACTGACCATTGCAATGGCGCATGAATATTGAATGTAGTGTTGGTGGAAGTACCCAATTGTGGCGAATACTCCAGTATAGACTGACTTCCGTTGACAGGAATATCTATTGCACCACCTCCTTGTCCGTATAGCGAAAAATCATTATATGTGAATATACGGTAGTTGAATTTCAAGGGTACGCCTATATAATGTATGCGTTGAACTGTTTCCTTGTTCATCACTTTGCTTTGAGATAGGAAGTCTGACCGCAAGAATGTGTAACGCAGCCCCGATTCCACGCTCCAACGCGAGGAAAGCGACTTATTGACAGACAGGCCAATTACCAACGGCATGTAATGTCGAGTCTTTTCCGTGACTTCGATTTCACTATCAGGCCCTTCCTCGTTGGGAATATTCGGATTGGGTATTCTATAACGGTTTAAGTCATTTTGTTCAAGACTACCTGCGTATGCCAGTGACAATGACCAATCTGGATTTTCTGATTGTTGTATGGTGGGGTAATCTTCCTGTGCAATAAGTTCTTCAAGGTTTATTACATTCGGATTTATCCTTATGGTATCATTGGCAATGCTGTCATTCTTAATAGCCGGGATACTGTCAGCTGGGATTGTCACCTCAGCTATATTCTTTTGTGTTTCCGTGCGTTGTTTTGCCTTGTAAATCATCTTTAGACTCGGCGCAATACTGTCATTCTCTGAATTTGTATCTACGATTGAGTCTGTGACAATGGGAGCTTCCTTGTCCGCATTTTTGCTTATAATCGGAGTTGACGGAGCATTTTCCCGATTTTTGAATAGACCGTGCCAGATAAGCAATATAAATCCAAGAATAGACAGGA
Organism: Muribaculaceae bacterium Isolate-002 (NCI); assembly: GCA_004102805.1. Lineage (GTDB taxonomy): Bacteria > Bacteroidota > Bacteroidia > Bacteroidales > Muribaculaceae > JAGBWK01. The sequence goes on from SCEG01000042.1 coordinate 2,100, forward strand.
TACCCATCTCAACGCGATATTGCGTAATCATACGTCGCAACATCGCTTTTGCGTGCGTGAGTTGTGAAGATGAAGAATGTGGAGCGATACCAAGCAACGCGGCAATTTCTTTATGCGAAAGCCCGTCAAGAACCGCAAGCCGAAAGACTTTGCCGTATCCGTCAGGCAATTTGTCAATTATCTTGTCTAATTCTTCCCAAGTCAGTTCGCGTGCATTATCAACGGATGCCCAGACATTATCAGCGATTGCAGTATCCGACATGGGTACAGAAATGTGGCTTGACTCATCTTTTAGGTATTGGAGCGACAAGTTTTTCATTATAGAGGTGAGCCAAGCCTCTATTTTTACTCCATTTTTTAGAGAGCCTATTGATGTAAAGGCAATCAGAAAGCCGTCATGCAACACATCTTGCTCAATATCAGCATTATGTATATAGTATGCCACAACCTCACGCATAGGCGCAAGATAAGTCTGATAGAGAATTCCGAAGGCTTCTCTATCTCCCGATTGGCATTGTTTGACAAGCGATACTTTGTCCATTGAATTAAATATACTAATAATAGATGAAAAATACCCCAAAAGACTGCATCAAATGGCAAGAATAATTTTCAATAATTTGATATTTTCGTGATTTAGACGGTAAAATGCTGAATAGCAGCCAGATAATTTTCGTATCTGACTGCTATCCATTATAAACCAATTGAGCGGAATGTTAAACGCAATGGATACACCGATTTGTATTGATGTTGCGGTTCGGTGACAAGAGAAGATTTATCCTCCTGTTACTTTGATGATTGCGGAGGCGTGATGTTGGATGGTTGCTGTTGTGGGACGACAGGTTTGATTTCTTCGCCGTCGGCATTATCGGCAACGGTTTCATGCTTGGGAGCGAGGGCGACGGTGACGGTGATTTTGCGGTCGAGGGCGTCGAGTTCGGATTTGAGCTGCTTCAACTCGTCCTCCTTACCCCATGTCTTGGCGATGATTGCTTCGAGCTTGGGAACATCGGCTTTGAGTCTGGCTTTACAAGATTGTAGAGCATCGCTTATCTGTTGCCAAGCATTACTTTATGCTGTCGATAATATCCTTGTTGTTCATGAAGAACTTTTCGAGGATGTTGTTGATTACATCGCGGACGTAACAGGGTGGGCGTTGTTCAGACAGAAGCATAAGGCGTATTGCCTGAACGAACTGCGGCTCTATACCGATTTCAGAGAAACGGCGGTTGAACTGGCTTGTGTCATGTCTACGCAAATAGATTTCCAGAAAACGGGTCTGGTCGGAATGGTTGACATTGGAGTTGTCGGTCATAAAAATGGATTTAAGTGGTGAAACGATTGATCATAGCCTTAGGCTACGTGGACACAGGGCAACAACCGGTTGAACGATTGAACTATATATAGTTTTTTCAATTTACTTATCAATAAACAATGATTCGGTAAAATTTGAGGTTGTTCATCCTAGGCTAAGCCGCTAACTGAGCCAACCGATGATTTCTTTTCTGAATTATTTTTAGATGCGGAGATTTTCCGTAGGTCGAAATAATTATTGAGGCGAGATAAGATTCAAACATAAGCCGTTTGAACTGTGCTAACGAAAGATCCGGATAATCTTTCCTTATGACCTCCTTGCTGACATTGAGTGCAGTGAAGGAAAGATTGAATGCGAAGTCAAGCCGGGCTTTGTCGCGTGTCTGTTGCGACTGGAGGCCGGTAAACTGTTTGGCATCGCGTATGCCGAACTCGATCTGGAAGCGGGTGCGGTAGAAACCGATGATCTTTTCAGGTCTCATGTCGGTATCGGTAGTGAAGTAAAGAAGATGCTCTCCGTTTTCAACCGGACAGACGACAATGCGGATGTCGCGTTTCAACGCCCTTGAGTGGACGACAGCGGTATGGCATTGTGTTCTGACACCTTTTGAATCCTCATATATGAATGAAGTGAACACAGACATATCGAGGCTGGAGAAATCCACTTTCTCCCCGTACTTCTTTTTCCGGCCACGCTTATGCGGTGCGGAGGGGTCCGGTATGGCGGGATACCTCAGATATGAGTCAGCCCGCAATCTTCCGACAAACCGGAAACCCATTGCAACCGTTTCATTTACAAACTCGTACTTGGAAAAGAAGGCATCGGCCACCAGTATGTCGGTCAGAGACAGCAACTCGGAGGCCTTTGACCTGACAAGGAAAATATACCAGTCAAGCATTGACATGTTCTGCTCGGACTCCAGAGTCCTGAAGTCAGGAGACTGGATTGCACCGAGCATGACGCAGGTGTGCCTGCTCAGACTGATGGCTCCGATTGCCATTATCTCCAGACCGCGTTTTACCCGTTGCGCCACCCCTGACCAGAAACGCCCCATGCCAGATGTCAGTCTGCCGGATTTGGAGATAAACGACGGATCAATTGCAATGGCTACGTCATCACCGCAACCGAAATTTTCTCTTGCGATGCCTGTGTTGACTTTAATCCAGTCCACGGAAGCCTTGAAATTGGATGCAACGGTCTTGGCCGTGCGTCCACCATAGCGCGACAGCCGGGTGAAGTTTATCTTGCCAGGGATCAACGCGACCGTGCGTATTGTTAAAATCAGCCAGCTGAGAAACCTTTTGCTCATTGAGGTTGTAGTATTTTCAAATATAGACTCACACCGATAGGTGAAGTCTTTGAGAATCGTCAATACGTTCATATTGTCTAATGTTTTTATATTGAACGTTTTGGCGATTCATTTGTATCTATGGCATTATCCCATCCGCTTAATTTTTCAATTACATCCGCGATTTTTACCGAATCATTGTATTTATAATTGGCATTAAAAAATATAGGCCTGCCATCACTGCAAGCCTATATCAAATCTGTTTTACCTTATGAATTATTTTACTTGTTGGGGGTTGACCATTTGTATGTGTCGTTGCAATCAATATCCATCACACTGCTGCCGACTTGCATACGGAACTGTCCTTTTTCAAGTACCCACTTGCCATCGTAGTCCACGAAGGCGAGGTCGCTGGCCTTGATTGGCAAGGTTACGGTTTTGGTTTCACCGGGCTTAAGCTCAACTTTTTCAAACGCGCGCAGTCGGCGATTGTCAGGAGTCAGAGACGCTACCATATCACGGCTGAAAAGCATCACAACCTCTTTGCCTGAGCAATTACCTGTATTGGTAACGTCGATTGTGAACACGAGGTCATCGTTGACACCGAATTCAGATTTCGAGCAGCGGAGATTGTCATACTTGAAAGTGGTATAACTGAGTCCATAGCCAAAAGGCCACTGCACCGATACCACCGCATCGTAGTCATAAGCACCTTCCATCTTATCCATTTCCTCGCTCACTCGATAATCGTAGGTGGTGAGTTCTGCCTGATGGCGTGGATAGGTGTAGGGCATTTTGCCACTCGGGTTGGTGTCGCCGGCAAGAATGTTGGCAAGTGCGTCACCACCGAAGTTACCGGGAAGCAGAATGTTGACTATCGCATCTGCCAATGGCTCAATATCACTGATGATACGCGGACGACCACCGTTGAGAATCAATACAACCGGTTTGCCTGTCGCAGCAAGAGCTTTGACGAGATTGCGCTGGTTTTCAGAGACAGCGAGGTCCGACAAGTTTCCCGGTGTCTCACAATAGGAGTTTTCGCCGATACAGGCGACTATGACATCAACACCCGACGCAGCTGCCACAGCTTTTTCAATTTCCGGCTCATTTTCCTCGTGATAGGCACCTTCGGCAGGATAAGTGACACCCTGTTCAAGAACGATATTCTTTTTGCCAAACTTATTGACCAATGCCTTGTAGATGGTGTTGTATTTCGAGGCGAAACGGTCAGTCAGATGTCCCTGCCATGAATAGCTCCAACCTCCGTTAAGACAACGCATTGAATTAGCATTAGGACCTGTCAGAAGAATCTTCGTGCCTTTCTTCAACGGAAGGATTTCACCGTTGTTTTTGAGCAGTATCTCCGATTCTTCCGCGGCCTGAAGAGCGACTTGCTCGTGACGGTCGCAGGCGAAGTCGGCATAGTCTTTGGGATATGTATTGGGAGTGTCAAACAGCCCGAGACGATATTTCAAGCGCAGGACACGACGTGCTGCGTCGTCAATACGCTCCTGAGATACGCGACCTTCATTTACGAGTTCCTTAAGCAAAGTGCAGAAATTGAGGTCGTATGGCTCCATTGACATGTCGATTCCGGCATTGATAGCCATTTCGATAGCCTCTTTTTTGTCGTGAGCCACATATTCACGAGTATAGAGGTTGTTGATGTCTGCCCAGTCAGTCACAATCATTCCGTCCCAGTTAAGGTCCTCTTTGAGCCACTTTGTGAGCAGCTCATTATTGGCATGAACAGGACGACCGTTGATTGAACCGCTGTTGACCATTACAGTCAATGCCCCTGCCTCGATGCAGGCACGGTAAGGCTCAAAAAACTTCTCGCGGAGATCAGACGGAGAAATATATGCCGGAGTGCGGTCTTTGCCTGTTCGCGGAGCGCCGTAGCCGAGATAATGCTTTACCGAGGTGGCTATATTATGTCGGCCTATCTTATTCGGGTTGTCGCCCTGAAAGCCCTTGACCTGCTGTACGCCCATGATAGCGTTGACTAATGGATCCTCTCCGTAGTTTTCCCATACACGGCTCCAGCGAGGGTCGCGGGTAAGGTCGACAGTGGGCGAGTATGTCCACGGGCAGTTGGCCGCACGGGTCTCGTATGCCGTGATTTCGGCAGCTCTACGAGCCAACGCTGGATTAAACGATGCTCCTAAGTTGATGTTCTGAGGGAACAACACGCCCCCGAGTGTGTAGGTTGTGCCGTGATTTTGGTCTAGTCCATAGATACAAGGGATGCCGATTTCTTTCATTGACACCTCCTGAATCTGACCGATCAGCTTCTCCCATTTTGCAGGAGTCTGTGCTGTCGGTCCGCCCGGGGCATTCAGCACAGAGCCGACCTTATACACGGCGATAGCCTCATGAAGTTTCTGAGGATCGAGAAAGAACTCACCGTCTTTCCAGTCACCAAGCACATCAATTGAAAGCTCGGTCATCTGGCCGATTTTCTCATCAAGGCTCATTTTGGACAATGTGCGCTCTACAGCTGCCTCAATATCAGGGTCTGAGGGGATTGCCACTCCGGCAGCCTGCATAGAACAGGCTGCTGAAGTGACGGTTAAAAATGTCATTAGATGTTTCAACATATCAGCGAAGTGTTACGAGATCTACATAGTAACCATGACCGATGCAGATGAATCCGGACTGCTCCTGAATCATGTCAAGAGCCTCTTTTGTCAGCGTGATTTCTGCGACACCGTCAGTTGAGAATTCAATCGTTCCTGTACCGGGAAGGTCGTTCCACCATACAGTAGTTGTGCGAAGCTGATGATATTCGGCGGTAGGTTCTATCGAATAGTGAATTGACATTACAGCACCCGGTTTAATGCCGGCAAAAACATCCATGCCGATAAGGTTGAAGGTCTTGTTGGGGCTGTCATCGGGAAGATCCCACGAAACATAGTGGTGTCCTGACCACAAGGTCTGCTGAGATGACATAACCACTGTTGTGGCGGTCTCAATCTGACCGTTCTTGTAGAACTGAACTTCGGCACCATCATTCATAACGCCCGACATCGGATACTCTCCATCTTCGAGAGCCGGGGCAGAGAAGCTGATTGCAGTTGAAGTTTTTTCGGTAAAATCAGAAATCTTGGTTCCTCCGATTTCAAGAGATGCCACTCTGTCGAGATTGATACCTGTAAGCGTTGTTGTAGCACCTGAAGTAATACGGTCTGCACCTGAAGTAATGAGAGCGGAAGAGCTCACAGTCACTTTATTTGCGCCGTAGTTCATACCCTCGGCATCAATGAGTTCCAGTCTGCAAGTACCATTGACGGCATTTGCTGGAACGGTATAGGTGAGAACATCATTGCCGTCTTCGGTAGAATAGACAACAGGAATCGGTTCAGAATCACCGAGAGTGATTGATTTCACCGAGCTGAGATTGCGTCCATAAAGTACCGCGTTCTGTCCGGGAGCGACAATGCGTTCAAATGAGACTTCCGAAGCCCAGGGATCACCATCCAGCGGATTGACATTGATGATGCCTTCGCGTGAAGTTGATTTACCCTGAGTGGTTGTGACAACAACCTTCATCTCGTATGTACCTGCGGGGAGAGGCATATCAATAGCCTTTCCGGTTGCAGTCTGCTCTCCGTCGATATACCATACCACATCAACATAGTCGGCCGGTGTCACGGTAAGTTCCATGGCGAAATTTGCATCGCGGCTGATGTTGGCTACTACGGGCAGCTGACCATTATTTCGGTCAGGGAAAGTCGGTGCCAGAATATGGGGCTCGTCGTCGGGACCTGCCACAGAGAACGGCTCGTCGCTGCTGCATGATGCAAGCATGACGCTTACCGGCAGCAAAGTCAAAATTGTCTTATATATGAAATTCATTGTAGTTTCTTTTTATGTTATTAGTCAACGTCCCACCACATGGGTATGTACCAGCTGTTGCTTCCGCCCATACGGTCCAAAGCTTCATCATAGCCGGTCTTATTATACGATGATTCAAGAACCGGATAGCAAAGGCGAACGGGGATTTCCTGTCCTCCGGTGAGGAACTGGCCGAAACCGTATTCAGCCGGAGATTTAAGTCGGGGATAACCTGAACGGCGCACGTTTGCCCATGCCTCGGAGGGATTGGTGAAGTGCAGAATCCATGCCTGAGTATTGATTGCTGCCTTACGCTGCTCGTTGGTGTAACCGATACCGTTGTTGGCAATGAAAGTAGAGAATTCCTCATCAGTAATCTTACGGCAGCCGTAGTTGTCAGTAAGGAAGTCCATTGACGCACGCACACCAGTTTTGTAGTAGCCGTCAGCACTGCCGGCGACTGCCCAGCCTTTAAGGGCGGCCTCAGCCATAAGGAAGTTTACCTCGGCGTAGGTCATAACGACGCCCGGATTATCACTCTTAAGGAAGTTGCTGGCAAGCTTGGGCTCGGTTTCGCGCGCCATACTTACTTCGACTGAAGGATTGTTCTCAGCAATCTCTTTCATGATATCGCTGTCATAGCCTGCCGGCCACGGTTCCCATGAGTAAGCACCCGGATCTCTCGGATTCATCGGAATACCTTTTGAAAGAATTTCCTCAGTAAGGTCAATGCGGTTATCGGGGCTTGTAAGGCTCATCAGACCGTCATAGTAGAATCGGGCAAAGATAAATGTGCGAGGGTCGCCGCTGTTATACATCTGGTTGAAGAATGTAGAACAGAGATAGCTCGGGTTGTTTGCCGGGTCATTGCCGAACAATAGTTTGGAGAGGGCATTGCCACGATAGTCGGAATATGTATCCTGACCAAAGCTGAACGATACTTCCATATATTTTATGAGAGCGTCATCAGTTGCGCTTGTAAACACGCCTCCATCAGCCATCAGAGCCTCTTCAAATTCCTGCTTAGCCTTGTCGGGGTCTACGTCGGATATACGCATGGCAAATCGGAGGCGGAGACTGTTGGCAAGTTTTTTCCACTTGTTGACATCTCCGTTGTAGATTACATCGCCTGTAATCTCATCGCCTGACAATGACAGAGCGCCGCAGGCATCGGTGAGTTCATTGAAGAAAGCTGCGTAGAAAAGGAGAAACAGCGACAAAAACAGCGAGCGTAAAAAATCATACTGTCATCTCACCTCCGAAACACATCGGAGGCGAACAAGTGTGCCCGTCTCTGCCGGAAATAACCGGTTTCATGGGCTGAGGATTGAAAATTTGCCTGCGATATCAACTCAGAGCTGCCACACAGCAATCACAGCCTATCTTAGGCTTGAAAAATCAAGCCATTAACTGAATATCCCTAACATACAGGTTGAAACCATAGCTCTTGCGCGAAGGCAGCGAACCATATTCAAGACCCATACCGGTTGTGTTGTTGTAGTTGGAGTCAGGATCGATATCGGGAATGTTCTTCCATACGATGAACGGGTTGCGTGTCACAAATGAAATAGACATATCCTGCACTACTTTACCAAGCCATTTCTTCGGGAACTGGTAGGTAAGTGTGATTTCACGACACTTTATGTAAGAGTTGTCATAAATGAACATTGAAGGAGCATTGCGGCAGACGCTCATCCAATAGTCTTCGGGGTTGACCTTGATGTCATTGGGACGATATGTGCCGTCGCCGTTGTCAATAACACCGGGTGCGACAAAACCACCGGTGGGCGTCCATGTCGAGGCGCCTTTTGCAATACCTGCGGCCTGTCGTTCTTCTTCCGACTTATACCATTCTTCACGACCGGCCAGTGTAGCAAGGCTTTTGCCTGATTCGTGAGCGGCACGTGCCGACATTGAATACAGATCAGCTCCAACCTTTACATCAAACAGAGCGGTGAGTCCGAAATTCTTGTAATGGAACGTTGTGCTCAGACCACCGGTCCAGTCCCATGAGGCATTTCCGAGTACATGATTGCTCTTATCGTACATCGGCAGACCGGTTGCGGGGTCGATGAGGATATCGCCATTGTCGTTTCTCTGGAAATCGGGGCCTACGATAGAACCGAAGTTTTCGCCAACCTTAGCGGCGACCTGAACATCAAGCCATGAAGCCTTTTCAAGCTCAAACATATCCATATCATCAACAAGTTTTCGCACCTTATTATTGTTCTTTGAGAAGTTGATGCCCAAATCCCAAGAGAAGTCACCGATGATAAGGGGTCGTGTGTTAAGTGCGATTTCAATACCTTGGTTCTGGATTTCACCGGCATTGATAAGACGATAGGGATAACCTGTGGCCCAGCTGCCTGCCATGCCCATAATCTGATCTTTACTTATCTGATTGTAGTAAGTGAAGTCAAGACCGATGCGGTTGTTGAAGAACTTCGTTTCAAAACCTACTTCAAATGAGTTGGTCCGGGTCGGTTTGAGGTTCTTGTTAGGGATAGTGGTATTGTCAATGAAGCCGATGGTGTAACCGGGATATGTGAATTTTGATTTTGTATATACCAGTCCTAACTGATAGGGATCTGTGTCACTACCAACCTGTGCGAATGACAGGCGAACTTTACCGTATGGCAGAATGTCACCACGCTTGATCAGTTCAGAGAACACAAAGCTACCCGACACCGAGGGGTAAATATAGGTGTTATTTCCAGTAGGCAGAGTCGACGATTTATCACCACGGATAGTAGCGTCAAGATATAACAGGTTTTTCCATCCGAGATTGACAGCCGCGAACAGCGAGTTAATCTGCTTGCGGTAGCTGTTTTCCTGAAGGCTTGTTTCGTTGAAGCTCATAAGGGCAACCACATCCCTAATCTGCATTTCTTGGGCTGTGGTTATATTTGTACGGTTATCGACCTTATAGATGTTTCCACCGGCAGTTCCTGAGAAGTCAAAGTCACCCCAGCGGTTGTTATAGGTCGCTATGAGTTCAAAGTTATACATCTGGTTTTTGAACTGGCTCTGCTGTAAGTAACCTGACTCATAGCCGGGAGTTGTCGGAGCCTTGAAATCGTTGAAATTAAACCAGTTGAGTTCAGCTCCCGCTGTTCCTTTGATTTTGAGGTGTGATGTTACATTATAAATAGCAGATGCGTGTAAACGAAACAGGTCCTTCTTTGAATCATTGGAATTCTTGTAGACGTCCCAATAGGGGTTTACATTATAGGGGTCCATACCGTTCCAGTTGGAATACTCTCCGTTGGCATCCTGATATGTGCGCAACCAACGCTGGTCGTAGGTGGTTGCAAGGGTCATTAGATTCTTGCCGACGTTAGACTTACTGTCGCCAAGAGCAGGACGATTCTTTACATTTTCGTGGGTATAGTTTACGGTGAAGTCAAGGTCAACCTTCCCCATAGATGTATTGGCACGCAGATTGAAAATGTCACGGCTCATGTGAGTCTTGGGGACAATATCCTTGTTGCGCATATCGGTCAGTGTGAAGCGAATGCCTGTATTACCCGAATTGGATGAGACTGTAACCGTGTTGTTTGCAGTAAGACCGGTTCTGAAGAATCCGGAGGTGTTGTCAGGAATAATCAGATAAGGACGCTCCACGCCGTCAAAGTAACGAAGAACATTGCTTCCGTCGGCTTTCGGGCCCCAGCTCTTATTGGTATTTGATACTGCGTCAATACTGTATGTGCCATTGCTGCCCATACCGTAAATCTGCTGCACGTTATCCCATTTCGAGAGCTGTTTATCAAATGTCAGTGTTCCATTATATTCTACCGAATATTTTTCTTTACCGGCTTTCTTGGTGGTGATGAGAATTACACCGTGACTGGCACGGCTACCGTAGAGAGCGGAAGCGGCCGGACCCTTAAGTACCGACATACTTTCTATATCATCTGGATTGATGCTTGAGATGCCGTCACCAAGGTCGTAGCCACCTGATGTTCCTGCACTGCCGAAGTTTGTATTGTCAAGAGGCACGCCATCGACCACATATAATGGCTGGTTATTACCGGTCATTTCAGTGCTACCACGCAGAATTACGCGGGTTGATCCGGAAGGACCACCTGCGGTCTGGCTTACAACGAGACCTGCCACACGACCTGCCATAGAGTTGATGACGTTAGTTTCTTTGGTTTTTTCAAAGGCATCACCTTTTACTTCGTCAAGACCGTAACCGAGTGCTTTTCGGTCGCGCTTGATTCCAAGAGCAGTAACCACCACTTCGCCGAGCATCTGCGTACTCTGCTCCAAAGTGATTTTCATTGGAGTTTCTGTAGCATTGACTTCCACAGGGTCACTGCCGACATAGCTGATTTTCAGTATTGCATTCGGCGATACCATCAGCGTAAAGTTACCGTCAAGATCGGTAACCGCTCCATTGCTGGTTCCTTTCTCAATTACTGAGGCACCGATAACGGGACCTTCAGCATCTTCAACGACACCGGTCACCTTTATCTTCTGAGATGGCGATGCCTCAGCTGCACTGGGTTCTGCAAATGACTGAAGCGGCATAGCAAAGGATACCGCACCGACAAGCAGGAAACCGCACAGGAGCTTGTTTGTTAAAGTTCTCTGTTTCATGTGTATTGATTAGTTTATTTTGGTTACTTTAATCCAGTCTATATACATCGATACAGTCTGACCATCATTTAAGGCTGTAATGCCTTCGATGTCATAGATACCGGTGAATGATCCGCCAACAGCAAGGTTAAACAGAATATAAAAGTCATTTTGAAAATAAGGATTACCAGTAATGTCAAAACTATGAAATTTGACATCATCTACAGAAACATCAATCTTATTTTCATTCCAAGTAAGCGTATATGTGTGATATTTGCCGTCTTGTAAATTTGAACCGGCATCTCCGGCGAAATATTGCTGTTCATGTCCGGCGACATCAGGGCCGTAATGGAGTGCGGTATTTACTCGCTTGGTACTTGTCCCGTCGGCGATACCTTGGGCATCTCCCATCTCCATTATATCTATTTCACCACAGGCAGGCCACTCCTGCTTATTGTTGCCCATCATCCAGAACGCGGGCCACAGACCATTTGCGGTCTCAGGCAGTTTTATACTTGCCTCAACCTTTCCATACTTGAAATACTTTTTATTCTTAGTGTTCACGCGACCTGAAACCACCTTGTTTCCGGTGCGCTTGGCTGTAAGAATTAGTACAGTCTTACCTTCGTCCTTGCCGACTTTGACCTGACTGGTACTATAGGATTGTAACTCTTGATTTGTCCATCCGGCTTCGTGCGTCTCTTTTGACCAGTAAGCTGAATTGAATGAATCAAAATCGTCAAAGAACACCACATCATCGACAGGATCAATTACTGGCGGTGGCGGTGTCGGTTCATCTTCCGAGTCGCCACACCCTATTAAAGTCGCTACTGCGAACGCAGAGATGAACAAATGTTTGATATTGAAAAAGACCATGATATTGATTGGTTGGTATATTTACTCCCACATAGACCTTATGTGGGTTTTGCAAAATTACCACCGTTCGTTATTATCAAGGTTTGATTACTGACATTTTGAGGTTTGTTTCCTGACATATTATGCTATTATTCAGAAAATCAGACATAAACACGTTAAACCTCGTTCAATTCTGTTCGCAAAATTTACTTGGAGACACCCCGAAGTGTTTCTTAAAGATAGTGCTGAAATACTTAGAATTAGCAAAACCTGTCACCACCGCAACTTCTGCTACAGGCATATTTTGTTTAAGTAATTCGGCGGCTCGTTCAAGTTTCAGGATGCGGATAAATTCCTGCGGAGCCTTCCCGGTCAATGACTTCAGGCGACCAAAGAACAGCGTCCGGCTCATTGCCATCTCTCGGCATAGATGTTCAATGTCAAACTCGGTGTTTGACATATTTGCGATAATTATATCAACTGCCTTATCAACAAATGCCTTGTCAGATGCCGGCATTTCGCTTGTCTGATTGCCTTCGGTTAGTGTCGGTTCCTCGACGATTTTTGGAATTGCCTTCACTTCGACTACGTCACTCTCGGCTCTCATCAGTGCGAGCCTCATAAGATATTCACGGATACGCTTGCGATTGTGGAGCATACCTCTAACCTTGCTTTTGAGGATGTCAAGGCTGAACGGCTTGGCGATATAGTCATCGGCTCCTTTTTCAATGCCGTTCACAATCGCGTCATGAGTGGTTTTCGCAGTAAGTAAAATGACCGGAATGCCGGCGGTGTCAGGGTCGTTCTTTATCATGCTGCACAGCTCGTCACCCTGTAGTCCGGGCATCATTACGTCTGAGATGATAATATCCGGATAGTGATTCTCAAGGAATCTTAGGGCATCCTCAGCCGAAATAGTTGACACGACATTATATTCAACCGAGAATGTTGCTGTCAAATAATTCCTGAGATCATCGTTGTCTTCGACAATCAACAATGTCTCATCCTTACTCTCAGAAACAGCGGATACTACGGGAGAAGGTATGCGTATTTCATTCAAGGCCTCATTCAGATTATTCGGATTCCAGTGAATGACAGGCTCGTCATAGATACGCTTGAATGAGATTGTAAAAGTGGTTCCTGCATTCTCTTTGGATGTAAAGCCTATGTTGCCGTTGAGCATTTCCACTATACGCTTGACCTGAAGCAGACCGAAACCGTTGCCTGTTTCTTGTGACGCTCTCGCATTCTCGGCTCTATAGACATTTGTGAATATGTTTTTCTGCTCTTTCTCAGGTATGCCTATACCATTGTCGGTAATCCTGATGACAGCCTTTGACTTGTTTGCGGTTAGTGACACCTCCACTTTGCCACCTTGATTGGTATATTTGCAGGCATTCGACATGAGGTTATCAAGCATAAGTTCAAGCAGATGTCTGTCAGCTGAAACCACTACCTGCTCATCGGGAACTTGCAGGTGAAGCGTGATGCCGCGTTTTTCACCAACATTATTGAAACAACTCAGTTCCTCCGACAATAGATAATTAAGATTGATCGGCTCGATGTTGACCTTTGCTTTTCTCGAATCAATCTTTTCAAAATCGAGCAGCTGAGCGGTGACAGCATTAAGCTTTCGTATATTTGCGTCCGCCACATCGAGCAGATATTTAGCCTTTTCGGAAAGGCCGTTCTGTGTCTTCAGCTCTTCAATGGGCGACATGACCAATGACAATGGAGTGCGGATGTCGTGGGCTGTATTGATGAAAAATCTGATTTTGTCTTCGTCATGCTCTTTTCGCAACTGATACCATTTATACCTAATTATAAAATATATAATAAAGGCTATTATAGCCAGATAGCATATTCTGGCCCATATTGTATTCCACCACGGTTCTTCGACAGTGATGTCAATAGAGGTTTCATCTATGACTCGTCCGTCGCTTTTACGCAACGCTTTTATTTTTAGGGTATAATTGCCCGGCGGCACATTCCGGAAGCGGGCGGTACCGTCAATGGTCATTTCGCTCCAATCGTGGTCATACCCTTCAAGGATATACTGATAAGCGATGTCATTGCGATAGTCTATGTTTATTGCCTCAAAATCAACATCAAACGAGTTATGACTGGCACTGAGCACTATATTCCGATTTTGCAGCATCTCAAAAAGCTCCGGTATAATCTTGGCAGACTCCTCTTCGCTGATGCCGTCAATAGTGAATCGGGATATTCTCAATGGTGCGGAGTATTCAGCTACACTGATTTTGTCGGGCGACAGCCTGACTGCGCCTGCCGTACTGCCGAAAATCAAATCACCGTTAGATGTCCATAAAATCGAGGACTTGTTATATTCTCTGGCAATTCCGTTGATAAAGTTAAGACTGGAAACTGTTGAATCGCCTATGATTGCGAGGCCGTTGCCTGTACTTGCCCAAAGGCGTCCCTTGTCATCATGCACAAGACCGTATATATCATTTGAGGACAATCCGTCTGACATTTTTATCTCGCGTATGATTTTCCTGTTCTTATAATCATACAGGTTAAGACCACCACCTTCGGTTCCAAGCCATACTGTGGTACCTTTTGTGAACATCATCGGGATTATATATGCACTTACGTCGTGCTCTGACTGCTCTTGAAAATTGGCGTACCAGTTATAGCTGTTCGTGTCGGCATCGATGATATAAAATCCGTTGCCGGTAGCGACACCTATACGCTTCTCGTCAACGACACTGATTGACATAACGCCGTCTATCTCAAACCTATGATATAACGAGCCGTCGCTATTAAGGGCTACGAGGCAGCCGTGAGGAGAGCCGACCCATATCTTGCCATGACAATCAGTCTGTATTGCGAAGATATAGTTCGATGACAAGGCTCCATCGCTTTGTGTCCAGTGCCCCTTGATGTTTCCCGACAAATCCATACGGTATACGCCGTCGCCATAACAACCGGCCAGTACATTTCCGTTGCCGTCCTCACACAGCGACACAACGACTATTCCGGATAATGAATTTCTCCAGATTCCGGCACGGGGATTGTAAATGCTTATTCCGCGGTCAGTTGCATACCATATATTTCCGTCTGTCGACTCTATGATATAATTTACATTGTTGTTGACAAGAGAGTTGGGATTGTCTTTTATATGTGTAATTATCTGTACGGGCGACTGCGACAGGCTCACCATTGTCACCCCTCCGGTATAACTGCCGATCCACAGATTGCCGTGACCGTCATTCATCAGGGCATATATACCGTTGCCGGTAAATGAAAATTCCGGTGCAAGTTCCGTGTTGACAAACGTGGTGAGTGAGTTGTCCTTTGCATTATAAGCCAGAACACCGCTACCGTCAATGCCTATGGCAAGCCGTTCCGGGCTCAGTTTGACAATCGAGCGGATTGGTTTCTGTAACAGGCTATTTGCCGCATGGATCTGGTTAACGCTGAAATCCGACAAATTCAGCATATATAAGCCCTTGTTAAAAGCCCCGATATACAAGGCATCGCTTGCTTCATCGAAATACAGACTCTGTATATTGGTATCTTTAAGCAGCCCGACATCTTTGACCGCATGGTCGTTGCGCATGAATTTTAAGCCCGATGAAGTAGCTGCAAACAAATAGCCCTTTGCAATAATAATGTCGTTGACAGCCGAGCCGGGCAGAATGGGGCGATAATCCTTATCTGACACGTATTTAAACAGGCCGTCATTGGTTGCATATAATATACTGCCGTCATTGTTCACAAGCATCTTGTTCAACACAACATCGCCGTGACTTAAGTCGGAAAGATTGCTTGTCAATACGAACGAGTCATATACGGGTGAATATTTGTGAATTTTGCCCGTACTTTCGTAGGCATACAAATCGCCTTCATTGTGATACAGCCGGATTATGCGACCTGCTCTATCGCCATAAAACGAGTTGCTTTCAAGCGAGTAATTTTTTAGAATACGTCCATTATACCTGTCAACCCCCGACTTGGTACTTATCCAGATAGCTCCTGACGCATCTTCAGCAAGCGAATACACCTTCTGACTGCTAAGCCCAGTCGAATTGTCAATACGCAGAACTTCTGAAATTACATGCTGACTTCCATAGCCTTTCTGTGCAAGAAACAGAAAAACCATGACAACCACTGTAATAAACAGCCCGTTCTTAGTGCTCTTTAGCGAGGTTGGCGTATAATCACCCATAATACCGCAAAGTTAGCTAAATTTCTCGACATTAGAGGCTTTACAACTCAAAAACTTTAATAATAGCATAATAGCAAAGACAGACGCAGCTGGAAAACCCAGGCGCGGATGCCCCCTGCGGCCCGGTTGGTTTGACCCCATAAGCCAAAATAGGACTAACCCCTTTGCCCAAAATAAAAATGACCCCTGAAGACATGCCGTCAACAGGGTTTTATTCGTATATTTGTGGAAACAAAAGTGGAATTCAACCTCAACGCCGACACGTTCCGGTGGTTTGACCCTGAAAACGAAGAAGTGCTTCCGCTCGACGGTGACTATATCATACGCTACGGCAACAGTTCCGACCCGGCATCGCTGCAGTCGGTGAGGTTTACTTTCCGACAATAACTCCTGCCGGAGTGTTATGATATATAACACGGCAAAACAACAGAGTCAAAAAACAGATTGATATGCAGATACTTATAGGATGTGCAAAAAAGATGCGGATTTCGGCCGGCACGGATATGCCGGCCGGAATGCCTCATTTCCAGGATAACGCCGCCATGATAGCGGCGCAGATGGCCTCATACTCGGCCGACGAACTGCAGCAGATGCTCGGCATCAGCCGCAAGCTCGCGGCGGAAAATGTGCTTCGCTACAATGCATGGCCCGACTCATCGACACTCACCCCGGCAGTGATGGCCTACGACGGCATTGTGTTCAACCGGCTGTCGCCGACGACACTGTCGGCCGACGATATGCGCTATGCCTGCGGACATCTTTTCATTGCATCGTTTCTCTACGGACTCCTGCGGCCGTCTGACCTTATCAATCCTTACAGGCTGGAAGGGAAGGTGGCACTTCCTGTCACCTCGCATCAATCGCTTTTCGACTATTGGAAGTCTGTGCTTACCGATTGGTTTATCGATAAGGTCAAGGCTGACGACGGTGTGCTTGTCAATCTGGCGAGCAATGAATTCCGCAACATGTTTGACTGGAAGTGTGTGGAAAAAGAACTTACCGTCATCTCGCCTGACTTCAAGGTTGAAGAGGGTGGAAGGCTGAAAAATGTCACAATCTATGCCAAGATGTGCCGTGGCGCGATGACGCGCCATATCATCGAAAACCGCATTGCCGACCCGTCGCTCCTTTCCGGATTTACCTTCGAGGGGTTCCGCAATACGGGAGGCTATGACTTCGTTATGTAAATACTACTTTTTCAGGGTGATGTAGATGGAGGGGATTTCACCCTGCTTGTCGATTTTGATTTCGGCGATGTCGCCGGGTTCTATTTTTTCAAAATCGGCAGTGGTTATTTTTTTACCGTCGATATAATATTCGGCATTGAGGTCGGCCTTTTCCGTCGTCCTTACTTCAGTGGCAGCCGATGCCGAACCGGTTTGAACATTGAGAAGATCGATTTTCACATTACTGCCGTTGACACCGAGAGTGACTGAGCAGTTGTCGTCAAATTCAGTCATGAAAGGAAACGTGACGGTGATTGTGGCATTGCCGTCAGTCATCTGGCAATCCATGCCGTTGGCGAAGTATATCTTGTCACCATTGACGAAAGTGGCGCTTTCCACCTCCAGTGATCTGCCGGGAATGGTGCCGGCAATCACGACTGTGGTCTTGTTGTCGTTGTTGTTGATTGATTTGAGCCTGAATTCATCGGCATTTGTTTCGCCGTTAGCCGAAAGATTGTTAACTTTGCCGTTGACAACCTCGCTTGACCTGATTGTCGAGATGGCAGCCTTGACCTGAGGCACAGATGTGACAAGCACGGCGGCGATTACGGCGGGCGCGAGCACGAGAACCTTGAGACGTGAGCCTGCACATGATTTTGATTTGTACATCATGGTGATACGTTTTTTAAGTTTACTATGATTGAGGTTGTTGGCGAGAGACGGGAATTTCGAGCCAACGGCCTTTTTTATCAGAAGCATCTGGTATTCCTTCGGATTGAAACTGTTGTTGATGACGGCGGCGTCGGCCTGATATTCGTGCACGAGCATCAGCTGGCTACGCATGAGCCATGCCGCGGGATTATACCAGTTTATTATCGTGACAGCCTGCGCCACAAGCAGATCTATCCAGTGGCGGCATGTGATATGCCGCAGCTCATGAACCACGATTGCATCGCTGTCGCCGGCATAGTCGGCGCGGTTCATCACCATGTAGCGCATCCAGCTGAAAGGAGCGATGCCGGCGTTGTCGGTCAGCACGAGGGTGTAGCGGCCTTTGTCAGTCTTTTCTCCCCGGGCTATGATGCGGATGATACGTGTCCACACAGCCACGGTGCGCAGCAATGTCACTGCCATGCCCGCTATGAAAATCCACAGCAGCGCGCGTCCCCACCACGGATTTGCAGCCGGAGCCACGTCGACAGTCACCGCCACGTCGGCGAGATGAAATGCGGGAGCGGCAGCCGGAGTGGCGGCAAAGAGATTACCTAGCAGATTATAGAGCGGCATCGACAGAAATGCAATCATATAGATTGAAAGCAGCACGCCGCGGTTGTAGGCATGCCG
This sequence comes from Muribaculaceae bacterium Isolate-002 (NCI), assembly GCA_004102805.1. GTDB lineage: Bacteria > Bacteroidota > Bacteroidia > Bacteroidales > Muribaculaceae > JAGBWK01. The sequence continues at coordinate 20,681 of SCEG01000042.1, forward strand.
GTTGTCTCCGGCCATCAGGACACGGTATGCGGCAAACATAGCAAGCAGAAGAACTCCGCTCACGATAGTATATGACAGGAATGCTCCCATTATCTTATTTATTATTCTTTTGTTCGTTTGATTTCTGCTCCACCATGTCAAGTAGCTCGCGGAGCTCGTCGGCCGTTATCTTCTCCTCTGCCACGAGGGCTGACACGGCGCCGTAGTAGCTTCCCTTGAAGTAGCTTTTGACGATACGTCCCAGACTGCGGCTGCGAAACGACTCCATCTTTGCCACCGGATAATATTGAAACGAGCCGGCAATCTCATCATGTGCCACAAATCCTTTGGCCTCAAGACGTCGCATTACGGTCGAGACGGTGTTGAAATGGGGCCGGGGCTCGGGATAAAGCTCTACCAGACGGCTGACAAACATCGGGCCATGCTCCCACAGCAGGCGCATGAGTTCTTCTTCCTTGTCGGTAAGCTGGTCTTTGGGTGTAGGTCTACGCATAACTATACAATTAGTTTATATGGCAAAGGTAGCAAAAAAATCAAAAGCGCAATATATAATTCCGGATTTTAAGCTACATTAACTAATTAAATAGTTTTACATCACAGACAGAGCGTGTTTCAGAACTCAAACCAATTCAGGCTGACCGGTGTTTTTTCATATAAAATATTAAGAGTATGTTTACTTTTAGAGAGTGTTTGGATTTAAATCAAATTAAGACTGAGAGGATTTTTTGAGGGAATTCCGCGGGTTGAAGAAGGAGCATAGCGAGCTATGCGACTGATGAAACCTGGCAGAATTGACCAAAAAAGACCTCAGAATTAATTTGAAGTTTTTACTCCCATTCTCATTAATTGTTAATACGGTTTAAATTCAAACACTCTCTTAGTCTATTTCCATTTGCGGTAGGCATAGCCGAGCATACGGTAGGCCTCGCGGTCGAGCTCCTCGCGGAACTGTGGAGCCGCTATAGATATCAGCATGCGGGCACGGTCGACCATATTGCGGCCGCGCAGATTGACGGCGCCATATTCGGTCACCACCCAGTTGGTCTGGAAACGTGTGGTGACAACTCCCGCTCCGGGGGTCAGTATGGGCTTGATTTTGCTCTCCCCTCTCGACGTGGTCGACAGCATGGCTATAAACGACTGTCCGCCAAGACTTCGCGACGTGCCGTAGATGAAATCCTGCTGGCCGCCGACGCCTGAGTATATGCGGGTGCCGATAGAGTCGGCGCACACCTGCCCCGAGAGGTCGATCTCCAGGCATGAGTTGATGGCTACGGCGTTACGGTTTTGGGCGATGATAAACGGGTCGTTGACCCATGATATGTCGCGAAACAGCAGCGACCGGTTGTTGTCCATGAAGTCGTAGAGACGACGGGTGCCGAGCGCAAGCGAAGCCACCGACACTCCGGGCTCTATGTTCTTGCGCGAGTTGTCGACCACTCCTGACTCTATCAGGTCGACCATGCCGTTGGTAAGCGCCTCGGTGTGAATGCCGAGATGACAGTGGGAGCGCAGCGAGTGAAGCACAGCGTTGGGCACTGTTCCCACTCCGACCTGAAGCGTCGAGCCGTCTTTGATATGCTCGGCAATATAACGTCCGATAGCCAGTTCGGCCTCTGTGGGCTCCACATCGGGAGTTTCGGCCAGAGGGTCGTCGACCTTGACCAGAGCGTCGATTTTGGATATATGTATCACAGAGTCGCCGTAGGTGAACGGCATCATCGGATTGATCTGGGCAATGATGGTGCGGGCACATTCCACCGCCGACGGTGTAAGGTCGGCCGACACGCCCAGCGACACATTTCCGTATTCGTCGGGAAGCGAACAGTTTATGAGAGCCACATCAAGCGGTATCGTTCCGTCTCGGAACAGTATTGGCACCTGTCCGAAAAACCGCGGCGTGGTCGTGGCGTAACCCTCGTTGACCCAGCCGCGCACCGCATTCGACACAAAAAACGAATCGATATGAAACGAATCTTTCAGCTCCGGATTGCACAGCGGCGACACGCGCCGTCCGAGAGCGAAGGCATTGTAAAGCACGACATCACTGAGCTCATTGCCTCTTTTGGCCAATGCCACTATCAGGGCTTCGGGTATCGAGCAACTGCCCTGCACGAATACATGGTCGCCGCTTTTTATAAGCTTTACTGCCTCGTCGGCCGTGATATATTTATATTGTGTTGCCATTTTATCGACTTACGGTTAACTAATAATAGACGATTTCATGATTGTCACCTGTCCGGATTACGGTTTTTAACAAGTTTTTGCCAACCTGCAGGCCTCTGCAGATGTTATCCTTACAGATAACCTACTATATATACTCTATCAGGTGGGGATGGAAATCCCGCATGGCGCAGTTGGAAGCGACGCGCAGCCTGACACGACAACCGGAGGGTGGAGCGGCCGCTTCACCCTCTTTAATGCGCGGAGGGCAAATCGCCGCGTATGCCTGTATAGATGGTGCAGACTCCGAATGTCATCCTGCGGAACGACGTGCCGCTCAGTCCGGCCCTCTCCATGAGCGAGGTCATATCCTTGCCCTGGGCCACGGCGGCTATCGATTCGGGGAGATAGCTGTAGGCGCGCACATCTTTCGACACCATGCGCCCCACCGCGGGGATAATGCAGCGGGTGTAAAATCTGTAGAACGGCCTGACGACCGGCGACGGAGGTGTCGACAGCTCGATGACGACAAGGCGGCCGCCATTGCGGAGCACCCTGACCATCTCCCTGTAACCTTCGAGCAACCGCTCGAAATTCCTGACTCCGTAGGCCACCGTTATGCAGTCGAACGACTCGTCGTCGAATGGCAGATGCAGACAGTCGGCCTGCCTCAACTCTATTCGTCCGCCCAGTCCGGCCCTGGCCACCTTGCGGCACCCCACCTCAAGCATACCCTCCGACAGGTCAATCCCCGTAATCCTCGCCTGCGGCATACGTCGCCCGAGCGCTATAGCCACATCGGCTGTGCCGGTAGCCACATCGAGTATCTCCACGGGATTTCCGAGAGCGGCCTCGGCGATTGCCTTGCGCAGCCAGCGGCGGTGAAGCCCGAAGCTCATGGCCGCGTTCATGAAGTCGTAGGCCGGGGCGATGGAGTCAAACATCGCCTCGACCTGACTGGTCTTGTCTCGGCTGTCACCCGTGTAGGGACTGATATGTTCGGCAGCGTCGCCCATCAGAGCTGAAGATTGGCGAGACAGTCGAGCACGTTGCGCGAGATGCGCTCGGTGAGATGCTCCTCGGGAGTGCGCACAAACTGCTTGCCGGTTATATGTTCATAAAGCTCGATGTAGCGGTCGGTGACCGAAGCGATGAATTCATCGGTCATCTCGGGCACCTCCTGTCCGGCTTTTCCCATGAAGCCGTGGTCGATGAGCCACTGGCGCACGAATTCCTTTGAAAGCTGACGCTGCGGCTCGCCCTTCTCGAAGCGTTCCTGATAGCCGTCGGCATAGAAATAGCGCGATGAGTCGGGGGTGTGGATCTCGTCGATGAGTATCACCTTGCCGTCACGCTTGCCGAACTCATATTTCGTGTCGACAAGTATGAGACCTTTGGCTGCAGCCATCTCTGTGCCTTTGGCGAAGAGAGCTCGGGTGTAGCGCTCCATAACTTCGTAATCTTCCTCCGACACGATGCCCTGGGCGATGATTTCCTCGCGAGAGATATTTTCGTCATGACCTTCGTCGGCCTTGGTGGTCGGAGTGATGATAGGCTCGGGGAAACGTTCGTTCTCACGCATGCCGTCGGGAAGTTTCACGCCGCACAGCTCGCGGCACCCGGCCTGATATTCACGCCATGCCGAACCGGTAAGGTAGCCGCGGATTATCATCTCCACACGGAAACCCTCGCATTTGTATCCCACGGTCACCATGGGGTCGGGCGAGGCCAGTTTCCAGTTGGGCACGATATCAGCCGTTGCATCAAGAAATGTCTCGGCTATCTGATTGAGCACCTGACCCTTGTAAGGTATACCCTTGGGCAGAATGACATCAAAGGCCGATATGCGGTCGGTGGCAATCATAACCATGATATTGTCGTCAATGGTGTAGACATCGCGTACTTTGCCGTGATATACAGCGGTTTGTCCCGGGAAATTGAAGTCAGTGGTCAGAAGTGTCTTATCCATATAATCAATTATTATGTGTTAATGATTTAGCAGTTTACAGAAGTGGCGCCGTGTCAGTCGGCGGCCGCCGGCGCGCTGTCGGCCGGTGGGGCTGACTTCTCCTCCTTGTGCGCATTGTCGTAGCGCTCGTAGGCCTCGACGATACGCTGCACCAGATGGTGGCGCACTATATCTTTTTTGCCGAACTCCACCTTGCCTATGCCGTCGACGCCGTCAAGAATGCGGAGTGCCTGCACAAGTCCCGACTGTGTGGAACGCGGCAGGTCGATCTGCGACGTGTCGCCCGTGATTATCATCTTGGCGTTCATGCCCAGGCGGGTAAGAAACATTTTGATCTGGTGGGTGGTGGTGTTCTGTGCCTCGTCAAGCACTATCACGGCGTCGTTGAGCGTGCGTCCGCGCATAAACGCCAGAGGAGCTATCTGTATGACCTTGGTCTCCATATACTCTTTCAGTTTCACGGCCGGTATCATATCTTCCAGCGCATCGTAGAGCGGCTGCAGATACGGATCGATTTTATCTTTCATGTCGCCGGGAAGAAATCCGAGTTTTTCGCCGGCCTCCACTGCCGGACGCGAAAGTATGATTTTGCGCACCTCGCGGTTTTTGAGCGCCCGCACGGCAAGCGCTATCGCCACGTATGTCTTGCCCGTGCCGGCCGGACCGAGGGCAAATGTAAGGTCATTTTTGACGAAAGTCTCGACAAGCCGCTGCTGATTGGGGGTGCGGCCGCTGATCGGCTTGCCGTTGATGCCGTAGATAATGACATCGTCCATCTTCAGGTCTTTGGGCGCGTCGCCTTTGACGATATCGAGTATGACATCTTCAGACAAAGTGTTGAACTTCACGCAATAAGCCTCGAGTTCCTTGATTTTTTTCTCAAACTCCGAAGTCTCCTTGTCATCGCCTATCACTTTGATTACCGAACCGCGCGCCGCAAGCCTGAGCTTGGGAAACAAGTTCTTAATCAGCTGCATATTGCAGTTGTTCACGCCATAGAAGCTGACAGGGTCGACACTGTCGATGATAATAATCCGTTCAATCATACAGATAGATTTAAGTGCAAATTTAACAAAATCGGTGCAATAATATGCATATTTCCAATTCTTTTTTTAGAAAGTGGAGTCAATATAACTTCACCCTCTTATCCCTCTGCGGCAGTTTTCCGATTTTCGGACTGCATCCCTCTGCCGCCCGCATAACCGACCGCCCTTTCAACTATAATGTATTTTAATCGAAATAAGTTGAGACAAAGCAAAAAAAGCGTCCGCAAAATTTCACCGGTACAATTGTCACACACCTAACAGACAACACGCACAAAAAAAAGAGATGCCGTAATCGACATCTCTCTTTTGTGCGCTTCAGGATGGGCTTGAACCAACGACCCCCTGATTAACAGTCAGGTGCTCTAACCAACTGAGCTACTGAAGCTTTTTGTATCCACATCGACGCTATGTTCTCGCTCGAACACCTTTATTGCCGCGTTTTCACACCGCAAAGGTAAAGGTTTTATTTTTCATATGCAACTTACTGAGCATTTTTTTTGCAAAGAAAATACGAGATAATCACGGCTCTTTCATTTAAAAAAGTCTTGTGCTTCCGAAAAGCCTGTTATTTTATAGCGGGGGAAGTCTGAATGGGAAAGGGTGATTTTCGCATTCATTTCTCTGATTTTCAATAAAATAAGTGGTATAAAAA
>SCEG01000408.1 GCA_004102805.1 Muribaculaceae bacterium Isolate-002 (NCI)
GAAGCGGCCTTGACGGCCAGGGGCAGCAGAGCGGGCGTCAGGGAGGCGGCGGTGAGAACCCCGCCGCTCAGCAGCGCGGCACGCAGAAAATGACGACGGCTGTGATTCAACGGCATGCTGCTTCCTCTCAGGCTTGGGGTTGGGGCTGGGATTGTTCCTGACCGGCGGGCGCGGACGGCGTCGCGGCCGTGTCCTCGGCATCCGCAGCGGGCCGGAGCGCGATGGCCTTCCGGGTGGAGCGCAAAATATGCCGCGGACAACCGCTCACGCAGACTTCTTCGCAGACAGGTCCGTAGGAGAGGCACTGGAGCTGATCAATGACAATGCGGTTGTCCTCCAGGCGCACAGCCTTGGCCGGACAGGCCTTGATGCACTTCCCGCATTTGATGCAGCCCACGTCACAGAC
>SCEG01000409.1 GCA_004102805.1 Muribaculaceae bacterium Isolate-002 (NCI)
TTGCCGCCGCCTCCGCTGCACGCGGCGACGAGGAGCAGGGCAGGGATCGTCGAGAGGCTGCGCATGGCCATCATTCTAGGGACGATTGTTTAACTGGTGAGACGCGCTTTCTTTCCGTCTCCGGGAAAGGAACCGTTCCGGCGGCAAGGAAAGTCACGCGGTTTACGCCGCAACGCAACAGGGATGTCATGATCCGGGGCCAACGGCGTGGGCAAGCGGGCGGCAGGCGCCGACGAGTTAAAAGGGGGAATGCGCCCGGTCCTTCGGGGCCGGGCGTATTTTTACCAGCCGTAGCGCGTTCGGGCAGCGCGTCAGGAAGGCGGCGGGTCGTCCTTGTCCCCGGCGGCCGGCGCGGCTCCGGGCATGCCACCCGGTGTCGGCGCAGCGGAGAAGGGGAGGAGCGAGC
>SCEG01000410.1 GCA_004102805.1 Muribaculaceae bacterium Isolate-002 (NCI)
TAGCAAAAACTTCTTCTCTTCTTTTTGCTAGATCAATCGTTCCTCCCGTTGACAAATGGATAATTCTCTGCTATTTTATTAGCAATCAATGAAACGCGATGACAAAGAAAGTAGAGTAATGTTAGACGCCAAAGAGAGTTCCTGCTTGGTGAAAAGGAATGCGTATCTGTTACTTGAAAATGGCTTTTGAGCGGATTTCCCGAATATTTAAGGAAATACGGATGTCTACCGTTAACAAGGCACAGTTTCCAAAAGATGATTTTTTTGGGTACTGATCGAGGTAAAGTCTGTGAGGATTTTATAACCAAAGGTGGTAACGCATATCTATGCCCTTAGCAATTTTTTGCTAGGGCATTTTTTTGTACCCACTTTTGAATCGACTATCGATACTAATAAAGTCCATCCA
>SCEG01000411.1 GCA_004102805.1 Muribaculaceae bacterium Isolate-002 (NCI)
TACATAAAAAGCGAATGGTTCCGGTGTGAGCATGTCGAGTTCGTTACTGTCATGCCATTTACCATCAGTGATATGGATGTTGGTGGGTATACTTCCTCGTAAATCAAGCAAAGTATGCATTTTAACTGCGCCCTTGCTGTATTTCCCCAACGCCCATGCTGCGAGTTTTATGCTTGTGGATATGGTCGTGGAGTCCAACGCATAAATTACGTCGTCTATGGTTATATCGGAGAGTTGAACCTTTGAATACATTGGTCTGACCAATCCGATAAGATAAAACCCAAGGCCCTCAAAAATACGATAATCCCTGCTTTCGTTTGCGCGAGACAATGATGTATGGTTCACTGTGTTGCGAAAACCGAGGTGATATAGAATTTTTGAGTGAGCTTCCAAGCATAGACAAAT
>SCEG01000412.1 GCA_004102805.1 Muribaculaceae bacterium Isolate-002 (NCI)
GCCGATGCTATTGCAGGATTGATCCCGGCACGTTCCGGTAAGATTCTGTTAAACGGCAGAGACATTACGGATCTGTCCATCAGGGAACGTACCACAGAAGGAATTTCCTATATTCCCGAGGACAGACAGAATTATGGACTGGTCATGGATTTTACCCTTTCGGAAAATCTGGCACTGCGTAACTACTACAAAGAGGCTTTCTGTCATAATGGAGTGCTGGACCAGAAGATTTTTGAAGATAACAGTGAAATACTGATAGAAAAATACGATATCCGAAGCGGACAGGGTAGAAAGACGGTGGTACGGTCTAAGAGAGACGGTTATCAAAAGAA
>SCEG01000413.1 GCA_004102805.1 Muribaculaceae bacterium Isolate-002 (NCI)
GGCAAGGCTCCGACAACGCGCAAACGGGCGGCGTTCTGCAACACTCATAAATACTCCTTACGAATCCGCTCCAGGGTATACCGGCCTTCCAGCACACGGGGGCTGCCCGTGGCCGGAACATAGACCGAAAGCTCGGCGGCATCCGAGCGCAGCACCACCACCTGTTCCCGCACCAGGCCCAACGGCTGGAAAACAACGGAGCGCGCGCCTCCGGCCAACGGCCTGCTGTTGACGGACACGGCTTCCACCCCGCGCGGGAACTCCTTTTCCCAAAGACTCTCCGGGCCGCCGCTCACGGCCAGCGCGCCCGGCGAAAGCCGCAACGTCACCGGGGCGTTGCACAGCATGGCCCGGCTGCGCGCCGTGAGCGCGGCGGTAACCAGCAGTTGCGCGGCGCCGCTCAGG
>SCEG01000414.1 GCA_004102805.1 Muribaculaceae bacterium Isolate-002 (NCI)
GGGGGGGGGGGGGGGTGGGGGGGGGGGGGGGGGGGGAGGGGGGGGGGGGGGGGGGGGGGGGGGGGGGGGGGGGGGGGGGGGGGGGGGGGGGGGGGGGGGGGGGGGGGGGGGGGGGGGGGGGGGGGGGGGGGGGGGGGGGGGGGGGGGGGGGGGGGGGGGGGGGGGGGGGGGGGGGGGGGGGGGGGGGGGGGGGGGGGGGGGGGGGGGGGGGGGGGGGGGGGGGGGGGGGGGGGGGGGGGGGGGGGGGGGGGGGGGCGGGGGGGGGGGGGGGGGGGGGGGGGGGGGGGGGGGGGGGGGGGGGGGGGGTGGGGGGGGGGGGGGGGGGGGGGGGGGTGGTGGGGGGAGTATCCGCGGTAACCCACATCGATGGCATCGACAGCGGCATACATGTTCGTGGTGCGGCT
>SCEG01000415.1 GCA_004102805.1 Muribaculaceae bacterium Isolate-002 (NCI)
GGACGGGAGGCGTTGTCGGCGATGATCACGCAGGCGGGCCGGGCGGTCAGGGCATTCAGGGCACGCAGGCAGGCCAGGGCGTCGCGCGCGGAATTGTAATGCACAAGAACCACGGCGCAACGGGCGGCATGCAAGTCGGCAGCAGAGAACGTCACAATGTCCTTTCGCTTTTTTGCGCGGCCTTCCAGGCTGTCAAGCATGACGCCGCACAGGTTATTTTTTCAAGACCCGGCGCAACACCTCGGCGGTTATGGCGGCGCTCTTCTCCCAACTGAAGTTCCGGGCCCAGTCGCGACCGCGCTCTCCCGCCGCGCGCCGTTCTTCGGGCGTGCTCTCTAAGGCCGACAGCATAAGCTCCCCCAGTCGTCCGGCATCATTACGAGGGAAATAGGCCGCATGTTCTC
>SCEG01000416.1 GCA_004102805.1 Muribaculaceae bacterium Isolate-002 (NCI)
CGACGAAAAACTGAATTTCCAGAAACCGGTGTCGCTCTACATCAAGAGCTACAACGGTTCATACGAGCGAACATATACGCTGAAAGTCAACGTGCACACGCAGTCTGCCGACTCCCTCCAGTGGAGCGATGCCGCCCTCCCTCCGATGCCTGTGAGCACGGCCTCGGAAATGCGCACTGTGAAATTCCACGACACGGCCTATACGCTGGCTGCCACTTCGGCCGGTTACGAGCTCTACCGCTCTACCGATGTATTCAACGGCCGGTGGGAGAAGGTTGCGGCGAATCTTCCTGCCGACCTGAATGTGTCGACCCTTACCGCCTCGCACGACGGCGACACCTTATATATACTCGACGGCTCCGGCAACCTGCTGTCGAGCACCGACGGCGTTGACTTCGCCCCGG
>SCEG01000417.1 GCA_004102805.1 Muribaculaceae bacterium Isolate-002 (NCI)
CCCCCCCAATATAATGTATCCATTATAAACGTGAACGAGAAATACAGCAGCAGCGTCAGGCCGGCCACTTGGTTCTGGTTGCGCCAGGCCTTCATGTTGCAGAGGGGATAGGATATGACCACAGGATAAAGAAACCATGAGAGATAGGCAAAGCGGTTGGAATACTCGGCGCGTATGACCAGCACCCAGAAGGCGTTGCACAATATGTAGGTCATCGAGATGATGTTAAACCATCCGTCGCGTTTCTTTCTCAGTATATTCACCAGCCATGTAAGGGCTATGGGGACGGCACTGTAGGCGAGAAAGTCCCAGCGGAATCCAGTGCCCGAGAACATGTCGCGGTGGTCGGCCAGATCGCCCGAGGTGTAGGTGGACATGCGGTCGTCATAGCCGAGCGAGGCGAA
>SCEG01000043.1 GCA_004102805.1 Muribaculaceae bacterium Isolate-002 (NCI)
CTTCGGGCTACGCCCTCAGTCAACTCCGCCCAGGGATATATCCCGATCAGTCAACCCCACACAGACAAAGAGGAAACATCAATCAGTAAACATCACAAACCGAGTCAACCTATTTCAGGAACGGACAGTCCGAACGGGCTGTTGCTCGCGGTGGCCGGTGGGGACGAGGGTTGTTTTGTGGAAAATTCGTATATTTGCAATTGTGATATGTGGCGGGCGGGAGCTGCGGTTGGCTGATTGCGGCAATGCGGACTGCTCTGCGACACTGAATTAATGGAAATTGTAGACAAAGACTATGAGTAACGAAATTCTTTATATCCTTTTGCCTGATTATGCCGCGCACGAGGCTGTGTATCTGACCCAGGCTGTCGCTTCCGATGAATATGCGTTGAAAGACAATCCGAAGTATGTCAATAAAGTGGTGGCTCCGACAGCCGACCCTGTCAAATCAATCGGCGGTTTCCGCACGGTGCCTGACTATTCGTTTGACACGATGCCCGACGATTATTCCGCGCTGGTGCTTATCGGCGGTTTCGGCTGGAGCACGCCGGTGGCCGAAAAGGTGGTGCCGCTCGTCAGCCGTGCGATAGAGAAGGGCGTTGTTGTCGGTGCTATATGCAATGCGGCCTCTTTTATGGCGAAACACGGTTTTCTCAACAATGTCCGACACACCGGCAACGGTCCGGAGCAGCTTAAGCTGTGGGGCGGCGATAATTACACCAACCTCGGCGGATATGTCCACTCGCAGGCTGCGCGCGACCGTAATATAGTGACAGCCAACGGTTCGGCTACACTCGAATTCGCAAAGGAGCTGTTGCTGGCGCTTGAAAATGACACCCCCGAGCGCATTGAAATGTATTATCAGTTTAACAAGCAAGGTTTTTGCGCACTTTTTTCCTGACACATGGCCGGTTTCAGTCAACAAGATATCCGGTCGCGCGCATCTCAAAAATCGCAGTATGTGCTGATTACCGACAATGGGGATGAACGCACCTCGAAAGTGACCGATGCGCGCATCGTCAGGGCGCTCTATGAAATAGCCGACAACGGATATGTCACTCTGTTCATGGCGGTGAACACCACCGAATATCTTGAAGAGAATGACGGGACGGACAGCGATGCGAAGTGGTTGCCCGACGAGTGGGGCTATTCCGATTCCGCCGACGGCGAGTTGACAAAACTCAGCGCATTGCTGTGGCAGAATTATGAAAATCTGCCAGGCGTTGACTTTTTCATCAATGAAGTCATCTCGGCAATGAAGCAGCTCAAGGAGTCAGGTGCATTCGGGTCGCAGTCGCACGACGTCACATGCTTCGTCTCGATGTCTGACGATGACGAGGCGGTAAATATAGAAGATTACTCGGCCGTGCAGCTTAATTCGCCGGAGCTTGCGGCAGCATTTCTCAGCCGCGACAGATAGCATGTTATGAGATTTTGTTCGCGTGATGAACTGAGAGATCTGATGAACGGTTGCGGCCGCCGCCGGCAACCGTTTGTGTGGGGCATCGACTACGCCGGAGTCAATTGTTTTTTCATTGACGATATCAGCGAGAGGGGAGATGTGCTGTGGTCGGTCAGGGGAAATGGTAATGCCGGTGACGCTATGCCTTCGGCCGTTCCGTCGCTGACTGTGACCGGAGCGCTGAGCCGGGAGGAATATTCACGCATGTTTGCCGCTGTGCGCGAAGGTCTGATGCGTGGCGACTCGTTTCTCGCCAATCTGACCGTCGCTACAGGAGTCGAATGCACTGCCACGCTGCGTGACGTTTTTCTGCATTCACAGGCTCCCTACAGGCTTCTGATCGGGAATGATTTCGTGTGCTTCTCTCCCGAGCCGTTCGTAAGGATTGACGGACGCAAAATCTCCACATTCCCGATGAAGGGCACCGCCGACGCATCTGTCGCAGGAGCGGAGCGGCGGCTGCTTGATGATGTCAAGGAGACATGCGAGCATTTCACCATAGTCGACCTCATGCGCAATGACCTCGGATCGGTGGCCGAGGGTGTGAAAGTAGAGCGTTTCCGATATGTCGAGCGCATTGCCACGGCAAAGGGGGATATACTGCAGACGAGTTCCGAGATATGCGGCACGATACCGGCGGGGCGTGAACTGGATTTCGGCGATTTGCTGCTGCCTCTGCTTCCGGCGGGGAGCATCACGGGCGCGCCGAAGCCGGCTACAGTCAGTCTTATACAACGCGCGGAGAAAGTGGCGAGAGGGTGGTACACCGGCGTTTTCGGCTACTTTGACGGGAGAGTGATGGATACGGCCGTGATGATACGCTGTTTGCAGCGCGGTGCCGACGGACGGCTTTACTTCCACAGCGGGGGAGGCATCACCGCGAAGAGTGTGTGCTGCGACGAGTATGAAGAGATGCTCGCAAAAGTATACCTGACAAAATAGCTACAGAGATGTTTATAGAGACAATAAGATATGAAAACGGCATGTTTCATCTTCTCGACATGCATCAGCGGCGCATGCTTGATACGGTCACAGAGGTATATGGCGGCGGAGGCTGCAAAATGCCGCTTCTGTCGGAGGTGCTTGCCGGGCCGGATGTGGCGCGCCTGCTGCCGGCGCTCAACGCCGGAGTGTGCAAATGCCGGGTGACCTACGACACTGAGATACGCAAAGTGGAGCTGGAGCCCTATTCGCCCCGTATCGTGAAATCGCTCCGTGTCGTGACACCCGACAGCTGTCCCGACTACCGGTTTAAATATGCCGACCGCTTTGCGCTCGATGCGCTGTCAGGGCTCCGTCGGGGGTGCGACGAAATAATCATTGTGAGAGACGGACTTGTGACCGACACATCTTACAGCAATCTTCTTTTCCGGGCCGGCGACCGGTTGCTTACGCCGCGCACTCCGTTGCTCGGCGGAGTGATGCGCAGGCATCTGATCGAGAGCGGTGTCGCCGTCTGTTGCGACATTACGGCCGAAGATATTTTGCCCGGCAACAGACACGGCATAACTGAGGTATATCTCATCAACGCCATGCTGCCGCCGGGCACTGTGCCGCCGATACGGCTCTCGGATGTTATTTGCTGACCGTCAGACGCAATACGCGTGAGGAGTAGTCAGTGTTCTTGTGGTAATCGACATTGTGGGAGAGCGGAAGTTCCAGACCCTGGTCCATGAGATATCGGCCGGTATATGATTTGCCCTCGCACGGCAGCGGTGTGTTGTCGATGCGGTTGAGCTCGGTGACCGTGTAGGTGGCGTCGGGGTCGAGACCTGCCATCGGGATGCGCGGCAACTGCTGGTTCATGAACGTCTCCGTTTTCCACCAGAAGAATACTGCGTCATCTTTCTCCGGAGTGATATACATCAGCGAGGCGCTTCCTTTGCCGTCGTAGGGGGAGAGAAGGCGGTAAAGGTCGCCAAGCTGCACGATGTGTCTGACCTGCTTGTAGTCGTTGACCGCGTTGCGGCATATCGTGCGTTCCTCCTCTGTCATGTCGCGGGGCTGCAGTTCGAGTCCCATGCGTCCGCTCATGGCCACATCGGCGCGAAATTTGACCGGTATGCGGCGGAATGTCTGATGGTTGGGAGCCGCCGATATATGCGATGCCATTGCAATCGCCGGGAAGAAATAGCTTGTGCCCCATTGCATGTAGATGCGCTGCAGGGCATCGTTGTTGTCGGAAGTCCAGAACTCGTCAAACCAGGGAAGCATGCCCCAGTTGGCACGGCCTCCGCCGCTTGCGCAGGCCTGGATAGTGACGTCGGGGTGAGCGCGGCGTATGCGGTCGAGAGTGGCGGTCAGTCCGTTGTGCCAGTCGATATAGAGATGGCTCTGACGGTCGGCAGGCAGATATTGCGAGCCGTGTTCCATAATCGGCGCGTTGGCGTCCCATTTGATGTAGTCGATGCGCGGATATCGGGTCATGAGAGTGTCGACAACCTCGAATACGATATCCTGCACCTTCGGGTTGGCCATGTCGAGTACGAGCTGTGTGCCCCCGCGGCCTGTCGTGGGATTGCGGTGCGGAGCCTTGATGACATATTCCGGATGTTTCTCATAGAGCTCGCTCACCGTGTTAGTCATTTCCGGCTCGATCCAGATGCCGAATTTAATGCCGTGGCGGTCGGCGGCGTCAAGCAGTCCGTCGATGCCGTGGGGCAGTTTGCCGGTGTCGACAGTCCAGTCACCGAGAGCGGCGTTGTCGGAATCGCGGTGATATTTGGTGCCGAACCATCCGTCGTCCATCACGAAAAGCTCGCCACCAATCGACGCTATGTCGGCCATCATGGAGTCCATGCCCTTTTCATCGATGTTGAAATATACGCCTTCCCATGAATTGAGCAGTATCTTGCGCGGGGTGTTGCCGGCATGAAGGCGGTGGTTGCGACCCCATCGGTGGAAGTTTCGGCTCGCGCCTGAAAGGCCTTCTGCCGAATATGTCAGAGCCAGCGGAGGGGTGACGAAAGTTTCCCCTTTTTTGAGGCGGTAGGCGGAGTTTTCCTCGTTTATTCCGGCGAAAAAGCGGTGATGGTTTGAGTCGCCGGTGTCAATCATCAGTTTGTAGTTGCCTGTGTATTCGAGCGCTGCGCCGATGACACGGCCGTTGTTTTCCGACGGACATCCGTCAAGCGACAGCATGACCTCGGCATGGGATGTGTGGGAGTTTCTCACGCCATCCTTGTTTTTAATCATTGTCACTCCGTGGGTGAGCGGCCGCTGCTCTATCCGGGCCTCGTTGGCCCAGCTGCCGTAGAGGCTCGACAGCCACACGTCGCCCATGCGCACCGGCAGAAATGCCGACATAAATCTGTTGAGTGTTATCTCGCCTTTCTCGCCGTTGGTTATTTCAGCCCACGATTCGATTATCTCCTCGCCGGGATATGTGCGGTAGTTGACTTTCACCGTGACAGGGTAGCCGGAGTCGCGGAGAGTTATGGTGGTGATTTCCGCGCCGTCGTCACCTTGCGATTTAGTCACGGAGTCGACCGAGAGGTCGGTCACCATGCCGCCGTCGGCATGCGTTATGCTCAGGGCGGCTTCATGCTCGGGATAGATGCCGTAGGCAGGGTAGGCGTCGATGCCTCCGTCGAGATTTTTTATATCGGCGTCAGTGACGCGTGCGCCATAGTGGAGCAGTGACAGGCGGTTGCCGGGAGTGGCGTCGAGCACGAGCGAGGTTGATGGTGTTGACAGATGCAGAGTCTCGGCGCACATGGCCGACGAGCATAGCAGCGATAAGAGCAAAGGATATATTTTCATGGTATTTATGATATATTGTTTTGCGCAAAGGTAGCGACAATGCATTATGCATGTTTTGCATATTTCAACAAAATATTATATTATTTTAGCATTTATGAAAAATATCGGCCTGAAATCTTTGGAGATATTATATTCCTTTATATATTTGCTTAAGCCAACAAGTCACAGCGTAACCTTACACTTTTTTATCCGATACCATGTCAAAAATTATCACCGAAATCACGCCGTTGTCTGACTGCGACTGCTTCTACCTTATCGACAGGCAAAAAGACAAATTTGACTATCCGCTTCATCAGCATAATGACTATGAGCTCAATTTTGTGGAAAACTGTTCGGGAGTGAAACGCATAGTGGGCGACCATATCGAGACGGTCGACCGCTACGACCTCGTGCTTGTGGGGCCGGGGCTGGTGCACACCTGGGAGCAGGCCGATTGCGTGTCGTGTGATATCCGTGAGGTCACCATACAGTTCTCGTCTGACCTTTTCTGCAAATCGATGATGGAGAAAAGTCAGATGAAGAGTCTCGCCGTGATGTTCGACCGTAGTTCGCGCGGATTGAAATTCGGCATGAAATCGATACTCCGCATCTATTCCAAGCTGCAGGAACTTCTTGCCACCGAATCGGGTTTCTACCGAGTGATGCGTCTGCTTGAGATTTTCTACGAGCTGTCGGTTGCCGATGACTACGAGCAGCTGTCAACGAGCGCTTTCGCGCAGGCGCAGGGTTCGTCTGACAGCCGCCGCATAAAGGCTGTCGAGGAGTATATCAATGCCAATTACCAGCGCAATGTGTCGCTTCAGGAACTTGCCGGAGTGGTCAGGATGACCCCCACGGCATTCAGCCGCTTCTTCCATCAGCGCACCGGCCGCACTCTGAGCGACTATATAATAGATGTGCGACTGGGCAGAGCGGCGCGGATGCTTGCCGACACCACAATGACGATTGCCGAGATCTGTTACGACTGCGGGTTCAACAACATATCCAACTTCAACCGCATCTTCAAGAAGAAACGAGGCTGCTCGCCGACAGAATTCCGCTCCAACTACCGCAAGACAAAGATTATTATATAATAATGTCATTTAGCCTTAAGCAATACCACTATCCTATGAATATACGATCTGTTTACTGCACTTTATTACTGTCAGTCATGTTGTCTATCGCAATGTCATGCCGCAAACCGGAGGCCGCCGTTGCCGGCGACGGTTTTGTAAAAGTCAGCGACGGCCGTTTTGAAATCGACGGTCGCCCTTATGAATATATCGGAACCAACTTCTGGTATGGGGCAATCCTTGCCTCGGACGGGAGCGGCGGTGACCGCGCGAGGCTTCACCGCGAGCTCGACCTGCTCGACTCGGCAGGTGTGAGCAATCTGCGCATACTTGTCGGAGCCGAGGGGCGCGAGGGGATACCTTCACATATAAGCCCTGTGCTCCAGACATCGCCCGGCGTCTACAACGACACACTGTTGCGAGGTCTCGACTACTTGCTTTCGGAGCTTGAAAAGCGCGACATGAAAGCAGTGCTTTATCTTGGCAATGCCTGGGAGTGGAGCGGCGGCTACGCGGCTTATCTCGAGTGGGCCGGCAAGGGGGAGGCGCCTGTTCCGTCGGTCGACGGGTGGCCGCGGTTTATGGAATATGTTTCGCAATTTGTGTTCAGCGACTCGGCCAAAGCGATGTATGCCGACCATGTCAGATATATTGTTGGAAGGGAAAACAGCGTCACCGGCCGCAAATATTCCGACTCGCCCGCCATCATGTCGTGGCAGATAGCCAACGAGCCGCGCGCGTTCAGCGAGGCCGGCAAGAAACCTTTTGCCGAATGGATCGAAGCGACCGCCGCACTGATTAAAAGCATTGACCCGGCGCATCTGGTGTCGGTGGGCAGCGAGGGGTCGCACGGTTGTGAGAGTGATCTCGAATTGTGGACGCAGATCCACCGTTCTGACAATATCGATTACGCTACGATGCATCTGTGGCCCTACAACTGGGGTTGGGTAACAGAGTGTAATCTTGCCGACAGTGTTGACATCGCGGTTGCAAATGCAAAAGAGTATGTCGGAAACCATGTCCGGGCTGCGAAACAGATCGGAAAGCCGCTGGTGCTTGAAGAGTTCGGTTACCCGCGCGACGGCTTTCAGTTTGCCGAAAACACCCCGGTGACCGGTCGTGACCGCTTTTATGACAAAATGTTTGAAATGGTTGCAAATGACAGTGTTATATGTGGTTGCAACTTCTGGGCATGGGGAGGCTACGGCAGCCCGGCGCATACGGAATGGCAGCCTGGCGACAACTATTGCGGCGATCCGGCGCAGGAGCAGCAGGGGCTCAACAGCGTGTTTGCCACCGACTCAACCACTATCGCACTCATACGAAAACACACAAAAGAGATGTTTTAAAACATAATGTCAAAAAAGTATCATATTCAGATAAAATAGACAAACACTATCGCACTTTAAGACAGTAATTTTGCATTGTCGCCGGTAGCCCCGGCGGCAGTGCTGTCTTTAGTAAACCGATTTTAACCTGATTAAAACAACTGCCATATCAAGATATAACCGATTGCCTTAAATCGCACATAATACAACAATCATAAATCTAAACCAAATCACAATTATTATGACAACCAAGCGACTAAGTCCGCGGGCTTTGCTTATTGCTGTAGGAATGCTGTTGTGCTCCATGACAACGTTCGCGCAGTTTGCAGTCACAGGCACCGTGATTGATGACACCGACGAGCCTCTCCTCGGTGTTTCTGTAATGGAAGTCGGAACCTCCAACGGGGTGTCGACTGACCTTGATGGTAATTTCTCGATAACTGTCAAATCGGGGGAGGCTTCCCTATCGTTCTCTTATGTGGGAATGAACCCGCAGACAGTCAAGATCAATGGCCGCCACACAATAAATGTCACCATGACGACCAACTCTCAGGTGATGGACGAAGTGGTGGTTGTGGGCTACGGTACACAGAAAAAATCTGACATCACCGGTTCGGTTGCCTCGATAGGCGAGGATGCTATGCGCAAGACCATCGTCACCAATGCCGACCAGATGCTTCAGGGTAAGCTCGCCGGCGTGCAGGTGACCCAGAACTCCGGTGCCCCCGGCGGTGCTACTTCAGTGCGCATACGCGGTGCGTCGTCGCTTACGAGTTCCAATGAACCTCTTTATGTGATTGACGGTGTGCCCATGAGCACGGCCAACAATGAAATCGGCGGTTTTGACTGGGCCGGAGGCACAAACGGCCAGCGCACGGTCAATCCCCTTGCGTCAATAGCCCCTAGCGACATCGTGAGCATCGACGTGCTTAAGGATGCATCGGCATGTGCCATCTACGGTGCGGCCGGCGCCAACGGTGTTGTGCTCGTAACCACCCGCCGCGGCTCGGAAGGACGCGCCAATATCACTTACGACGGTTACGTCGCATGGCAGACCACCGCGAAACGTCTCGACATGATGAATCTCCGCGAATATGCCGTATATCAGAATAATCTTAAGGCCGACGGCATCATCGGCGACGGAAACTACGACCCGACATTCTCCGATCCGAGCATCCTCGGCACCGGCACCGACTGGCAGGACGAGATATTCCGCACCGCTTTCATGCAGAGCCATCAGGTGGGTCTGACCGGCGGCAATGAAAAGACTACCTACGCCATGAGCACCGGCTGGATGAAGCAGGACGGTATCATTATCGGTTCGGACTTCGACCGCTTCAACTCGCGCTTCAACATCGACCATAACTTCACTTCGTTCCTTAAACTCGGCGGTTCGCTCGCTTACACCCGCACCAACGAGAAGATCACTCTCAACGACGGTTCTGACGGTGTGATCATGCAGGCCATGACGATGCAGCCTTCAGTGCCCGTGCGCGACTTCGAAGGCAACTGGGCCGGCCCGACAACAGTCAACGGCTCATCAAGCTGGAACCCCGTGGCTCTTGCGCTCGACAAAAACAACACCCTCCTGCGCCAGCGCATAATGGGTAACTTCTATGTATCGGTCGACTTCCTCAAAAACTTCACATTCCGCGCCGAATATGCGTTTGATGCTTCCCAGAACCAGAACGACTCCTACTCTCCGCGCTACGATTTCGGCAACCTCAAGAATGACATCAACCAGATGTATCACCGCGAGGACCACAGCTTCTATTGGATGCAGAAAGATTATGTGACCTATCATAAACTGTTCGGCGGCAAGCACGACGTGACGGCGATGGCAGGTTTCGAGGCATCCAAGTCATCATGGAACGGAACATGGCTCATAAAGAAGAACTTTACCACCGACAAGATACCTGTGATGACCGGCGACGGTGAGTTTGTCAACAACGGCGGCTGGAAAGACGCTGCGTCGACAGCATCATTCTTCGGACGTGTCAACTACGGTTTCGACAACCGCTACCTCCTTACCGCCACATTGCGTGCCGACGGGTCTTCGAAGTTCGGTCCCGAAAACAAATGGGGCTATTTCCCCTCGGCGGCACTTGCATGGCGTATCAATCAGGAGAAATGGCTTCAGGATATCTACTGGCTCAACAACCTCAAGCTTCGTCTGGGCTATGGCGAGGTCGGCAACTCCAACATCGACACTTACCGCTATGCCGCTGCAATGGCGCAGATAAGCACTTCTCACGGCACTGCATTCTTCCCGCAGAACCTTGCAAACAGCAAACTGAAATGGGAGTCATCGGTGCAGTATAACGTCGGTATCGATTTCGCCGCGTTCCAGAACCGTCTCGAACTCACTCTCGAGGCCTACAGCAAGGAGACCAAAGACCTTCTCCTTCAGGTCTTCGCTCCCGGACATATCGGTGTAAACTCCGATGACAATGCAATCCAGACACCTTATGCAAATATAGGAAAGACCCAAAACCGCGGTTTCGACATCTCTATCGTCGGACGTCCGGTTGTCACCAAAGACTGGAACTGGACCTCAAATCTCACCATGTCGTTCAACCGCAACAAAATCGTTGCGCTTAACGATGACAAACAGGTGATCTACGGCAATATCGACTGGTACAGCAACTTCCAGACCGTGTCGATGTTCCAGGTCGGACAGCCTATGGGTGTATTCTACGGATATGAGACCGACGGTATCTTCCTCAATGCTGACGATATCCGCAGCCACGCCACCCAGACAGGCGGCACCACACCCTACGCCAACAGCATCGACCGCACTTCAGGCGTATGGCCCGGCGACATAAAGTTCAAGGACCAGAACGGCGACGGCATCATCGACTCCAAAGACCAGGTGGTAATCGGCGACCCCAACCCCGATCTGACCTACGGGTGGACCAATACGGTGCAGTTTAAAGACTGGGAGCTGTCAATCGGCCTTCAGGGTCAGTTCGGCGGCAAAATCCTCAACTGGGTGCGCTACCGCACAGAAGGCAGAAGCTCAATCTGGGACAACCAGGATGTCAGCGTGCTCGGCGGCGTGCAGCTCGGCCTCATCAATCCCGATGGCTCCAACACCGACCCCGACAATGTGGTTGTGACAAGCATCGGCAACGGAGTGCCCCGCTTCTCATCGCTCGACGGCAACGGCAACAACCGCATGAGCGACCGCTGGCTCGAAGATGCCACTTATCTCCGCATACAGAATATCTCGCTGAGCTACAATCTGCCCGAGAAGTGGTGCAAGAAGGCATTTCTCTCATCGGCCCGCATATATGTGAATGTGCAGAATGTGCACACATTCACCAAATACAGCGGTTTCGATCCCGAAATCGGCGCCTACAACCAGAGCGCGCTGCTTCAGAACATCGACCGCGGGCGTTATCCGACACCCCGCACCTATACTGTCGGACTCAATCTCTCATTCTAATGCATAAATTACGGAATACAATATGAAACCATATAAGTTACTGGCTACCGCCGCCCTGTTGGGCTTTACGCTGACCGGCTGCGACGATTTCCTGGAAGTCACGCCGGAGGACAAACTGATACAGGATAACTATTACACCTCGCGCGAGGCAATCCGCGACAACACCAAAGCGCTTTATTCGGCAAAGGTGTGGCGTGATTTTCACATGAACTTCCACTGGAAGCTCGACGAACTCGTAGGTGACATGTACTATACCTACGACGCCGAGGGACAGTGGTACTTCGGAACCTACACCGATGTCAACCAATATCTCAACGAAGGCTGGAAGGGGATCTACAATGTCGTGAGCCAGTGCAACTCAGTCATCATGGATATGCCCGGTTATGTGTCAGGAGTGGCTCAGGAAGATGTCGACGCCGCAATAGCCGAGGCCCGCGCCATCCGTGCCTACTGCTACTGGTATATCGCCGAATGCTGGCACGACGCGCCCATCATCACCCACAACTCCAACAACATACAGAACAATATCTTCAACACGCCCCGCAATCCGCAGGCAGACATCTACCGCTTCGCTCTCGAAGACGCCGACTGGGCTATCGAGCATCTGCCCGATACTGACGCCGACGCCTATCGCGCCACCAAGACTACGGCCCGCGCCATCCGTGCACGCATCCTCGTGACAATGGCATCGCACAGCGACTACAATTACGACCGTGCCGACCTCTACAGCCGTGCGGCAGCCGATGCGCTTGCCGTGATAGAGAGCCGTCCGAACGTGAAATCGATACCTTTCGCCACTCTCTTTGACGAAGTGGCCAATGACGGTCCGGAATCGCTCCTTGCCATACAGTGCGGCACACTCGGCTACGGAACGGGCAACTCCAAGACAATAGCCTGGGGACGCGGAGCACGCGTTGCCGACGGCTGCTGGGGCTCGGGAAAAGGTCCGACCATCTCGCTCCAGAGCATGTATGACCAGCTTGACCAGCGCCGTAAATGGACTTATATGTCAAACGGTGACTATTATCCCAACCTCGACTCTCAGAATGGCGGATACACCTATTTCACCCAGTATTACGAGGACGGTGAGGTCAAGGAATCACGCAACGAGATGAACGCCCACATCAAGAAATATGTCATCGGACGTGATGCCGACGGCAACGGCACGACCTCAAACAACCAGGACGCGAGCAACAATATCTATCTTATCCGTCTGGCTGACATGTATCTGATCTATGCCGAGGCGATAATGGGCACCTCTTCGTCGACTTCCGACACAAAAGCTCTCGACCAGATAAACAGCGTGCGTGAGCGTGCAGGTCTGCCCGGACTCTCTTCTATTACCTATACCGACCTTCTCAAGGAGCGCCGCCGTGAGTTTGCCTTCGAGTCAATCAACTGGTTCGATATACTCCGCCTGCGTTACCGCGAGGGCGACCAGGCGGCTCTCGAATTCCTCAACTCGGGTTACGGCTCAGGCTACAACCGCGCATGTATGTATGTGTTCAAGGACTGGAACCAGAACGACGAGGCGCATGCCAATCTTCCCGAAAGCTACAAGATAGTGTCGACCGTGGCCGACGGCGGACAATATGACCCGATCGTGCTTTCTGCATCGGCATTCGTGCTCCCCATTCCTTCAGCCGCCACAACGAGCTCACCCGCTCTGCTCGGCGAAATCGTAAACTATTACTAATCCACCTTATTCAAATATAATTCCATGAACAGATATTTCAGAATATTCAGCATAGGG
This sequence comes from Muribaculaceae bacterium Isolate-002 (NCI), assembly GCA_004102805.1. Lineage (GTDB taxonomy): Bacteria > Bacteroidota > Bacteroidia > Bacteroidales > Muribaculaceae > JAGBWK01. The sequence continues at coordinate 12,806 of SCEG01000043.1, forward strand.
ACAGCGCTGGCATTCACATCGCTCTCGCTCGTGAGCTGCGACGAGACCGACGCCGAAGCCGACAAGGACGCAACCCCTTCAATCGAATACTGCCGTGTGTGTGACCCCGCGGCTGCCGACTCGATGATCGTATCAGCGGCTCTGGGTTCGCGTGTGGCTTTTATCGGACGCGACATGGGCGCCGTGCAGCAGGTGTGGTTCAACGACCAGAAGGCCAAGCTCAACCCGACGATGGTCACTTCCAACTCGATTATAGTGGATGTGCCGACTTCGCTTCCGCAGGAGGTTACAAACACGGTGCGCTTCGTTACCGGTAAAGGCGCGGAGACGGTGTTTCCCTTCTCGGTGAAAGTGCCTTCGCCCCTTATCACTTCGATTTCCTGCCAGTATGCGTCGCCCGGCGATGAACTCGTGATGGTAGGCGACTACTTCCTTGCTACCGGCGACATACCTCTGACTGTTACATTCCCCGGCGGAGTGACCGTGGAGCCCGACAGCTACACCAAGCAGACACTGACGGTGACAGTTCCCGAAGAGGCCACAACCGAAGGCTACATAAAGGTGACGAGCGAAAACGGCGTGACTACGGTGCCGTTCAAGTTCCTCGAGACCGACGGTCTTATCTGCGACTTCGAGCCTGACGGTTATATCAACCCGTGGGGACAGGGCGGTTACGGCACCGACGAGGCAGTGTCAGGCCAGTATCTCCACTTCAAGCAGGACAACGCGGGCGAATGGAGCTGGAACAACTCGCTGATGTGGTGCTACTGGAACGCCGCTTCCGGCAAGCCTATCGCTACCGGCGACATATCGCAGCTTGCCCTCCGCTTCGAGACCAACATCAAGTCGTGGGCCAACATGCCGATGCTGATATGGTTCTTCAAGGATGACGAGACCACTAACGTCGACGGCGATGAGGCGCAGGCTCACTGGATGCCGTGGCTGAGTCTCGGCGGTGACACTCCCTACACCACCAACGGATGGACGACTGTAACAATTCCGCTGACTGACTTTAAATACAACAAACTCGGCGATGAAGACAACCGTAACATCGGCAATATCTCGGAGTATTACAACATAGGCATGATGGTGTTCGGCTCGTTCGCACCAGGCACAATGGCCTTTGACTTCGACGTACGCATTGATAATCTCCGCATTGTAAACATTTAACCAGTCAGACAAAATGAAAACCAGATATATTCTCAGATCAATGGTGGCCGGGGTAGTGGCGTTGGGCGCCATGCTGGGCTTCAACAGCTGCAGCGACGATGACGACATCCCGTTCCACACCAGCAAACTGCATTCGTTCGGACCGTCACCGGCCGAACGCGGCACCGACATCACGATACTCGGCGAGGGTCTCGACGGCGTGAAGGAAGTTGTATTCCCCGTCGACGTGCATGTCAGCTCGTTTACATCACGCAGTTCCGACAAGATACTTGTCACTGTGCCCCAGGAGGCAGTGCCCGGCCAGATAAAACTTGTCATGAGCAACGGCGAGATCATCACCTCGCGCTCCATGATATCGTTTGTCGAGGAGATAGAAATCGAGTCAGTGGCTCCGACAACAGTCAATGTCGGCGACATCGTGACCGTCAAGGGCGAGTATCTCTACAATATCGCTTCGATAACCTTTGACAACGGTCATGAGATTTCAACCGAGAGCTTCACCGTGCAGACCCGCAACGAACTTTCGTTCCGCGTGCCGGCCGAAGCCGCTTCGGGCGCCATCACCTTCTCCAACGGCTATGACTGGGAAGAGACATGGGAGACTCCGCTCACCGTCACAGCTCCCGTGGTCAATCCCGCAGGACAGACCGCATGTGACTTCGGCGATGTCATCACCGTTGCCGGAAGTGACCTCGACCAGATCGAGACAATCGTGTTCCCCGGTCGTGCGGAGGCTTATTTCACAGTCAATGCCGACGGCACTCAGGTGAGTGTCACCGTGCCTCTCGACACCCGTTCCGGCGCAGTGACCGCAACCCTCAAGAATGGCGCGGTGATCGAGCTTCTCGACATCGTTCTTCCGGAAATCGCATATACGTCGGTGACCCCGTCGACCAATATCACCGCAGGCACTAAGCTGACAATCACAGGCTCCCTGCTTGACCGCGTGAAGGAAATCCGTTTTCCCGGCGGCGCATCGCTCACCTACGGCAAGTGGGAAGTGAGCGAAGACGGCACAAAAATAAAGGTAGCCGCTCCGTCAGGTCTTGTCGACGGCAAGCTGACTCTCGTGCAGAATGAAAATATCATGGCAGAGACCGATGCTATCTCCACTCTCAAGATGGGTAATGTGTTCTGGACCGGCAATATCGATTTCGGCAACTGGGCAGGCTTCCTGCAGGTGGCTGAAGAGTGTGCCGACGACGTATGGCAGGTGTTCAGCTCAACCATCAAGGGCACCGGCACCCTGACATTCCATTTCACTGAGGACGAATCGAGCACATGGTGGCAGTTCAGCCCCGTCTACCGCTCTGACTGGGAAACCACATTCGAGAAATCAGGATTTACCGACCTCGCGGCAGGCGCCAACACAATCCAGGTGCGTGTCACCGAGCAGGACCTCGAGATGATGCACGGCGCAGGCTGGGCGTTCAAGGGCTGCTTCATCACCCTGACCGCCGCCGAGTGGGAACCTGACAGCACCGGCGACGACCCCGCACCCGTGACGGTATGGTCAGGCAACCTCGAGTTTGACGGCTCATGGGGCAACAAGGGGGAAATCGCTGCATCGGCTTTCAGCGCGCTCAAATCAGGTGACTCTCTGGTGTTCACCTACGCGCCGACCGGCACCGGCGACGCACAGATCAAGCCGATGGACGGTTCGTGGAACCCGCTGTCGGAGGCACTCGCCGCCAACGAATGGGCCTGCATAGGTCTTGACGATTCCGGCTCTTACACCATGCCGCTCACCGACGGTGACATCGACGTACTGCAATCTTCCGGCATGATACTTTCCGGTCAGCATGTGACAGTGACTTCTATCGCCATTAAATAACTCAAATCAGAAATTGCAATGAAACCTTATAAATATATCCTCGCTGCCGCAGCGCTCACCCTCGGGGTGAGCCTGACCGGCTGCAACGATGATGACGATCTTATCTTTCCCGATGTGCCGGAAACGCCGACAGGCGATGTGAAGGTAGTGGCTTCCTCTGTCGTCGACGGCGCGGTCGTCAATGCCGCAGATGTCGAGACAATCTATCTCAACTATGACGGAATAGTGTCGCTCAATCCGGCGGCGCACATCACTCTCAACGGCACGTCGCTGTGGGCCGAGACCACTGACGGCGGACTTCTGCTCCACGTTGAGCTCCAGCCTGCCACCGCCTACACACTTGATGTCCCCGCCACGGCAGTCATAGCTAACAAGGGCAATTCATACGCTCAGCCTTTCTCCGTGACGTTTGCCACGGCCTCTGACGCGAGCGCGGCCGATTATCTGACCACGCTGTCAAATCCGTCGGCTTCGACCCAGGCACGCAAAGTCTATGATTTCCTCCTTGCCCAAAACGGAAAGCGCATACTTTCGGGAGCTATGGCCAATGTAAATCTCAACAATGATTTCGCCGACTGGGTGTATGGCACAGGCTATGCCTATCCTGCTGTCACCGGTTACGACTTCATCAATATCAATGACTCATGGATTGATTACAATGACATCTCGGCTCCGCTGTCGCAGTGGAATAAAAACGGTCTTGTAAACTACATGTGGCACTGGCAGGCACCGACCGACGAGGCTGCTTACCGCGCGGGCGACACCTCACGCTATGGTTTCTATGCTCCCGGAGCATCGGAGCAGTCGACCGAATTCGATATTCGCGAGGCGCTCAAGTCGGGCACATGGCAGAATGAATTCATCATCAACGACATCGACAAGGTAGCGGCTGTGTTGCGCAAGCTCGCCGACGCAGGTGTGCCTGTGATATGGCGTCCGCTCCACGAAGCTGCCGGCAGCTACGAATACAACAATCCCTGGTTCTGGTGGGGACGCTACGGCGAGGAAGCCACCAAAGAGCTCTGGAAACTCATGTATGACCGCCTTGTCAACTATCACGGACTCAACAACCTGATATGGGTGTGGACAGCGCAGTATAGCGAAGGCTACGAGGCCAATATGGCGGGTGGTTATCCCGGCAACGAATATGTCGACATCGTTGGCGTTGACCTCTATGAAGACAATAACGACGCGCAGCCCGGAGCTTATCAGGCAGCTCTCGCGATGACCGGCGGCAAACGCATGGTGGCGCTGTCGGAGACAGGCGCGCTCGAGATGCCCGCCGACTGTATTGCAAAGGGAGCCAACTGGTCATGGTTCATGCTCTGGTACACCTACGACATCGCCAACAAAGGTCTTACGACCGATGACTTCGGCAACACGGCGGAACTGATACGCCAGGTGATGCAGAGTCCGTTCGTAATCAACCGCGAGCAGATGCCGTCGCTCAAATGATGACCCGATAGGTTTTACAATAATTTTTGTCAGAATCCGCGGCTGCCGGCAGGCAGAACACCAATTGCCGGCAGCCATTTTTTATCTAAGTATTCCAATTAGTATAAAATAATTTTAAACAGTTATTTGATCGTGCATTTCGGACATTTCGATGATTTAGCAGGTGAATATGTAATCACCGACCCGGCCACCCCATGGCCCTGGATCAACTATCTTGGAACGGAAGATTTTTTCTCGCTCATTTCAAACAGCGCGGGAGGTTATTCATTTTTCCGCGACGCGCGCTTCCGCCGACTGACCCGTTACCGCTACAACGGCGTGCCTATGGACGCCGGCGGCCGCTATTTCTATATCAAGGACGGCGACGACGCCGCCTGGTCGCCCGGATGGAAACCGTGCAAGACTCCGCTTGACTTCTATGAATGCCGTCACGGACAAGGATATACGCGCATCACCGGATGTAAGAACGGATTGAAGTGCGAGGTGCTGTTTTTCGTGCCTCTCGGCGCTCCGGCCGAAGTGATGAGCATGACGCTCACCAACGAGACTGCCGCAGGGAAAGATGTCAGCCTGTTCTCGTTCGTCGAATGGTGTCTGTGGAATGCATCGACAGATATGGAGAATTTCCAGCGTAATTTCTCTACCGGCGAAGTGGAAATCGAGGGCTCTGCCATATATCACAAGACCGAATACCGCGAGCGCCGCGACCATTATGCATTCTTCAGCGTCAATGCGCCTGTGGCAGGCTTCGACACCGACCGCGAGAGTTTCCTCGGATTGTATAACGGTTTCGACACCCCTCAGGCAGTGGCCGAGGGCAAGAGCCGTAACTCAGTGGCCCACGGCTGGAGTCCGGTCGCATCACACCATCTTGAGCTGCATCTCGCTCCCGGCGAGAGCCGACGCATGGAGTTTGTGCTCGGCTATGTCGAGAATGCTCCCGATGAGAAATGGCAGAGCAAGGGCGTGATTGACAAGCGCCGCGCCCATGCGCTCATATCGCGTTTCGACAGTGCCGACAAGGTAGACAGCGCTTTTGCGGAGCTTAAGGACTATTGGAAAGATATACTCGGCAACTTCTCGCTCAAGAGCGGTTCGCCCGAGCTTGACCGCATGGTCAACGTGTGGAACCAGTATCAGTGCATGATAACATTCTGCTTCTCGCGTTCGGCATCATTTTTCGAAAGCGGCATAGGCCGCGGCATGGGTTTCCGCGACTCCTGTCAGGATCTTGCGGGCTTCGTGCATCAGCTTCCGTCGCGCGCACATCAGCGCATACTTGACATCGCAGCCACGCAGAAGGCCGACGGCAGCTGTTACCATCAGTATCAGCCGTTGTCGAAACGTGGCAACAACGATATAGGCTCAGGATTCAACGACGACCCTTTGTGGCTCGTGTTTGCTGTCAGTGTCTACCTGAAGGAGACCGGCGACATGTCGATACTCGACGAAGCCGTGCCCTACGACAACGCCCCCGGTTCGGAAGTGCTGTTGATTGACCATCTCACGGCGTCGGTGCGCTATGTCACATCGCATCTCGGTCCGCACGGACTGCCACTGATAGGCCGCGCCGACTGGAACGACTGCCTCAATCTCAACTGCTTCTCCAATGACCCCGACGAGTCGTTCCAGACCACCGAAAACCGTTCGGAAGGCTCAAAGGCCGAGAGCCTAATGATAGCGGGCCAGTTTGTGATGCTTGCCGGAGACTACGCGCATATATGCCGCCTCAGCGGCAAGCCCGAGCTCGCCGATATGGCGGAGCGCGAGGCTGACAGGATGCGCTCGGCAGTGGAGCGTCACGGCTGGGACGGCGAGTGGTTTCTGCGTGCGTTTGACTTCGAGGGCAATCCGGTCGGCTCACACCTCAATGACGAGGGAAAGATTTTCATCGAGAGCCAGGGATGGTGCGCGATGGCGGGTATAGGCGCCGACAAAGGGATGACCTCGCAGGCTCTTGCCTCGGTCAAAGAGCATCTTGACACGCCGTTCGGCCTTGTGCTCAATCAGCCGGCGTTCACAAGCTATATCATGGAATATGGCGAAATATCCTCCTATCCGCAGGGCTACAAGGAGAATGCCGGAATATTCACACACAACAATCCGTGGATTATAATCGCCGAAACACTTTACGGCAGCCGTGACAGAGCCTGGGACTACTATACCAAGATAGCTCCCGCCTTCATAGAGCGTGGCGATCAGCGCCTGCGCCGCGTTGAACCGTATGTCTACTGTCAGATGACCGCAGGCCGTGACGCTGCAGTGCCCGGCGAAGGAAAGAATTCATGGCTGACAGGCACCGCCGCATGGAACTGGCTCGCCGTGTCGCAGTATCTTCTGGGCATACGTCCCGATTACGACGGCCTTGTGGTGCGTCCGGCATTGCCGGGCCATGTGGGGGAGTTTACCGTCACCCGCCGTTTCCGCGGAGCCGACTACGAGATACATGCCGTGCCGACAGGCTCATATTCATTGAAAATAAACGGGGTCGACGCCGCTTCCGACACGATAGCGCCGCAGCCGGCCGGCTCCCGAAACATAATAGAAGTAACTTATTGAACACCATGAAACGCATATATATGACAATAGCAGCCTGCGCGGCAATTTTCGCCACAACACTGTGCTCAGGCAAGAAAAATGTGGCCGAACAGGCCGCGGAGACTCCTGCCGAAGTGTTGCTCGGCCGCCTTACCGCACTGTCTGACAGCGGACTCACCGCATTCGGACATCACGACGACACAGCCTACGGCCGCTACTGGGAGTATCAGCCCGACTCTTCCGATGTGAAGAACGTGTGCGGCGACTATCCCGCAATCATCAACTGGGATCTGGGCTGGATCGAGACCGGCGCGGAGAAACAGCTCGACGGAGTGCCTTTCGATTTCATGCGCGATGAGATCGTGCGCCACGATGCTCGCGGCGGCATCAACTCGCTGTCATGGCATCTGCTCAATCCTGTCACCGGCGGTGACTCGTGGGACACAAGCTGTGACTCCACCCTGACACGCATCTTCGCCGACAAGGCGCTCACCGACACGCTGACAAGATGGATCGGCCTTACCGCCGACTTCATCGGCAATCTGCGCGACGCCGAGGGCAATCGCATTCCGGTGATGTACCGTCCGTGGCACGAGCACACCGGAGAATGGTTCTGGTGGGGGATAAATGAAGGTACTCCCGAAGATTATAAAAACCTGTGGAAACTCACCCGCAAGGTGTTTGACGAAAAGGGCATCGACAATGTTGTGTGGGTGTATTCCCCCGACAAGAGCAATGTCAACGGATATGACGACTACATGAGCCGTTATCCCGGCGATGAATATGTCGATGTGATGGGTGCCGACGTCTATTATTTCGACGAGCCCGACTCCGGACGTATCTTCACCGAACGCATCGACAAGACTCTCGGCGCTGCGGTCAGAGCTGCACGCGAGCATGGCAAGATTGCGGCTTTGAGCGAAACCGGGTTCGAGAGCCTGCCTGTCGACGACTGGTATATGAACACGCTTATGCCCGTGCTTGAGAAATATCCCGTGGCGTTTGTCACCGTGTGGCGCAACAGCAACACCAAGCCCAACCACTGGTATGCACCGTATTCCGGCCATCCCGGCGAGGCCGATTTCAGAGCCTTTCACGATAGCCCGTGCACTGTTTTCGCCCGGGAAATGAATGAGATAAGATAATATAATATAACAACCATTATAAACGATTATAAAAACACTGAATATGCTCACATTCGAACAACGCAAAGCTATGGTAGAAGCGCGCCACGCCGAGCTTCTCAACCGTCAGAATACTCCCCTTGAGGGTAACGGCGTCTATCGCCGCTATGCCAATCCCGTAGTCACCGCAGAAATGGCTCCTCTGGAATGGCGATATGATTTCAACCCCGTCACAAATCCTTACTTCATGGAGCGCATCGGCGTCAACGCCACGCTCAATGCCGGCGCCATCAAGTGGAACGACCGCTATGTCGTGGTCGTGAGAGTGGAAGGTTCCGACCGCAAGTCGTTTTTCGCAGTGGCCGAGAGCTTCGACGGTGTGTCGGGTTTCCGCTTCTGGCCCAGACCGATTACTATGCCCGAGGACGAAATACCGGGCACCGACATCTACGACATGCGTCTCACCCGCCACGAGGACGGCTGGATCTACGGCCTCTTTTGCGTGGAGCGCCATGACGACTCGCAGCCCGGCGACCTCAGCGCCGCCACCGCCACCTGTGGCATTGCACGCACAAAAGACCTTGTCAACTGGGAGCGCCTGCCCGATCTCGTCAGCAAGAGCCAGCAGCGCAATGTAGTGCTTCATCCGGAATTTGTCGACGGAAAATACGCGCTCTACACACGCCCGCAGGACGGTTTCATCGACACCGGCAGCGGAGGCGGAATAGGCTGGGCACTTGTCGACGACATCACCCGCGCCGAGGTGAAGGAGGAGACTATCATCAACAAACGTTTCTATCACACCATCAAGGAGGTGAAAAACGGCGAAGGCCCGCATCCGATCAAGACTCCGAAGGGATGGCTGCACCTTGCCCACGGTGTGCGCGGCTGCGCTTCCGGACTGCGCTATGTGCTCTACCTTTACATGACATCGCTCGAGGAGCCGTGGAAGGAAATCGCCACTCCCGGCGGCTATCTGATGGCACCGATGGGCGACGAGTATATCGGCGATGTGATGAACGTGCTCTTCTCCAACGGCTGGATTGTCGACGACGACGGCCGTGTGCTCATCTACTATGCTTCGTCTGACACACGTCTGCATGTGGCCGAGTCGACTGTCGACCGCCTTGTCGACTACTGCCTAAACACACCGGCCGACGGCCTTTCGACTGGCGAAAGCGTAAGGACTATCAACCGCCTCATCGACGCCAACGAGGCTTATATGAAAGAAAACAACTAAACCACCAATATCTCCCTGACATGGCTCTGCTAAAAGAAAAAATCGGTTACGGATTCGGCGACATGGCGTCGTCGATGTTCTGGAAAATATTTTCCTACTATCTGCCGATTTTCTATTCCAATATATTCGGACTCAGTCTGGTCGACGCCGGTATTCTCGTGCTTGTCACCCGTATATGGGACGCCGTATCCGACCCGATGATGGGTATTTTCGCCGACCGCACAAAGACACGGTGGGGCAAATACCGGCCCTATCTGCTCTGGGTCGCCGCACCGTTCTCGATATGCGGCATATTGCTGTTCACCACTCCCGACCTCAGCTACGCCGGCAAACTGATATGGGCCTACGTGACATACGTGCTGATGATGACGGTCTACACCGGCATCAATGTGCCTTACGGAGCCATGCTCGGAGTCATAACCACCGACACGAAAGAGAAAACCGTATTCTCGAGCTTCCGCATGTTTTTCGCCTACGGCGGCTCGTTTATCGCGCTTTTCCTCTGGGAGCCTCTCTGCGCCTTCTTCAAGGGCACGGTGGGGGTGTCGATGGCCACAAGCTGGCAGCTCGGCATGTGTGTGATAGCGCTGGCTTGTTTCGTGCTGTTTATATGCTGCTTCCTGATGACCCGCGAGAAGGTGCGCACCGTGTCGAAGGTGTCAATCGGCAAGGATTTCAAATATCTCATGAGCAACCGCCCGTGGTGGCTGCTCATCGGCGCGGCGCTGTGCTTCAATCTGTTCAGCACGGTGCGCGGCGCCACGGTGGCATATTTCTTCGCCGATGTCATAGGCGCCGATGCGCATCTTGACTTCGGACACTGGGGCAATGTGCTGTTTTATTCGGGGCTTTTCCTCGGAGTGGGCGAGATTGCCAACATAGCGGGTGTGGCGCTTACGGTGTCAATCGCCGGCCGCTGGGGCAAGAAATCGACATTTATCGGTGTGAACGTGGCGCTCGTGGTGCTGAGCATCATATTCTTCATGGTGCCGCTGAGCGCGTCGGGCTACTGGATCATGATGGTGCTTCAGGTGCTGATTTCCATCTGCACGGGCATCATGTCGCCGCTCGTGTGGTCGATGTATGCCGATGTCAGCGACTATGCCGAGCTTAAATACAAGACCGCTTCGACAGGCCTTATCTTCTCATCGTCGTCAATGGCACAGAAATTCGGAGGCGCTATCGGAGGCGCGGCGGTGCTGTGGCTGCTCAACGGTTGCGGTTACATCACTCCGGCTGCCGAGGGCGTCGTGGCCGAGGCTGTGGCACAGCCGCAGTCGGCTATCGACTGTCTGTGGTGGCTGATGTCATTCATTCCGGCGATAGTTGCCGCGCTGGCGGTGTTTGTGGTAAGTTTCTACCCGCTCACCACCGACAAGGTCAACGATATATGCGCCCGTCTGGGCGAGCAGCGTTGCCGCGAGAACGAGGAGATTGCGCGTGAGAAAGCATCACTTGAAAATACTGACTGAACATCATGATTGCTGAATTACTGAAAAAAGAGGTCATCGATGACCTTACCGGCAATATATTGCCATACTGGATTGACCGTATGCATGACCGTCGCGGCGGGTTCTACGGTCGCCGCGACGGTAGCGACCGCCTCGATGATGACGCTCCGAAAGGCGCCATACTCAACGGCCGCCTGCTGTGGACATTCTCGGCGGCATACCGCACTACCGGCCGCAAGGAATATCTCCAAGCCGCCGACAGGGTGCTCGACTATATCATGTCGCATTTCATCGACCGTGAGTACGGCGGGGTGTATTGGAGCCTGACAGCCGACGGGATGCCGCTTGACACAAAGAAACAGTTCTACGCCATCGGTTTCGTGATCTACGGCCTTAGCGAGTATGTCAGGGCCACCGGCGACCGCAAGGCACTTGACGAGGCAGTCGACCTTTACCGTTGCATCGAGACCCGCAGCCGTGATGCGGCCAAGGGGGGATATATCGAGGCCATGACCCGCGACTGGCGTCCGATCGACGACATGCGTCTGAGCGACAAAGACACCAACTGCTCCAAGACGATGAACACCCACCTGCACATCATTGAGCCATATACCAATCTCTACCGTGTGTGGCCCGACGAAGGCCTGCGCGCCGATATCATGAACCTGATGCATATATTCCTTGACATCATGGAAGACAGCCGCACGCATCATCTCGGTCTCTTTTTCGATGATGACTGGAACCGTATCGACGCCAACATCTCCTACGGTCACGACATAGAGGCCTCTTGGCTTCTGCTCGAGACCGCACAGGTGCTGGGCGATGAGCCGTTGCTCGCAAAGACACTCGCGCATACGCGTGCCATAGCCAACGCTGCTCTCGAAGGACGGCGCGACAACGGCTCGATGATCTACGAGCGGGTGGCGGCGCCCGACGGCAGCGTGCACATCGACGGTGACCTGCACTGGTGGGTGCAGGCCGAAGATGTCATCGGCCTCGTGTATCTCTACCGTTTCCACGGAGTGGAGGAAGCGCTGGCAAAGGCGTTTGACTCATGGACGTATATAAAGGAAAATCTCATTGACCGCGAAGGGGGCGAGTGGCACTGGAGCCGCCGTGCCGACGGAACGGTCAACCGCGACGACGACAAAGCCGGTTTCTGGAAATGCCCCTACCACAATTCGCGCATGTGTATGGAGGTGGCACGGGTGCTGTCGCTCTGAACAGTTATAAATAAATTTTTGATATCATGAAACGACTTACTTCAATCATCATAGCGTCACTGCCGCTGTGCGCCATGCATGCGGCAGTGACGCTGCCCGAACAGATCGGCGACAATATGGTGCTCCAGCAGCTCGCCGACGCCCGTATATGGGGGTGGGCTACACCCGGAGCGGAAATCAAAGTGGCCGGCGACTGGTCGGCGGCGCCGGTGTCGGTCAAGGCTGACAGCGACGGGACGTGGACGGCCATGCTGCCTACGCCCGCAGGGTCATTTGCTCCGCACACGGTCACTGTCGAAGGCGACGGCTCGTCGCTCACGCTCGACAATGTGCTTGTGGGCGAGGTGTGGATTGCCTCGGGTCAGAGCAACATGGAGATGCCGCTCGACGGTTTCTGGTCGTGCCCTGTTGAAAACGCCAACCGCGCAATCGCCGAGGCCGGCGGCTACACCGGCAGAATACGTATGTGCACATTGCCGCTTGTAGGCGAACTGACTCCGCAGCAGCGTGTCGCCGGGCAGTGGAAGGAGTGCACGGTTGAGAATGCCCCCCGCTTTTCGGCTGTCGGCTATTATTTTGCCCGCACGCTGTCAGATCTTATCGGCGTGCCTGTGGGTGTCATCAGCGCCGCTTACGGAGGCTCTCGTGTGGAAGGCTGGCTCCCGCGCGAGATACTTGCCACATATCCCGATGTCGACATTGCCGACGCGTCGTCCGACAGCATTCCGCACTATTACCGCCCGATGGTGATGTATAACGCCATGCTCAGACCTGTGGCAGGCTACACCGCGCGCGGTTTCCTCTGGAACCAGGGCGAGAGCAACGTAGGCCGTCACGACACCTATCCCTATCATCTTTCCGACATGATAAAGGAGTGGCGCCGTCTGTGGGGCAACGACAGCATGCCCTTCTATTCGGTGCAGCTTCCGGGCTATGAATATGGCGACGGACGCTATGCCACCTCCGGAGCGCTGTTGCGCGAGGCTCAGCAGAAAGCGATGGATATCACCCCGGGCTGCGGACTCGTGACAAGCATCGACCTGCAGCAGCCCGGACAGTATCTGCAGATACACCCCGCCCGCAAGCAGCCTATCGGCGAGCGTCTGGCATGGATGGCGGCTGTCCGCGACTATGGCGTCAAAGGCCTGCGCTGCGAGTCTCCGCGGCTTAAAGAGGTGGAATTTAACGGTGACAAAGCTATCGTGCGCCTCGTCGGCGGCGAAGAGGGCGTTGGTCCCTGGCAGGGGCTTACCGGATTTGAGGTGGCCGGCGACGACCGCGTGTTCTATCCCGCCGAGGCGGTGAATGTTGCCGGCCCGTGGCCCGTCACGCCTTATATCGAAGTGTCGTCACCTCAGGTAAAGGAGATAAAATCGGTGCGCTACTGCTTCACCAACTGGCCCGAGGGCAACGTCATCGACCTGCGCGGGCTTCCTCTGCTGCCGTTCCGCACCGACTCGTGGTAATAACGTATAAAACTATTCTGATATCATGGATTTAAGGCTAATTAGGGATACTCAGTTAATCGCCAACTAATTGTTTGGCAATGTCATAGATATTTTGTAACTTTACAATGAACCCCCGATGGACCCATCACGGGCTTATTCGGGGGTAATTCTTAAAATAAATATACG
>SCEG01000418.1 GCA_004102805.1 Muribaculaceae bacterium Isolate-002 (NCI)
GTCAGCGCACTAAGGGACAGGGCCCTCCACACACACGCGGCATTCAGAAAAACACGAAAAGTGAATTTCAACTGGCTTTATGAAAAGCTGGCGGCCAGCTCCTGCGCCATTCTTGACTGACAGACTTCCGGCCCGAAAAAGACAAAGGGCGACCCGTCGGCCCGTCAATCCACAGGAAGGCCGAGGGAACGGTATTCGTTGAGCTTGTTGCGCAGGGTGCGCACGGAAATGCCTAGCAGTTCGGCGGCCTGGGTGCGGTTGCCGGAAGTGGCTTCCAGGCCCTTGATGATCATGATCCGCTCCATTTCATGCAGCGGAATCACGGGCCCGGCGAACTGCCCCCTAGCCGCCTCCGGCGTCGCCCCGCCCGCAGGTGGCGCCTGGCCCGAACCGGCTCGCGTAGC
>SCEG01000419.1 GCA_004102805.1 Muribaculaceae bacterium Isolate-002 (NCI)
CGCTTTGCGCCGGGAGTTGGGGCCCTATCGTGAATTTGAGGTTAAAGGAGTGGCAAGCAACGGTGCAAAAGGGAAAAAGATGATTATGGAGTTGCATCCGGATTTGTTGTTTCTCGACGTGGAACTTCCGGATGTATTTGGGCTTAATTTGCTGAGTGAGATAAGGGATGATGTACTGTGGGATATGAAAGTGGTGTTCTACAGTTCTTATGACAAGTATCTGTTGCAGGCTTTGCGCGAATCGGCTTTCGATTTCCTGTTGAAGCCTTTTGAAAGTGAAGAATTAAAAGTTATTATAGACCGTTATCGGAAGGTTATGTCGGCTTCCGCTTTGCTTCCCCCGCCTTCTTTCGCATCCTCTTTCAGTACCTTGATGTCACAGCATGGCACGTTCATGATTAGC
>SCEG01000420.1 GCA_004102805.1 Muribaculaceae bacterium Isolate-002 (NCI)
CGCCCAACAGGGTCCATAAGCTGGTGGTGCCCACAGCCAGCTCGGAACGGCCCTGGGCCTTGGCGCTGGACACGGCTTCGGCGGTGGCCTCGGGCACCTCCACAGATTCTAGGTGCATGCGGTGGCCGAGAATATCCTCGCTGCGCACCGGACTGAAAGTGCCGTAACCCACGTAGAGGGTCACTTCGGCCCATTCAAAGCCCCGCGCCGCCAGCCGCTCGCGCAGAGCCGGGGTGAAATGCAGACCGGCCGTGGGCGCGGCCACGGAGCCGGTTTTTTCGTCCCTGGCGTAGACGGTCTGGTAACGGCTGAGGTCCTCTTCGCCGTCGGGGCGTTTAATGTAGGGCGGCAGGGGGATGTGCCCGGGAGCCGCGAAGGCCTTGCCCAGATCGCCCCCCCAGG
>SCEG01000421.1 GCA_004102805.1 Muribaculaceae bacterium Isolate-002 (NCI)
CCGATCTCCGATCTGTGGATATCACTCCAGATCGACTGCATGTTGTAAGCGGGAAGTTTGGCAAATGACGGGCAAGCCTCGAGTATTGCCGTAAGAAATATATATAATGTTCTATAGTTTAAACACATACTGATATTTAACTTGGATGTGGATTTGTTGCGTTGAAAATTTATGTCGAAAAGTTAGATATTTTTAATTGAAATTATTTGTAAGAAAACTATAATTGAGTTAATTTTGTATCGATTAACCACGTTATCCGACATATTGAATATTTTGTGCATCGGCTTGATTGTGTAGTTCTGTCTAAATGGGGTGCTGTTATTGCTGATTATCAGCCTGATAGTTATAATGAAGCAGGCGGTTAGATGCAGCCAACTCATAGAGCAGTATCGTCGAGAAGGG
>SCEG01000422.1 GCA_004102805.1 Muribaculaceae bacterium Isolate-002 (NCI)
ATAGCAGCGCAACTTTACGGAGAACTTCCCATGAGAGACGATAGAACCCAACATCTCAACTTGCCTTTGCCTTCCCTGGAGAACGAATTGCAGGAAGATTGCCCGCGCATCCGGGAAGCCTTGCAAGTTCTGGACACTAACGCCGGGGACCAGAAAGCCGGAATTTCCGGGCTGGAAAAACTGACCGACGAACAAGGGAAAAGCCTTTCTTCCCTGGAAGGCCGGGCTACGGAGCTTGAGAACCGCGCCGCTGCATGTGAAGGCCGGACGTCCGCCCTGGAAAAAGGCGTTGCCGAAAAGGCCGATGCCGCCGCAACCACGGGCGAACTGGAACGCCTTGAAGCGGACAAGGCGACGCGGGAGGAAATGGCGGCCCACGATGCCGACAAAGACGCCCATGAT
>SCEG01000423.1 GCA_004102805.1 Muribaculaceae bacterium Isolate-002 (NCI)
TGGGCATGAAGCACTTCCACTCGGCGGTGCGCCCGGCCGTGACCACGGCCTTTCTGGGCTACGGCTTCGTGGTGGTGGCCCTGCTCTATGACCTGGGCCATCCGCTGCGCCTGCCCTACATGTTCTTCTTCCCCTGCACCACTTCCGTGCTCTTTGAAGTGGGCCTGTTCGTGGCCACCTACGTCACGGTGCTCTTCATCGAGTTCTCCGTGGCGCCCATGGAATGGCTGGCCCAGAAGTTCCCCTGGCTGCTCAAGTGGCGCAAGCTGGTCATCCGCTGCACCATCCTGCTGACCATCTTCGGCGTGACCCTCTCCACCCTGCACCAGTCCTCGCTGGGTTCGCTCTACCTCATCGCGCCGGAAAAACTGCATCCGCTCTGGTACTCGCCCTTCATGCCCA
>SCEG01000424.1 GCA_004102805.1 Muribaculaceae bacterium Isolate-002 (NCI)
GCTAAGGCGACAGCGGAGAACAAATAAGTAGTGAGTCCAAGTTTTAACCAAGCGCAAGACCTATTGCTCTTCCAAGCCACAGCGTGCCCGATTAGGTATGTGATAAGAATTATGATACAAATGGGTAAGACATCAGAATCTAACCTGAGTTTGTAAAATAATTCCATCTGTCCGACTGTCAAAGCCGTTGACAGTATAGCAAATGCCTCAAATATCCAAAATCGTTTATCGGTCAGCTTCATATTTGTTCAAGATAAGCAACAATTCGTGAAAAAGAGGACTTCATCTCGTTTGTGAAATCTTCTTTTTTCACGATTCGTTGGTACATTCGTTTAACGTTTTCGTAATCAGCGTTATTGGAGAGTTTGGCAGAAATTAGACCAACCATACAATGAGTATCA
>SCEG01000044.1 GCA_004102805.1 Muribaculaceae bacterium Isolate-002 (NCI)
GTTTCTACCGCACCCGCTTTCAGATTGAGTTCGGCATACGCGATGCCAAACAGTTTACAGGACTCCAATCGCAACAGACACGCGACAAAGACCGGCTTGACTTCGCATTCAATCTTTCCTTCACTGCACTCAATGTCTGCAAGGAGGTCATAAGGAAAGATTATCCGGATCTTTCGTTAGCACAGTTCAAACGGCTTATGTTTGAATCTTATCTCGCCTCAACAATTATTTCGACTTGCGGAAAATCTCCGCATCTAAAAATAATTCAGAAAATAAATCATCGGTTGGCTCAGTTAGCGGCTTAGCCTAGGATGAACAACCTCAAATTTTACCGAATCATTGTAATTAAACAGAAACCCTGAAATGAGAACCTATCTCACATCAGGGTTTCTGTTTTTTATCATCGAGCTGCCCCTCAACGCCTGACGCGCAGAGCGTCGCGACGTATAACTATTATACCAAGGGCTGTAACCGCAACGCTCAGCAATATGGTATACCAGTCAGAACCTATATTGACAGAAGCGGCCTTTTCCACCGTCTCTGCGACACCACTGCGCAATGATATCCACGACAGAAGCACTACAAGCGAGTTGTTGACCGCATGAGCGATAACCGGAACCCATACCGAGCCGCTCCACCATATCAGATAGCCGAAATATGCGCCAAGAAGCAATCGCGGCAGAAAGCCGAAAAACTGAAAATGCATGAAACTGAAGATAAAGGCTGCCGCCCATATTGCAAAATGCTTTTTAACACGCGGCATTGACATGAACAGGTTTTGCAACGCTCCGCGGAAAAACAGTTCCTCAGCAATTCCGGTGAGCACACCTATAATAAGTATGCCCATAATGAGATCGCCCACCGAGTCACCTCCTGACAGCGCGCCGATGCCGGTTGATGCACTGTCTTCCATGCTTCGCAAAGCCTCTTCTACAGAGCTCATCGATTCAGGCATATGCAGGTTGTTATTCCACTCAATCAGCCACTCCATAGCAGGCAGAGATGTCAGCATGACAATAATGGCCATAACAACTGTAAACAGTCTCGGTTTTACATTTATCGAAAGCAGCGACGCAGGCAACCGCGTCGCTACAAAAGCGGCGACAACGGCCGGAAGAATAAATACAAGCAAATCCTGCACGACGGTAAATATCCTCATGCCCTTGGCTGAAAATCCATCGCCGAAAAACAATGATGACACCGCCGAAAGCAGCACAAGCATTATAAAAAACACGCCGAAAAGCACTCCGATGGCTCGACCCGGCTGATTTACCACAGGCAAACGTCCGTCGCCACGCTGCGAATTAAATGATGTTGAATTAATCTTGTCTATATCCATTGTTACATATTTTTCAATAAAAAAACGTATTTAGTCGCCGATGTTTCAGAAATGAAGATAAAAATCACGAAGCAGTGCCTTGTATTGTTCCGTAAAATTTCCATCTCCGTCCTGAATGAACAACTCCGACGGCTCACATGCCCCGGAATGCGTAAGGCTGAATTCCCAGAGAGTCCTGCGGGAAGCCTTCCCGCGCCGTGTATAGACCTTGCATTGCCGCACCGGATGCAATCCGGCAAGCGAAGCCTCTAACAGCACTTCGTTGTCGCGTGCCGCAGGAAGCACCAGCGCAATACATCCGCCAGGCGAAAGCAACGACACCGCACACCGTAACAGAGACGGCAACGGCATGCTGTCGTCATGACGAGCCGAAGCCCGCAGTGCATCAGGAGAATGCAGCCGTTCGGTAAAGAAAGGCGGATTGCTTACAATTAGTCCATATTTCCGATTGTCACGATAATCAAGGAAATCATGCCGGCCCGCTTCGATTCTTGAATCAAACGGAGAACGCGATATATTGCCGGAGCACTCATCAACCGCTTCCGCACTGATATCAATACAAGTAACCGCCACGTCAGAGTAGCGCTGCGCTATCATCAGGCCGATTACCCCTGTTCCGCAGCCCACATCAAGCACCGACCTGTCAGCAGCCGCGACAGGCACACGAGCCCACGCGCCAAGCAACACACCGTCAGTGCCCACTTTCATGGCACTTAGGGAATTGGATAACGAGAATTGCTTGAAGTGAAACACAGTCTCACGGTTCTTATTCATCTGACGTGTCGATTTAATAATGAAGTCGGGCTATCAGTGCAAAATTACAATTTTTCACTTCCATACGCAACTATTTATCAACAAATTGGTTATCTTTGCAGAGCACAACATATAGCATTTCAATATAAAATCATGATTATCAACAGCGCACGCTTCGTCATATCCAATACGTCGGCAAGCAAATGCCCTGACGACTCACGTCACGAATATGCCTTCATCGGGCGGTCCAACGTGGGAAAGTCCTCGCTTATCAATATGCTCACCGGCAACAAAGCCCTCGCCCAGACTTCGTCAAAGCCTGGAAAAACACTTCTGATAAACCACTTTCTCATCAATGACAGCTGGTATATTGTCGACCTCCCCGGCTATGGATACGCCCGGCGCAGTAAAGAGAGCCGCCAGTCAATCGACAGAATTATCAAAGACTACATACTGAACCGCGAACAGATGACCACACTGTTTCTGCTGATTGACGCGCGCCACAAGCCGCAGAAAATCGATCTCGAATTCATGGAATGGCTTGGAGAGAACAGCGTTCCTTTTGCCATTGTGTTTACCAAACTTGACAAATTATCGTCAGCCGCAGGCAAGAAATCGATTTCGGCCTACTGCACTACCCTGCTCGAGCAATGGGAAGAGCTTCCACCTGTATTCGCCACATCGAGCGAGGATCGCCGCGGACGAGAGGCACTCCTCGACTATATAGAACAACTCAATCAGCTGCCGTTGCAAACCGTTTAGAGCTTTCCCGCGTTTATTGATAAAAGGAAACTCTAAAATATTGCATATTATGGATAAAAAAGAAAGCATGCCCACAAAGGGCGAACAGGAAAAGGCTGAACAGCAATACCCCGGAGCAGCTATAAACAACGCCGACAATAACGCCGACACCGAAGCTCTGGTTGACGAGCGTACAAGCACCCTCAACAACAATCCCCGCAACGAAGGGAAACCGGTGTGACAGACGCATCGGCAATCGTCAGGACTCTGTGACAAATAGCACCGGAGCTGATTTTAAAATAATTTTAAAAATATTTGCAGGCTGAAACTACGATTTACTTACATTTCAGCCTGCTTTTCTGTTTTTTTTGCTATCTTTGTTGATAAAAAGCAAAACTCTCATGTCAACCGCTCAACTTCATCCGTCAGGCACACCTACGATGCTACGGCTCTGTCGCGGTCTCTACCGCCAGATGGAGTCGCAAGGCATTGACATAGAAAAGATGCGCCATCTTACATCGCTGCTCCGGGAAGGTGCTAAAGAAGGACACTTGAAGCCTGACCGCTTCGGCATAAGTCCTGTAGTGCATAACCTGTGGACCGCATACGCATTATGTAACCGTGTGAGCCCCGATCCGAACATGGTAGCCGCAATCATGCTTCGCAACCTTGTGGAGTGCGATTTCATACAGATAAACGACATAAAGGCGCAATGGGGCGAAGATGTAGCCAGACTGCTTGGCGGACTGCGCAACATAACTCAGTTGTATTCACGACAGGTAGCTGTTGAAAGCGACAACTTCCGCCGTCTGCTCATGACATTTGCCGAGGACATACGTGTAATCATCATCATGATTATAGACCGCCTGGAGCTGATGAAACTGATCAACCATCACCCCAACGAGCGGCTCGTGCGCGAAGTGGCATACGAGGCCAACTTCCTCTACGCTCCTCTGGCTCACCGTCTCGGTCTTTACGCCATCAAAGGTGAAATCGAGGATATGTCGCTCAAATATACCAACCGCAAGGCATTTGATGACATAGCCCGCCACCTCAACGAGACAAAGGCCAAACGCGACTCCTACATAGCCGACTTCATCAGTCCGGTGCGCGAGAAACTCGATGCCTCCGGCATAAAGTATGAAATAAAGGGGCGAACGAAATCAATATATTCCATCTGGAACAAGCTCATCAAACAGAAGAACGACATAGACCATATCTATGACCTTTTTGCCATACGCATCATAATCGATACGCCCCCCGAACGCGAGAAAGCGGAATGCTGGCTTGCCTACTCCATCGTGACCGACCTCTATCAGCCCAATCCGGCGCGAATGAAAGACTGGATAAGCATCCCGAAATCAAACGGATACGAATCCCTTCACATTACGGTATCAGGTCCCGACGGCCGCTGGGTGGAGGTGCAGATACGCACCCGCCGCATGGATCTCGTGGCAGAAAAGGGAGTCGCCGCCCACTGGCGCTACAAAGGCATAAAGAGCGAGGGCGAAATGGACTCGTGGATGAACAAGGTGCGCAATATTCTCGAAGCCGGCACAGACGGGCCGATGGAGCTGATGCGCAACTTCAAAATGGACTTCTACGACAAAGAAGTATTCGTATTCACACCGAAAGGCGACCTGTACAAACTTCCGCTCGGAGCCACTGTGCTTGACTTTGCGTTCAATATCCATTCACGCCTGGGTTGCCAGTGCACGGGAGCACGCATCAACGGCAAAAACCAGAAGATAAACTATCGTTTGAAAAGCGGTGACACCGTAGAGGTGCTGACATCTACAGCCCAGTCACCCAAGCAGGACTGGCTCGGATTTGTAGTTACATCAAAAGCCAGGACAAAAATACGCCAGACCCTCAACGAGCGCTCCAATCAGGCCTCTGAACTTGCCAAGGAGATGCTGCAACGACGGTTTAAAAACCGCAAGATAGAGCTTGACGAGGCTCCGCTGATGCGTACGATAAAGAAACTCGGCTACAAGACCGTAACCGACTTCTATAACGATATAGCAAAAGAGACTCTTGACATAACAACTGTCATCGACGCATACGAACAGACCGCATCGCGCCGCTCCCCTGAAGGAGAAACCCGTTCGGCGGGAGAGTTCATACTCCCGACCAACGATGACAGTACCAACGCATCGTCAAACGACGTGCTTGTCATCGGCGATAATATCAAGGGGATAAACTACAGACTTGCACGATGCTGCAATCCCATACACGGTGACGAAGTATTCGGCTTCATATCGTCGGAGGGTGTGGTGAGCATACACCGTGCCGACTGCCCCAACGCCTTGCACATGCGCCAGCGTTTCCCCTACCGGGTAGTGCCGACAAGGTGGTCGGGCAAAGTCGGCGACCAGTTTGCCACTACGCTCCGCGTGGTAGGACACGATGATATCGGCATCGTCACCAATATCACATCTATAATCAACAAGGAGAAAGACATAACCCTGCGCGCAATTTCCATCGACTCAAACGACGGACTGTTTCAAGGTCATCTTTCGGTAGGTGTTAACGATACTTCCGCGCTTAAAATGTTAATCAAAAAAATCAAGACAATTAAAGGAGTAAAAGATGTACAACGTGTATAAACATATCGGAGCGGCATTATGCGCGACCGCCATGACATCGCTGCTGACGATTTCATGCAAAGGCGCAGGCGACAACAAGGAAACAGAAGCCCGAATAGCTTTCGACAAGGCACAGTTCGCGCTTGACAACGGCGACGCAAGAGGGTGTGTGGTTTTACTCGACTCTCTTGACCGGAAATTTTCCGATGATACCGACATAATGAAGGAGAGCATGAAACTGCGTCCACGTGCACTCCTGCTGATTACTGCAGAAGATATGTCAGCAGCCGACTCTGTGATAAATACAAACAAAGCGCTTCTTGACAGCCTGAAGCCTCTTATGGCGCACGTCGCTGTGCCCGGCACTGAAGGCTACCTCATCAAGGCATCGGCATACAGTACCGATTTCATGAACCGCACCGGTGTATCGCCGCGTGTATCGGAAAACGGAGAATTTTATCTTGTCACATCAGTCAATCCCTCCGGCGGCCTCCAGCACTGGTCGCTGTCGGCTGCCGTCGGCGACATGATTGCCACCACCGACACAGTGCCATACGACGGCACGCTGAATTTCCGCACCAACAATTCAGAAGTCATAACATTCACTCCGGCGGCCAGCAAAGGTATTGGTGAGCTCGTCAGCTCACACCCCGGACTGCCGGTCAAAATGCTTTTCAACGGACAAAACGGACGCTCTCACAGCATCTCTCTCAACGCCGACCAGATTGACGGAATAGCAACCGCCTACAGATATGCCTCAGCCGTCAACGACATGCGCGACGCAACAATAAATCTTGAGAGGCTTAAGGCCCGTCAAAGCAAACTGCAACAACAGATCGACAAAAGCGAAGTCACATCACGCACAGAAATCAATGCCGACAGCATAGTCAAGTAATCAAACCGCCTGTCACAATTATTTATAACGTCAATATTTCCTGTAATGACCATACCCCAGATAATAGCATCGACACCCGGACGAGGTTTTTCATTCGAGGTGCTTCCGCCACTCAAAGGCAAAAGCATAGAGACACTGTTCCGTGGCATCGACAAACTCATAGAGTTCAATCCCCGTTACATAAACATAACCACTCACCGCAGCGAACTTGTGTTCAAGCAGACCGACGGAGGTCTATATCAGCGGGTGACACAGCGCACACGTCCGGGCACAGTCGCAGTGGCGTCGGCAATACAGAACCGGTATAAGATACCTGTGGTGCCTCATATTATATGCAGCGGTTTCTCGAAGATCGAGACCGAATACGCACTTATCGACCTGTCGTTTCTCGGCATCACCAACATACTGGTGCTTCGCGGCGATAAAGCAAAGCATGACAGCAAATACACACCAAACGAGAACGGCTACATGCACGCCACCGAACTGCAGCAGCAGATCAACGACTTCAACAACGGATATTTCATCGACGGCACTTCGATGGATACCGGCCGTGACCGGCCTTTCTCATGCGGAGTGGCCGGATATCCGGAAAAGCATGAAGAAGCTCCGAATTTCGACATGGATCTCCAATATCTTAAGACCAAGGTCGACAACGGAGCTGATTACATTGTCACGCAGATGTTTTTCGACAATGCGAAGTATTTCAATTTTGTGGACAGATGCAGAGCCATCGGCATCAATGTGCCTATCATTCCGGGCATAAAGCCGATTACGAATATCAATCAGCTCTCAATACTTCCGAAAGTGTTTAAAGTCGACATACCGACCGAATTTGCCAGCAGGCTGCTTGCATGCACTACCGACGAGGACCGCAAGGCCGCCGGTATAGAATGGGGCATCAAACAGGTCAATGAGCTTTATGAAGGGGGAGCGCCTTCAATACACTACTACTCGCTCAACGCCACAGACTCCGTACGCGAGATTGTCAGAAACACATTGCACTAAACCGACATGAAATTCAGCGACATACCGGCACATGACTCCGTCAAGCAACAACTTGTCGAAATGGTCGACAACAACCGCATACCCCACGCGCTGCTGCTTGAGGGGAAAAGCGGCATAGGCAAAATGATGCTTGCGCGCGCTTTTGCACAATACATACACTGCACCGGCCGACACGACGGCGACAGTTGCGGCGTGTGTCCGTCGTGCATTCAGCACATGTCATTCAACCATATCGACACCCACTATTCATATCCGGTGATAAAGCTGAAGAACCGAAGCGGAGCCGCCATATCAGACGACTGGGCTGAGCAATGGCGTCAATTTCTCGACGACTCTCCATATATGGATATGAACTCATGGGTGGAACTGCTCGGCAACGCGAACGCACAACCGCAGATATTCGTCGACGAAAGCGGTTCGCTGATAAGAAAGCTGAATTTCACCTCACATGCAGCGCAATTCAAGATTGTGCTGATGTGGTTGCCCGAAAGAATGAACGAGCCATGCGCAAACAAACTGCTCAAACTGCTTGAGGAGCCGCACGATGACACCTTGTTCATACTTGTCAGTAACGAGCCGGCCAAAATACTTCCTACGATATATTCGCGTCTGCGCCGCATCGAGGTGAAACGACTGTCGGATGAAACTGTGGGAAAATATCTCACGGATCATTACGGCACTGACAGAGACGCCGCCGAAGGTATTGCCCACCTTGCCGAAGGGAGCATACTTGAAGCTGTGCGACGGCTTTCAACGTCAGACGAGTCACGTCAGTTTCTTGAGATGTTCATGTCGCTGATGCGTCTGGCCTACCAGAAAAAGGTTGGCGTGCTGCGTAAATGGAGCAATGATGCAGCCGATTTCGGGAGAGAAAAATGCTGCCGGTTACTGGAATACTGCGAGCGTCTTACGGGTGAAAACTACATCTACAATCTCAATGACCGCAGACTGGTGGCGCTTGACAACGAGGAAAGCCGTTTCAGCGCCAACTTCGCACGTTTCATCAACGAGCGCAATGTGGAGCGGCTGCGTAGCCTTTTCATTGAAGCGCGCCGTGACATTGCAGGCAATGCCAATGCCAAGATAGTGCTTTTTGACGTGGCAGTCAGCATCATATTATGCCTCAAGCAATAATCATGGATAACGTCAACATCGTCAACGACACCGCTCTGCGCGAACCGTTTCTGAGACAGGTGGCTCAAGTCTATGCCGACAACGAACGCGACAATCTTGCCGACATCTGCTTCGTCGTGCCCAATAAACGAAGCGGAGTATTTCTTTCAAAATATTTCAGCGAGACACTGACCTCCGACGGAACGGAAGCGGCTCTCGCACCTCCGGTCATCACGATATCCGACTTTATTTCCGATCTCAGCGACAAAGTTGAAATATCACGCATAGAAATGCTGTTCATTCTATACGAAGTCTACTCCGATATTGTAAAACGACATCTTTCGGAAGCCGATATAGCTGCAGGAAAGGGGCATGTCGACTTCAACCGATTTCAATACTGGGGCGACATTCTGATAAACGATTTCGGAGATGTCGACCGTTATCTTGTCGATGCTGACCAATTGTTCAAAAATATTGAAAACCTCAAGGAGATAAGCGCCAACTATCTCACAGAGGAGCAACTCGAGGTAATACGCAAATATTGGAACGAAGATCTTGTGCCTGAACCGGTAAAAGAATTCTGGAACCATGCCGTGCATGTCAACTCCCGTCGTCAAGGCAAGACCGGAAACAAAAATGTTGCCGGATTTGTCAAATTATGGCAAGTAATGCTTGAGGTATATGAAGGCTTCAGAGCGCGTCTTGACGCCGAGGGCTACGGTTATGGCGGAATGATTTACCGCGAAGTTTCAGATCGACTAAAAGAAATGGACGCCGGAGACTTCGACTGCGACAGATATGTGTTCACCGGGTTCAGCGTACTGTCAGAATCCGAGCAATCGATATTCCGGTCGATGCAACGCATGGGCATAGCCGACTTCTATTGGGACTATGCTTCGCCGGCGATGTATATCAAGGGAAACAGGGCGTCGCGGTTTATAAGCAGATATGTCAAGGCATTCCCGTCGCGCTACCGCACAGGGCTTGACAAAGTGAAACTCTACCCCGACATTACCGTAGTGGCCGTCCCGTCGACATTCGGTCAGGCCAAAGCCATCGTGCCTATACTCAAACGGCTGTATCCGCAACGGTTCGCACCGACCGGCATGACGGATATGGCTGGAGACAATGCGCCAGCGCTTGAACAGACCGCCATTGTGCTGCCTGATGAAAATCTCGTGTCGCCGCTGCTTAATGCAATGCCAAAAGAAATAAGCACCGTCAATGTAACGATGGGATTTCCGCTGAGTCATACCACTGTAGCCTCACTTATAAAAAACATTGTGTCGATGCAGCTCAGGGCACGTGAATTGCGTTCGGTCGACACATTTTTTTTCGAGGATGTCATATCACTCCTCTCCCACCCGCTCATACGCTCGAAATACGCGCCGGTGTGCGACAGGATAGTAGCGACAATCAACAAACAGCGCATATTCAACGTGCCTGTCAGTTTTTTCAACGATGATGATTATGCGCCACTGCGTCCGGTATTCAGCATAGTAAAAAACCTCAACGATTCCGACGGCGTGATAGATTATCTCGACAACCTTCTGATATGGCTTGCAGGGGTAATCAAACCCGACGACGGAGCATCGGAGAATGCAGACACGTCTGATGTCACGGAAGAGCCGGACTCTGACGAAAGCATCTCAACCGGACATTCCACGAAACTTGAACTGCAATACATTCTTTCATATCGGGCGGCCGTCGACGAACTGCGTCGGCTCAACGAACGATATCTCAAAGGCGGCAAACTGTTTCTGGAAGACAAGACTGTGTTTCATCTGGCCGAGCGCATACTTGGCAGCCAGTCGGTAGCATACGAAGGAATGCCTCTCAAGGGGCTTCAGGTGATGGGCGTGCTTGAGTCACGCGGACTTGACTTCGAGAATATAATAATGACATCGATGAACGAGCGTATTTTTCCACGCAAGCATTATGCCAAGACGTTCATTCCCGATGCGCTGCGGCGAGGCTACGGCATGGCTACCATCGATCATCAGGAGAGCATGTACGCTTATTACTTCTACCGTCTGATAGCACGCGCCAAAAATGTGTATCTCTTATACGATGCCCGGACATCGGGGCTTCGCGCAGGCGACATGTCGCGCTACATCAATCAGATAAGATATCAGTTTCCGGCCGATAAAGTGAGGTTCACAGGCTCACAATACCGTATGGTTCCTGCCCGACCGGAAGTGCTCTCAGTCAGAAAGACTCCGGAGATAATAAAGGAGATGGAGCGCTACCTTTCGAAAGAAAACCGACGCTATCTGTCGGCTCATTCGCTCAACACCTACATCAACTGCCCCATGCAGTTTTATCTTGCCAATATAGAGGGGTATTATCCGGAAAACGATGTCCACGACTTCATGGACGAGGGTACATACGGCACAATCGTGCACGAAGTGGCCGAAAAGATGTATCTCGACCTGAAAGGCACAGACGAGTCGCTGCCTTTGACACCGGAGGTTTACAACCGCCTTTGTGATAAAAAGTTTGTGGAAGAATATGTGGCCCGGTCGATACGCCACCATTACCTGTGCCTTCCGCCAGACGATCCCGCGCCACTTCAGGGTGACGCCGCAATTTTCCAGAAACTTATGGTGCGGACACTGCTGAAGATGTTTGAGCGTGAGAGCGAACTGCATGACGTGGAGTTTATCGCAGGAGAGGAATCGGAATATGTGGAACTGAAGGTTAACGACCGATTTACCATCAACCTGAACTTCCGTATCGACCGTATCGACCGAGTAAGCGCACCCGGAGCGGAGACAGCTATTCGTATCGTCGACTACAAGACCGGCAACGACAAGATGAGCGTAGGAGGCTTCGACCAGTTGTTTGCACACGGCAATGCCATGACCCAACCGAAAGCGATATTCCAGCTTCTGCTATATTGCAACGCTTATGCGCAGAAAAACGGATTTGACGGACCAATACAACCATATATCTACAAGTTGCGCAAAGTCGCGGTAGACCCGTTCAAGCCACTGACACTCAACAGAGTGCCCATAGTTGACTACCGTGACCTCAATGAAGAGTTTATGGCGCGGCTCGGCGGCATGCTTGACGAAATTTTTGATCCTTCAGTGCCGTTTTTAGCCTATCCAGACAAAAACAACTGCAAATACTGCAAATTCAAAGAACTCTGCTCAGTATAAAACCACCGTATAACTGATGGCCGGACTTTACATACATATACCATTCTGTCACTCCAAATGCAGCTATTGCGATTTTTATTCCGGGCTACGCGCTTCGGCTGCCGAAGGATATGTCGACGCGCTCCTGACCGAGCTGTCGCTGCGACGTGACGAAACCGCCGACGATTTCTCTACCATATATATAGGTGGCGGCACGCCGTCAGTCTTACCAACAGGAGAAATATCACGAATCGCAGAGGCCATCGGCCGGCTGACTGACATGAAGGCCGTGGAAGAATTTACCGTGGAGGTCAATCCGGAAGATGTCACTGAGGAATTACTGACAGCCTACCGGCGCATCGGCATCAACCGCATAAGCATGGGAGTACAGTCGTTTGACGACACACTTCTCAAAAGCATCAACCGACGCCACACCGCACGTCAGGCGCTCGAGGCAACCAGGCTGCTGCGTGCCGGGAACTGGAACTATAGCGTCGACCTGATGTTCGGGCTGCCGGGACAAACTCTGTCAGCATGGCAGAATGATGTGAACCGGATAATGCAGATCAATCCGCCGCACATGTCGGCCTATCTGTTGTCATACGAACCGGGCACGCGCCTTTACGCCATGCTTCAGACCGGAAAAGTGACTGAAACTCCCGAGCAGCTCGCTTCCGAGATGCAGCAATATGTCACTGATGCAGCCAGGGCTCACGGATATAACCACTATGAAATCTCCAACTACGCGCAACCCGGTTTTCACTCGCGGCACAATTCGGCATACTGGACCATGACGCCATACTTAGGACTCGGAGCCTCGGCGCACTCCTACGACGGCAACGTGCGCCGCATCAACCCCGCCAATATAAAAAAGTACATGGCTTCACTCAGCAAAGGAGTTGCAATCGCAGAATGTGAAGATGAGACGCTTGACGAGATTTTCAATGACTACATCATAGCCGGTCTGCGCACCGCCGACGGATTGTCAATCGAAGCACTCCGGCAACGTTTTCCCGAGCATTACATTTCAGACCTGCTTGCCGACGCAGCCCCATTCATTAATGGAGGGGAACTTGTCGTGGACAGCAGTCTCGCAATTCCCGAATGCCACTGGCTCAAAGCCGACGCCATAATGCGCGACCTGCTCAGAGTATAGCCAACCACAAAAGTCACCAACAAAAACTAACAAAAAAAGGGCTCGAACCTATTTTTTGGATATATATCGGTTGCAAGTGACGGGGGATTTTTGTAATTTTGCAGGCAAACAACCGCGAAGGAGGCCATAAGGCGTCGAAGCGGACCAAATTTGTCACTGCAATGAATCAGCACAGCCTGGTATCTATCTCCGACCTAAGTAAAGAGAAGATGCTCCGTCTATTGGAGCAAGCACGCTATTTTGAAGAGCATCCCAATCACAAAATCCTTGACGGGAAAGTTGTGGGGACGCTTTTTTTTGAACCGTCGACACGCACACGACTGAGTTTCGAGACCGCCGTCAACCGTCTCGGCGGCCGCATCATCGGCTTCGCAGATGCCAACACCACATCGTCGTCAAAGGGAGAGACTCTCAAAGACACAATCAAGATGGTATCAAACTACGTCGACCTGATAATCATGCGCCATTATCTTGAGGGTGCGGCACGATATGCCGCAGAAGTGACCGACATACCGGTAATCAATGCGGGAGACGGTGCCAACCAGCATCCCTCGCAGACGATGCTTGATCTCTATTCCATCTACAAGACACAGGGCACCCTGCAGGGGCTCACCATAACACTGGTGGGAGACCTCAAGTATGGACGCACTGTGCACTCTCTCATCATGGCGATGAAATATTTCAGCCCGACATTCCGGTTTGTGGCATGCGACGAACTGCAGATGCCAAAGGAGTATCTGAAATACTGCGACGAACAGGGTATCGACTACAGTATTCACACTGACTTTTCGGCTGAGGTAATCAACACTTCCGACATCATATACATGACGCGAGTGCAGCGTGAACGATTTACCGACCTTGCCGAGTATGAGCGAGTGAAAGATCTCTACACGCTTCACAACGCGATGCTCGACAACTCGCGTGACAATCTGCGCATACTCCACCCGCTGCCGCGTGTCAACGAGATATCGCCCGATGTGGACGACAATCCGAAGGCTTATTATTTCAATCAGGCACGCAACGGCCTGTATATGCGCCAGGCACTTATTTGCGACGCCCTGCAGATAGCTCCTGACGCGTGACGTAGCGACTATCGGTCTGACAATAAAATAGACTCAACGGTTAAAACTGATAACAATGACAACCAACAAAACTTCGCTCGCTGTAGCAGCTTTGCGCAACGGCACCGTGATAGACCATATCCCTGCCGACCAGCTGTTCAAATGCGTCAAGATATTAGGAGTTGAGAACCTCTCCAACCAGCTTACCATCGGCAACAATCTGATGAGCCACAAACTCGGAGCCAAGGGTATAATCAAAATCGCCGATATCACATTCCCGGAGAAAGTGCTCAACCGCGTGGCGCTTGTGGCGCCAACCGCTGTAGTGAATATCATCCGTGACTATCATGTGGTTGAGAAACGTCCGGTGGTGCTTCCTCAGACTGTGGTGGGCATAGTGCGATGCTCCAATCCCAAATGCATAACCAACAACGAGCCGATGGCTACGCGGTTTGAAGTCGTTGATGCCGAAAGCCGCACGATACGCTGCCACTACTGCAATCACGCCACGACAGGGGCCAAAGCCGACATAATCTGAATATGGCCAAGAAACAGAACTGGAAGCCCGGCACGATGATATATCCGCTGCCAGCTGTGATAGTGACCTGCGGACGCGGCATCGAGCACTCCAACATGCTGACCGTGGCATGGACAGGAACAATTTGCACCAATCCCGCTATGTGCTATATATCGGTGCGTCCCGAGCGTCACAGCTACCCTCTCATACGGGAGACGATGCAGTTTACGATCAATCTCACCACCGAAGCCATGGCCCACGCGACTGACTGGGTCGGAGTGAAATCGGGGCGTGACTACGACAAGTGGAAAGAGACCGGACTGACTCCGGCTGAAGGTGTGGCGGTAAGCTGTCCTTACATAGAGGAGTCGCCACTCAGCATTGAATGCCGCGTCAAAACGATAATGCCGCTTGGCAGCCATGACATGTTTATTGCTGAAGTTGTCAATGTGATTGCCGACGAAAGCTATATCGATCCGTCGACAGGCGCATTCAACCTCGGTCAGGCCGGACTTATCAATTATGCCCACGGCAACTATTACCGACAGGGGGAGCATATCGGCCGCTTCGGCTGGACAGTAAAAAAGAAATAAATTAGTAATAAGAAACACATAAACTCTAAATATATTATGGAAAGAGACAATGCTATTTTCGACATCATCGCCCGCGAGCATGACCGTCAAAAGAAAGGTATCGAACTCATCGCGTCAGAAAACTTCGTCAGCGATCAGGTAATGCAGGCCATGGGGTCATGTCTTACCAACAAGTATGCCGAAGGGTATCCCGGCCACCGTTATTATGGCGGCTGCCAGGTAGTGGACGAGGCCGAGCAGCTGGCAATCGACCGCATCAAGGAAGTTTTCGGTGCGGAGTATGCCAACGTACAGCCCCACTCGGGCGCACAGGCCAATATGGCGGTGTTCATGTCGGTGCTGCGCCCCGGCGACAAGTTTCTCGGATTAAATCTCGCACACGGCGGGCACCTGTCGCACGGAAGTCCCGTCAACTTCTCCGGGCTGATGTATCAGGCACTCGAGTACAATGTAAAGGAGGATACCGGCCTTGTCGACTACGACCAGATGGAAGAAGTGGCACGCCGTGAGCGTCCGCGTCTGATCGTAGGCGGCGCGAGTGCATATTCACGCGAATGGGATTATGCTCGCATGCGTCGTCTTGCTGACGAAATCGGCGCAATACTCATGATTGACATGGCGCATCCCGCCGGACTTATAGCCGCAGGCCTTCTCGACAATCCGGTAAAATATGCTCATATCGTGACATCAACCACTCACAAGACTCTCCGCGGTCCGCGCGGCGGCATCATTCTGCTTGGCAAGGACTTTGACAATCCATGGGGCAAAACGACACCGAAGGGAGTTGTGCGCAAGATGTCGTCACTTCTCGACTCAGCCGTATTCCCCGGAGTGCAGGGTGGTCCGCTCGAACATGTCGTTGCCGCCAAAGCAGTGGCTTTCGGCGAAGCTCTGCAGCCATCCTACAAGGAATATCAGACACAGGTCAAGAAGAATGCTGCCGTCATGGCTCAGGCTCTTGTCGACAAAGGATACAAGATTATCTCAGGCGGCACAGACAACCACTGCATGCTTGTGGACCTTCGCACCAAGTTCCCCGAACTTACAGGTAAAGTTGCTGAAAAAGTTCTTGTCGATGCCGATATCACTGCCAACAAGAACATGGTTCCCTTTGACAGCCGTTCTCCCTTCCAGACTTCAGGCATACGTCTCGGCACCGCTGCCATTACCACACGCGGAGCCAAGGAGGAACTGATGGGCGACATCGTAGAGATGATCGATACAGTGCTCTCAAATCCCGAAAACGAGAAAGTCATCGCATCGGTGCGCGAGAAAGTCAACGCTACGATGAAAGACTATCCGATGTTTGCATACTGATATCATATTATAAATATATAACGGGAATAACCGGATTTGTCCGGTTATTCCCTATTTACTAAAATATCAAAAAGACTCCGATGCTTGCTCTGTATTATCTCTATTTTTTTCTGATTGCCATTCCGATACTTTTTTCTCTGACAGTGCTTACATGCCTGACGGTCATTATCGGCACGGCCATCGGCAACGGTTCATTCTGGGGCTATTATCCGGCAATGATATGGGCTCGGGCGTTCTGCCTGCTGTCGCTTGTAAGAGTTACAGTCAGAGGCAGGGAAAATATTGACAAGCGCACATCGTATGTCTTTGTGGCCAATCACCAGGGGGCGTACGATATATTCTCGATTTACGGCTATCTGGGGCACAATTTCAAATGGATGATGAAGAAGAGTCTGCGCAAGTTGTTGCTCGTGGGTTATACATGCGAGAAATGCGGACATATATTCGTAGACCGCAGTTCGCCGGCAGCGATAAGACGCACTATCGAAACCGCCGAGGAGCGTCTGCGCGACGGCATGTCGCTCGTGGTGTTTCCAGAGGGCGCACGCACCTTTACCGGCAAGCTCGGACCGTTTAAGAAAGGGGCGTATCAACTTGCGCTTGAGTTTCATCTTCCGCTCGTGCCAGTCACAATCGACGGGTCATTCAAGGTAATGCCCCGCACTCGTTATCTGCCACGCCCCGGACATATAATGTTGACGATACATAAACCTATCGCTCCGCCCGATAACGAGGCCGACAGGACCAATGTCATAGATCTCACCCGACAGGCTATCGAGTCGTCGCTCTGATACCAGGAGCCGAACATAACCCGACTATTATTGTTATAGAAAATGGCAGGTATTCTGACAAGAGTCTTGCCATTTTGTCATTTAATACTGACAAAAATGAGTTTGGCACGCTATGTGCTGTATAGACCAATGACAACTAAATGTCACTTGCATAAAACAACAAATAACTAAAAAAACATAACAATCATGAAGATTAAGCCATTAGCCGACCGCGTGCTCATCAATCCCTGCGCGGCAGAAGAAGTAACCGTTTCGGGCATCATCATCCCTGACTCGGCAAAAGAGAAACCTCTCAAAGGAACTGTACTTGCCACCGGCAACGGCACCAAAGATGAAGAAATGACAGTAAAGGAAGGCGACACAGTGCTCTACGGAAAATATGCCGGCACTGAGATTGAGGTTGAAGGCAACAAATATCTCATCATGCGACAGAGCGACATTCTCGCCGTATGCGAATAATGCGCGATTATCCTAATACAATATAACAAAAGCCGCTGCCAGCAGCGCTCATACAGTAAACTACAAAAACAAGACATATCATGGCTAAAGAAATAAAATTTGACATAAAAGCCCGCGAAGAACTTAAGAAAGGCGTCGACGCACTCGCCGATGCAGTAAAAGTGACACTCGGTCCGAAAGGACGCAACGTCATCATTGAGAAAAAATTCGGAGCTCCGCACATCACCAAAGACGGTGTAAGCGTGGCTCGCGAAGTTGAGCTCGAGGATCCATTCCAGAACATGGGCGCCCAGCTCGTGAAAGAGGTTGCTTCAAAAACAGGTGATGACGCAGGTGACGGCACAACTACCGCTACAGTGCTCGCCCAGGCCATCATCAACGTCGGTCTGAAAAACGTGGCGGCCGGCGCCAACCCCATGGACATCAAACGCGGTATTGACAAAGCCGTGGAGGCTGTTGTAGCATCAATCAAGGCACAGAGTGAAGAAGTTGGCGATGACTTCAAGAAAATCGAGGATGTGGCACGCATCTCGGCCAACAACGACGAAAAAATCGGCAATCTCATAGCAGAAGCTATGAAGAAGGTCAAAAAAGAGGGTGTCATCACCGTCGACGAAGCCAAAGGCACCGAGACCACTGTCGATGTTGTAGAGGGCATGCAGTTTGACCGCGGCTATATCTCACCCTATTTCATCACCAACACCGAAAAAATGGAATGCGAGATGGAGCGTCCCTATATTCTTCTTTACGACAAGAAGATCTCAAACTTCAAGGATCTCCTCCCCGTGCTTGAACCGGTGGCGCAGAGCGGACGTCCGATGCTCATCATCGCAGAGGATGTTGACTCTGAAGCACTCGCCACACTCGTAGTCAACCGCCTGCGCGGCTCTCTCAAAGTATGCGCAGTCAAAGCTCCCGGCTTCGGTGACCGCCGCAAAGAAATGCTCGAAGATATCGCAATCCTGACCGGTGGCGTTGTCATATCTGAAGAAAAAGGCATGAAACTTGACACCGCCACTCTTGATATGCTCGGCACCGCCGACAAGGTTTCTGTCAACAAAGAAAACACCACTATCGTGGACGGTGCAGGTTCTAAAGAGGCAATCGCATCGCGTGTGGCTCAGATCAAGGCTCAGATCGAGCAGACCAAGAGCGACTACGACAAGGAAAAACTGCAGGAACGCCTTGCAAAACTCGCAGGCGGTGTGGCTGTGCTCCATATCGGCGCACCCTCTGAAGTGGAAATGAAAGAGAAGAAAGACCGTGTGGACGATGCTCTCAGCGCAACCCGTGCGGCTATCGCAGAAGGTATCGTTCCCGGCGGTGGGGTAGCCTACATCCGCGCAATCTCAGCCATCGAAGGCATGAAGGGAGACAATGAGGACGAGACAACAGGTATCCACATCGTCACCCGCGCTATCGAGGAGCCCCTGCGCCAGATTGTAGCCAACGCAGGAGCCGAAGGCGCCGTAATCGTGCAGAAAGTCAAGGAAGGCAACGCCGACTATGGGTATAACGCACGCACCGGTGAATTTGAGAACCTTCTCGCAGCCGGCGTAATCGATCCTGCCAAGGTGACACGTGTAGCTCTTGAAAACGCGGCTTCGATTGCCGGAATGTTTCTCACCACAGAGTGCGTCATTGCCGACAAGAAAGAAGATAATCCCGCACCCGCAATGCCTGCACCCGGCATGGGCGGCATGGGCGGCATGATGTAAAAAAGAGATTCCGCATACATAAATAACGCAAGGCGTATTGTCAGAAATAATTCCGGTAATACGCCTTGCTTTGTATGTTCATGTCATGCCAGCCACAACATTTAAATATTTTAACAAAAGATAATATTCTATATGATAATGCGGTTTGGAATAAATATCGTTTTTGCATAACTTTGTGAAAAGTAAAAACAACCCTACGTTTCGATTACAGGCTAAACAAGTCATTTCTTGAATAGCCTTTTCCAAAAAAATCGTTTCGATTATAACCAGACCGACGTGATTAAACGAATATTCATATCCTTAATACTTGCCGCCATGGTTGCTGCATCCGCTCAGGCTCAGCACATGAGAATGCCATCTCATGAAGCCGCTGACCGGTATGCCGCAATGGAAAAAATCGACCTCACACGACATCTTCACGATATCAACGCCCGCGAGCTCAAATCTTTTGCAAGCGACGAAGCCGTGGTTACGGCAAACGACATGCTGTCGCTCGCCCGTACCTTTATCGGGCTCCGCTACCGCTACGGCGGAAGAACGCCAAAAGGATTTGACTGCTCCGGATTTACATCATACGTCTTTTCTCAATTCGGCTATGAGCTGAAACGGTCGTCGCGGGAGCAATATAACAGCGACGGTGAGCTTGTTGACAAAATGCAGGTACAGCCCGGTGACCTTATTTTCTTCACCGGTCGCAATTCGAAATCAGGGAGCGTAGGCCATGTAGGTATCGTTGTCGACGGTGATCCGGTGACAGGAGAAATCACATTCATACATTCGGCCTGCACTTCAGGCATTACTATCAGCACTACCGACGAACCATATTATTCCAAAAGATTTATCGGAGTAAAACGAGTCATCAAATAAAACCATACGGCCATGCCGGTTGCATGACTGAACACAGTTGATGTCGACCGCATAACCGTATCCGATTTTCACTCATAAAATCATGGACAGTATTAAAAACCGTATAGAGGAGCTCCGCAGGCTCCTCAACGAGTATAATCACCAATATTACGTGCTTAGCTCACCGACAGTGAGCGACAAGGAATTCGACATGCTCATGAAAGAGCTCGAGGCTCTGGAAGCCACACGTCCAGATCTCGCCGACCCCCTCTCCCCCACTCAGCGCGTAGGCAGCGACATCAGCAAAGGCTTCAGTCAGGTGAAACATATCTATCCGATGCTGTCACTTGCCAACACCTACTCGGTGGAAGAGGTCGACGACTTCGTCAAGCGCGTAAAAAAGGAAATCATCGGTGAAGATTGCGCACTCGTCGGAGAAATGAAATTTGATGGCACGTCAATCTCTCTCGTATATGAAAACGGACGACTGACTCGCGCAGTTACCCGAGGCGACGGTGTGCAGGGCGATGATGTCACCGCCAACGTAAAGACAATACGGTCAATACCTGTGCAACTACAGGGCGAAGGATGGCCGGAACATTTCGAGATACGCGGAGAAATCGTGCTTCCATGGAAGGAGTTCGACAGACTTAACGCCGAGCGTCAATTTAACGAAGAGCCATTGTTCGCCAACCCGCGCAATGCAGCTTCCGGTACACTGAAGTTGCTCAATCCCAAGGAAGTAAGCCGACGCGGACTCGACGCCTACTTCTACTATCTTCTTGGAGAAAATCTGCCCTGCGGCTCTCATTACGAAAACATGATGGAAGCACGGAAATGGGGATTTAAAGTATCAGACGCGATGACACTGCTGCGCACAATGGAAGATGTCGACCGCTATATAACCTACTGGGATACGGCCCGCAAAGAGCTCCCGGTCGCTACTGACGGACTTGTATTCAAGGTCGACAACCTGCGTCAGCAGCTCAATTTAGGATACACCGCCAAATCGCCACGCTGGGCGATAGCCTATAAATTTCAAGCAGAAAGAGCTCTTACACGCCTGCAATATGTATCATTTGAAGTAGGACGCACCGGGGTGGTCACCCCCGTAGCAAACCTCGAACCGGTGCTGCTGTCTGGCACTATAGTAAAACGGGCATCGCTCCACAATGCCGACATAATACGCACTCTCGACATACACGAACATGACATGCTGTATGTGGAGAAAGGCGGCGAGATAATACCGAAGATTACAGGAGTAGAAACTTCACAACGGGAAACCGGCGCCGGAGCGATTGCTTTTGTGACACATTGTCCGGCTTGCGGCACACCTCTTGTAAGCGCCGAAGGAGAAGCCGCTCGTGTATGCCCTGACAAATACGGTTGCCCGCCACAGATAAAAGGTCGCATAGAGCATTTTGTCGGGCGTCGAATGATGAATATAGACGGCATCGGGGAAGAAATGGTAAACGACCTTTGTGAAAAAGGATATCTGAAGGACTGCGCCGACATCTATGATCTTACAGCCGACCAGATCAAGAGCCTCTATGTCAAGGGCGACAGAATAGCAGAAAAAATACTCAAAAGCATAGAAGCATCGAAAAGCATGCCGTATGAACGCGTGCTATATGCCCTGTCAATACCTTACGTCGGCGAGACCGGCGCAAAAAAAATAGCCCGCGCATCAGGCAATATCGACCGTCTGATGTCAATGTCTGAAGAAGAACTGACAGCAATTGACGATGTAGGCCCGAACATCGCACGAGGAATAATCGATTTTTTTGCAGATGAACGCAACCGCACAATAGTCGAGCGACTGCGAGAAAGCGGCCTGACTCTTGCGACTGAAACAGTAGACGAAGCTCCGGCCTCCGACATACTGTCAGGAAAGAGCATTGTCATCTCAGGAACATTCGACCGTCATTCCCGCGACGAGTATAAGCAGATAATCGAGCACCACGGAGGCAAAAACACAGGTTCGATATCAAAGAAAACCGACATGATACTCGCAGGAGAAAACATGGGACCGTCGAAACTCGAAAAAGCCAAAGCGCTCAATATACCCATAGTTGATGAAATCTCGTTCCTGCAGATGATTGGCGAAGAATAAAACTTGAACAATAGGCATCAGCAACGCGTTTTATGGTAAAAAACATGAAAAATGAAAAATAAACATA
The DNA here is from genome assembly GCA_004102805.1 of Muribaculaceae bacterium Isolate-002 (NCI). Lineage (GTDB taxonomy): Bacteria > Bacteroidota > Bacteroidia > Bacteroidales > Muribaculaceae > JAGBWK01. The sequence continues at coordinate 22,216 of SCEG01000044.1, forward strand.
TCATATTCCCGGCGGTCGTATTCGCCGTAATCGCACTGGTGTCATGCGAAAACAAAGAGGGACTCTCAAAGAAAATCAACGGAACGTGGCAGTCTGTTCCCGAGCATATAGTCAATACAGACAGTATCAGTGTGGATATCATCAAATCGTATGAATTCGCTCCGTCACAGGATGCGGAAGGCACACTCATCATAAGCGCAATGCTTTCTATCGAGAAATATATGCCGGCAAACGACTCTATAATCTCCCCTCTCACACTCAACTCCGCGGCCGTGGCCTCCGTAACCGGCAAATACGAAGCCATTGCATACGATAAAATAGTGCTACGACCCGACGATTCGACATTCTCTCTGTCGGTAGACTCAGCCGCTGTCAGTTACGACTATGATGTGCTTGACGAAAATGCCGCGCCCGATCTCACCCGGCTCAAACCTCAATGGGCAACAGAGTTCCGGAAGTATCTCACTCCGATATTAAAGAAGAATCTGCTGCAATGCGACACACTTACAAAAGTAAAAATCAACAACACATTGATGGATTGCCATGACGGCAAGACAGATATAACACTTCGCCTACAGAGCCCACAGCCATAACGGCAGATGAAAATCAACAGAACGCCCGCCAGAATATTGCATCCGGCGGGCGTTAAAATCATAGTCTGTTATATACGCTTAGATACGCTTCAAAGTCAGTTGCATTCCATTAAATTTAGCAGTCATACGATCCCCTTCGATATTGACATCTGTAAACTCCTGCTCAATATTAACCATGTCTGATTTCATATCCTCCATCGCAAACTCGACCTGGTCGTCGCTGACGCCTTCAATCTCAAACGCCTTGAAATTGAAATCGGAACCGGAAAATTTGAAATTAATCATCTTGTCTGCTTCAGAATACGAGTATTCGCAGACACCCTCAGCGTCAATGAAAATGTGAGGAGCATCGTTTTTCATCACCATCGTCTGCCTAAGCTTGCCGGAATTTTGGAAATCATAAGTAACAACAGTTTTTACCCCATTGGCATCGACAGTCTGCTCCCATTTACCAATAAGACCGTTATCACCTTTTCCGGAACACGCAGTCATGGCCACCAGCATGACACACAAACACATCACATAATTAACAATACGTTTCATCTTCATTATTCTTATAGATTAAAAACATTTAAATCAAATACAAAGTTACAGAATAATTTGTTAAAACAATAAATTTACTTGTATATTGTCAATTGAATTTCTAACTTTGCAGAGTTATTACATCGCCCGCAAAGCGAAGTCTAAGAAATGGGGTTGACCGGTTTTGACAGCGTGTAGAGGTGGTGTGTAAGCATGCAGAGCAATGATGGCTACGCTCTTTAATCTGGGACATCACAATTTCAAATGGCGAAAAACAGTACGCTCTTGCTGCGTAATCGAAGTACAGTAGATAACGCTTAATCTCCGCGACAGTCGCAGAGACAAGACATCGCCCGATTGTCCTCTTCCCGAGACTAATCGACAAGGCGGTGCAGCTAAATCGGGAATGGGACTCCGAAATCCTCGAGAAGAGTCCGAGAAAACAGAGGATAAGGTCGCGGTTGGCAGTCCTTAGCCTGCCACGGCTCGAAAATCAAAATAGGAATAAGCATGTAGAAAGCACATTAGTTCCGCGTTTGGACGAGGGTTCGAATCCCTCCAGCTCCACTATGTACTACCGAACTAATTCGGACTTAACGAGACAAACCTCGGACTATCAAGTAGTTCCGGGGTTTTCTTTTATCTAATCCTTTCGATTCAGGACCGAAAAAAGGGGTCAGATGCAAAACCCGGTTGAATTGTTAAAAATTACGGGTCAGTTGAAATGTTAAAAACTACGCGAGTGTAGATTTATTTTTAGGCGCATAGCTTGGATAGTCTGAAGAGGAAGAAGGGAATGTCGGTAACGCCTCTGAATTGACTACGGAAAGCCTTGACCTTTGCGTTGAATGATTCTGCTCCGGCATTAGTAGACCGATTGATAAAGTAGTTGAGAATGGTATCGTAGTGGTTACGGAAAGTCTCGGTGACGGTACGGAACTGGCCACCATCCATGCGGTCGACCTTGTCATACCACCTTGCCAGGTTCAGTCGGGCAGTGTCTTTATCAACCTTTTGATTGAAGATGTCAGTAAGGTCCATAGCCAGGTCATAGGCTTTCTTCAGTTCGGGATAGAATTCAAAGATGATGTCGGCTCTCCAATGCTGTGACTTCGGCTCAAGCCGAAACCACGGTGCATATGTTAAATTGGGCAGTTAGAAGTGTTAAATTTTTAGGCGTAGAGTTTGACCAATCGGAAGATGAAGAAGTCGCGGTCTCGGACACCACGCATTTGTGAGCGAAAGATCTTGACTTTAGAGTTGAATGCCTCGGCGGAGGCATTGGTCGCACGACGACGGAAGTAGTTCAGGATGGTTGGAGCGTGGTTCTTGAATGTTTTGATTACCGAGCGGAAGTTGTTGTTACCAAGAGCCATTACCTTTTCATACCACTTGTTCATCCGCCCCATGGCTTTTGTCGGTGAGATTTTAGCGTTGAAAATCTTGCGCAGCTCCATCGCAAGACTGTATGCAGCCTTCAATATTGGATAGTATTTTATTACTGTCCGCTAAACTTTTTTTTGAACGATTGAAAAATTAGGGCTGATACCTATTGCAGGAGTCAGCCCTAAATGGTTATTTTGGTGTCGCCAAACAATCCATGGATAACCATGAGTAAAAGTAGTAATTTCTTCGGACAGCCGATATATGGACAGCTGATAAAATCACTCAATCGTGAAAAAATTGTTGAATTCAGCCGAAAACACGGCGGAGAGAAGTATGTAAAGAGCT
>SCEG01000425.1 GCA_004102805.1 Muribaculaceae bacterium Isolate-002 (NCI)
TTGCTGTTTTTCGGATCCGGGAAATGAAGGTCAAGGCTCCATGTTGTTGTGAAAGAGGCGTCTTCGTGGAAAACGTTTTTGTCTATGTCATCCTGTTTCAGGATATAGTCGCCGAGAAGTCTTCTTGATTCCCTTTTGCCCGACACGTAGCCTACCCAGCCCAGTGAGCGGTTGCGGAACTTTTTATTGTCGGATGCATGGTTCCTGAGATAGCTCCAGTTCGAGAATATCACAAGCAGTCCGTAATCCCTGATGCGTTCGGCTTCAGTGATCTGGTTGCGGTTCATGCCGGTTTCCCATTTCCATTCACCCATAGTGACACGTTCGCATGTCGTGTCGTTGTATTGCGGACCATAGTCGAATTCCGGGAACCTGGTAAATTTCTTATCCTTGTTCGAATA
>SCEG01000426.1 GCA_004102805.1 Muribaculaceae bacterium Isolate-002 (NCI)
AGAGCAGCGGCGTGGTGGCATATTGCAGCACCGTGATCATGATGCCGAGCAGGAGATAAAACACCATGCCGTTCTGCAGCAGGGCCGAGGAGCGTTTTCTGTCGCCCTGCACGTAAAGCTCGCCGATGAGCGGGGTCATGCCCATGGCCACGCCTATGGTGGCGATAAACAGGATGAAGAAGACCATGCCGCCAAACGATACGGCGGCCAGCGGTTCGGGATTGTCGCCTCCGTATTGTCCGACCATGAGGTTGTCGGCTACCTGTGTGAGTATCTAAGCAACGTGACTGAGCGCAGTCTTATAACAACCTGCAAGCTGACCAATTCGTCAAGATCAGATGACAATCCTAACGGCTTTATAATCGAGGGTTTCAATATCCTTGAAAATAAAGATATTTCCA
>SCEG01000427.1 GCA_004102805.1 Muribaculaceae bacterium Isolate-002 (NCI)
CGGTAGTTCTTTACCAGACTGATGTTTTCGATCAGCACGTCATAGACGCGCCAGCCGCCGTCCTTGGGCAGCATGCGGTAGGCCACGGGCACTTTTTTGCCGTCCTTCATGGTGATGACGGTGCGCACTTCCGTGCGGTCGCCCGCAGCCGAGGAAATTTCGCCGGTATAGACCACCTGTTCGCCGTTGTAGCCGTCGATCTTGTTCACATAGGTGCTGATCAGCAGATCCGCGAAAGCGTCGCTGAACTGCTTCTGCTGCTGGGGCGTGAAGCTGCGCCAGCGCGGACCCACCGTGCGGGAGGAAAATTCTCTGAAATCAAAGATATGCAGCACCTCGTCCTCGATCTGCTGACGCAGGGGGCCGCGGGTGGCCGGATTGACGTAGTCGGGATTCTTGAT
>SCEG01000428.1 GCA_004102805.1 Muribaculaceae bacterium Isolate-002 (NCI)
GGCAGATGCGCCACCGGCCTCGACCCAAGCGTCGACCTGATCCCTCTTGAACTTCCAGAGTCGGCCCATGCGATGCGCTGGCATACCGAACCGATCGATCCAGCGATATACGGTGTCACTGCTGACCCCGAGATATTTGCATATCTCATCCACCGATAACCAGCGGGCTTCAATCTCGGCCATTTTTTTCAGCTCCTGTCGGACGCTTTCGCCTTTTTGTCATATCTGCCAATGGCGGAAGTCTGGGCGTCGAGCACCATAATCCCAAATTTATTGGCTTTTAAGCTACATTTTTTGGAGGCGATTGTAAACCGCTTTAAACCGTCTTCAGCCGCAAGAAGTCGAAAATAGCTGCTCCAGAAGATATCCCTGTCGCCACTGGCGACGCTCTCGCCGTAAG
>SCEG01000429.1 GCA_004102805.1 Muribaculaceae bacterium Isolate-002 (NCI)
GATTCTGGGCGGCATGGCCGCGCTGGCCTTTGTGCTGGACCAGCTCAGCAAATGGTGGGTCATGTCCGCCATTCCCGAGCACCGGCCTGTGGTGGTGATCCCCGGTTTTTTCGACCTGATCAACATCCGCAACCGGGGGGCGGCCTTCGGCTTTCTGAACCGCTCGGACATCGAATGGCAGTTCTGGCTCTTTCTGGCGGCCATAGCCGTGGCCGCCTGGGCCATCATTGTCCTGGTGCGCGGCTCGCGCCATGAGCCCTGGCTGTTCGCCGGTCTGGGGCTGGTGCTGGGCGGCGCTCTGGGCAATCTGATGGACCGCCTGCGCTTCCGGGCCGTGGTGGATTTTCTGGATTTTTACTGGGGCGACTGGCACTGGCCCGCCTTCAACGTGGCGGATACG
>SCEG01000430.1 GCA_004102805.1 Muribaculaceae bacterium Isolate-002 (NCI)
GAGTTCTTGAGCGCAAGGCTGTTTGCGGCGCGCAGATGCTCGGAGGTATGCAGCACCACGATGGGATGGTCGAGGCTCGCCTTGTCGAGATCCTCCTTGGTGGGGTGGCGTCGCTCCTTGACCAGCGTGTCGTCATAACCCACGCCGTCGACCACCTTGCCCTTTTCGGTCTGGGCCGCTCGCGCCGCCAGCGCCGGGATGTAGTCCTCAACAATGCTGTTCATGGCGCCGATGGGCGGGCTGTTCATGTTGACCTGAAAGAGATCGATCCGGCCCTGATTGGGGAAGTGGCTGTGCCCGTCCACAAAACCGGGCAGCATGGACTTGCCCTTGAGGTCAACGATTTTGCCGACATTGTTCGGGTCGAAAAATCCTTGCGTCCTGGCCTGCGCCTCGCTTC
>SCEG01000431.1 GCA_004102805.1 Muribaculaceae bacterium Isolate-002 (NCI)
CTGGCCTCGGCCAGCACTTCCAGCACTATGCCCATCTGCCCGGAAACAGGGCCGGAAAACGAATCTGCCGCCGAGCGCGCCGCACCGGCCGGAGCCGTTCCCAAGGACGCGGAGAGCGCGGGACCCTCCCGTTTCGCGGCCGCCGCCCTGGCGCGGATGGCCGCGCGCGGCAGATGGCCCAGCGCGTACAGGATGGCGCAGGCCTGGCGCAGGCCTTCGGTTTCCCTGCCCTTGCGACCGGCGGAAAGGCAAAGGGAGCGCGGCTCAATGTCGCCCACCAGGCCGCAGAGCGTGTCCTGCGGACCCAGTTCCAGAAAATGGCGGATGCCGTCCCGTTCCCACATGGCCCGCACGCCTTCCACCCAGCGTACGGAATTTTCGTCCAGATCCGTGATATAGC
>SCEG01000432.1 GCA_004102805.1 Muribaculaceae bacterium Isolate-002 (NCI)
AACGGACTGAATACCGCTGGAAGCGCTGAGGTCAACCGCGCTGAGGTCTTTGATAGAGCGCAGAACCACATTCTCAATGTTGGACAGTATCGGAGCCGGGGCGCTCACGCCACCGTTATTAAGGACGGCATTAAGGGTGTCGACCCCGGCGCCGCCGTCAAGCATGTCGCCGCTATTCAGCGTCTCCTGAGAGCCGTCTCCCAATGGAGCGACAAAGAGATCGTTGCCGATGGTGCCGGTGAGGACATTGGGGTCTGTGGTCAGCGTGTAGGTCTCACCGGTGACAACGGGGTTTACCTTCTGGTCTTCGGGCACAAGGTAGGCGGTGGGAATGGTGACGCCGTCATAGGTTTCGGCCACTTCGCCCGCGCCCTTGCCGCCGTAGAGGGCGAAGTGCTC
>SCEG01000433.1 GCA_004102805.1 Muribaculaceae bacterium Isolate-002 (NCI)
ACGAAGCGAACATCCTTTCCATCACCGACCGTTTTGTGTTAGGAGCTGCCCATATGTATCAAGGACATCCCATCGACCCGGAAGGGTTGCTTAGCACCGTTCCTTCGGTTGCTCATGTACTGATAGGTTTCTGTGTGGGCAAACTGTTGATGGAGACGAAAGACATCCACGTCAAACTCGAACGCCTTTTCCTGATAGGCACTATTCTTACTTTTGTCGGGTTTCTGCTGAGTTACGGATGTCCGATTAACAAGAAGGTGTGGTCGCCCACGTTTGTTGTGGTCACTTGCGGATTGGGTTCCAGCCTGTTGGCTTTGTTGGTTTGGATAATCGACATCAAAGGATACAAGAGATGGAGCCGTTTCTTTGAGTCTTTCGGAGTGAATCCGCTCTTTATCT
>SCEG01000045.1 GCA_004102805.1 Muribaculaceae bacterium Isolate-002 (NCI)
TTGCCACAATTGAGAACGAAAAAGACAGAGAAATACCTAAAAAATGGAAGAAGGCTCCTCAATCTTTTGCTGAACTCTGCGGTCTCCGTGTCATAAAATGAGAAAATAAAATCCAAACCTATATATAGAACTGACTACACAATATAGGTTTTACGGAAGAGGTTTGGATTTTATTCTTGTTTGGATAACGCAACTTATCCAAACGTTTGGATAAGTTGCGGAATGATATAAGGGGCTATGCCCGGACTGATGCATAGCGCGAGGCGTCCGTTCACGCATCCTTTAGCCTCGCTTACTATTTCAGCGATTCGTTCAGCTTCGGCTACCGCTTTTTCCGCTTGACGTATTATCTGCTCGCCTATGACCGTGGTGGTGACCTGCTTGTTTGTTCGGTCAAAGATGCGTATGTCAAGTTCTTCCTCAAGTTTGACGAGCATCCCGCTTAGTGTAGGTTGTGTGACATCGCAGGCTTCGGCGGCTTTTGAGAAGCTGCGGTGTCTGTCGACTGCTATTATGTATTTCAGCTGCTGTAGAGTCATGATGATAGGTTTTGTCTATGCAAAGATAGAAAAATGCGTTTGTCTGTCTATGGTTTGGATCGTATATTTGCAAAAAAAACAATTAAATTAATAGAAAAAACGACCGTTATGGCAACAAAACGCTTCCACCGTCACTTCCCCGCAAAAGGATATCCTCTCTATCTGATACTGCTCGCTTACCTCGCATTGGGTTATTTCTTCCCGGTGATAGGTTTCCTCGCGCTTATATGCATGATTGCTCCGGTGGCATTTGCCGTGCGCCGTGGGCGTTGGTGGTGTGGCAATGCCTGTCCCCGAGGCAATTTCTACGACAGGCTGTTGTCGCGCTATTCGCCACATCGTCCAATTCCGGCATTTGTCCGTACGTTCGGCTTCCGTCTGTTCATGGTGATTTTTATATTTTCAATGTTCGGATTTCAGATGTATCGGGCGTGGGGTGATCCGGAGGCTATGGGTCGGGTGTTCTGGCTTATCATACTTGTCACCACGGTAGTGGGCGTGACATTGTCATTCATATATGCGCCGCGCACATGGTGCTCGTTCTGTCCGATGGGCACACTTTCATCGTGGCTTACCCCACGCTCCGGTAAATTGCCGGAAGGATACAGACGTATATTTGTCAGCGCAAGCTGTCAGATGAAATGCAAGAGTTGTTCCCGTGTCTGTCCGATGCAACTTGCTCCTTACGACAGCCGTGGAGACAAAGAGGGGTATCTGCATGCCGATTGCATCAAATGTGGCAAGTGTGCGAAAGCGTGCCCGATTAAAATCATGGAACTCGACGCAACGCCGTCAGTCGCGTGCGGCCGATGACTTCTTGAATATGGCTTTCCTCTGAGTCCTGCAACACGCTAATTTAGAGAGTGCTATTACTGAACGGAATTTTACCTGTTTCATTGTATAGCTTTGCCGATATTTTTTTGAAGGGAAGAGGCTTGCGATGTCATCAGGCCGTAGAGCATATCGCAGTGCTGCTGCAACTCGGGCTGGAGTATTGCGGCCTCCCTGGGGTCGGTCATGCGCAGGTCGGCGTAACGGTCCTCACCGTTGATAAATCCGATAAGGTCGCCCTCCGGTTTATTGTAGTCGACGCTCAGAGGCTCTTTGCCCTCTTTTGCCAGAGCGGGATTAAATCTGTAGACCGGCCAGTAGCCGCACTCCACAGCAAGCCGCTCCTCGACGATGGTGTGACTCATGCCTGCGCGTATGCCGTGTTCGATACACGGGCAGTAGGCTATCACGATCGACGGGCCGTCCCACGCTTCGGCCTCCTTCATCGCATTGATTGTCTGTTGCGGGTCATAGCCGAGGCTTACCGATGCAACATATACGTTGCCGTAGGTCATCATCATGCGTCCGAGGTCTTTCTTGAAGTTGCGTTTGCCGTCGGCGGCATATTTGGCGGTGGAGCCGAGCGGGGTTGCCTTCGACATCTGTCCGCCGGTATTGGAGTAGCACTCGGTGTCCATCACCAGTATGTTTATGTTCATGTTCTGGGCAAGCACATGGTCGAGACCGGCAAATCCGATATCGTAAGCCCAGCCGTCGCCTCCTATCGCCCATACCGATTTCTTGCCGAGAAGGTCGCTGTGGTCGAGCACGGGAGTGTAGAGTGGAGAGGGCGCATCCTTTGATATGGCGGTAAGCAACTGTTGTCCCAGGGCGTATGACTTCTCCGGGTCATCCTTTCCGTCGAGCCATGCGGAGGCCGCTGCTCTGACTTCAGGAGCAGTCGAGCTGTCGGAGATTATGGTCACCACGCTTTTAGCCAGCCGTTCGCGCCTGTATTTTATCGCGACAGCAATGCCGTAGCCATATTCGGCGTTGTCCTCGAACAGGGAGTTGCCCCAGGCTGGGCCGAGTCCGTGGCGGTTGACCGTGTAGGGCATCGACGGAAAGTCGGCTCCCCATATCGAGGAGCAGCCGGTGGCGTTGGCTATTATCATGCGCTCTCCGAAAAGCTGCGTGAGCAGTTTTACGTAGGGAGTCTCGCCGCAGCCTGCGCATGCGCCGGAGAACTGTAGCAGCGGTTCATGCAGCTGCGATCCGTTGACCGTGTCGCGCGGCAAAAGGTTATCCTTGACCGTAACATTCTTCTGCAGATAGTCGAGGTTGGCAATCTCTTTGTCAAGGTCGTTGCCGATAGGCACCATGTCGAGTGCTTTTCCCGGACAGATTGTAGCGCACGACGAGCATCCGGTGCAGTCCTCGGGATATACCTGGATACGGAACTGATACTGATGCATTGCCGGCGCACCTTTTCCTTCTTTCGATACAATCTGCAGCGGCGCAGCGGCGCGTTCCTTCGCATCGAGAAGATACGGACGTATGGAGGCATGTGCGCACACGAGTGAGCACTCGGTGCACTCGACACATTTTTCAGCGTCCCATTGCGGTATGAACCGCGCGATGCGACGCTTCTCGTAGGCGGTAGTGCCTGTTGGAGTAAATCCGTCGGGACGCATCAGCGATACCGGCAAAGAGTCGCCGCGACGGTTAAGACACGGTTGCGCCACTTTGGCAACGAAGTCGGGCAGAGCGGATTGCGGCGTTGCGTTGTCAACGGCATCGGCCCATTCCTTCGGCACTGCAATCGGAGTGATTGCCTCCACAGCGTGCGATATGGCCTCGAGGTTGCTTTCAACCACTGCATTACCCTCGTGACTGTAGGCTGCGCGAATCCGTTCCTGCAGGCCTGTGTAGGCCGTGTCAAACGGAATAATCGGCATCAGTTTGAAGAACACAGTCTCCATGATGGTGTTGATGCGTTCGCCGAGTCCGGCTTCGCGGGCTATTGACGCCGCGTCGACATTGTATAGCCTGATGCCGCGCCGGGCGATGTCGCGTTTGAGAGCTGCAGGAAATATCGCGCTCATCTCGTCGACGCTCCATGGCGAGGCAAGCACGAATATGCCGCCGTTCCTGAGATTGCCTGTCAGATCGAATTTGTTGACGTATGTATTTTTATTGCATGCTATATAGTCGGCTTTCTCTATGCAATATTCGCTTTTTATCGGAGAGGTGGCGACACGCAGCTGCGACACAGTGTAGCCTCCAGATTTCTTGGCCGAATACTGGAAATATGCCTGGGCGTAATATTTATCTGTGTCACCGATTATCGATGCGGCCTGCTTGGTGGCGCCTACTGTGCCGTCGGCGCCTATGCCGTAGAACTGTGCCTGCGTCATCCCGCGCGGCGATATGAAAATCTTCTCCCCCAAAGGCAAAGACAGCCCGGTTACATCGTCGTTGATGCCGACTGTAAATCCCGTGAAAGGATTGTCGGAAGCGAGATGGTCATAGACTGCCTTGACCATTGTCGGGTCAAATTCTTTGCTGCTTAGGCCATAACGGCCACCGATTACCTTGACCTGACGGCCCGACTGCTGTATGGCGCATGCCACGTCGGTAAACAGCGGTTCGCCCGGTGCCCCGGGTTCTTTCGTGCGGTCAAGCACGGCAATCTTTCTGACGGAGGAGGGGAGCGCCGTCATAAACTTATCGATTGCAAACGGCCTGTAAAGACGCACCTTGACGGCGCCGACGTTATATCCCATAGCGTTGAGACTGTCGACTGTCTCCTCGATGACCTCACAGCTCGATCCCATTGATATTATGATATTTTCAGCTGTCGGCGACCCTACATAGTCGAAGAGGTGTATGGGGCGTCCGGTCAGAGCGGCTACATGCTCCATCTGGCGCTCCACCACCGAAGGAAATGCGTCATAATATCGGTTGCAGGCCTCGCGGTTCTGGAAATATACGTCAGGGTTTTGTGCCGTTCCGCGCACGTCGGCGTGCTCGGGATTCATCGCACGGCGTCTGAACTCAAGTATCTTGTCACGGTCGACAAGAGAGAAAATACTCTCGTAGGGCAACATGCTGATAGTCGACATCTCGTTAGATGTACGGAATCCGTCGAAACAGTGCAGCACCGGCACACTGCCGTCTACTGCCGCCAGATGAGCCACTATTGCAAGATCGTGAGTCTCCTGCACGGATGCCGACATGAGTATTGCGAAGCCGATCGATCGTGTCGCCATCACGTCGGAGTGGTCGCCGAAGATTGACAGCGCATGGGTGGCTACCGAGCGACACCCTATATGGAATACGGCCGGCAACAGTTCGCCCGCCATTTTAAACATATTGGGTATCATCAGCATAAGCCCTTGCGATGAGGTGAACGTAGTGGCGAGCGTGCCCCCTGACAGCGCTCCGTGAGTGGCGCCGGCGGCTCCGAGCTCCGATTCCATCTCACGCACTTCCATCGGCATCCCCTCGAAATTCGTTATACCCTGCAGAGCCCATTTCTGGGCTGTCTCTCCCATTTCTGCAATAGGGGTGATGGGGTAGACCGTTGCCATTTCGCTCATTGCGTAGGCTACGTAGGCGGCGGCAGTGCCGCCATCGACTATCTTTTTCTTCTGGCTGTCCATAATTGTATTGTTTCATGTATATGAAGAAAAGGACGCGACCGAATGCTTCGGCACCCGCACGCGTCCTCTATAGGGAAGTGTAAATTTTAGAGCATCGATTTACAGCACAGGTCGGTAATCCATAGCCACAACGGGCAGAAACCCATGAAGAGAATGACCGACAGTGTCAGCGATGTCGTGCCGGTGGCTACGTAGGTGTCGTATTCGTCGGCGATGATTATACCGGAGAATGCCGGCGGCAGAGCTGCTGCCACTACAAGCATCTTGAGGTTTTCAGGCTCCATCTTGAAGATAAGTCCGGCCACAAGTATCATTGCCGGCATCAATATAAGTTTGAGAATAGAGCCGAGAATTGCCTGCCAGTTGATTTTGATGACTACGGCCGACAGTGTGATACCGGCCGAGAATACGGCCAGTGACGCGTTGGCGCCCTTTATAAGGTCGAATGACGGAGCGAGCCATTTCGGGAACGGAATGCCGACCACCACCCATACGACGGCAAGGATAGGAGCCCAGGCAACAGGCTGTGCGAGGGCATGTATCACAGGTTTCCATGCGCTTTCTTTCTTGCCGGAGGCTTTGGCGTTACCGGCGTTGAGGAGTGCCAGTCCGACAGGTATGCCGACTGCGTTGACCACGATGCCGACGATTGCGACGACAAGTGCAACGTAGGCGTTGGTTCCGAAAATAGGTTCAAGCACGGCAAATCCGAGGAAGCCGATGGTCGGGGAGCCGCTGATCAATGCCGACACAGCTGCGTCGGCCTGCGTGTTCTTCTTGAAACAGTAGCGGAACACGAAGTAAACTATCATGAAGCACAGCATCAGCACCACAAGCGAGATGATTGAGAGCTTCAGATCTTCGGCCAGCATCTTGCGATTGGCCTGTGCGATTGACACGAACAAGGCGGCCGGCAATGCGTAATCAAGCACAACCTTGTTGAATTTCTTCGCGTCCTGCCCGTCGAAAATGCCTTTCTTACCCGATATGTAACCGGCTAACATCACTACGATGATAGGGACTATCGCATATAAAATTATGTGGGAAAGATCCATAATAAATAGATTTTGAAGCGTGAGATTTTGTCTGTCCCTGTGATTTGTGGGATAGTCCCCATAAACGGCCGGTCAACAAATTTCACTGTTATAAGACTTATTGATGATACCGGGTCTTTGAGTCGGCAAAGACCTGTATAATCCGGCTTCGCTCCCTGAGGCCCGTCATAGACTTGCCTGCGGGAGATATGCCGGATTTTGAGGTGACGGCTGTAATGCCGCCGGGAGTGGTGTCAGACGGTGACCTGCTGCAGCGGTGCGGGGTTGAGATAGCCGATGTGGCCGCTCTCTTTTCCTGAATCGTAAGCGAGCTGAACGTCGATAAGACACGGCTTTTTTGATGCGATGGCGGCGGTAAGAGCCTTTGAAAGCTCGTCGGGGGTGGTGACATAGTAGTTGTCGGCACCAAACGCCTCGGCCAGCTTGTCGTAGCGGGCATGAATGTCAAGCGTGGTCGGCGCGGGGTCGCTTCCGCCGCTCATGTTCACGCCGGCGCCGTTGTAGATGCCGCCGTTGTTGAATATAACTACAGTGACGGGAAGATTGAAACGCACGATTGTGCTGAAGTCCATGCCGGAAAATCCGAATGCACTGTCACCCTCGATTGCAACGACACTCTTGCCTGTTGACACTGCGGCTCCGATTGCCGAACCCATGCCCATGCCCATGATGGCCCAGGTGGCGCAGTCGACACGGTGGCGCGGAAGTGACATGTCAATGGCGTCGCGGGTGTCGTCGAGCGTGTTGGCGCCCTCGTTGACGAGTATCACGTCGGGATTGCTCTCGAGCACCGGCTTTATGGCTCCGAGTGCTGTCCAGTGTGTCATGGGGCTGGCATTGGCGTTGTCAGCCAGACGCACCGCAAATTTCGCATTTTTCTCTTTCGTCTCGGCCTGAAGTGATGTGACCCATGCCGGGTCGGCCGACATCGTCTTGCCATCCATACCGGCAAGAATGGCGTCGAGAGCGAGCGACATGTCGCCAACTACAGGCGCGGCTATAGGCACATTGACATCGATTTCCTGCGGCTCGACATCAAGCTGCACGAACTTGATGGCCGGATTCCATTTGCCCTTGCCGAACGACAGCATCCAGTTGAGTCGTGCCCCGATGACGATGACGACATCGGCCTGCTGCATGATGGTGGAGCGGCATGACAGGGCGCTCAGCTGACCGTTGTCGGGCATAAGGCCTTTTGCCATCGACATCGGCAGATACGGTATGTTGTATTTTTCGATGAGTGTCTTGATCTTGTCGTCGACCTGTGCGTATGCGGCTCCTTTGCCGAGAAGCACAGCCGGATGTTTAGCCTCGAGTATGGTCTTGACAGCGAGATCGACCGATGCCTGATTGGGTGCTACGGGCGAGTAGACATCTACTGGCTTGTAGAACAGTTTGTCGGCGTCGGCGCGGTTCATCACCTGACCCAGTGCCGGAGTGCTCATGTCGATATATACGCCGCCGGGACGGCCGCTGACCGCCGCGCGATATGCTCTTGCCACGGCTGAGGGTATATCCTCGGCCTTGCTGCAACGGAAAGCCGCCTTGACAAGAGGAATGGCTGTGTTGAGCTGGTCGAGTTCTTCGTATGTGCCCATTTTCATGCCGACCATCTTCGGGTCGGTTGCACCTGAGATCTGTATCATCGGGTAGCAGTTGACTGTGGCGTTGGCAGTGGCGGTGAGCCCGTTCATGAATCCTAATGACGATACGGTCAGAAGCACACCCGGTGTGCGGGTGAGATATCCGTGGGTGGCGGCGGCCATGCCGGCCTGTTGCTCATGTCTGAACGATATGAATCTTATGCCCTGTTCCTGGCATATATATGCGGCTTCCGTCACGGGTATGCCCACCAGACCGTACATTGTGTCGAGGCCTACCTCGCGCAACGCACGTGCCAGCACATACATGCCCGTCACCTGTTCCGGATAGTGGGGAGTTGTCTGGGGAGACGTTGTCCCCGGTGTTGTAGTTGACATAATTACAGCTTTTTATTGTTTATTAATGAATGTGGATAAGGAGTGACTGCAGGGGCACAATTCTGCTTTGCGTCCCTGCAATATGGTGCCGGATTATTTCTGTGCGGCAGGTTCTGCGGGCTTGGGAAGGGGCGCGGTGGTGCCGTTCTTCTCAAATTCGGCCTGCTGCTGTTCTGAATATCCCAGAGTTGTAAGGATTTCTGCGGTGTTGCCACCAAGATCGGGACACGGACCGTAGACAGGCTGGTAGTTCGACATGGTGAAAGGCACACCGACGGTGACAAATTCACCGATTTTGCCTCCCTGGTTGATTTTCACAAGTGTGTTGCCGTCATAAAGCGACTCGTCGGCCATAAGTTCCTTGGTCGAGATTACAGGACCGACAGGCACACCTGCTTTCGACAATATATCAGTGACCTCATATTTGTCCTTGTCGATACAGAACTGCTGTATGCGCTCCCATATCTGCGGTTTGTGACGGTCACGGGCATCGGCTGTGTTGAAATCGGGATTGGTGAGCCAGTCCTCGAAGCCGAATGCCTTGCAGGCAAGTTCAAACGATTTTGCCTCACGCTGCAATATGATATATACGTAGGCGTTGTCGTCGGTTTCCCAGCCTTTGCATTTGTAGGTCCAGCCGAGCACGCCGCCCCCCTCGATATTGCCCGAACGGGGCACTGTGCCGTTGAACTTACCGTCGGGATACTGTGGGAACTGCGTCAGATAGCCGATTTTGTCAAGCGTAAGCTGGTCACGCGTCTTGATACGGCAAAGGTTAAGACATGCGTTGTGCATCGACTGATATACATAACAACCTTCACCGGTCTTTTCGCGCTGCATAAGAGCCGCAAGCAGACCGATGCAGAGGTGCATGCCGGTGTTGGAGTCGCCCAGTGCCGCGCCTGATTGCGTCGGCACGTTGTCCGGTCCGGAATACCAGCCTGTGGTTGATGCCGCGGCTGCCGTTACCTGAGCCACAGGTTCGTAAGCCTTGAGGTCTTTGTATTTTGATGAGAGAGGGAAGCCTTTGATAGTGCCGTAGATACATTTCGGGTTGAGGGCGTGGACAGCCTCCCAGCTGAAGCCGAGTTTGTCGGCGGCTCCCGGATGTAGGTTTTCTACAAATATATCGGCTTCTTTTATCAGGTCGGTGAGTATCTGTTTGCCGTCAGGAGTCTTGCAGTCAAGCGATATTGACTTCTTGTCGGAATTGAGCTGCAGGAAGTAGTAGCTTGGCAAATCGGGGTCAAACTGCAGTTCTTTACGTGTGGCGTCACCTTTGCCGGGACGTTCTATCTTTATTACCTCGGCGCCGAGCCAGGCAAGTAACTGTGTGCATGACGGACCTGATTGTACTTCGGTGAGGTCCACCACCTTGATACCTTGTAGGGGAGCAGTGTTCATAATACTTCAATTATTTAAAGTTATAATTCATAGTACGGATAAGAATCAAAAGCCGGCTGACAGAGTGTCTCGCTCCAACGCCATAATATTGAATTTATTACTGCTTTTTTACAGTGTTTATGGCAGGTTGTCGGCAACCGATTCATTAATAAAACGCCCGCTCTGTAAAAAAGTTTGATTGTGCGGGAGTCACGGGTTTATATGCCGAGTCATGTTTTTTTTGCAAAAAAGTGAAATTGTAGTTGTGCGATTGGTTTAAATGTTGTAATTTTGTGCCGAAACTGTTTGCAAAGAGTTTATACTTGCGCTTTTAGTGCTGTAATTTCATGGATAATAGCCATTTTCGGAGATTTCAGCATCTGTGAGAGTGCCGCAGTGCATGTCGGCCGGTGTGGCCGTGCAATTGTCGGCATGCTTTTGACAGCTTGTAGACTTCATGTGTTCAGTCTCGCTTTGAAAATATTTCAGATAATAAAATCTGATATCGCAAAATCGTTTCGGGTGATTTAATTAATCTTTTGCTATATTTAATAATTTGTTAATAAAAACCGCTTGGTTATGTCATATTTTAGAAGTTTACTGCTGGTGATAGGAGTTGTCGCATGTATGACCTCATGTCGTACTCCAAAAGATATAACATATTTTCAAGGACAGGAAAACGGGCAGTCGGTTGATGTCGTGGCTCCCAATTTCATTACGGCGCAGCCTGATGACCGTCTGACCATCTCGGTTCATTCGCGTGACGCCCAGCTCGCTGAAATGTTCAACCTCCCGATACAGTCGCGTCAGCAGGGACAGGCAACCGGACGCGGCTCAAATGCGCAGCGCTCTTCATCCTCCGGAAATCAGGTGTCGGTCTATACGGTAAACAACTATGGCGACATAGAGTTTCCTGAACTTGGCACAATTCATATCCAGGGACTTACCCGTCAGGAAATCGCTCAGCTGATAAAGGATGAACTTATTAATCGAAAACTCCTTAAAGACCCTACCGTAACTGTTGATTTTGCCGATCATTCGATTACAGTCGTCGGTGCGGTAGCTTCTCCCGGACGTATCCTTTTCGACCGCGACAAACTCAACGTGATCGAAGCCATCGCTCTTGCAGGCGATCTTCAGATAAATGGCAAGCGGCAGAATGTGAAGGTCTACCGAATGGTCGACGGAAAGCAGAAAGCATATACGATTGATCTTACCGACCCCAACAGCGTGTATTCATCACCGGTATATTATCTGCAGCAGAACGACGTTATCTATGTCGAGCCCAACGATCTGCAGAAGCGCAATACCACTCCGCTCGGCAACTCAACATTTACTCCGGCATTCTGGATTTCTCTTGCATCATTTGCCATGACAGTGGCTCTACTCTTTGTGAAATAAACAGTTCTGGCGCAAATTCAGAACCAGATCCGGAATTTGTGCCGTTGAAAATATAAATTATCAATCATTAATCATTCTCGTATCAAACGTGCTATGGAAAATAATGAAGAACAATTGCCTAAGGAAGGCCAGACAATAAACATAAAGGAATTTATGTGGCTGTGCCTGTCAAAATGGTATTGGTTTGTCATTGCATTGGCCATTACTTGCGGATATGCTGTATATTATCTCGCCAAGACTCCGAAGGTGTATTCGGCTACTGCTGCTATTCTTGTGAAGGATGGAGCCGGTGCGTCACCTGACGTCTCGATGGCTTTCTCTGATATGGCGCTGTTCAATACCAACGTCAACATCAACAATGAGATGGTGGCGTTGAAATCTCCGATTATAATCGACGAGGTGTCTCGTCGTCTGGGGCTTGATGTGAATTATATAGTCAAGGATAAATTGAGCTCAAGGATACTTTTTGGCTCGTCGCTTCCGGCGACAGTGCGTTTCCTTGACCTCGGCGACAATGCCCGTGCGCAGATGAAAATGCGCTGTAATGGCGACAGCACCGTCGTGCTCGGCCCGTTTGCTGCCGCAGGTGAAGATATTGAAAAAGCTGACCGAAATCAGAATATAGAAATATCACTTGCCTCTGTTGCCCAATCCGACACCATCGACACTCCGCTTGGCAGAGTCGTTGTGTCGCCTAACGAAAAATACATCGCCGGAGCTGTACCCGCCTCTCAGGAAATTCTCGTTGACCGCGTGGGATATGCATCGGGTGCAGGTAGCATACTCGGTACGCTTTTAACAGAAGTCCGTGACAATTATTCATCAGTAATTTATATATCACTCAAAGATACCAACACCGAGCGCGCCCTCGCAGAGCTTCAGGGCGTGATTGACGTGTATAACGAAAACTGGATTAAAGACCGCAATCAGATTTCAGTCTCAACCTCCAATTTTATCGACGACCGTCTCGGGGTAATTGAGTCGGAACTTGGAAACGTTGACTCGCAGATTTCCGACTATCAGTCGCAGCATCAGCTTCCGAGTTCGGGCGTGTCGTCCGATGCGCTTTACGAGCGCACTCTGACAGCCAATGACGAGATTGGCGAACTTGCCGTGAAAATCAGTCTTGCCAGAGGTATTCGTGACCATCTCCGCACAGCCGCTAAAAACTTTGACCCGCTGCCCTCGACAACCGCTCTCGGCAACGGTGGAGTCGAAAGCCAGATTTTGAATTACAACAACGAGCTCGTGCAACGCAACCTTATGGTGCAGAACTCATCGGAAGATAACCCCCTTGTGCAGGACCGTGACCATCTGCTGAGTCAAGCCCGTCAGAATATCCTTTCGGCCGTCGACGGCTACATATCGTCGCTTGACGCGCAGATGAAAGCCAAGCAATCCAAACTGTCATCGGCTTCATCGCGCCTGCAGAGCAGCCCGACGCAGGCAAAACACCTCCTCGACAAAGAGCGACAGCAGAAAGTAAAAGAGCAGCTTTATCTCTATCTTCTCCAGAAACGTGAGGAAAATGAGCTCTCGCAGGCATTTACTGCCTACAATACAAAGATTGTCATGACCCCGACTGTGTCAGGTCTTGTCGGTCCGTACTCAAACAAGATACTTACAATGGCGATTGCCATCGGTCTGCTGCTCCCCGCCGCGTTGCTTTTCCTCAAAGAGATGCTCAACTCCAAGGTGCGCGGACGCAAGGATATCGAGAAACTCACCATTCCGTTTGTCGGGGAGATCCCGCAAAACGGCAAGCCGAGTACGCGTCGCACAATATTGCCGGGCAAGAAGAAGCCTGTTGACCGGTCTTCAGATATTGTGGTGAAGAAAGGATGCAACAACATCATAAATGAGGCGTTCAGAGTAATCCGTACGAACCTTGAATTCATGACACCGGGAGGCGTCGGCAATGAATCGCGGGTAATAATGATAACGAGTGCCAACCCGGGCTCTGGCAAGACATTTATCGCGCTTAATCTCGCCACCGTGTTGTCTCTTAAGGGAAAACGAGTGGCGCTTGTCGACCTTGACCTTCGCAAGGGCTCGCTCTCTACGGCTGTTGGCGCGAAAGGTCACGGACTGTCAAACTACCTCGCAGGAAATATGTCGATAGATGAAGTTGTGATTAAAGCAGCTCGTGGAAATGAGAATGTTGACGTATATCCCTCAGGGCCTATTCCTCCAAATCCGGCCGAGCTTCTTTACTCCGACAAGATGAAGTCAATGGTCGAGCAGTTGCGAGATGAATATGATTATGTCATCATCGACTGTCCGCCTGCTGAAGTTGTGGCTGACGCAAAGATAATAAACCGATATGTCGATGTTACGCTCTTCATCATCCGCGCCGGTTTGCTCGAGCGCAACATGCTCAACGAGATACAGCGCTTCTATAATGACGACAGATACAGGAACATGGCGGTAATCCTCAACGGAACGCTTGATCCCACAGCATCGCGCATCAACCGTTCGAGCCGCTTCGGCTACGGCTATGGTTATTACGGCTACGGTTACGGCTACGGCTATGTGCATGAAGATAAAAAATAATTAATTGCTGTCCGATAACACTTTTTTGACATCAGAAAAAGTGTTATCGGACAGCAATAATTAGATATAATATAATTTCTACCTTTTTTCATTACTTTCTCTCCCTAAAACTATGATTTACATTTCACGGACTTTTGTCCAGAATAATATTCCGACTGCTGTTTCAGTGGCAAATTTTGAAGCAGCGACAGGTTTGATATAATTTGCTCAGGCAATAGAATTTAGCTATGAATTTTTCAGAGTATCGAAAATATTTGATACGTCGGCAGGAAGTACTGACAAGAATACTCGCTTTTGTTGCACTCTTGGTATCGCTTGTCGAAGTTGGACGATTGTCCGGCCACCTCGGGGTTGTCGGCAGATACGTGTCGTCGCCTGTGATTTTACTGATTTTCTGTTTTATACCGGTTGTTGCCCTGTTTAAATCGCGCAGATTTACGGTCAATTACATGCTGATGTTGTTTTTCCTGTCGTGTGTGGTGTCATTGATTTTCAACCATCCGATAGCGAATTATATGTCAACATTGCGGCTTAGTCTGTTCTTTGCGATGTTGTGCCTGCTGTCTCCGCTGGTTGACGGTGCGTCGTTGCGGGTGTTCAGAAACTATTTGTGGCGGACATCGATATTCTTGTGTCAGTTTGTGGTGATAATGTCGCTTGTCTTATATGTCATCACTGTTGTTTTTGGAGATAAAGGGCGATTGCTTTTGATAGTGTCGCACCCGATTATGCTCTCTACCCTTGCGGCTATGGTGAGTGTGATAATGACATGGCGTTTTCTAAGCCGTGAAAATAGGGTGAGTCGCCTATCACAACTATTTGACGCTCTGTCGCTGGTGGCAGCTATCATTGTTATGGTGTGGGGCGGAGCGCGAGGCGCGATTATATCGTTTGTTGTGGCTGAAATATATGTGTTTGTAACATTGTCGCATCGTTTGCGCTCAGGTCGTTGGGTGCTTATCTCTGTAGTGGCTGCGATAGTGTTCGCCATATTCATAGGCGGAGATGTCACATATCGAGTCAAGAAAAAATTTGAAATCGGCAAAGAGAATAACTCCATTATATTTTCCCGCAAGCAGCTTTGGAAATCGCGCATAGGGGAGTTTATGGAAAGTCCGGTGGTCGGTATCGGTTTTACAAATGCGACTCGCTACTCCTCATTGGTAGGCAATGTGAGAGAAGTGTGCATTAATCGGCCTGACCTTAGTGAAGAGCCCGGCTCTTCATGGCTGAGTGTGCTGTCAAACACTGGCATCGTCGGATTTATGCTGCTTGTTTGCTGGAATGCTGAACTGCAGCGCGTGGTTCGACGACGGCGGAAGAATGGTGATATAAATGCCGTGAAATACGGAGCGCTGATGCTGTTTTTCATTGTTGACGGATTTTTTGAGGGTTGGGTTTTATATGCCGGTTCGTTTACATTCTTCCTTTACTGGCTTCTCTCGTCGCGGATAATGGACTACCGATGGCCTGTATGTACTGATAAACCTATTTGTGGACGATGTCTGGGAATATAAAGACCGATCGTATCTGCGGCATCGATGCCCTGCGTGCCTTTGCCTTGTTTGGCATTCTCATGGTTCATACTTGGCAGCGGTTTGCATTTGAAGAAATGGAGATTGAGCCGGGAGTTGATTTTGTTGTCGAAATGATAATCAGAAATCTCTTTATTAGCAAGAGCAATACAATATTTTCATTGCTTTTCGGCTGTAGTTTCTGGTTCATGCTTAGAAATCCTGCTTATAGCTCGCTGCGTTTTGTGTGGCGTTGTGTTCTGCTCGCTGCAATCGGCTTGATTTCCAAACTTTTTTATACTTATGACATACTGATGTGGTATGGTGCTTGTGGAATTATTCTGGTCGCATTCCGGCGATGTCCGAAATGGTTATTGTTATGCTTGTCGCTTGCAATGATAGTGCTTTCCAGGATTATATGTGACATGAAAATCGGATCAGCCCTGATTGAAGACAATATGCCTGACCGTTATGTGACAGGCGCTTCTTTCTGGAATATATTGCAGTATCCATTGATTGACAGCGTCAAAAACAGTTTTCTTGATTGCCTTAACAATTTTTCGGTTCGCACGCTCGGCTTTATGATGTTGGGTTATTGGCTCGGACGTATGGGCTATATAACCCGCTGGCGCGAAGTGGTGACGGCGAGAGTTGTGCTGATGCTTGCAGTTGCTACCGCCATTCTCTTTGCTACGGTGTTCGCAGTGAGAGGCGACGGCACTTCCATGCTGTTTAGGCTTCTTGTGTTCCCTCTATTTTTGGTGCAGGCTCTGTTTATGTCGGCGCTCGTAGTCTATTTATGCCGCAACGGCGGACGCCTGGTCACGATACTTGCCTGCTACGGACGTCTCGGGCTGACAAATTACTTCTTCCAGGGTGTAGTCGGCGTCACACTGTTCTGCGTGTGGTTTGCCCCGCACCGTATGCCTCTTGCCGTTACTGTTGCGGTCATGTCATGTTTCTATATGGTGCAGATGTTTTTCTCCGTGTTGTGGTGCCGCAGTCATCGCTACGGACCCCTTGAATATCTCTGGCGCAAGGCTACGGGGATATTTCCGTCGCGTAAAGACTCTACAGCTTGTATGAAAGCATAAGACGCAGAGCGTAGGACGACGAGCGGACAGTCGGGTGGAAGTGATAGTGGGTCGAGCGCAGATAGTGGGAGAAATGCACCGTGGCGTATAGCCTGCGCCATATTTTCACATTGGCGCGGGCTGAAAACACACCGAATGTAGCCACCGACCTGTCACCCTGTGCATCGAGTGTGTGAGGGTTGACTGTCGCCCAGTCGATATCCTTCGGATAACCGTCCCACGTAAACAAGCGATAATACTCGTATGACGCCGCAAGTGACAGCAGTTCGCGTCTGAACACCAGGTTGGCTCCCCCTTTAAGTGAAAATCCCGACGCAAGATTATAGTTGCGCTGGTCGACATGATAATAATCTGACAGAATGGCGCCGAGACCGATGCCGTTGGCATGCAGATAGGCGTCGGCGGCAAACAGTCCGCGCTCTATGTCGCGGAACATCAGGCCTGCACCCACGCTTGCCGGCACTCCGAGTTTGTAGGGCACTTTGTGGGATGCATCTGATATCGTGTCGCTGTCATAATAATCGAAATGCTGATACATGCCGACACTCATCGACGTCGAATGCTTGTCGAGCAGTTCCTTCGACAGAAGTCGCCCCGTGATGTTGAGCTGTCCGAGCACCGGCTGAGATTTCTGCACGTTTAGCTCGGCGTTGAGTGTGAAATAGTCGTATGGAAGGGGAGTGGATGCCACTTCAAATCTGTCGCCATACTCGAGGTTGAACTGCATCACTCCGCCTGTGCCTTCATCGAAAATCTCGTCTTTTAGTTCGATAGTGCGAGCTCCGGCTGAAAATTCTATCGCCACGTTAGGTATGCCGAACTGACGTCCTGTGGTGGCACGACGGCGCCACGCGTCGCCGTTGATGATGCGCGTCAGCCCGCGCGTCGGGGCTATCAGAAACGCTGCCGCCTCGCGTCCGACGCGTTCCCATCCCGTGGCGTCATCTTTAAGCACTATGTCTGAAGCGCGGTAGGTCAGTTCGCCCAGTGCCATTCCTCCCACCGGAGTGGCAACGATGTCATTGAGCGACGGATATTCATTCTCCATGAAAAATTCCCACATTGCCGAACCTCCTAAAGCGAAAAGTCCCGACTGCCAGAAATTGAAGCCGTTTGACCGGGCAGAATTGAAGTACAGATTTCCATGATAGGGGTGGAGAAACATATTTGTGCCCATCTGGTCATTGTCCCACACGAAACCGCGGCGAAAATTGCGGCGTATGGTGTGGGCGTTTATATAGGCATATTCTGCCTTCTGTATATAGCGGTCAATTGCCCAGATACCCATGTTGAGCCCCACAACCTCTCCGGCAGCTATCCACGGTTCTTTCCTGCCGTAGTAGCTGAGGTCGATAGAGTCGGGTCGCACTTCGGGGGTAACCTGCAGGCGTATGGGGCGCTGGGCTTTCACCGTGCAGAATGCCCCGGCAAGCGCCAATGCTATGATAATAATCTTTGGAAGTTTCACCATGTCAAGAGGCTTATTTTTTGTCGGGATAGGCGATGCGCACGTGATACATCGTCAGCAGTGAGTCAGTGAATGCTTTCTTGATTGTGGTGATGTCGCGGAACGACAGTGGCGAGTCCTTGTGCAGACCCTCCGACACCTGCATGTCGATCAGGCGGTTGACGAGTGCCGCTATGGTTTCAGGCTTGTGGTCGGGAAGCGAGCGCGACGCCGCCTCCACAACATCGGCCATCATCAGCAGCGACGCCTCTTTCGATTGCGGGTTGGGACCCGGATAGGTGAACGGTGTCGGGTCGACCTCCTCGCCCGGATGGGCGTTGCAGTAGGTGTTGTAGAAATAGCGGGCTGTAGTCTTGCCGTGGTGCTGCACTATCATGTCGCGTATCGCCTTGGGCAGCTTCGCTTTCTCGGCCATGCGCATTCCGTCGATGACATGGTTGATGATCACGCGGGCGCTCTGCACCGGCGTCAGTGAGTTGTGTGGGTTGACTCCGTGCTGGTTTTCGGTGAAAAATGCCGGATTTTTTGTCTTGCCGATATCGTGATACAGTGCACCCGCTCTCACGAGCTGCACGTTGGCGTTGACGCGGTTGGCTGCCGCGGTCACGAGATTGGCCACTGCCATCGAGTGCTGGAATGTGCCTGGACATTCCTCCGAGAGCTCGCGGAGTATGGGATTGTTGATGTCGGAAAGCTCGACAAGCGTTACGACTGATATAAATCCGAACAGCTTCTCGACAATGAAAATGAGGATATAGGCAAACGAGGTCAGCACCATATTTATCGCAAAGAAACCTATCAGTTTCCACGAGAAGGTGTTGAGCGAGGCTATCTGCACCAGTTCGGCTGCGGCGTAGGTCACGACGTAGGCCACAAAAACGTAGCATGCCGTGCGCATCAGCTGTGAGCGGCGCGACAGTTCACGCATCGAGTAGATGGCGGTCATGCCTGCGGCAAACTCTATGAAGCAGAACTCAAACGGCAGCTTCGCTATCATCGAGCACAACACAGTCTCCATTATCAGGAAGAACATTGCCACCGTCGTGTCGTAAAACACCACCAACAATATCGGCAGTATGGCGAACGGCACGATATAAAGCCCGTCGACAAACAGATCTGACATGAACACCGAAAAGGCATAAAACCCGACATAGACCGTCAGCAGACATATCGTGCGGGCCAGACTGTTGAACACCTCCGGACGGTAAAGCCGCAGAAACAGATATATGATAAGCATCAGCGACAGAGCGAACAACAGCCGTCCGAACACTACGTTGAACGCTGATATGCCGCGCTCCTTGTCACGTTTTATCAGCTCGTTCTCATAGTCCTGCAATATCTGATAGCGCTGTGGTGTCACCATCTCGCCGCGGTTGATTATCTCCTCGCCTTTCTGAATGATGCCCTGCACGGCCTCTATCGGTGTCAGCAGGCTATTGCGCAGGTCAGCGGTTTTCTCGGCGTTCTCCTTGACATTGGGCAGAAGATAAGTGCTCAGATGTTTCTCCTGAAGCAGCCGCCAGAACGCCGGCGAGGTTCTGCCGAACTGTTTCTCAAGATGCTCGTAGGCCTGACGCGAAGTGCGCATCTTTGCTGTCGATATGCCTTCGCCCGATGGCGACGACGACAGCCTGATGCGCTGCATCTCGCCGGCGGCTATGCGCTGAGCGTCCTCCGAACTTATCACGCCGGTCTTGTAGATGTCCTCGACGGCTCTGACAAGAGCATCGCGCTGATGCGCCGACACGCTGTCGAGGCCGTTGATCATAGCTATCAGGTTCTTCTGCACGGAGCCGTCGATGTCATAGACCGGCACAAGCATCTTGTCGATGCTGTCGGTGCGTTCCTGCTTTATCTCGGGAGCAAGGTAATACGGTATGTCAAACGGCGCCAGAAGCTGCGGATTGCTCCACGGGCGGTTTTTCTCGTATGAAAGCTCCGTGCGTTCGGAGCGGGGCAGAAAGAATATGATAATCAGTGCGGCGATGCCGTAGACTGCCGCCGTCGTCCAGAATTTCTTATCGGTCGGTATATGGAATGGAAGATTCATTGTGCGAAGTTTGGTTGATGCCGTCGTTCGGGCATTTGTTTATGGTTGTCAATGTATTCTTGTCGCCTGTCTTACACCTTCGATGCGCTTCACCTGCGAGCAGAGCTCAGTCACAACTCCGGAGTCGTCGACAAGCACTGTCAGGTCGCAGCGGAACACCTCGTTCTCCGTCACGATGTGAAGCGAGCGTATGTTGATTGACATGTGGGTCGATATCGTCTGTATAAGCTCCTGCAAGATGCCGAAACGGTCGATGCCTTCCACATGTATGTGTGCCAGAAACTTGCCGTTGGTGGCGTCCCAGCAGGTCGACAGAAGGCGTGAGCCGAATCCGGCCTTGAGCGCCAGCGCTCTGGGACAGTCGACCGAGTGAACCACGACCTCGCCGTTGTCTCCGATAAATCCGAGCACATTGTCGCCGGGTATCGGGGAGCAGCAGTCGGCGAGACGGAAGTTGGAGCCGGTCTCGTCGTAGCGAAGATGATATGTTTCCTTTGTGTTGATGTGCGCCGGCGTGTCGATGTGCGGTTCGTGCGGCTCTTTATCCTTCGATGATTTCGGCACTACGGCCAGCGGCAGGCGGAATATCTTGCTCAGAAGTCCCTTTGACGACGACTGTTTCTTGAGCGTCTTGACAAGGAAGTCTGACAGTACTATTTCTTCACGTCCCAGAAGCAGATACAGCTCGTCGCGGTTACTGACGCGATACATGCCCTGCAACTTGGTGACCACCTCGTTTGTGTCGGTGATTTCGTGCAGTTCGAGGAATTTTTCGAAAATCTCTTTGCCTTTTGCGATGACCGGCTGCTGGAGCTTGCGCAGTGCGGAGCGCAGACGTGTCTTGGCCTTGGCTGTCACGAGAAAATCCATCCACTCCTCCTTGGGGTTCTGCGACTGCGATGTCAGCACTTCCACCTGGTCGCCTGAACGCAGTTTCTGGCTCAGTGGCACCAGTTTATGGTTCACCTTGCCGGCTATGCAGTGGCAGCCTATCTGCGAGTGGAGGTCGAAGGCCACGTCGAGCACCGTGGCGTTGTTGGGCAGGGTGATAAGTTCACCCTTGGGTGTAAACACCACAATCTCCGACGCAAACAGATTGAGTTTAAGCGTATCGAGAAAGTCGATGGCGTTAGGTTCCGGATTGTCGAGTATATCCTTGATTGTGCGCAGCCATGCGTTAAGTTCGCTCTCCTCGTCACCTTCGCCGATTTTATATTTCCAGTGGGCGGCAAACCCCTTTTCTGCGATTTCGTCCATGCGGCGCGAGCGTATCTGCACTTCAACCCAGTTGCCGTCAGGTCCCATCGCGGTCATGTGCAGAGCCTGATATCCGTTGGCCTTGGGGTTTCCGATCCAGTTGCGTGTGCGGTCGGGGTGGAAGCGGTAAAGCTCGTTTATCGCTCCGTATATCTGCCAGCAGATAGCCTTCTCTTTCGCCTGGTCCTCGCAGTCGAATATGATGCGCACGGCATAGAGGTCATATACTTCTTCAAACGGTATATGCTTGGTCTCCATCTTGTTCCAGATGGAATATATCGATTTTACGCGGGCTTTCATCGTGTATTCCAGCCCCATGTTGTCGAGTATTCGGCGTATCGGCGTAGCGAAATCCTCATATTCGGCGGTGCGCTTCTGCTCGGTCTGCTTTATCTGTTCGGCCAGCTTGCGGTAGGCGTCGGGATGCTCGTATTTGAACGCCAGGTCCTCAAGCTCTGTCTTTATGGCGAACAGGCCGAGGCGGTGTGCGAGCGGAGCGTATATGTAGAGTGTCTCTCCAGCAATCTTATATTGCTTGTTGGGCGCCATGGAGCCTAACGTGCGCATGTTGTGCAGGCGGTCGGCCATTTTTATCAGCACCACACGTATATCCTCTGACATCGTGAGCAGCAGTTTTCGGAAATTTTCGGCCTGTGCAGATGCCTGCGCTCCGAATATACCTCCCGATATCTTCGTCAGACCGGCCACGAGCTGTGCTATTTTCTTGCCGAAATGCTGCTCGATGTCCTCTACGGTGTAGTCGGTGTCCTCTACCACGTCATGCAGCAGGGCGGCGCATATCGATGTGGAGCCGAGGCCTATCTCCTGACTCGCGATTTTTGCCACCGCTATAGGGTGCATGATATAGGGCTCACCCGACCGGCGTCTGATGCCTTTATGCGCTTCTTTCGCGAAATTGAAGGCTCTGTTGATGATTTCTACTTTCTTGCGGTGATTGCTTTTAAGATATCCTTCAAGCACCTCGTTGAAAGCGTCCTCTATCATTTTGTCCTCTTCGGGTGTGGTGAATTTCTCCTCGGCCATATTCGGTAGTGTTGACGGTTTTTAAGTGTGTTGTTTTGCGACGGGCTATTTCACGGCCGGTCCGGTCTCAGCCACTGCGCCTGTGGCCGGATTGAACAGCAGGTAGACGGGCGCTTTCTTGTCGGTGAAGTTTGACGGCGCCATGCCGTAGACTATGCCCCACTGGGCAAGGTCGACATCCTTGCTCGCCATCTCTTTGCCTGAGGCTATGACGGTTACTTGTGCCTGCCCCGGTATATTGTAGGCGATGCCCCCTTTGGGGAAAGGCAGTGTCTCGCCCTTGTCGTTGACGGGCATCTTGCCGCGGTTGAGCTCTTTGACTGAGAGATAAACCGGAAAGCCGCTCAGGTCGTTGGCGTCGACTATGCCTGATGTTGCCGATATGCGTGCTATTATCCGGCGGTTGATGTTCTCCTCCGGTATGACAGTGAATGTGCGCACCTCCGTATAGGTGCTCTTTGTGCCGGCGAACATTGCCACAAGAGCCTGCTCCTGCGCTTCGATATTGTCCATGACGAGTTTCATGGCGGCTCCGTCCGGCGGCATCTGTTCGGCCTGACCGGTTATAAGGTCGGTGCGGCTCTGTCGAAGGGCGTAGATCTGCTCTGCGGCCAGTTCGGCGCGCTTGGCCGACGAATGGCTTTGCAGCATCTCCTGCGTTATGACCTGACGGGCGGCGCTTGTCTCGAGCGGAGTCGGGTCGGCCGGACGCGCTTCAGGAAGTTCAGGTTGCTGAATTTGAGCGATGCTCTCCGTGTTGATGGCAAGCGGAATATTGTTTTCGCCGATAATTATGTATGGCGCCTGGCTGCTTTTGAGTGTCACGAGATATCGCTGCCCGGGGTCGGGAACGCCGTGGGTGCTGATGGTGACACTCTTTACCGATGCGTTTAGCGACGGCTCGGTGATGGGATTGTCGATATTGAGATATTTGGGCGCGTATTTGTAAAATTCGCCCGGCTCCTCGCGGGTGAACTCGGCTTCGATGGTTATATCTACGGCAGTGACAGGCAGAGTGTAGGCTATGCCGTATTCGTTGGCTTTTGTGGCGGTGATGCGCTGAGCCTGCTGGGCCGAGGCTATTGATGTTGCCGCAAGTGCCGCTATGAGTGTTGTCCTGATTTTTTTCATAAGCGTTAAATCGATATGTTATTCCATTAACGGGCCGGTTCCATTATGGCTTTGATGGCGCAGCCGATATTGTCGGCGATATCTCCCGCCACTACGCCATAGTCGCCATGCTCGTCGGCGGCTATCTCTCCGGCAAGGCCGTGAAGAAACACGGCCAGCAATGTCGCTATCTCCGGATTATAGCCCTGTGCCATAAATCCTGCAAGCATGCCTGTGAGCACATCGCCGCTGCCGGGTGTCGCCATTGCCGGACACCCTGATGAGTTGAAATATATTTTGCCGTCGGGGCGTATTATTGAGGTATAATGTCCTTTAAGTACAATCAATATGTGGTAGTGTCGTGCCACCTCGCATGCTTTGCGCAGACGGGCTTCCATTGAGGTGTGGTGTCCGAACAGGCGGTCAAACTCCCCTGCGTGCGGCGTGATGATTGACAGCATGGGCAGGGTGTTGAGCATGGCCGGTTTCATGGCTATGCAGTTGAGCGCGTCGGCATCGAGTATTATCGGTGTCTTTGTCGAGAGCAGAAGCTCTTCGAGAGCCCGCAGTGTCGTCTCGTTGGTTCCGATGCCGGGGCCTACGGCAATGGCGTTATACTGGTGGGCGGGACGCATGCGGTCGATATACATCTCTCCCTGATTGGCACTGTATAGGGCTTCAGGGGCTGCCGACTGTATTATCGGATAGCCGCATTTGGGAGCCTCGACGGTGACTTTGCCTACGCCGGAACGAAGTGCTCCGCGGGCTGCCATCACCGCAGCGCCCATCATGCCGTAGCTGCCGGCATAGATCAGTGCGGATCCGTAGTCGGATTTCGAGGAGAATAACGGACGGCGTTTGAGCGAACGGTAGACGTCCACATCCTCCACAAGATAGAACTTTGCTTTTATCTCGGCGGCGGCTTTTTGGCTCAGTCCGATGTCGAGCACTTTCCATTCCCCGACAAGCTCGGCGTTGTCGGCGATGAAAAATGCCAGCCGCGGATGCTGTATGGCAAGCGTCAGCGAAGCGTGGATCACGTCACGTGATATTAGTGCGGGGTTCCAGTCGCCGGCAAGTCCCGACGGTATATCTATTGACACTACCGTGGCTTTGGCCTCGTTGATGCGTTGCACAAGATAGGAGAAGCCCCCCTTGAGCGGATCGCGCAGTCCGGAGCCGAACAGTCCGTCGATTATGAGAAGGTTGCGCTGAAGGTCGGGCATCATGAATGTGTCGATTACTTCCGTTATCCCCACTCCGTGACATTGCACGAAGCGGTCGCGGCACACCGTGCATTCGGGTGAAAGCTTGTTCCCTCCGATGTTGAAAAGATAGGCATGCACCTTATATCCGCTTTCCGACAGCAGTGCGCCCGCGGCAAGAGCGTCGGCGCCGTTGTTGCCCGGGCCGGCAAATATGACCACCGGCTTTGACTGACGCCATCGGGCTGTTATCTCGTCGGCCACGGCGCGTGCCACGCGCTCTACAAGCTCGATGGGTTTAATATCCTCATGCTCAATTGTATATTGGTCTATCTGGCGAATTTCGCTGTTAGTAAATATCTTCATCGATCAATGCGCATTGTTGACTACAAAATTACACATTTTTTTCAGCGTATCCAATATTGTCCTAAATAATTTTTGAGTGCTACTCAACGTGCAGAGGCATCAGCCTTTGCAAAAATGACATCAGAGTAATCCCCCTAAGGCAAAAACGGCTCTTCGGGAGGCGGTGTGAAGGGTTCGT
>SCEG01000434.1 GCA_004102805.1 Muribaculaceae bacterium Isolate-002 (NCI)
AAAGCGGCCACGGCGTCGCCCTGGCCACCGGCTGGCAGGCGGGCCGCATGGCCGCCGCCACCGCCGGAAAATCCGGTGAACCGGCGTCCGGAGAGCAGCTATGAACGTACGCATCAATCCCGATAAATGCATCGCCTGCACCACCTGCGTGGTGCATTGCCCGGTGGCCGAGGCCACGCACAAATTCCTGGGACCGAGCATGATCGGCCCCGCCTATGAGCGCTTCCGCCTGCTGGGACTGACGGAAGACCCGTCCCTGCACTCCTGCGCCAACTGCAAGAACTGCGACATTTCCTGCCCGCACGTCGTGCCCGTGTCCAGCATCAACATGCTGGCCCGCGCCGAGCAGTGCAAAAAGCGGCGCCCCGGCCTGCGCGACTGGGTGCTGGCCCACGGGGA
>SCEG01000435.1 GCA_004102805.1 Muribaculaceae bacterium Isolate-002 (NCI)
ATGACGATCGTGGCCTCACAGCCCAGGCGCTGGGCCGAGAGGGCCACGCCCTGGGCGTGGTTGCCCGCCGAGGCGGCGACGACGCCGCGCCGCAGTTCCTCGGGCGAAAGGCGGGCCATCTTGTTGTACGCGCCGCGCAGCTTGAAGGAAAAGACCGGCTGCAAATCCTCCCGTTTGAGCAGCACCTTGTTGCCCAGCCGCCGCGACAGGCTCACGGCCTCGTCCAGGGGCGTTTCCACCGCCACGTCGTAGACGCGGCTCAAAAGAATGCGGTTCAGATAATCGCTGTGATCGTGCATGGATATGTCCTCGACTGGGTAAAAACCGCGCCCGGAGGGCCGGAATCCCGCGCCGGTGGGCGGCGCGCCGGGCCGTGCGCGTAATCTTTTCTGTGTACAC
>SCEG01000436.1 GCA_004102805.1 Muribaculaceae bacterium Isolate-002 (NCI)
CTTGGTGTATACCATCTTGGAGATGTGACGGTTGATGGTGTTGAAGGTCAGGGTAGGAGAATCCTCCTTCTGACCGGTGATCTCGCCGTAAGGAACCAGTCCCAGCTTGATCAGTGCCTGGAATCCGTTACAGATTCCCAGTGCCAGACCGTCTCTCTCATTTAACAGCTTCATGACAGCTTCCTTCAGCTTCGCATTCTGGAATGCGGTTGCGAAGAACTTCGCACTTCCGTCAGGCTCATCACCTGCGGAGAAGCCGCCGGGGAACATGATGATCTGCGCCTGTGCGATGGACTTCTCGAATTCCTCTACGGATTCACGGATATCCTCTGCGGTCAGATTGCGGAATACTCTTGTCTCCACATGGGCTCCGGCACGCTCAAATGCCTTGGTGCTGTC
>SCEG01000437.1 GCA_004102805.1 Muribaculaceae bacterium Isolate-002 (NCI)
GTTGCGTCATAAGAAGACACGAGACTTTGGCTGGGTTCGATATACGTTAAGTTATGCCCCGCCACTGTGTCACTCTTTGACTTCAAGTTGTGATCTACCTCGAACATAGTTATTGCCAAGCCGCATATTCCATTGTAATTTTGCCATCTAGAAATTATTTGGAACATGATATCAATCGGTGCAATCTTCTTTTCGTTTGGCACCATTCGTAGTGTTACATGAGCAAGAACACAGATTTGTGTAGGAACTTCACATTTATTTTTAAATTCATCAAAGCTCTTTAATATTCTTGCTACGCTTTATACAGAATCATCACCTGGGTTTAATCCTAATACAGCATCTCCACATCCAAGACTGTAACCTTCCATTACAGAAGCCATGATACCTTTTGGATCATCG
>SCEG01000438.1 GCA_004102805.1 Muribaculaceae bacterium Isolate-002 (NCI)
TGTAGTTTCCGGTATGTGGCGAGTAATATCTGAACCTATTGTAATACAGCCCCGTTTCCCCATCTTCGTATTGACCTTGGAAACGGAAGGGTATGAAGTCTCGTTTTCCTCTGAGTTCCAGCACATCGCCATAGATGTCAAGGATGCAGTCCCACACCACTTCACCCTTGCTGTCGAGGGCTTGTATGGGCGTGCCCATATAGTCCTGCACGATACTGTAGCTGTCCTCCTCGGTGAGTTTCGCCACAGGGGTATAACTACCACCGTCATACACCCATGTAATGACATTGGTGTACGGCTCCTGCCTGCGATCGGAAGATCGTCGTGTCGGGACAGATGG
>SCEG01000439.1 GCA_004102805.1 Muribaculaceae bacterium Isolate-002 (NCI)
TCCCTGCCATAGGTCCGGGCCAGTTCGGGCCGGACCAGACGCGTACGGTATGCTCCCGCCAGGGCGCGGCCCTTTTCATCCACCAGCAACAAGTGTTCATAATGCGCGTCATAGCGGTCCTGGTCCCGCTCCCGGCCGCTGCCTTCGCCCAGAGCGCGGAAGGCTTCCTCGCGTCGCCGGGTCAGGGCATCCAGCAACAGCGGCGATTCGTTGCCTTGCAGCAGATAAACCGCGTAGCGTCCGTCCTCTGCCAGACGGCGGTTGCGGGGCAGGGCGGCCAGCACTTCCATGAATTCCCCGGCGGACACGACCTGAGCCACTGTCCTGCCACGGGCGGGGCGCACCTCGCGGCCCGCGTGGGCCAGAGGTGTGAGGCAGTGGCGCACGCAGTGACACCC
>SCEG01000440.1 GCA_004102805.1 Muribaculaceae bacterium Isolate-002 (NCI)
GAGATGAGGCCCGGTGGGCAGACCCGTGCTGCCCACGAAACCGATGATCTGGCCCTGACGCACGCGCTGCCCCTGGCGCAGCCCCCGTGCAGAGCCGGAAAGGTGGGAATACATGGATTCCAGCCCGGCGACATGCTGGTCGATAAGCTGGTTGCCGTAGCCGACGGCCCAGCCGCGTTTGGTAACAGTGCCCTCACCCACGGCCTTGACCGGCGTGCCGGTGGGCGCGCCGTAGTCCACGCCCATATGCGGGCGGCTGTAGCCCAGAATGGGGTGCTTGCGGCTCGACGTGAAGCGGGAGGTCACGCGGGTGAAGGCCAAGGGAGCCTGCAAAAGGGTTTTACGCAGATTATCGCCCTTGCGGTTGTAATACTGCGCCCTCTCCGAGCCATCGCGGA
>SCEG01000441.1 GCA_004102805.1 Muribaculaceae bacterium Isolate-002 (NCI)
AGGCGCGCTTCGTCCACGGAACTGGCGCATGTGCCCCAGAGCGGCCCCGCGCCCGCGCGGGAAAGCAGCGGAAAGGTGGCCCAGGCCGCATAGCCCTTGAGGGCCAGCAGAATTCTAGCGCCGGTGCGGCGCTGCACCTCGTCCAGGGTGGCGGCGTTGGCCGCCAGACGCGGCTCGTCCAGCACGAAGCAGGGGGAGGGGACGGGGTTGTTCTCTGTGAACAAAAAGTCCAGGCAGTCCATTGCTGTTCCTTTTGGAAAAGCGGCGCGCAAATTTTCGTTTTCCGTGCAACGCTGACGGAAAGAGGTCTGACACATTGCTGCTGCTTTACATGACCTGCGAGCTGTGCGGCTTTGGCTGTACGAGAGCCTCTCCCGCCCGCGCAGACTCAAGATATC
>SCEG01000442.1 GCA_004102805.1 Muribaculaceae bacterium Isolate-002 (NCI)
TCTCCAGCCGGAACGCGAGGCCGCCGCGGCCTGGAGTACGGCGTTTCGCGGCAATATCTGCGGGCACCACGCCCTGCCTCGGCCTGACGAGGCGGATATCCCCCCGCTGTTCAGCCCGGAAGCGCTGGAAAAAACAGCGGAGGAACTGGCGGCGCGCGCCGGTATTCTGGCCCGCGAGCACGCCCGCATGGGGGGGGGAAACGGGGAGCCGGGGGGGCGGCCCCCGGCCAAGGATACATTTCTGCGCGCCCTGGACGCCCTGAGGGAAGCGGGCTTCATCGCCGGGCCGGAAATGCGCCACGAGGCTTCGCTCTCGCCCATCGCCCTGCTGCGTTCCTGGCAGGTAGATCTGCATGTGCGCAACGGCCGCCTGTCCCACAGCCTGCGAGGCCAGGCCA
>SCEG01000046.1 GCA_004102805.1 Muribaculaceae bacterium Isolate-002 (NCI)
TGAAAAAAACAAGATTTTGATAACAGGATAACCTTTTAACATACAGACATAGAAAAATTACCCGCTCCGGACTGAAGCGGGTAAGGGAGGATGTGCTCTTTATTTTAGTTTAAATGAAAGAGCCGTGAACTGAGACCCTCACCTGCACAACATCGGCTCATGCAGTCAAACGGATATATATATATATATATATATATATATATATATACGCAGAAAGGGGCACACTCCGAAGAGCGCACCCTATATGTCATATTTACCACTTCGGCTAATCCTTATTCGGCAGAAGTTGCGTCGGCTGCGGTTGTGGCGGCGTCAGCGTTGGTGTTGAAGTCGGTCTGTGTGGTCTGCTGTTTCTGCTTTGCGACATCATATTTCGCACCGGGGAG
The DNA here is from genome assembly GCA_004102805.1 of Muribaculaceae bacterium Isolate-002 (NCI). Classification (GTDB taxonomy): domain Bacteria; phylum Bacteroidota; class Bacteroidia; order Bacteroidales; family Muribaculaceae; genus JAGBWK01. The sequence continues at coordinate 387 of SCEG01000046.1, forward strand.
GTCGGGCGTAACGATTGACGACAGAATAGAGAGGAAGAGGATTACGATGGCAAGTGACCATGTGGCCTTCTCGATGAAGTTGTTTGTACGGCGGACACCCATAATCTGGTTTGAGCCGGCGAAATTAGATGCCAGACCGCCACCTTTTGATTTCTGAATAAGCACTACGCCGATCAGGAGAATCGACACAATCACTGTGAGTACGATTAATAATGTTTGCATTTTCGAGTATATGTGATTTATTGATTTTTTAATTCACTGTTTTCCGGCATTTCGGCGCCTGTTGGCGATGACTTTGCGGAGAAAGCGCATTTGGTCTGCAAAGTAAACACTTTTTTCCGGATAATTCAAACTTAATTGACTTATTATTTCGTATGCGCGCTCATATTGGCGCTGACGGATGAATATTTTTGCAAGGCTCTCGCTGAGCAGCGATGTTTCCTGCTGCTGTCCGGCCGCGGCGTCATCGCTGTGACGGTTTTCAACGGTAACGGCCGGAATGCGCGACGGCTCATCTTGCGGAGCGCTCCCCTCCTGCTGTTTCTGCTTGATGATGAAGCGGTTGAGAAGGTCGTCATGACTGTCGCCGCCATCCGACACCGACGGCAGATTGTGCTGCTCCTCTTTGGCAAGCAACTGGGCGTAGTCGGGAGTTGGGTTGAATATCAGGCGGTTGAGCACTTCGTCATCTTCACCGCCGCTGCCGTAGGTCGACAGGAAAGTGTCGATTGCACTCTCGGTCGACGGTGTCGCCACCTTTTCGTCGGGATAAAACGGCTCGTCGCTGTCGTTGAGCAACGTGGCGAGCACTACCGGCGACGGAGCGGTGCGGGCCAGATGGCGTGTGAGGCGACGGCGCTCCTCGTGCGACATCATGCCTCCGCTTTCGCGCAGCACTATCGATGCAGGCAGCGCGAAATAGGGATAAAGCTCCATGAGGCGCTCTGCCACGGCAGGCGTAAGCACGCCGCCACTCCCCTCTCCGTCGGGAAGAAGGCTGCATATAGCGCCGGTTATGGTTGAGTCTGACATATCGTTACGTTACCAGTTGCCAAGAGTGGCGTTAAATATCAAATCGACAAGCTCTTTGCTTATCTTCTCGCAGAGCTCGTCCTGCACGTCGGTCAGCATTTCCGTGGCGTCGAAATCGCGATAGGCAGAAAATGTCTGGTCAATGTCGTTTTTCTCATCCTTGCTGTCGGTATATTTCACACGCACGGTGATGGTCAGACGCGTTTTTGACGCGTAGGCATTTTCGGTGACGGCCTGCGGCGACAGCGCATATCCGGTGATTTCACCTTCGATGCTGAGGTCAGAGGCACCTCCGTCGATGGTGCGCAGACGCGTGTTGCGGGTGATATAGTCGAGAAGTTCATTTTCAAATGTCTGCTGCAGCGGCGGATACACCAGCGCTGCGCGTATCGGGAACTGTCCCACCGATATGGTGTGGTAGACATTATAGTCGATGGCGGCGCCGTTGAATTTATAGCTTATGCGACACCCCTGCCACAGCATTCCGGCAAGCAGCATCACTGCGAGCACGGCCACGCGGGCCACTGCATGGCCGCGGAAAATGCCTGTTGGTTTCTTATTCAAGTCCATATTCTTTTATCTTGCGATAAAGTGTTCGTTCTGAGATATTAAGTTCGGAAGCCACTGCCTTGCGTCGCCCCATGTTGCGCTCGAGCGACCGGCGTATAAGCTCTTTTTCGGTCTCTTCGAGCGTGGTGACCGGAGCGGTGGCCGTAACATCGACAACATCGTGCGACGCCGTCCGCGAGGCTCCGCGCGCAAACAATGCGTCGACCGGTTCCGTATATTTGACCACTGACGTCACTGAGCCTTTACGCTCCGCATCGGCAATCTCGCCTCCGAGTGCGAGACGGCTCTGCCCTGCCGACGCCATACGGCCGCCTTCGACCTGCTCGCGCAGCGCCTCGATTTCGCGCTGCAGCTTGAATATCATATTGAAAAGCATCTCGCGCTCACGTTCGTAGGCTCCTCCGGCAGGCTGCATGAGCGTGGGCACATAGCTGTTTACGCTCTCGGGGAGGTATGGCACAATATCGGCCGACGTGATGACTCTGCCCGCCTCGAAAAGTGCTATCTGCTCCACCACATTCTTAAGCTGACGCACATTGCCGGGCCAGCGGTAGTGGAGAAGGCGCTCGCGGGCCTCGTCGTCAAACGTCACCTGCGGAGTGCGGTAACGCTCGGAGAAATCCGACGCGAATTTTCTCGCCAGCAGCAATATGTCGCTGCCTCTGTCGCGCAACGCCGGAACTGAAATCTGCACGGTAGAAAGCCTGTAATAAAGGTCCTCGCGAAATTTGCCTTCGGCCACAGACCGCGCCATGTCGACGTTGGTGGCCGCAACGACCCTTATATTGGTTTTCTGCACTTCCGACGAACCCACCTTTATGAATTCGCCGCTTTCGAGCACACGCAGCAGACGCGCCTGAGTGGTAAGAGGCAGCTCGGCCACCTCATCGAGAAATATAGTGCCGCCGCTTGCCTCCTCGAAATATCCCTTGCGCGAAGCCACAGCGCCGGTAAAGGCGCCTTTCTCGTGGCCGAAAAGCTCTGAGTCGATAGTGCCTTCAGGTATCGCGCCGCAGTTGACCGCTATATACTTGCCGTGTTTGCGGGCACTGTTAAGATGGATTATCTGAGGAAAGAACTCTTTTCCCGTGCCGCTCTCGCCGGTCACGAGCACCGACAGATCAATCGGAGCCACACGCAACGCGCGCTCCACGGCATTGTTGAGCGCCGACGCATTTCCGACGATGCCGAGGCGCTGTTTCATAGCCACGGCCTGCGGTGATATTTCCGTCATGTTTGACATTGTCGCTTCTTTTCTGTTCAGGTAACTTGATTATAATACGGATGAATGCCTATTTCTTCATTTTGCGGCTCACCTCCCGCAGCTTGTAGGTCTCGCAACGCAGAAAGTCGCCGAATTCCTTCGGCGAACCCTGATGCTTCTTCTGCTCTTCGACAGAAATAGGCTCGCCGACGGTGATATGAAATGTCTTGTGGCGCTTGCGGAACACTTCGGCCGGGTGACGCAGCGTGCGCAACTGCCAGAAGGTTATGCCCAGGAAATTAAACCACCAGCTCTGGCTCCCGTGAAAGAATATCGGCACCACCGGCACCTTAAGCTGCTCTATCAGACGGATTATATTGGCCTGCCACTCACGGTCGGTGAGACGGCCGCGCCAGTTGACCTTTGCCACAGCTCCGGCCGGAAAAAAACCGACCGGCTCGCCTGACCGCACCTGCATGATAGCCTCCTTGATGCCCTTCATCGACACCGCCTTCTTCTTCGGGTCGGCCGAAGCCATCGGGTCGACAGCGATAAAATTGGGACGCATGCCCGATATATGGTTCAGCACCATGTTGACCATCACCTTATATTTCGGACGGCGCGACGCCACCATATCGATAAGTATGATGCCGTCAAGAGCGCCGAAATGATGGTTGCTCACCGTGACAAACGCTCCTTCGGGAAGATTGTCAAGCACCTCCTCGTTGTCGATGCGCAGCTTTATATCAAGCTCCTCGAGCATGCCGCGCACGAAGCCCGGGCCACCGCCCGGATTATCTATATTATGCTCATGCAGATCATTGACCTTGTCAAAAGAAAGGAATTTAAACAGCCTTCGCACGAGTTTCGGATGACGTCCGAGCCACGGCGAAGCCTTCCTGATATCCTCCATATCAAGCACCACACGCTTCACCGGCTCTTCAACCACCTTATTTATATCCTGATTTTCCATTTTTTCAAACAATTTTCCGCAAATATACAAAATATTCGCGTGCCTGCCAATTCCCGCTCCGCGCCACATTGATATTTTATCATCGACAGGCTGCGCCGAAACATCTCCACGGCGCAGCCATAACGCAACGCCTCCTGCGCCGCCGGCCGGTCGTTTTTCCAACAGACCTACGGCAGAGCAGGAGCCGAAATTTATAATATGTGTGTTTCTCAGCGCACTTCAATCTTGGCGGTATGCCGCTGCGTCTTGCCCTGAGCCGCGAGGATATATACGCCTGGGCGGAGTGAAGCGGTGGTGATGTCGGCAGTGTTGCCGTCGGCCGAAACCGAGGGTGCGATTGCCGTCTCCGTCAGTATGGTGCGGGCTGTCTCGACATCAAGGGGCGGATCTGCCTCAAGCATCAGCGCCACTGTGCCGGCTACAAACGGACATGCCATTGACGTGCCCTGCATCACAGCCCAGTAGTTCTTGCGATTGTTGAATGTCGCCTCTGCTGTGTAATTGTTTTTTATTACTGTCCGCTAAACCATAATAAGTCGAGTCCAACTTCTTGAAAGGTAGAAGTTGGGCTTACTTTTTGTATAGGACAAGCCCCTCTCAGCATTTTTCAGTTTATTCCGGCGGCGATTCAGATGCTTCGGCGAGCATTATTTTCAGGTCAGCGTCGGGTTGATTGAGGAACTTTTCGAGATTCATGTAATACATCAGTACGATTCGTACAATTGTCGCCAGTCCCGAGAAACTCCAGCGTCTTGTCAGTTTGCGTTGTAGTACAGAAAGCAGCAGATTGGCTATAAGTGTGACCCATATCTGGATCTTGATGGTGTTTTCACTTTCACCGTAGAAGTATCTCAGGGGAAAGTTCTGCTTTATCTGTTATCCCAATCAATCGCGTCCGTTTCTTGGTAAGAAACGGACGCCGCGGTCTATTTCATTGCCAGTCAACGAGTTTTGCCGTAAATCGTGTGTTTTATAATGAAGAAAATGACCCAAACATAGCATAGCTGCCTTATATTTCATTACACATTATTATATTTATATCAGGCATCATTACTTTTTTAGAAAAAAAATACAATATGCAAAATGAATAAATTTAGCATATTGCCCAAAAAATTAACGTTTGATTATCAAAACATTACAAAAAATATATTAAAAAATCCAATATCCGCGCATTAGTTGTCAAAATGTTAATGGCTAAAAAAATATGCTTACATTTGTTTAAAATTCCAACATTTTTGCTATCTTTGCGCACTACATATCCGTTCCTTGGTAAGAAACGGCTGCGGCGAATTTACATAACCGATTGAATATTAAATCATTATTATATTTTATTGTCTAATTAATTACTTAGTATGAAAAAACTGTTTATTTTTCTAATGACCGTCATTCTGACCTCTGTCACGGCTATGTCGCAGAACGGAGTCATCAAGGGTACGGTTGTTTCAGCGAGTGACGGCGAGACTCTTATCGGAGCCTCTGTTGTCGCAGAGAATGGACAAGGTGATGCTACTAATATCGACGGTGAGTTCTCACTGAAAGTAGCGCCGGGCACCATTCTCCGAGTTTCATACCTGGGCTATATTTCTCAGGACGTTGCTGCCGCCGACGGCATGGTGGTTCGTCTCCAGCCCAACGAGAATACTCTCGATGAGGTAGTTGTGACCGGTTATGGTTCGGCCAAGAAGCTCGGCTCATTTGTTGGTGCGGCTTCAGTAGTCGGCTCGGCTCAGATTGAAAATACTCCGGCAGCGAGCTTCGTCGATGCCCTTCAAGGTGCGGTGCCCGGTCTCGGCATTTTCTCTAACACCGGTGAGCCTGCTTCGGCTCCCGCCAATATCAACATCCGTGGTTACAGCTCGCTGGAGTTCAAGGTGACTCCGCTGTTCATACTTGACGGCGCACCTGTTTCGTCAGCAGTGTTCACTTCGCTTAACCCCAACGACATCGAGAGCATCACGGTGCTCAAGGACGCTGCGTCGACAGCTATTTACGGATCGCGTGCAGGTAACGGTGTGATTGTCATCACTTCGAAGAAGGGTAAATTCGGCGAGCAGGGCAAGGTTACCATCCGTGCGTCGGTGGGCTGGTCAGCTCCTGTTGAGAGCGGCATCAAGATGATGAATTCGCAGCAATATCTGAAATTCCGCGATGACATGACCGAGGCTTTCGGTTCGCCCCGTCTCGATGGCATTCAGCGTGATCTCATTACCAAATACGGTATTGACACTGACTGGCGCGACGAGATGATCAAGTCAAACGCGCTTACCTATTCTATGGGGGCGGCTGTGCGCGGCGGCAGTGAGAAATCAAACTATTTCCTGTCGCTCGGCCACTATGATCAGGATGGTCTTATCGCGAAATCCGGTCTGCGCCGCGAGACACTCCGCGCAAGTTTCAACGCTGATGTCAAGCCTTGGCTTCGTGTTGGATTCAGCGGTAACCTCGCTTACGAGAAATATGAGACCAACTCGACTGCCTCGCAGGCCGGTCGTTTCTACACCAACGGTCCTATCTTCCAGGCTTACTATGCACTTCCCTACGAGTCGCCCTATCTCTATTCGATTGACGACAGTGGCAATATCAGTTTCGGAGAGAAATCCAACTGGCTCAAATATTCACTCGGAGGCCAGCCTAATGCCAACTTTGTGTCTTCACTCAACACCGGAAGCACCAATCAGGTGACTGTCAATGCTTCGATTTTTGAGGAAATCCGTCCGATAAAGGGTCTTGTGCTCCGCGCTCAGCAGAATGCATACGCCTACGACCGCCGCGCTACTACAAGATGGACTGCCACCGAAGATTATGAACTGCCTATGGGCGGCACAACCAATTTCAGCCAGTACACCACGCGTCTGGCAGGTGAATCGTTCGGCCGTCTCTACCAGTTTACTTACACCAATACTGCCGAGTATACCAGAACGATTGCCGATGTCCATGACTTCACAGTGCTCCTCGGCCAGGAATCTATCATCAACCGCACAAACTCATTCGGTGTCAGCACTTCCGGTCAGCCTTCTAATGACCTTATGCTCATTACCAACGGTACGACGGTGACCCTTGACGATTTGTCGCGCGCTATGGGTGAGTATGTTGTCAACTCTTACTTCCTCAATGCCGACTATAACTATGACGAGCGCTATTTCTTCAACGGATCGGTTCGTCGCGACGGCTGCTCTAAATTCGCTCCCCAGCACCGCTGGTCGACATTCTATGCTCTTGGTCTGATGTGGAATGCCAAAAACGAGTCATTCCTCAGCCCAATCACCTGGATTGACGCCCTTCAGGTTCGCGCCAACTTCGGTACTACCGGTAACTACTCAGGCCTGGGTGACTTTGACTGGCACGGTGCTTTGGGAACCGCTCTTACTTATAAGGGTCAGCCCACAATGGGTATCGTATCCCCGTCAAACCCTGACCTGACCTGGGAGACTATCCAGCAGTTCAGCGCCGGTGTAAACTACAGCTTGTTCAACCGCCGCCTCTACGGTACGGTTGACTATTATATCAAAGATACCAAAGATCTTATCCTCGACGTGCCCTATAGCTTCACCACCGGTTGGTCGTCAAACATCACCAACATCGGCTCGCTCCGCAACACCGGTGTCGACTTCGAAATCGGTTCTGACATCTACCGCGACAAAGACTGGTATGTGGGCGTGAAGGCCAACTTCAACTACAACCACGCTGAAGTGACCGAACTCTTCAACGGACAGACTGAATACCGTCTCGATGACTACGGTCTGGTATACGTTGTCGGAGACAACCCCTTCCAGCTCAACTCGGTACGCTATGCCGGCGTTGACCCCCGCGACGGTAAATGTATGTGGTATGACAAAAACGGCAACCTCACCAAGGTCTACAACGAGGATGATGCTGTCAATCTGGGCAAGTCATGGCGTCCGTCATGGACCGGCGGCTTCGGCATCAACGTGGCATGGAAAGGCCTGGCGCTCCGCGCCGACTTCACCTGGGCGGCCGACAAGTATATCTACAACTGGGCTTATCAGCAGCTTGCGTCCAACCTGTCGTTCACTCAGGGCAACCAGAGCATCAAGATGCTTGACACCTGGACTCCCAGCAACCCCACCGGCACGATGCCTGCCATCACCGAGGCCATCCAGGGTGACACCCGTTATCTCGAGAACTCTTCTTACATGCGTATGAAGAACCTCACCGTCAGCTACAATCTTCCCAAAAGCTGGCTCAAGAAAGTCGACATGAGCGACGTGACTTTCCGCTTCACCGGACGCAATCTCCTGACATTCACATCAGACGAGTTCACCGGTATCGACCCCGAGTATGTAGGCAACGGTGTGCGTCTGCAATATCCCAATACCCGCCAATATGAATTTGGTGTAGAAGTTTCATTCTAAAATTCGAGATGATTATTATGAAAAAGAAATATTTGTCAATAATAGCGGGTGCTGCTGTAATGCTGTCGTCATGCGACATGGACACTGAGCAGCAGGGTGTGATTGACGACACCAAACCGCTTACCTTTGAATATGCGACCAACATGCGCAATTATGTGGTCTATTCAAATCTCCGCAGCATGTCGGTAGGCGCATGGGTCTACAACACTGAGCTTCAGCTCGACCAGTTTATCGGAATGACCAACAACGGCGGACGTGGCGGCAACATCGCCAACGGCTTCCTGTCTTCGTCCAGCTCCGAGTTCTCCGGTCCCTACAAGTCATGCTACTCGGTTATTTCACAATGCAACTTCCTTCTGCCCAAGTGTGAGGAACTCCTGGGCAACGTCACCCCCTCGCAGGAGATAGACGTGAAGAGATATATCGCTGAAACAAAGTTTGCAAGAGCTTTCGCCTATTTCTATCTCCTTGACCACTATTGCAACACAAACGACGCTGTCAGCAATGCTGAGAATTCGTTCGGTCTGCAGATTGTGACTTTCTATGAGCCCACCGGCGACTCTTCAAAATACCCCGGACGCTCTTCGCTCAAGGCTTCTATAGAATTTATCGAAGAGGATCTCAACGATGCTTTCGAAGGCCTGAAGGAATATGAAACAGTGAACAGCGGAGAGTGTGTCGCAGGTGCCAACTACCTGTCATCTTATGCAGTAGCCGCTCTTCAGGCACGTATGGCTCTTGCCATCGGCGACTACACTACAGCAATAGCCAAGTCGAAGTATGTGATCGGCAACCCGGCCTACGCGCTTGCCACCGGCGAGGACTATGTCAACATGTGGTATGACGAAAATGTCAGCGAGCTTATCGTCGCGCCATACGTAGACGCGAAAGAAATCAGCGACCAGCAGGCATTCTCGACCTGCCAGGGATACAACTACTGGTGGTCGGATCCCGCACAGTGCGACTATATCCCCACAGAGGAGTCAATCTACAGCCTCATAGAATATGAGGATGCTGAAGGCTACATCAACGACGTGCGCTTTGTGGCGTTCCTCGGCGGACAGCCTTATACTCTCAACGTAGAAGGCGGACAGTCGAAAACCTACGTATTCCAGAAATATCCCGGCAACCCGACTCTCGACACCGGAACCCCTATGTATGACAATAAACCCAAGCCTTTCCGTCTGAGCGAGCAATATCTCATTCTTGCCGAGGCAGGCATACTTGCAGGCAATCAAGCCGATGCACAGGCAGCCATCAACGATCTTGTTCACGCCCGCCTGATTGATCCTTCGGCACTGCCCGATATAACCCTGACCGGTTCAGAGCTCCTCGAGTTTATCCGCAGCGAGCGCTCGAAAGAACTCATGGGTGAAGGCTTCCGTCTGAGCGACCTCCGCCGCTGGCATCAAGGCTTCGACCGCAACCAGCCCTACAACCTCAATCCGCAGGTAGCGGCCACTCGCTCAATCAACGGCCTCAATGTCAAGTATGAGAATGATGACCACCGCTTCGTCTGGGCTATCCCCCAGGCTGAGATGAACATCAACCCCAGACTCAAGGGTCAGCAGAATCCCGGTTACGGTTATTAATCAGCCAATATAACGAATAATACGATATAGTTATGAAATTAAAATATTTTGCAATATTGTCAATTGGTGCTCTGGCAGTCACATCTTGCTCAGATGATGACAACCACTTCAACACCAACAAGGATGTGACAGTAGAACTTGCGGATGCCGAAATACGCATCTCTGAGGATCAGGCCTCAAACACTTCCTACAACTACATCCCGGTTGTAGTCAACGGCGAGTCTGACGGTCCGATTGAGGTCACAATCGAGGTATTGCCCTATGGTGAAGATCCGGCAGAGGCAGATGTCAACTATGTGTTCACCGCCTATACCATCACAATCCCCGCAGGAGAAACTACCGGACGATTCCAATACTATCCCAAGGGTGACGATGTGATAAACGACGACCGCACCTTCCAGGTGAAGATCGCCGACGTCAAGGGTGCGACAGTTGGCGCGCAAGACAATACCATCGTGACACTTGTCGACAACGAAGGTCTCATACCCATCTACTACTCCGGCCTTGCGGGAGCATGGGATGCAGTCATGGAATCGACCGATGACGGTCCGGTCGGTCAGTCGTTTACAGTAGTTACTACAGCAGAAGGCACTGACGGCTACGGCAAGGATGTCACCCTTATTGACTTCCCCGGCGATGGTATGACCACAAAAGCCAACTTCAGCATCGACGGAGTGACGCAGGAGATATACGTTTCGATACCTTCAGGTCAGCAGGTCGGACAGATGACACATCCTACATACGGAGTCGGCAAGATGCTGATCTATCCCGTAAGTGGCAACTCATACACCACTGCGGCCTACGATTTCACATTGAAATTCAACTTTGACCTTAAGTCGGGACAATATGTAATCGATCCTGAGTATAACTTCGGCGTGCTTGTATCGTTCAGCGCAGGAATGATGATGTATGACTCATTCTCGGCAATGAGCTTCTTCCGCAACTGACGGTTGCCTGAGTAGCAGAATACTCTCAGGGGGGTGTTAACCGCTGTTAATGCCCCCCTGATTTTCCATTTTAAGTAACTGTTCAAAATAAATATCGCAACAGATGTACCATAAACGATTATTGATATTATCAGCTATTTCCCTTACTGTAGTGCCGGTTTTCGCACAGAGCAAGATAAACCTGGCGGGAAAAGCCGAGCTGCGGGAAATCAAATCAGCAGCCACAATTAAAGGAACCGGAACCTCGCCGGAAATGATTGATGCGATTGTGACATTCAACGATGGCTGGGACAGGAGCATCCTCGAAAACTTCGGCGCAGAGAACGTGACCGAGATATTCGAAAACGTGGTGACCGCTTCAATTCCGGCCGACCGCATTGAAGCATTCTCCGAAAACGACTGCGTTTATTACGTTGAATTCGGCAACGAATACAAAATCATGATGGATTTCGCACGTCCGTCAGGCAATGTCACAGACGTGCAGAGCGGTTTCGAGTATAACGGCACATCCCTGTCATACACCGGAAAAGGAATCGTCACGGGCCTGATGGACCAGGGCATTGACCCCAATCACATCAACTTCACAGACGACGCAGGCAACTGCCGGGTGAAAGAGGCATACGATTACAACAGAAAAATCAGCGCCACAACTGCAGCCACTTTAAAAAGATTTACAACCGACGACAGCGGCGAGACCCACGGCACACATGTGGCAGGCATCATGGCCGGTTCATATAACCGCGACGGACAATACGCATATCTGACCGGACCTACCGACCGAATGGTTCAGAGTACGCACGGCAACATCCCGTACTACGGAGTAGCCACCGGCTCTGATATCGTCATGTGTTCCGGCTCTTTTACCAACACCAATATCCTCAAAGGAGTCAAAGCTGTTGTCGACTACGCCAAGGCCTCCGGCATGCCGGCCGTGGTCAACCTGTCGCTCGGCTCAAACAACGGCCCGCACGACGGGTCGGAATCGCTTGAACAAAACATATCGCGATATGCCAAAGATGCAATAATCTGCATAGCCGCGGGAAACGAGGGCGATTATGACATGTTCGCCGGCAAAAAGTTTAGCGAAGGTGACACCGAATTGAAAACCGTCATAGTCGACGGCAAGTCGTCAGGCATCGACATCTGGACCAACGGCCCCGAGCCTGTCACCGTCTCGATAGGCTTCTACACCACGCTTACCCGTAAATTCACACCCGTGGCCACAGTTACCGAAGCCGGCCAATATGTCAATGCCAATTCGACCTTCACATCGTCAATGACAGGCTCATGCTCACTCTCTTCTGAAGTAAACCGTCTTAACAACCGTTACCACGTGCTTGTGTCAGGTACATTCCAACCAGGCACAAACCGCAATAGCGTGGCTCTTGTCATCGAAGGCAAAGCCGGACAGGAAGTCTATGTCTACGGTTTCGGAGATTATTCCACCTCATTTACCGCAAACAGCATCGCAGGCTTTACCGACGGAACCAACGACGGCACAATCAACGGCCTTGCATGCGCTGAAGGCGTCATAGCCGTCGGCTCATACACCAGCCGCACCACATGGCCCACATTTGCCGGCGCATACGCCTACAACAGCAGCTTCAAGGTCGACGCCATAAGCCCCTTCTCTTCATACGGCACCAGCTATCAGGGAGTATCGCTTCCTCATGTCAGCGCCCCCGGTGCAGCCATAATATCATCGTTCAACAGGTATTACACCAACAGCATGAGCGCTACCGTCCTCAACAGCAACACGACTGCCAAAGTGGCACCGGCCACCGGTCTCACAAGCTACTGGGGCGAAATGCAAGGCACATCAATGGCCTGCCCCTTCGCCTCGGGCACAATAGCCCTGTGGCTTGAAGCCGACCCGACGCTCACCGCCGACAAGATAATAGACATCTTCAATGCAACATCAGTCAGACCGTCAGTCACCGATCCATCACTGCTCAAGCAGTGGGGAGCAGGCAAACTTGACGCTCTGGAGGGCATCAAGGAGGTGATACGCCGCAAAGAGAACGGCGGAGTCAACGGCGTTACAGTAGATGACCGCGGCTATGTCATAACCCCTGCGGGCGAAAAGGCCTGGAATATCATTGTAGACAGCGCTTCGCAGGTCGAGGCCACACTCTACAATCTTCAGGGCATCGCAGTGGCCCGTGCGGCGGGCGAAAACGGAGAAGTGACTCTCGACGCATCGTCATGCGCCTCGGGGGTGTATATGCTCTCCGTCACAACGCCCCTCTCCCACCCTGTCACGCGCAAGGTGCGCATCTGAGCATCGGTCAGCCGATAACTGAACAAAGCGACCCGCCTCACATCGTAATGTAGAGGCGGGTCGCTGTATTTGTGTCGGATGTCAGCGCGGATCAGCAGTATTTGCTGAAGTCGGCGTTGCGCATGTCGCCGGTTTCGTTGAAGGCGTTGTGGAATGCAAACGCTGCGGTGAGCGAGTGGGGCGTCTGCCCTCCTTTGCCGATCTTCATGTAGTCGCGGAGCAGGCCTTTGTAGTCGGGGTGCGCGCAGTTTTCGATGATGCGCTCGGCGCGCTGCACGGGGTCGAGTCCGCGCAGGTCGGCTATGCCCCGGTCGGTCACTACGATGTCGACGGAGTGCTCGGAGTGGTCGGCATGTGCGACCATGGGCACGATGTTTGATATCAGGCCGCCTTTGGAAACTGAGGGGCATGAGAAGATTGATATGTAGGCGTTGCGGGTGAAGTCGCCCGAGCCTCCGACGCCGTTCATCATCTTTGTGCCGAGCACGTGGGTTGAGTTGATGCCTCCGAATATGTCGGCTTCGAGGGCTGTGTTCATCGAGATGATGCCGAGTCGGCGTATCACTTCGGGGTTGTTTGACAGCTCGGCGGGACGCATGAGTATCTTGTGGGCGAATTCTTTCATGTCGGGGAAGAATTCTTTTTCGGTGTCGTCGCTGAATGTCATCGAGCATGTCGACGCGAATGTGCATTTGCCTTTGCGCATCAGTGAGAGCACGGCGTCTTGCATCACTTCGGTGTACATCATGAAGGGGGGTATCTCCTTATTCTCACCCAGGTCGTAGAGCACGGCGTTGGCTACGTTGCCCACGCCTGACTGCAGGGGAAGGAATTCTTTGGGTATGCCTCCGCGGCGGTATTCTCTGAGCAGGAATTCGACGACGTTGGCGCCGATCTGTTTCGACACTTCGTCGGGAGCGGTGAAGGCTTTGACGCCGTCGTAGGAGTTGGTGCGCACGATGCCGACCACTTTGCGGGGGTCGATTTTAAGCACTGGCGAGCCGATGCGGTCGTTGGCGGCGTAGATGGGTATCTCGCGGCGACGGGGGGGATCGGCGGGGATGTATATGTCGTGCATGCCGTAGAGCGCTTTGGGCAGGGCTTCGTTGAGCTCTATGAAGATTTTGTCGGCAAGCATGGCGTAGGTGGGGATATTGCCGACTCCGGTGCCGAGTATTACCTCGCCGTCGGGGGTGATGTCGGCGGCTTCGATGATGGCCCAGTCGACTTTGCCGTAAAATCCGTAACGCACTTCCTGTGCCATTTCCGACAGGTGACGGTCGTTGTAATGGCAATCGTGGGAGTTGATGCGTTTGCGCAGGTCGGGCACGTTCTGGTAAGGAGCGCGGAAGTCAAGAGCGTTGGCCCGCGAGAGGGCGCCGTCGACATGGTCGGATGTTGACGCTCCGGTGAGAAGGCTGATTTTGAATGGACGGCCTTCGGCATGCTCTCGCTCGGCTTTTGCGGCGATTGCCTCCGGAATGAATTTCGGCGTGCCGGGAGCGGTAAATCCGGATAACCCTACCGTGTCGCCGTTTTTGAAATGCTCGGCTGCCTCGGCAGCTGTCATGTAATCAAATGCCATAATGATTTTTGCGGTTTTATTAAGTTACAGAAACTTGAGTGCGGTTCTGCACAGTTTTTCAATTTGTGCGCAAATTTACACAATTATTTGGTTAAAGACAAAGTTTTTACCCGTTTAGGCTATTTTTAAAGCATTTTTGACTCTCTTGCATGGGGCTTACGGGGAGTTTTGACGTTTCTTATTTTCAAAAAAATGCCTACCTTTGCACAAAAATAACGCGCATGAACAATACCGACCGGAAATTATATATCGAGACTTACGGCTGCCAGATGAATGTGGCCGACACCGAGGTGGTGGCTTCGGTGATGAACACTGTGGGCTATGATATCGCCGACACTGTCGAAGATGCCGATGCTATCTTGCTAAACACCTGCTCCATACGCGACAACGCCGAGCAGAAAATCATCAGCCGCCTGCAGGCGTTGTGCTCGCTGCGCCGCAAGTCGGGACGGCTCATCATTGGTGTGATAGGCTGCATGGCCGAGCGCCTGCGCGACGATCTTATCGACAACCACGGTGTCGACATCGTGGCGGGTCCTGACTCGTATCTCGACCTTCCCAACCTGTTTGCTTCGGTTGAAGCGGGCGAGAAGGCAATCAATGTGGAGCTGTCGACCACCGAGACTTACCGCGACATCATTCCGGCCCGCATCACGGGCAACCGTGTGAGCGGCTTCATCAGCATCATGCGCGGGTGTAACAATTTCTGCTCCTACTGCATCGTGCCTTACACCCGAGGCCGTGAGCGCTCGCGCCCTGTCGACAGCATTCTGCACGAACTCGACGACCTGCGCGCCAAAGGGTTCCGCGAGATAACGCTGCTGGGGCAGAATGTCAACTCCTACCGCTACACCGACCCGTCGGACGGCAGCGAGGTTACTTTCGACCGGCTCCTTGCCATCGTGGCCGAGGCGGCTCCCGACATGCGCATACGCTTCACCACGTCACATCCGAAGGATATGACTGACGCCACCATCGATGTCATCGCGGCCTACCCCAATATATGCCGGCACATACATCTGCCCGTGCAGTCAGGCTCTGACAAGGTGCTCAAGCTGATGAACCGCAAATACACGCGCCAATGGTATCTCGACCGCGTCAGCGCCATCCGCTCGCGCATACCTGACTGCGCCATATCGACCGACATGTTCACCGGTTTTCACGACGAGACGGAGGAGGATTTTCTTGACACTCTGTCGCTGATGCGCGAGGTGGGATTTGACGCGGCGTTCATGTTTAAATATTCCGAACGCCCCGGCACTCTGGCTGCCCGCACAATGCCTGACAATGTGCCGGAAGATGTGAAGATCGAACGTCTCAACCGCATGATTGCGCTGCAAAACGAGCTTTCGGCCGAATCCAACCGCCGCGACATAGGCCGCGAGTTTGAAGTGCTCGTGGAGGGTGTGTCAAAGCGCAGCACCGACCGGTTTGTCGGACGCACGTCGCAAAACAAGACTGCCGTGTTCCCGCGCGGCAGCTATCGCGTAGGCGACCTGGTGAAAGTGCGCGTGACCGACTCCACCTCTGCCACCCTCATCTGCGATCTGGCATAACAGACGGTAAATAAAAGAAGTAAAAGCCGCATGTCCCCGACAATCGGGGCATGCGGCTTCCGTTTAAACTCTCATGCATTTCAATCGGGGCGACTTACCCCTGTCGGTAACCTATTAAAAAACCGACAAAAAAAACAAACCAATCTATTTTTGAAACTTGAACGTCAGACGACGTCTGTTGACCTATCATCGGGAGTTATATGACTATTTTTTTAGTAACGACATTTTCACCTATTTTGCTGAGATGCCTCATCTATATTATCAGACATTATGGTTTTCTGCGGCAAATTTGCCTGAGCGAAAACCTCACACGCGCCTGACACCATGACTGCCAGCAATAAAATCAAAATCCTCATAATATAAATAATAATGCATTAATGTCTGAATTATATAAAAACTTCCCGGCTTCGATCGACTCGTTGCCGACAACCTCCAACAGTTTGGAAGCAATGCATAAGAAACTTCAGCCGGTGATGCACCTGCGTCATATCATAGCGGGATACCTGAACAATATCTCCGTTCCGGCAGACAGCAACGTCTGCACTGCACTCCCCTCTCCTGCCATAGCTACAGGTATGGTTGAACTAATAAACGCACTGATTAAAATGTGCTTTTCCATCTGCCTTTTTGATTGGTTGTGCATGTAAAGATACAAAATTAAAAGTTTATCTGCAAATAAAAAAGTTTAACGCTGCAATTTTTATTGTATTAAAAATCAACCAATTAAAAGAACGCAAAAGTGAAAAGTTTAACAGCACAGAAAAAAGTTTAACAATGGGGGAAATCCGGCACAAAAAAGCACAGCATGCCGCAGGCTACGCTGCCTGTAAAATTACTTCGCAAATATCCCTAAGCCTGCGAATGCAGATGGAGCTGCCGGCAGCATGCCGGCACCGGCAATAATATCAAACAGTTTGTCATACGGTTAAAAATTACGCTATTTTTATGGTGACTCTAAATAAAAATGCGTAACTTTGCAGCCGCTTTAGAGCCATATTACTTATGCAGAAAATCAGAAACATTGCGATCATCGCACACGTCGACCACGGAAAGACTACCCTCGTCGACAAAATGCTCCTCGCCGGAAACCTTTTTCGTGAGAACCAAAATGCCGGCGAGCTCATTCTCGATAACAACGACCTTGAGCGCGAACGCGGCATAACAATCTTGTCAAAAAACGTATCGATCAACTACAAAGGATACAAAATCAACATAATCGACACTCCGGGACACGCCGACTTCGGCGGCGAGGTTGAGCGTGTGCTCAACATGGCCGACGGCTGCCTGCTGCTTGTCGACGCGTTTGAAGGTCCGATGCCCCAGACCCGTTTCGTGCTCCAGAAAGCCATACAGATGGGACTCAAACCGGTGGTGGTGATCAACAAGGTCGACAAACCCAACTGCCGCCCCGACGAAGTGCAGGAAATGGTGTTTGACCTGATGTTCAGCCTCGACGCCACTGAAGAGCAGCTTGACTTCCCCACAATCTACGGGTCAGCCAAAAACGGCTGGATGAGCACTGACTGGCAACAGCCAACCGACAACATCCTCCCCGTGCTCGACGCCATCATCGAGCATATACCCGAGCCGCAGCAGCTTGAAGGCGATGCCCAGATGCTTATAACATCGCTTGACTTCAGCAGCTACGTGGGCCGTATAGCCATCGGACGCGTGCACCGCGGCACCCTGCGCGAAGGTCAGGACATAGCACTGTGCCGCAAAGACGGCAGCACGGTGCGCCAGCGCATCAAAGAGCTCCACACATTTGAAGGCATGGGCCGCAAGAAAGTGTCGGAAGTGAGCAGCGGCGACATCTGCGCGCTCGTGGGCATCGACGGATTTGAGATCGGCGACACCATAGCCGACTGGAACAATCCGGAGCCACTGCCCCGCATCGCCATCGACGAGCCCACAATGTCGATGACATTCACCATCAACGACTCACCATTCTTCGGCCGCGACGGCAAGTTCGTCACATCCCGCCACATCGGCGACCGTCTCACTAAAGAGCTCGACCGCAATCTGGCACTCCGCGTCACCAAAGCTGACACTGAAGATGTCTGGACAGTGTTCGGCCGAGGCGTGCTTCATCTCTCGGTGCTCATCGAGACAATGCGCCGCGAGGGATATGAGCTTCAGGTCGGACAGCCGCAGGTAATCATAAAGGAAATCGACGGCGTCAAGTGCGAGCCGGTCGAACTGCTGACAATAAACGTCACCGAGGAATACTCCTCAAAGATGATCGACATGGTGACACGCCGCAAAGGCGACCTTATCTCGATGACGACGCAAAACGACCGCACCCACATGGAATTCCAGATACCCTCGCGAGGCATCATCGGACTCCGCAACAACGTGCTCACAGCCTCGGCAGGCGAAGCTATCATGGCACACCGATTCCTCGAATACCAGCCCTGGAAAGGCGATATCGAACGCCGCACCAACGGCTCGCTCATAGCCATGGAAGCCGGCACTGCCTACGCCTACGCAATCGACAAACTGCAGGACCGCGGACGCTTCTTCATCTTCCCCCAGGAAGAAGTATACGCAGGCCAGGTGGTCGGCGAAAACGCCAAAGACAACGATATCGTGGTCAATGTCACCAAATCGAAGAAACTCACCAACATGCGCGCATCGGGAGCCGATGACAAAGCCCGCATCGTGCCCCCGGTGGTATTCTCGCTCGAAGAAGCCCTCGAATATATAAAAGAGGACGAATACGTCGAAGTGACACCCAACCACCTGCGACTCCGCAAAATAATACTCGACGAAATAGAGCGCAAGCGCGCCAACAAGTGATCCTCCACTGACACGTCAGTGACATCGCTTGACACCATACAGCAGCCATATAGTCCTCAAAAACTACATGGCTGCTATTTTTATCCACGGGCGTTAGCGACAATCACACCGAAAATTCGTAACTTTACATTCACAAACCAACACAAATCATCCATGAAACTCAAATCAATACTCGCGGCAACAGCACTCGCGGCAACAGCATCGTCATCGGCCGCAACACCGAAAGAAACCCTCTCGCAGCTCCCTGACAGCGTATATCTGATGGCCTACTTCACATCTCCCGCACAACATCTCTTCTACGCATGGAGCACCGACGGCCTCAACTGGCAGCAAGCCAACGACGGACAGGCCGTATTTACCGCCTACGATGACACCGTGTGGATGCGCGACCCCTACCTCAGCCGCGTCACCCGCGACGGAAAAGACACATACCACCTCGTCCACACCTGGGGATGGGACAACCCCGCCATATTCCACTGGCAGTCCGACGACCTCATCAACTGGACAGCAGCCGACGGAGGCACCACCACCGACAGCGGCAAGATATACGTGATGGACGGCAAAGACGGACGCCCCCAATCGCCCAACGCATGGGCTCCGGAATACACCTACGTGCCCGAAGACGATCTCTTCTACATCTACTGGTCGTCACGCGTCGACGACCGCCAGCTCCACTATGTCACCACCACACGCGACTGGATCACATTCACCACACCACGTCCGCTCTTCGACCCCGGATTTACAGCCATCGACCTCACCGTAGTGCGACAAGGCGACACATTTCACGGCTACTATAAAGACGAACGCAACGGCGAAAAAACCATACTCTACGCCACCACCCGCAGCCTCGACCCCGCCGTCGATACATTCCACGACAAAGGACGCATACTGCCCGCCGACTACACCACAGAAGTAGAAGGCCCCACCGTATTCCCGAAAATCGGCGGCAAAGGCTACATCGGCTACTTCGACAAATTCAACGGCGACGCAGGCCTCTCCTACATCGAGTGCACCGACCTTGACAAAAACGACTGGAAACTCATACCCGACACCGAAGTCACCAACGTACCCGACGTGAAACACGGAAGCGTAATAACAATCTCACGCGACCAACTACTGCCCCTCATCAAATAAAAGAATGCCGACCACAGAATCAAAACACCCAAGCGCCACATTCCGCCCCGATAAAAAGCAAAAAATCTCATCATCATACCACACTGCAAATCAAAAAATTAACAACTAAAAACTTAAAAGCTTAAAAAATATCCGCAAAAAAGTCGTCAAAATATTTGCATAATTAAAAACAAACACGTAACTTTGCATCGCTTTTAAGGAACAACCCAACGACGAAAGCAACAGCCAAGTCAACAAAAGGGAAACAAACCTTGAAGCTGAAACATAGGGAGATTCGCTAGCTCAGCTGGTAGAGCACAACACTTTTAATGTTGGGGTCCTGGGTTCGAGCCCCAGGCGGATCACGATAAGATTTATCAAATCGAAGAAAACCTCTGAAAATCAACGATTTTCGGAGGTTTTGCTTTTTGCCTCCTACCCCAAATCGGCGCAATATATGGCAATATCCGGTGTGCAAAAAGGGAGCAAGAAATTTTACACTGAATTTGCGGGTCAAGCCGAAAGCACGGTGCATATGTTAAATTGGGCAGTTAGAAGTGTTAAATTTTTAGGCGTAGAGTTTGACCAGTCGGAAGATGAAGAAGTCTCGGTCTCGGACACCACGCATTTGTGAGCGAAAGATTTTGACTTTAGAGTTGAATGCCTCGGCGGAGGCATTGGTCGCACGACGACGGAAGTAGTTCAGGATAGTTGGAGCGTGGTTCTTGAATGTTTTGATTACCGAGCGGAAGTTGTTGTTACCAAGAGCCATTACCTTTTCATACCACTTGTTCATCCGCCCCATGGCTTTTGTCGGTGAGATTTTAGCGTTGAGAATCTTGCGCAGCTCCATCGCAAGGCTGTATGCAGCCTTCAATATTGGATAGTATTTGAACAGTATGTTGACACGATGGCGCTGTATGTCAGTCCATTTGTTCTGCGACATCATCAGAGTGTGTTTGCTGCGGGCCAGTATCTGGCGCATGGTCTCGCCGTTGGAGTACGTTACCGGCGGTTCGGACTTGTCGAGGTTGTTTTCCTCTGCGATAAGCTGACGGCGAATGTCAATGCGGATTTCGTCAACGGCCTCATTATAGACCTGCTGGACATGAAAACGGTCGTTGACTACATAGGCGTTACAGAACACTTCTGCGGCTATGAGCATCATTGATGGCGAAAGATCGCAGGTCACTTCCTTGACCCTGCGTCTGATTGATTTCCCCATAGCTCCTATGAGTATGGATATAATTTCGTCACTCTTTGTGCCGGGAATGGCTGCCGCAAGTGTTCCCTTGCCTCCGTGGCCGTCCTTGTTGGTCAGGAACGTCCATACCTCGCCGTTGCTCAGACACGTCTCGTCAAGGCTCATGTAAGGGCCGATATTAGCGGCGTTGAAATAAAACCCACAGCCAAGCTCCTGTTCGCACCAGTCGGCGTAACCGCTTATCTTATTGCGGTACAAGTCGGCAAAATGTTTGCCGTTGACGCAGTACATCTGCGCTATCTGTTTAATCGACAGGGCTGTCGTCTCCACCTTCGTCTTTTAAAAAAGCCACGAACTCGGCACTGAGTCGTGTTCCTTCATCGTTGGGAAGCTCGAGATTGTAGCTGAAGATTTCGTTGGTCTGCCTGTCCCGCCACTTGTTCTTGCGCATGTGAAGAAACACAGGCCGTCCGCGCATCGGATAGTCCTGTATCGTAACGTAATCCGTATAGCCTCGTGCTACGATATTTGGATTACGATAGTCTTCATCAGACAGTTTCTTCTTTTCGTCAAGCCATATGTCATAAGACTGTTCCGTGCGCTCGATGCGCACCATCTCAAATAGCTCGTCCAGCCCTTCAGGGAGGCACATCCATATTGCATCTGCGGTTTTCATGCCACAAATTTAACACTTTTCTCAAAATTCATGCACCGGGTTTTCGGCTTGAGGCATCTACAATGAGGATTTTGTTCATTGTTAGATAAATTTAGATTATTAAAATACACAGTCAGATACGTTCCATGAAAGAGCATGAAACGTATCTGAGTTTTGTAGTTATTTGTCAGAATATCACATAAGCCATGTATTATTTGGTGCGGCTTACCACATGTATGGTTTTGCCTTCTTTATCGAGCAAATTCAGTTTAAGATTGTCTTTGTCGGCGGTCAGGACAGAGAATCCGGGAGAATTGTTGCAAAATACGGTGCCCTCGATTTCTTTCGGAGTCCGTGTGAGGGAGCCGGATGTGTTGACCACATAGTCGATTTTTGAAGCCGGGCGGCGGATGTGCTGGTAATTGTGGATATGACCGCAGATATACATGTCCACATTGTGCTTCCGCAGAATTGTGTCAACTTTCTTCTGCATATCCGTTCGCTCAGATTCCGACTTGTCGGTATAGGCATAGATGGGATGATGACCGACCACAACGATCCAGTCTTCCGTCGCCTCTGTCAAAGTCTTTTCGAGCCATTGCAACTGGGCTTCGGTATCCTGATTCACAGCATCGGGATATGTGTCGGTCTTTTTCCTGTATTTGTCAATCAAAGGAGTAGTGTCGAGAAATACCACTTTGACAGTTGTCCCGTCATCTTCAAAGGTCTTGGTGTAATATCTTGCAGGCATCTCCCAACGGCGGGATATGCCGGAATAGTCGATAACCGCTTGAGTGTTACCGCGATATTCATGGTTGCCGCAGACGGGATACCAGTTCACCATAAGCTCCGGGTGGTCGTAGATAAGCTCATAGTTGGTCATCCACAAGGGGTCTGTCACACTCTCCACTCCGCCGTAGTGATGTGTGTCGCCAAGAGCAAGAATAGCATCAGGTCCTATTTGTTCTGCAATTCTGCCCATCGTCGCGGCAACAGGTTTCTGGTCATAGTGACCATTACGTCCGAGGTCTGACACTACCATCAGGTTCACATCGCCTTTGGCGATTTCAGTCTGGGCAATGGCTCCAAAAGCAATATTGTCCTAAACGTTTTGGGCAAAAATAAAAATAGGAAGTAGTTACTAAGGCAAAAAATGACTACCTTAGTAGTGAGCGACCAACTCAACTACTTCCTATGGCAAATATAACACTTTTCGCAC
>SCEG01000443.1 GCA_004102805.1 Muribaculaceae bacterium Isolate-002 (NCI)
AAACTCAAGCTGGCCTTTGCCTTCGACAAACATGACAGCGTGGGCATCGATCTGGTGGCCATGAGCGTCAACGACATTCTGGTTCAGGGCGCG
Organism: Muribaculaceae bacterium Isolate-002 (NCI); assembly: GCA_004102805.1. Taxonomy (GTDB): domain Bacteria; phylum Bacteroidota; class Bacteroidia; order Bacteroidales; family Muribaculaceae; genus JAGBWK01. The sequence goes on from SCEG01000443.1 coordinate 94, forward strand.
GCGCCGCTGTTTTTTCTGGATTATTTCGCCACCGGCAAGCTGGATGTGAACACGGCCGAAACCGTGGTCAGCGGCGTGGCCGAGGGTTGCCGCCAGGCCGGCTGCGCCCTGCTCGGCGGCGAAACCGCCGAAATGCCCGACATGTACGCCCCCGGAGAATATGATCTGGCGGGCTTTTGCGTGGGTCTGGTGGATAACGCCAAACTCATCGACGGCTCGGGCATCCAGGTGGGCGACGTCATTGTGGGCGTGGCCTCCTCGGGCCTGCACTCCAACGGTTTTTCCCTGGCGCGCAAAATTCTGG
>SCEG01000444.1 GCA_004102805.1 Muribaculaceae bacterium Isolate-002 (NCI)
TTTAGCAGATGAATATCTTTTTCAATTCGTTCTGAAGCGAAATATAGGAAAGCTTGCCTGATATGTCAAGCATGTTTCGCCAGATAACGAAATATACTGCGCGCGGGGCCTCTCTTCGCCTGCCCGCTACCCCTTGTTTTATGCGGATTTTCGGGCAAGATGACAAGTTAGTGAGGAAAATTTTACAAAAAGGCGTTGACAGGGAGAGGGCGTCTGGATATCTTCCACTTCCCGCGACTGAACAACAACTTTTGACCGCAGCGAAAAAAATGTTCGCGAAACGAAAAAAATTCGTTGACAGGGAGAGGGGAAAGGGTGCATAAACCTGCACCGCGCCGCGGCGAAAAGCTGCGGGGCCGGAAGGCCCGTTGGCTCCTCGACAAGTGAATACCGAGGG
>SCEG01000445.1 GCA_004102805.1 Muribaculaceae bacterium Isolate-002 (NCI)
GCCGGTCCGCGCGCGGAACGGGTCGATCTCAAAGGCGCGTGCCTTTACCCTGGCTTTATTGAATCGCACAGCCATCTGTCCCTGTACGCGGCCTGGAAGCCCTATGCCTACTGCGTCGGCGCGCGAAGCCTGGCCGAGCCCCTGGAGATCCTGGCCGTGCATGCCGCCGGGCGTCCCGCGGACACCTTTGTGGTCGGCTACGGCTTTGACGACACGGCCGTGAGCGAAAAACGCGGCCCTCTGCGCCAAGAACTGGACGCCCTCTGGCCCGACCGTCCCGCGGCGCTGGTCCCCGTCTCCGTCCCCGCCGCCTCCATCAACAGCCGCCCTCCTTCGCTCCACGGCATTCCCACCGCTCTGCCACCCCCACATAACCACGTCTCCTCCTGGGTGGCCG
>SCEG01000446.1 GCA_004102805.1 Muribaculaceae bacterium Isolate-002 (NCI)
AAAAAAACAATTAAAAAAATATACAAAAAGAAAAGAACAACTTCCTAATGAAGAATCTCTTGAGAGATTCTTAGTTTCTCAATTCAACAACTATAATCAGAAGTTTTTGTGTCGGTTTCATCAAGGTTTTAAAGAAATACAAGATGCATTAGAATCAATGTTTTAACTGGATCAACAGAATGGGATTTTCCATTTACACATAATTCTTGACGCAACCAACTTTTTATATAATATTCATAAGAAATCAAATTTAGATAGTAAATTAACTAATAATTACACACACAAAATTTTTAAAGGTACTAAAACTATCATATATTCAAAAGAAGATAACCTTTATGACTAAATTCGCTTCTTTTGTCTAACAGTATATAATACTATTCATTTTTAATTAAAAAAT
>SCEG01000447.1 GCA_004102805.1 Muribaculaceae bacterium Isolate-002 (NCI)
TGCTCGGTAACGCTCTTGACGATACCGGCATTGACGCCGATAAGCTCCTCGCGGGTCATGCCCGGCTTGCGGGGGATACCTGAAGTGATGACTACGACGTCGCTGCCTTCGGTGGCTGCGTAATCGTTGGTCACACCCTTGAGGGTAGTGTTGATGTTGAGGATGCTGGCGGTCTGCATGATGTCCATGGCCTTGCCTTCCGATACGCCCTCCTTGATGTCAAGGAGCACTACCTCGTCGGCTATACCGCAAGTTACCAATACATTTGCACATGTTGCGCCAACATTTCCGGCGCCTACTACTGTTACCTTTGACATAGTATCTATTAGTTTAGAATCAATGATTATTTTACCGCAAAATTACGGAAAAATTTCCGTAATTAAAAAATAATTTTTG
>SCEG01000448.1 GCA_004102805.1 Muribaculaceae bacterium Isolate-002 (NCI)
CTGCGCGCCCGAGAAGTAGAGGCGCGGCATGGAGGCGAAGTCGGCGGCAAACGCGGCGGCATCTACCACACGTGCGAGCGCCTGCTCGTCGGCGCTGCCGGCATATGCCGCCGAGGCCGAAAAGCTTTCGGAGGCGATGGCCTCCACGCGCTGAAGCAGGTGGCGTGCGTCGCGCACGGCCAGCAGCGAGCCGGCGGCAATGAAACGGAGCACCGATATACCCATGGCGTCGTCGCTGCCGGAGGCCATGTTGGCGGCCACGGCCACACGCTCCACCTTCTGCTCGGAAAGCTGGGTCTCTATGCTGAAGGTGCGGATGGAGTCGACCTCGTCGCCGAAGAGGTCGATGCGGTAGGGAAGCTCGTTGGAATAGCCGAACACATCGATTATGGAGCC
>SCEG01000449.1 GCA_004102805.1 Muribaculaceae bacterium Isolate-002 (NCI)
AAACCCTGCTCCAGCAGGTTGTGGGCCTCCCGGAGCATGGCGCAGGTCTTGCCCACGCCCGCCGCATAGCCCAGGTATATCTTGAGCGAACCTTCGCGCTTGCGCGCCAGCACGTCCGAAAATTCCCGCATAACGCCCCCGGCGGTTTCCAACTGGATACAGCGGAGGGACGGGTGCCGGCCCGTCCCTCCGGTCTTCATGTCTGTCCGCAGCCGGATCGGGGAGGCACGCTCCCGCTGGCCGGATATTCATTTTATCCGACCTCCCGGCCACGGACAAGGCGACGCTATCGCCCCACCTCCCCCGGGGCGGGCATGGCCTTGGCGTCAGCGCTGCCCATAAGGTCCAGAGCCATGTTCAGCTTGAGCACATTGACCAGCGGGGCGCTGTTCAGTA
>SCEG01000450.1 GCA_004102805.1 Muribaculaceae bacterium Isolate-002 (NCI)
CCGTGTTGTTGTTTAAGTATCCTGCACTCACCATGCTCTACACTCCTTCCCTACACCACGCTCTTCCGATCTTGACAGAGTGAGGGTCAGACCGGTGACTCCACTCTCTATGTGAGTCATGATATTTGTCATAAAAATCATCGGGTTCCGCCGGGGTGTAAGAAACTGTTGCGTTGGCGGAGTGATGCGCCACAGCTCCATAAGAAGAAAGTTACATTTTTCCGAAAAGACATGACTGTAGCCGTACCGACTGCCGTGGCGGTCTAAGAAGTTGCGGAGTGTCCACGAAGAGAATTGAAATGGGACGGTGTCACGCGCTCTGCACTATGATAAAATGAATTCAGTAGGCTCTTAGGCCAGCTCATTTGCTCACACATGGGTATGGAATTGACTTC
>SCEG01000047.1 GCA_004102805.1 Muribaculaceae bacterium Isolate-002 (NCI)
ATTCTTGATGTTTGGGAACAACAAGACTAATAAATCAATTTCAAATCAAAAAATCAATGTTCTCTTGTATTTGACTAAATATTAATATTTTAATAACAGTGGTAAGATTTTTATCGCACCACTACTAAGGTGATATTAAGGCAGAAATGATCTTCATACATGGTGATTTTACAAAGCCAAGAACATTAATTTTTGGTTACGGGGATGAATTGGATGACACTTATAATTCGCTATTAAAAATTGAAGAGAACGAGTATTTAAGATTCATCAAGTCGATAAAGTATTTAGAGACTGATAATTATAGAAAGCTACTAGAATTTATTGAATCCGATTGTTATCAGATTTATATAATGGGGCACTCTTGTGGAAACTCTGATAGGACTTTGCTCAATACCTTATTTGAGCACAAGAACTGTGTGTCAATAAAACCATACTACTATCAAAAGGCTGATGGCTCGGATAATTATATGGAGATAGTCCAAAATATTTGTCGCAATTTTACAGATATGAAATTGATGCGCGACCGCGTTGTAAATAAAACTTTTTGTGAACCGTTACCACAGATAAAGCCCAATGAGTGAGTTCGATGAGTACATAGTCCACAAGGATCAGGGGCAGAAGGATAAGGCGGATGTTTGGCAGACGGCTATCGGTCTTCAGGATGTGGATGGGTTGAAGGTTTCGACCTATCTCCTTGACACTGCGCGTCAGCGCATCGATGATGACATATATAGGAGAAACGTTGAATAGTTTGAAGTAAAATGACGAATAAGTTTGAGATACGAAACAGCACTGCGGAGTTCCTGATATTTCAGATTGAGGGTAAAGAGGACGGTGTGCAGGTGATATACCATGAAGAATCTGTGTGGTGTACGCAGAAGGCTATGGCGCAGTTGTTTGACTGCTCTTCTGACAATATAGGACTGCATCTGAAGAATATATACGAGACCGGAGAGTTGACCCCGGAGGCAACTACCGAGAATTTCTCGGTAGTTCAAGCCGAGGGTGAGCGTCAGGTCAACCGTTCGCTGAAATTCTACAATCTCGATGCCATTATATCGGTCGGTTATCGGGTGAACAGCACCCGAGCCACGCAGTTCAGGCAGTGGTGTACGTTTATTTTGCGGCAGTTTGCCATCCGGGGATATGTGATTGACAAGAAGCGGATGGAGAATGGTTCATTCATCGGAGAGGATTATTTCGAGCATCTGTTGGCTGAGATTCGGGAAATTCGTCTCAGTAAACGGCATTTCGATCAGAAGCTGACGGACATTTATGCTACAGCCATCGACTACAACCGCGATGCGCCAACCACCTGACTGTTCTTCAAGAAGGTTCAGAACAAGATGCACTACGCTGTGCATGGTCATACGGCTGCCGAGCTTATCGTGGAACAAGCGAATGCCGATAAAGAACACATGGGACTGACGGCATGGAAGAACGCTCCAGATGGAAAGATTGTCAAGCCTGATGTAAGTATTGCGAAGAACAATCTCAAGGAGGTGGAACTTGCCGATATGAGGCGACTTGTAAATGCCGTGCTTGATACAGCGGAGCGTATGGCTCAACGTCATATTCCCATGACTATGGAAGACTGGGCGAAACGAATCGACATAATTTTTGAAGCATCCCGCGATGCCGTTCTGACCGATGCCGGCAAAATCACCGCTGAATTTGCCAAGTGCTTTGCAGAATCAGAGTTTGAGAAATACCGCATCATCCACGACAAGCTCTTTCAGTCTGACTTTGACCGCTCAACGACGACAATTTACTTCCATTGGATATAGAATGACTCTAAAGTGCAAAATTTGCACTTTAGTTTACCCTTGGCAAAACTTCTTCCAAACCAATCAGACTTCTATTACTGCGGAATCATTGAAAGCGGTGTTTTCACCGAAGAAGACGTATCCCAGGGGATTACTGACGAGGCGGGTTTGCCGATTGTCAGGTCGGTTGGATGGTGTGAGTGGCCGTAGATCCAGGCTGTCAGCTATGTAGTTGCCGAGTTCAGTAGCATAGGCGGCATTTAGGACACTGCCTTTATGTTTATCTTCGATAGCTGCGAATGTTGGAGGTGGTGAGTGACAACGACTATTTTCTCGGCGTCGCTGTCAGCCACAGCCTTTTCGACGAATGCGAGGTTTCGCTCAAATTCATTGTTAATGTTTTGTGGAATGAGCCGACGCTTGTTGTAGAGAATCTGGGCGTAGTCGTTCATGCCGCTTTGGATAGCCATTTCGTCAACTGGCGGTATTATTGACCAAAGCGTTGAAGGAACAAAGTCAACGTTGTCTATGCGGACAACTTTATTATGGTAGTAGCCTACATTCGGCAGGAACATCTTTTGCCAACTGTCGCCCTGAGCCGCTATGTCGCCGTTGTTGTAAAATTCATGGTTGCCCGCTATCATCAGAACCTGACGATAGTTTTCTGATGCCCATTTCCAGAATCTGAGATGCGGAATGGTGGTGTCAACAAGATAACCGACATCTCCGGCTATGACGAGGACGTCGCCGACCGGTTCCAACGGCAGCGACTTCATGAAGCGCATATTCTCATGAAACTCCATGTGCAGGTCAGAGCAATATTGAATCTTCATAGAGTACGTTGTATATAAAAGTTTTTTATCACTTTTGAAAATCGAATATGGATGACAAGACAATTACCGTATCATCATCGGATCTTCCTCCCAACAGACGCATGTCTATGTTGTCGGGGGTGTCTGTCAGGTCAGTCGCAAGACTACCGTAGTCACATGGAACGATGTGGTCAAGCGCGGCGTAGGACGGAATTCCCTTTCTCGTTGTTGCCGTAAGCCAAACCTCTGTGTCCGGTTCAAATTTCTGTAGTTGATTTATCAGTTCTTTAACAGTCATTATTTTCTCAGGTTTATATAGGTCTGACAGCTCAGATTGTCAGTTGACTTAAATCAATATCAGGAATGATTGACACAGGGAGTTTATCCTTTATCAAGAAGCCCATATATAATGGTATCGTCAGTATATTTCCCTCTCTGCCAACATTATATTGACCTAATTTGATGCCATGGTTTACATGATACACGTCCTTGTTCTTCAGCACGGTTGTCATGCTTTTGGCTTTGCCTGTCTTTGCTTTGACCTCGATAATTACACATTCTCCCTTAAATCTAACCAAGAAGTCTATTTCAAGACCGCTCTCCTTATGAAAATAGTAGAGTTTCTGACCGGATTTACATAGAAAATCTGCCATGAGATTCTCAAAGATAGCACCTTTATACCCGCGAAGATTGCCTGCTAATATGTCGGTCTGTGTCCCATAATCAAGCATACCCATAAGAATGCCGAGATCTGTAGTGTAGACCTTGAAACAATCCGGAATGGAATTGCCGGACAATGGAAGTTCCGTGATAGTGGTGTTGTAGCAACGTTTCGCAATCCCGGCATCCTCCAGCCATTGAAGACTGCCAGAATACTGAGAAGCTCTTCCACCCTTCTTGACCACCGAATATTGGAATTTCTTATTTTCTTTTGCCAATTGTCTGGGTATCGAATCGAAGCATTCTCGTATGTGGGGTTTGTCCGAATCCTCAGCGTATTTGACCATATCTTCTTTATACTCGGCGATGAGAGTGCGTTGCTTCTCGTAAATTAACTCAACATTCTTGGTATCAAGATAGCAATTCACAACTTCGGGAAGACCTCCTACAATGATATATCTGTATAGCAATTCCATCATTGCCTTATGGATGCCTTCCGGAACAACGGTCTCATTTTCAAAACAAGCCCGTACTGTTTCAATTACATTCGTTCCAATTCCGTTTGCCCACAGAAATTCCTCGAAATCCAGCGGATACATCTCTACTAATGTTTCATATCCCACAGGAACAGAATCTTCTCCTTTATTTTTATCTTTATCTTTGCGCTTGCCATATCCTTCCACACCCAGAAGGGATCCAGTGGCGATAACATCAAAACGACCGTCCATATCGAATGATTTCAATGCAGTCCTTGCCTCTTTACACTCTTGTATTTCATCAAGGATAATGCACGTTTTGCCACTTACAAAACGACTGCCTGGAATCAATGCCGAGAGGTTGAGGATGATGGTCTCAACATCCAGGTTGCCGGCAAAAGCAGACTTTTTGTCTGGTTCTAGGATAAAATTCATATAGACCACATTCTCGTAATTGTCATTTGCGAACGTCTTTACGATATATGTCTTCCCGCACTGCCGCACACCTTTTATCACCAAAGGCTTCTTGTTGTCTGACTTTTTCCAATCAGATAAATATGTCTCGATTTTTCTTTTGAGCATGGGTTCTTTGATTTATCAATGCCAAAGTTACACTTTTCACACCGAATAAGCAAATAACTATTACACTTTTCCTAACGAATATTCTATTGTACATTGCATTTTTCCTAACGAATAACTGAGGGATATCCCCACTTTTTCAGACAAATGGGTAAAAATCATTTGCTCATCTCACTCAAAATTATTAACTTTGAGGGTACAAAAACGCAGGCCTGAGAAGGTCAGAATTAGCGAGTTATTGAAGGTGGATCGGGGCGATTTCGGGGCTTTGTACCCGAAAATTCGCAATCCGTTGAGCGATAAAATGTTCTATGCGATGCATCGTAAAAGTGGTTGATTGTTAATGTTTTACTGATGAAAACTGACTATTGTTGAACGATAAAGCCTATAAACTGTTTAAATTTTATTGAATCAAATTTAAGCAGTTTATAAAAAGTAAATAGACTCTAAAGTATATTATAAAACGTTTGCTGATTACATTGCATTTTCATAGTTTTGCAAAAACTATTTCTCACATTTCTTTTTCTTGAGAAGTTAACGGAGAAGTAAGGTTCGTTAAATTGTGGCAAGACCATTAAGAAACTGTTTAAAATTTATATCACTTTGCCTTTGAGAGTCTTGTCGGAGTCTTTTTGTTTATTCTTCGGTCACGTAGCTACGGCTACGCTCCCTCACCACAAACAAAAATCAATCCGACAATCCTTCTCAAAATCTGTATCATATAAATTTAAACAGATTCTAAGATAGAGATATAAATTTCAATCTGTCCATTATGCTAATGAAAAAGTTACGTTTTTTCTTGATTTTATTATCTTTGACTTGCTCTTATGCGCAGGCAGAGAAACTTTTTGTCGAGATGGAATTTCATGAAAATTGCATCAAACTCGATGATGGATCTAACAAGAATCACCAACCCATTAAAGGAGAAGATGGTAAAGACTTAAAATTTACATCTCTGATTGGGGCTATTAACTATATGTCACTACAAGGTTGGGAGTTAGTAGAAACAAGATCTGTTATATCAGGACAAGGCTATGTCAGTACTATTATTGGCGGACAGAGTTCTACAAATACAAAAGTGTATTATATCTTTTCAAAAGATGTAACAGAAGAAGAATTAGAACAAATTGTAAATAACAGCTATAAAACCAAGTAATTGCATCTGTTCACTCACCTTATGTCGCTTATATTGATTGCTGTATATTGACATTGTTTTTACACAAACAGAGTCGATATTAAATTTGCACCATGAAAAACGAAAAGATAAAACTTACATTAGATGACAGTAATATTGTCGATGCTCAGACTCCGCTGATTGTTTCGGCAAGTCGAGCAACCGACATTCCTGCTTTTTATAGCGAATGGTTTTTCAATCGTCTCGGCAAAGGTTATGTAAGATGGCGTAACCCCTACAATGGCAAGGATTCATACGTTTCTTTTGACAACACTAAATTCATAGTATTTTGGTCGAAGAATCCTGCGCCGCTATTGCCGTTCCTGCCAATCTTAAAGCAAAAAGGAATTGGATGTTACGTCCAATATACACTTAATGACTACGAAGCCGAGGGATTAGAGCCGAGTGTTCCACCTTTGCACGGGCGGATTGAAACATTCAAACGGCTGGTTGATGAATTGGGCTTAGGATCAGTCGTTTGGCGATTCGACCCGTTGATTCTGACAGACAGAATTTCCGCAGAGTATTTATTGCATAAAATCAGCAATATAGCAGGCGAATTACGCGGATATGTCGAGAAACTGGTGTTTAGTTTTGCTGATATATCCTCGTATCGCAAAGTCGGTCGGAATCTTTCCGAGGCAGGGATTAACTATCATGAGTGGTCGGAGGACGAAATGGTTGAATTTTCACGCAGACTGGCAGATATGAACCTCGGTCTCGAACTTGCGACCTGCGCCGAAAAAGTTGATCTTTCAGAATATGGAATCAGTCACAACCGCTGCATTGACCCGGAGCTGATATGTCGTTTATCACCGGAATTAGAACCTTTGATACGCAATTCTAAAACAGACAAAGGCCAACGCAAACTATGCGGCTGCATCGCATCAAAAGATATCGGAACTTACAATACCTGCCCGCACGGATGCGCATACTGCTACGCCAACACGTCCCCGGTTTCCGCTCGTCAAAACTACCTTCTGCATCAGCAGAACCCCGACAACGATTCAATTATATGAAAGGACATGACTGCGCATCATTTTGTCACGTGGATTAATGCTCTGCACCTATTGCAGTTTTACGCTATCAAATGAAGATAACACGGGCTTAAACTGTATCAAAGACACACTTATAAATCAATCTTATAAAGAACATGAACACACAGCGGAGAATCATCCGACAGATTAGGATGCATGAACTCACCGGCCTTTACCATTCCAATCTTTTGCATCACACGTTCTGACGGGGCATTTATCTTGGCTGTGAAAGAAAACAACCGTTCAATACCAGCACTCTTTGCCAGACTCAGCACAGCTTTGGCAGCTTCGGTTGCATATCCCAGATTGTGACAGTCGGCGGCAAGACGCCACCCTATTTCAACGCCGGGAGTGAAATTCGCGTCAAAGCCTATCTCATGCAGTCCGACATATCCTATAAACTCACCTGTGGATTTTATTTCTACAGCATATAATCCCCAGCCCTTCCGCTCGAACTCTGATTGAATCCGATTATAGAATGATTCAGTTTGTTGGTAAGTCAAAGTTGCCGGAAAGTAGCGCATCACACGCTCATCCTTATTCATATCGGCGAATGAAGGTAAATCCTCCGGCTTCCACGAACGAAGAATCAATCGGTCGGTCTCGATATGGTTCATTATTTCTCAAACTTGGATTCAATATATGCAAACAGATCCGGATTATTGCACATTGGATGTTGCAAACTTTTCCCACCTTTGAAACCATGTAATTTCAAAGCCGCTTCATCAAGTGAAATTCCGGTGTATTCTTCTACAGCCTTTAATCTCCATGTCATGTGCATTGGTGGCTCTTCAATCCAATACTTGCCATCTGCACGCATTTCTTCTGCGACAACTTCTGTCTTGAAAATAATCTTACGCTCTACTGAACTGAAGATATATACAATATCCCCAATAGCAAAATTGTTTCGTTCTCGTTTCCAACTGATAAATCCGGCTTTTTTCAATGAAACATAATGTTTACATCGTGAGGCATTGGCGTAAACAAGCCATTGTCTGGCAGCTCTTTTGTTGAATGTTGTTCTCATGCTGCAAAAGTACATATTTTTTTAATGCCCGTCAAAAAGCATTCTCTTGCGGGTATTATCTTATGTTTTATCAGTGTATTCCATTGTAATGTAATGGATTTTTGTAACTTTTCTCTAAAGAAAAAATCATTTCTTTTTGTCTGCTGGTGTGAAAATTCCAGGATTTTTATCTACATTTGTGAAAATAAGACTGTAAATCTGAAGCTAATAAAAGAACAAATAGATGCCCTGTACAAATCGGATTTTAGAGTATGTTTAGTTTTAAACCAAATTAAATATTTGAGTATGTTCAATTAATTATTGATTTCCTCACAAAGGATCTTTTGGGTTCTTTTTTAAAGATTTCATCAGTCACGATGCCCGCATCGCTCCCTCTTCAACTTTAAAAAAGCTCTCCAAAATCTCTCTTTGCGCTAAAATCATTTAAAAGTAAACATACTCTTAGACTGTTTGTTGAAGCTGGGCCATATTCAGTACTGGGGCGGATCCAAGATGCGTTTCTCGGACAGGTGTTGACGACTACAGATGAGGCATAGTAACAGATGAATCTCGAAAATCATATCATAATAATCAATGGGGTGGACAAGACATATCAGGTTGATTCCATCCGACTTGACGGTTATAAATACGCCATCAAATTTCAGAATACTGATAAAATCTATTCTTACTCAAGAGACAATGTTTTATGGCTGACAAATCCGACATCAATAGATTTTGAGAACTGTCATATTTTTGTCAATGGCAAGAAGGAAAAGAATATTCAGGCTGTTCATTTGTTTGCCCAAAATACAGCCAAATATTATGCTATAACTTATGGAAACGGTTTTGTCAAACATTACTCTGGTAACGAGGTTGATATCCGTCGTTCATGTTTGACCGGGGAGGCAACAAACGTGTTTGATTATCTGCAACAGTGTGCCGGGATAAATACTCTTGGCATCAATGAGGATGGTGAGTCATCTGATGGCATATTATCATCGGTTTATTCCAGAATCAGTTTTGTAGATGACGAAACTTCAGCCGCTGTTTATATGAGCCCCAACAAGGGTTTGAAACGGTATGGTAATGGCACTGCATTATTTCCCTTTGGCTGCAATGCAAGTCAGATGCGAGCTGTGAAAGCAGCTCTAACCAATCAGATAAGTGTTATCCAAGGTCCTCCGGGAACTGGTAAGACTCAGACGATACTCAACATTATCGCGAATTTATTGAAAGATAAGAAATCTGTTTTAGTGGTTTCCAACAATAACTCTGCGACAGAGAATGTATTGGAAAAACTCTCTAAAAATGGGCTCGATTTTCTGGTTGCTTCGTTAGGTAAAAAAGAGAATAAAGAAACTTTTATTGCAAATCAACCTCCTTTGAATCCCGGCCTCCAAACGTGGCGCAAGACCGCAATGGAGACGAACCGCGCATACCGAGAAGTCAAAGACTGCGTTGAGAAAGTCGAGAACATCTTCGATATGCAAGAAAGACTGGCAATATGCCGTCAGGAATTAGCTGAGGTAGAAGTCGAGATGTCTCATTATAAACAAGAGAGGCCTGATAAATTCAGCAATAAAGAAGTCAAGACATCCTCATCCAAAATTCTCAAAATATTAGGCCGAATAAAGAGTTTTTCAATAAAATATCAGCATGACTCAAAAGATTTCGTGCAACGATTCAAACGTCTTTGGAGTAAATTCAGTCTTGAATTACGCCTTAGGTTATCCTTTGACATAAAGGAGGAATTGACACCGGATTCAATGCCCCGGATCATATCACTGCTTGATTGGCTATTCTATATCCGTAGAGTCCATGAGCTTAAATCTGAGATTGAAAATTTAGAAACCCAACTGTCGCAACTTAATGCCGAGGCCTTAATGAAGTCTCTGACTGAAAGTTCAATGGCAATTCTTAAAGCGTCTTTAGCCCGACGATATAAATCGGAACGACCAATTATAGCTTCAGTTGCGGAATTATTCAACAATGGGGAATCTGTATTAGCCGATTATCCTATTATTCTTAGTACCACATTCTCGTCCAAGAACTGCTTCAATAGTGACACACTCTTTGACTATGTTATTATGGACGAGGCATCACAGGTTTCGGTCGAAACCGGTCTGTTGGCCTTAACATGCGCAAAAAATGCAGTTATTGTGGGAGATACTATGCAACTGCCTAACGTCATTACCGAAGATGACAGAGTAAAATTGGATGAGATTAGGAAATCAACAAATATACCCGATTCATACGATGCCGCCAATCACAGCTTCTTAAGTTCAGTATTGGCTACAATTCCAAACGTTCCGGAGACACTGCTTCGTGAACATTACCGTTGTCATCCCGACATAATCAACTTTTGCAACCAAAAGTTTTATGGCGGCAATCTGCTCATCATGACAAAGCGGAACGATGTCGAAAAACATCTGTTAGCCCTCGCGACCGCTCCCGGACAGCATTGCAGAGGACACTATAACCAACGTGAAATTGACGCTGTAAAAATCGAGTTAATGCCATTGCTTGATAATTTTGAGAATACGGGTATTATCGCTCCATATAATAGTCAGGTTAATCAATTTCGTTCTCAGATTCCCGAAATAGAGGCCGCTACAGTGCATAAATATCAAGGGCGGGAAAAAGATACCATTATTATGAGCGTTACAGATGATTTGATTACTGAATTTGCGGATAACGCTAATCTTCTGAATGTAGCAGTCTCACGAGCTAAAAACAAATTTTGCATTGTCGTTTCCGGAAACCCTCAGGAACTGAATGGCAACATCCATGATTTAATCAATTACATCAAATATCAGCAAGGGATTGTTATACAGAGTAAACTTCGTTCAATCTTTGACTATCTTTTCTCTCAAATTCATGCGTATAACCGCGATAACGGACCCGTATCCGAATACGATTCGGAGAATTTGACTTTTGATTTGATTGAGAATATCCGAACAAATTATCCTCACCTGTCTCACATCAAGGCTCTTTGTCATTATCCTATGCGGTATCTTATAAACGATACACAGGGATTGTCGGAACGAGAGAAAAGATATGCGCTGCATCCGGCAACGCATATCGACTTCTTGATTATCAACCGAGTCACAAAAGAACCTCTTCTTGCGATTGAGACAGACGGTTATCGTTTCCATAATGAAAAGACTGAACAGTTTCAACGAGACCGCATGAAAGACAAAATCCTTGAATTATACGGTCTGCAATTACTGCGACTTTCAACAGTTGGATATGGAGAGGAATCCAGGATTGTCGACGCGCTTGATAAACGAGTAAATCTCTCAAAACGACGTAATATTTGAGGGATTTTATAATTAATCGATTTTGCGCCGCACTGTAAATGCCGACGGTTGCCGCAAAGTTGTTCGCTGATCAGCATTACATGCATTACGGATAGACAGGGGGCTGAGTCATTGATTTTTGACTCAGCCCCTTCTTGTCTATTATATGCATGTCTGTGCTACTGTCAGGATGCCGGTTGATCGGTAGCGTCGGCCTTGGCTTCGTAGGCTTCCTGCGCCGCCTTCAGCTGAGCCTGAGAGGCCGCATCGGTCTGCCAGTGGAAGGGTACGAAATCGCTCTTCGGATTGACCCACGATGGCTTCTTGAATGCCAGAATGACAAACGGAAGTATCACAAACAGGGCGACTCCTCCGAAAAGCACTGAATACCATACCGTGGTAGAGCCCATTGATATCTGGTCCGGCGGGAAGAAACTGAGCACGAATGCCAGCAGTGAGCCGAGAAATCCGACGCCGGCCACTACCAACAGCAGCCAGTTTCCCTTTTTGCCGATGCGGAACGGACGTTTGGCGTTTTTCATCGAATAGCGGAGATAGATGACCGCGGCAAACATCAGCAGATAGGCAATCAGATAGAGCAGCACGGTGAGCTGCGACAATATCTGATAGAAGCTTTCAACCGATGGCATCACCACAAAAAGTAGCGACAACAGTGTCACGGCGCCGCCTTGTATGAACAGGATGTTTTTCTGCACACCGGCCTTGTTTGTCTTCTGGAAGAACGGGGGCAGATAGCCTGCCTGACCGACCGCAAACACACCTTTCGACGGGCCGGCCACCCATGTAAGCACTCCGGCGAGCACGCCGAACGCGAGGGCTATGGCGATTACGGGTGTGAGCCATTCCATGTGGAATGCGGTCATGTAGTTGTCAAATCCTACGAGAAGACTCTGCACGAGGTTGATGTCTTTGGCCGGGATTATGACTCCGAGGGCATAGGTGCCGAGCACAAAAATCAGCACGGTCACCAATGCGCCTCCGAATACAGCCTTCGGATAGTTGACCGTAGGATTCTTTATGTCGCGCACATGCACGCCCGACATCTCCATGCCGGCGTAAAAGAGGAATATGGAGGCAGCTAGCACCACATTGTCGAAGTTGGTGAGGTCAGGGAAGAAATCGCCATGGAAATCCATCTGCGAGTGTCCGCCCATAGCGAGATATATTACGCCGCACACCACGAGGAAACCGGCAGGAATTATGGTGCCCACCATACCGCCGATTTTCGAAATCTTGCCTACCCAGCCGAGCCCCTTCATCGATATGAGTGTCGCAATCCAGTAGATGGCGAGCACTACGGCGATAGTATAGAATTTGTTGGCCGCCAGATGCGAGTCGGCCACATGGTCCATGCCGATGAATGCGAGTGATACGGCTCCGAATGTCAGCACTGTCGGAAACCATATTGTGCTCTCGACCCATTGAAGCCAGATTCCGAGAAAACCGAGTTTACTGCCGAATGCCTCTCCGATCCAGCGGAACATTCCGCCCTGCTGATATGGGAAAAGCGATGCAAGTTCGGCGGCTACAAGTGATACCGGAATAAGGAACACCAGCGCCGCGAAAAGGTAGTAGAAGGCCGAGCTCATGCCGTAGACAGCCTCTGCCGGAAGTCCGCGCAGCGACACCACGGCCACGATGTTCATAATCATAAGGGTTCCTACGCCAAGCCGGGCAGCCGACTTGACAACGGCCTTTTTATTGGATACAGAGTTAGTTGCCATAGTAGTTTTAAGTTAAATAGTTGAACGATAAATCAGTCGGTGACGGTGACTCTGTCGCCGTTCATTATTCCCAGTCCGAGTATCTGCATGAACTCCCTGACGGCGGCCTGGGCTTTGACTGAGTTGCCGGCGCTGTCGAGCGGAGGCGCGAAAGCCGCGATGCCGAGCACACCCGGAAGCACACCGAGCACTCCGCCTCCGACACCGCTTTTTGCCGGAATTCCTGACGTGTAGAGCCAGTCGCCCGAATGCTGGTAAAATCCGACCGTAGCAATCAGTGTCGTGATTTTCGGCGCTATGGCCGGTTCGAATGCCTGTTTGCCGGTCAGCGGATTGACACCGCCCGAAGCGATGGTAGCAGCCATGACGGCGAGTTGTGAGCTTGTGATGCCGAGTGAGCACTGACGGGTATACAGGTCAAGGCTCATGTCGGGATCGTCATATATGCGGTTGTAGTTTTTGAGAAGCCACGTGATGGCGCGGTTATTGAAGTTAGTGGCGCTCTCGCTCTTGTAAAGTTCGTCGATAAGCACCGGAGCGGAGCCGCACAGGTCGGTGATGTTTTGCGTGATAGCATTCCATTTCGCGTCCGCATCACCCTTCGGGTCAATCATCGAGCATGCCGAGATTGCTCCGGCGTTGACGAGCGGTGTTGACGGATGGTCGTTTTCGAGCAGGATGGCGAAAATGGAGTTGAATGGAAGCCCGGTGGCGTCGGCGCCGATTTCATTCAGCACCCCGGCCGGGGTGTGCTGCCGCATGGCAAGGATTGCCGTAGGCACTTTTGATATCGATTCGATGCCGAAGCTGTAATCCGTGTCGCCGAAGTTGAACGACGTGCCGTCGGGAAGCATTACGCTGAGGCCGAACAGCCTGGGGTTGATGTTGGCCAGAAACGGTATGTAATCGGCATTAGCGCCACCGCTCAGTCCGGCTGCGTGAGAGTATGCTTCACGGGCGGCTCCCTCTATCTGCGATTTTGTGATAGTCTTGTTCATGATAGATAGTGTTTGGTAATAAAGAGCCCTGTAACGACCGGCCGGCGAACGCCTGAAAGAAGCGGCGCTCGCCGGCCGGGATATGTTGCGGGCGAAATAATCCGTGGAAGGTCAGCCCTTGCCGGAGCGGGTCACTTGCCTGTGTGGTTGAATGTCTTTGCTGCCAGAGGCACGTTCTTCTCCATTGAGATGCGTGTAGGCGTAGGATATTCAAGCGCATTGAGTTCTGCGACAGCAAAGCGGATGTCGGCGAGCAGCTGGTCGGCCATGTCGCGGCTGAAGCCCTGCTTGCAGAGCACACGCATCACAACGATATTCTCGATGTTTGCGGGCAACGTGTAAGCCGGCACCATCCATCCCTTCTGGGCAAGTTTGTCCTGAAGATCGAACAGAGTCCATTTTGCGGTTTTCTGCACATCGGGTTTCATCAGCCAGGTGAAGATCGGGTTGGGCACATCTTTTGAATATGGCTGGAACTCCGGCATGGCTGCAACCTGTTCGTGCAGATACTTGGCGACTGACAGAGAGTTGAACTGGACGTTCTTGTATCCGTCGAAGCCGAGGCGGATAAACTGGTAATACTGTCCGAGAATCTGTGCTGCCGGACGTGAGAAGTTCAGACCCACCTGACTGATTTCCGCGCCGAGATAATTGACGCTGAACGACATCACGTCGGGAAGATACTTCTTGTCTTTCCACACAACCCATCCAAGACCGGGATATACGAGGCCGAACTTGTGGCCCGATGTGCTGATCGAGAGTACCCATTTGAGGCGGAAGTCCCATTTCACTTCGGGGAAGAGGAACGGCAGGATAAATCCACCGGTCGCGGCATCGACGTGGATAGGAATATCGTAGCCGGTTTTGGCATTGTATGCGTCAAGAGCTTTGTCAAGAGCCTCCACATCGTCGTTCAGACCGGTCCAGGTGACACCCTGGATAGGCACGATGCAGATTGTGTTTTCGTCACACATCTTCAGCGCTTCCTCGGGGTCAAGAGAGGTCTTTTCGAGTGTCAGAGGCACAGTACGCATCTCTATCTGCCATAGTTGGGCGAATTTCTCCCATACCACCTGATATCCGGTTGATATCACGAAGTTAGGCTTGTCAAACGGTTTGCCTTCTTTCTGTCGGCGTTCACGCCACCTGATCCATGCGGCGATACCGCCGAGCATACAGGCTTCCGACGAACCGATGGCCAGTGCGCCGGTTTTCCACTGGCTGGTCTCGGGAGTGTTCCACAGGTTGGCCATTATGTTGATACATTTGCCGTTCATGACAGCGATACGCGGATACTCCGTCTCGTCGATATAGTTGATATTGATAGCCTCGTTCATCAGGCGGGTGGCATATTCGTCCATGTAAGTGGTGACGAATGTGGCGAGATTGAGTCGCGGCTGGGTCTGGGCGAATGTTTCGTCTTTTACCATCTGATAGGCAATCTCAGGAGTTGTGGGGCCGACGGGAATACGGTCGACCGGCGCGGCCTGAAGCATGGCGTCCGAACCGAATACATCGGTCTTTGCATCGCCTTTGCGGAAATAGGGGTCGGTGTTTGGATCTAACATAGTAGTAGTTGTTAAATTTAAAATTATTTTATCATTCAGGCGGCGGGATAGGGCATGTGAAAGACAATCGCATTCAATCCGTCGTCTTTAATAGAACATTGCCGCCATAATAAAAGTTTTGACAGAATATCGATATATATTAATTCCTCAGACCGTAATATTGCAGCCGCTGAAACATATTTGGTGAAAATTATGTTAGAAAAAAAGATGACATATTAAACATTCTTAAACCCTATATGTAAATGGACTGGTTAGCACAAACGCTGCGCGACAACCCCTCGCTTGCCGTATTCCTCACGATAGGAGTCGGCTTCTTTATCGGGCAACTTAAGTATAAATCCTTTTCACTCGGCACAGTCACTTCGGTGCTTCTTGTGGGAGTGCTTGTGGGACAGCTCGACATTCCGGTGCCTGGTCCGCTGAAAGATGTATTCTTCCTTCTGTTTCTGTTTTCTATCGGATACAGTGTCGGCCCGCAGTTCTTTCAATCGCTCCGAGGCGAAGGTGTCAAGCAGGTGCTTTTTGCCGTGGTCGTGTGTGTGCTGTGCCTTCTGAGCACATGGGCGGTGTCACTCTGCATGGGGTATAACATAGGTGAGGCGGTCGGACTGCTTGCCGGTTCGCAGACTATGTCGGCGGTAATCGGAGTCGGCACCGACACCATCAATACTCTCGGTATATCCGAAGCACAGAAGCAGGCCTGGCTCGGCATCATTCCGGTATGTTACGCGGTCACATACGTGTTCGGTACGATCGGGTCGGCTTACCTCCTTGCCAATCTCGGCCCATGCCTGTTGGGCGGCCTCAAAAAAGTCAAGGCCGAGACTGCCGAACTTGAGAAATCTCTCAATCAGGGAGGCGCCGACACTGACCCCAACTATATCAAGGCTCTCAGGCCTGTGACATTCCGCGCCTACAAGGCTACAGCCGATTTCTTTTCGTCGCCGCGCACGGCTGAAGATATTGAACGATATCTCGAAGAACAGGGGCGCAGGCTGTTTGTGGAGCGAGTCCGTTCCGACGGTAAGATTACCGATGTTGCAGCCGGCAAACCGCTGACCGTAAAGTCAGGCGACGAGATTGTGCTCAGCGGCCGTCGTGAGAGCATCGTGGGCGATGAAAGCTGGATCGGGCCGGAGGTGGCGGATTCGGAGATACTTGATTTTCCGGCCGAGGAACTTGATGTCACTATTGCCTCGAAAAGCCTGAGGGGCATGACAGTTGACACCCTCCGTCACCAGAAATTCATGTATGGGGTATCGATAAAGAAAATCACTCGTGCAGGGGTAAACGTGCCGGTGCTCAGCGGCATAACTCTACGCCATGGCGATATCATCACGATTGTCGGCCTCGAGCGGGAAGTCAGGGAAGCTGCTCCGAAAATCGGCTATGCCGACCGGCGCACCACAAAGACCGACCTCGTGTTCGTCGGCATCGGCATCTTCCTCGGCGGCCTGTTCGGCACTCTCGCCCTGCATCTTGGAAAAGTGCCTGTCAGCCTCAGCACAAGCGGTGGAGCACTTATCGCAGGCCTCGTGCTCGGTTGGCTCCGGTCGAAACACCCTACATTCGGACGTCTGCCCCGGTCATCTGTATGGTTGATGGACAATCTCGGACTTAACATGTTTATCGCCGTTGTCGGCATATCTTCGGGTCCGTCATTCGTAAGCGGCTTCAAGGAAGTCGGCGTGGTGATGTTCCTTATGGGTATAATAGCCACTTCCATACCGCTTATACTCGGCATGCTTATCGGTCGCAAGGTGTTTAAATTTCCTGCCGCCATCACTCTCGGATGCTGTGCCGGAAGCCGCACGACCACTGCATCACTCGGCGCCGTGCAGGATGCTATCGGAAGCTCGATACCCGCAATGGGCTATACGGTCACCTACGCCATCGGCAATACGCTGTTGATACTCTGGGGCGTCGTTATAGTCCTGTTGATGAGCTGACCGCTCTTCCCGTCAATTATATAAATCAGAATACTTCCGCCAAATAACAATGATTTTGGGAAGTATTCTGATTTTATTTTGTCAAATAGTTACTTCCGGGGAATGGTTTACGCTTTGTCGCCTGATATATATTCCGATGGCGTCACTCCATACTTCTGTTTGAAATACTTGGAAAACTGCTTTGGTGACAGCCCGACTTTCCATGCACATTCGCTGATATTCAGCTCGCGGCTGATCAACAGTCGGTGAGCTTCTTCAATACGAATATTGCGTATCAGCTCCAACGGAGATATGTCTGCCTCAGCCATGAGTTTCCTGTATAGATTGCTGCGGCTCATATCAGTTCCCTGCCTAAGTTCTCGACGCCGAAATCCGGGTCATCGATATTGGCTTTTATAATCTGAACGGCGCGCGACAACAGGTTGGATTTCTGCGTGTTTCCATCTGAATTTGGCGCGACGGCAGGTTGTGCGGCGTTATTGCTTTTTCTTGCGTTTCTGAGCCGCAGAGCCAATGGCATTGCCAGCAGCGCAATGATTGCAGCCGCGATATACGCTGCCAAAGGCAAGCCGCCACTTTCTGATTTTTGTATCTCAGATATGCCGAACGGCTTTGTTGCAGTCACGCCGGGATGCAATATTATATACGAACCGCTGCCCCCGATTGCGATAGTGCTGTCGGGCAACAGTTTAATCGCAAAACGTGTGAATTTGTCAAGCATCAGTCCGTCGTTCCGGCTGTATTTGTATATTCCGTCAGGTTCGGCCGGATGGAATATATAATAGAGATTATTTCCGGTAGTGACCCATATATCACCGTTGCTGTCGCCGGTTATAGCCTGAGGCGTGTCGTTAAGTTCGTAGCGTTCGCCCGACAGTGACATTACGCCATCGGTAGTGAGCAGCCACACTTTGCCTTTGACCGTAGTGTGCAATCCTCTGAGTTCAGTCTGCTCGCAGGAGGGAACTCTCGACAGTTTTTTAGTAACCGGGTCAAGAATGTTCAGACCGTGGCTGCAGGCCACGTAAATTTTATTGTCTGCAAGACCCATGCCTACCACGCAGTTTGAGGTAATGTCGCTGTTCGAGATGTTATATTCTAAAAATGTACTGTCAGGCAGTACTGCAACAAGACCTCTGGAAAACGTGCCGACCCACAGAGTGGAGTCCGCGGTCATAATCATGTGGCGGGCTTGCGACACCGCGCTGCCCTCGCTGCAATTACGGAAACGCGAGGGTGTCAGTTCGTTTGTGAAACGGTAGATTCCGTTGCCGTAGGTTGAGGCTAACAGACTGTTGTCATACGACAGCAGACCGGTAATGGCCTTGATGCTGTCTGAAACCGAACCTGTGGAAATATTGTGCAATCCTCCGCCGTCGGTAGCCACGAACAGTTGGCCGTTGAGCGAGGCAAAGGCTGAAATGTCATCTTCGGTGGATAGCTGCCCGAATTCGGTATCGAGCGCTGCAGTATTAAGTATTCCGATATTACCTTTTGAAGTACCGACCCATATCAGGTTGTTGGCAGAGTCGCTGGCCAGTGCGCTGATGTGGTTTGTCGGCAGCGAGTTTGGTTGTCTGGCGCTGTATGTCAGATGCCCGCGCAGATGTTGTAATGAATCCAACACGAAAATTCCGTTGTGATTTGTCCCCACAAACACACTTCCGTCGGCAGATGATGTTATGGCAGTGACAAGTTCGCCGGCCAATGTATCAATTGGATTTCCATTGAAAAATATGCCGTGTCTCAGTTTGTCGAAATACCATATATTACCGCGACTGTCACGAAATGATCTCTTGGAATTGTTATCAGGTTTTTCATCGGCTTTATATCTGTGGCTTATCTCATGGTGCTCGTCAAACAGTATCGTTTCAGTGGAAGTCGTGACTTTTACTGACGAATTGTCATCGACATCTATGTGTCGTATGTAGCGATTTTCAGGCTCGGAATATATTTCAATATAGGGATAATATGCACTGGCATAGAATACAGGCAGAAGATTAAGAACAAATATAATTAAGCGATGTAAGGTCATAATGCACTCAGTGACGATTTTTTTACAAAGATAAAAAAATAATCGCCGCATTTGATATTTCGACAAATCTTTTGATTTCCGACGATAGCCGCTATGTTGCAAGTATGGGCTTATTTGTTGCAGACAACATTACGGCGGCCTTATGAACCAAACGGTTATGCGATTGAGGCATTGATTTGTGAAATTTGCATTACCCAAAATCTAAAAACATGTTTGTATGAATGCAAAAAAATTATTACTGATCGCGTGTTGCCTGCTCGGTTCGATATCGGGCAGAGCGGAAACGACTAAGGTAAATCTATGGAATGACCCGGCGGGAAAGACAATTGGCACATCGTGGACTGACGCCGGATATGTAATCATCACTGCTGACAAAGCCGCCGCGATAGTGGAAGGCGATGTGCTGTCGGTATCGGTAAGTGAAATTAATGCCGAATGTGCCAACGCCCAGATTCTGCTGCAGAGAGCCTGGGGAAATTTCAGCCCCTCGCAGCAATTGTCGCTTGTCGGCAAAGATGCTCCGTATGAGGCAAGATTCACAATAACAGAGTCGATGGTGGAGGAACTGGCAAACAACGGGTCGCCGCGCGCTCTTCAGGTAAAAGGTCTTGGATACACAATGACTTCAATCGACCTTATCCATGAGGAAGGAACGAAAAGCGGAGAAACTGTGAAAATTCCGGCCAATCTATGGGAAGGCTCACAGCTCTGCAGCGACAGCTGGAGCGGATATCTTAAGCTTACACCTTCTCAGATAGGAAATGTCTCCGCAGGCGATTTCCTTGAGATTACGGTTTCCTCGATATCGGCGACATCGACTTATCCGCAACTTGTTGTACAGAATGGCAACTGGACAGATTTCGATGACATCAGCCCCGTCGCGCTTAAGAATGTGCAGTTGCCTTATGTCGCCAAAGTGAATATCACTGAGTCAATGGCCGCAGAAATCAACCGGAATGGTATTGTTGTCAAGGGGTGTGGATTTACCTTTGTCAAGGTGGATATCGTGCGCGAGGTTGAACTTTATGAAGAAACAAAAACGCCTCAGTTCCTGTCGGAAATTGACCGCTCATGTGTAAAAGCGTATTTGCCTGGCGAAGAAATTTCGTATGGCTTCACTCTGAGGGGACTGCATGTGTCGGATATAGAGAATTTGCCTGTGTCAATATCTGTCAGCACTGATCAGGGTGAGTCAGTAATGGATTTTAATGATACAGTGACACTGAAGGCCCGCGCCGAGAATACTGACTACAGCGTGACTATACCCGAGGCCGCTCTGTCGCCGGGTTTTTATAAGGTCAGCGCAACAGCCGGAAAAGTGGCTATTGGCTCGTTTACAATAGGATATGACCCCGAGAATATTGATAATCCGGTAGATTGCAATGATGATTTCAATGATTATTGGACCGATGCGCTCGACGAACTGGCCGCCGTAGATCCGTGTTTCACTATGGAAGAAATTACAGCCGTCAGTACCGCCGCACGCAAAATATACAAGGTGAGCATGTACACGACACCTGACGAAGAAGGTGGCGAGCCGGAATTGATCAGAGGCTATTATGCCGAGCCGGTGGCAGCCGGCGTGTATCCTGTACTGATACAGTTTCAGGGCACCGACGGCGGCACCGGCGATGTCAAGCCTATGGATGCCGATTCCAATCCGGGATGGTGCGAATTTATCCTGTCGACCCGCGGGCAGAAACTGAATCGTGTCGAAGATCCTGCAAGCTGGGAGAAATATGGCGGTGACTTCTATTCGTTCGGTCTGATGGATTTCCACAGTCATTATTATCGAGGCGCTTATCTCGATTGTGTCCGTGCGGTTGATTTTATCTATTCATGCTGCAAGGCCGATAAGCGGAATATATTTGCTACGGGCATGAGCCAGGGAGGCTCGTTCTGTTATGCTGCCGCGGCTCTCGACAATCGTATAACAGGCATAGCGCCGGCAATTACCGGCCATAGCGATTTCAGAGCCAATGTAAATATAGTGTCGTGGCCCGGTAATAAGTTTGACGCATATCTGAAGGCCAATCCTCAGATAAGCCGCGAGGAGTTGTTTGACTTCCTGTCATATTTCGATGTGAAGAATTTTGCCCCGATGATTAAATGTCCGGTGATTACGGCTTTTAGCCTTCAGGATACAACAGATCCGCCTCGTGGCAATATCGCACCCTTCAATCTTGTTTCAACACCTCTTGCCGATAAGGAGTATATAGTAAATCCGTTTCTCGGACATAGCACCCATGCATCATGGGCAGATGATTATATGCGTTTTTTCAAGAGTCATATAAATAGCGCTACCGGTGCCATTCCGGTAACGGATGGCTCGGAAGATGTGGATATATCGATTTCTGATGGATCTATCAACATAAACGGCGCGGAAAATAAAGAAGTATCATTATATAATATTTCCGGCAATATGATATTCAACAGCCGTAATTTCAATGGCAACGCTATTGCTGTCGTGTGTTCAGGGATATATCTGGTTAAAATCGGATCGGAGGTATATAAGATTAAGATTTGAGACTTCAGTCATAGAGAGGGGCTGTGCCATGACAACTGTTGGAATGGCACAGCTCTTTGTGTGTCAATATCCCGGATTATTGGGTTGTGGTCAATCGCTTTGGTCGGAACAGGGTAGAGGAGCTCGCGCTATTGATCCACTCTCGGCATGTCGGCAAATCCGTCTTTGCTTCGGAGATGTGCTATTCCCTGATTGTCAGCTTACTTTCGTCAGTTGTCGCTCCACGATTACGGCATTGTTGTGCTGTTGGTCGTGTGAGGAATAGAGTAGCGTCACCGTAGATTTCTGCTCCAGCAGATCTCTGAGCCGGCCAAACGCCGGATTGCCGGCAAGCTCTGCCGCATATCGTTTCACAAATTCCTCCCAACGGCCTGCCGGATCGGCGTGAAACCATTCCCGCAGGCTGTCGGACGGAGCGATATCCTTATCCCAAAGGTCGTAATGGAATGTGGCGTGCGACAGTCCGCGCGGCTACAGCCGGTCGATATATACCCTGAAACCGTCATCGTCGGCTTCCGGCTCGTAAGCCCGTTTCAATCTGTAGTGTGTCATGATTTCTATATGTTGGTTGTATGTAATAAAAACTATAGCTTTATGTCCGATTTGAGGATATTCGGCTCGAACATGTGGCGTGGAATAATTTTTTTGAGCGTGTCGACAATCGAGTTGAGCATTTTGCCTCTGATATATTCCTCCTTTATATATAAAGATACCCGGCGCATTGAAAGTCTGTCGCCGTCAATATCGCGTACGTTGAGGCTTTGCTGTTGTGTAAGCAGTGGCAGATGCATTTCAGGAATTATGGTATAGCCTCCGTTCTCGTCGACAATGCGTATCAGGGTCTCGATATTGCCGGCCTCGTAGATGCTGTGTCCCTTGGCGCGCTCTTTGCAGAAACTGAATGCGCTTTGTCGCAGACACTGGCTCTCTTTCATTATCCACATGTTCTCATGCTCGAGATCTCCAGGATTGAACATAGGCAGGCGCCTGCGGCAGTTTTCCGAAAGGTATACCATGAAGCGCTCGGTGTAAAGCGGGATTTCATACACTCCGGCGGTTGCATGTCCGGCGGTTGCAATGCCGATATCGGCAATTCCTTTACGCAGTGCGTCGGTCATTGCTGCGGCTTTCATTTCCTCTATAGAGAGGTCGACGTCAGGATATGCGTCGAGATACAGGCGTATGAACTGCGTTATCCAAACAAGTATAAAATCCAAACTATCATATATAATCAACTGGAATCCAGTGAATATTCTATCATGTTGTTTTGATTTTTATTATATTAATTTCAGTAATCAATATTCATTCATATGAAAGA
>SCEG01000451.1 GCA_004102805.1 Muribaculaceae bacterium Isolate-002 (NCI)
TCTACTGGGGACTGGAGTTTTTCGCGCCCTCCACGGGGCATTACATTTTGGGCGGCATGGCCCTGACGGCGACGGTCTGCTTCGCGTACAGCCTGCATTCCCTCCCCGCGCCCGATGCGCCCCATGCGCCAATACCCGCCGGTGATCCCCATGCTAAAAAGTCGGCGCGGAAGGGTGGGCGCGCTCTGGACATCCTAGCCGCCCTGCTGCGCGGTCTGATCGCCCTGCGCTACCGCGTGCGCGTGGAAGGATTGGAAGAAGTGCGCGCCGCCAACGACGGCAGGCCCATCCTGTTCATGCCCAACCACCCGGCCCTCATGGACCCGGTGCTGGTCTACAGCCGTCTGATTTCCTTCCGGCCCCGGCCCCTGGCCGACGAGTGGCAGATCAGCCGTC
>SCEG01000452.1 GCA_004102805.1 Muribaculaceae bacterium Isolate-002 (NCI)
GGGTCAGCGAGATGCGGACGCCGACGTGGCCCCGCTTGCCGTCGGCCTCGTCCAGCCGGGCCTGTGCCTTCTTGCGGTCATACGGGTAGCTTTCCACCTCCGGCTCGTAGAAGGGGCTCTGCGGCGTCAGTGGGCCCGTGGAAGACGACGAAAGGTTGTTGTGCAGCTTTTCAATGATGAAACCGCGGTTGATGGCATGGTTGATGGCCTTGCGGACGCGAATATCCGAGAGTTCCTTCTTGCGCAGGTTGAATTCCAGCCAGGTATGCCCGCCGATGCCCTCATAGCCGCGGTTGGTCACCGCAAGGTGGGCTTCCTTTTTCAGCCGGGCGATGTTCCGCGTGTTCTCCATGAGCGGAAAAAGCTGCGCCTCCCCTTGCGACATCGCCATCATGC
>SCEG01000453.1 GCA_004102805.1 Muribaculaceae bacterium Isolate-002 (NCI)
GTGCTGGCCTTCGGGTTGCGCGTGCTGGTCCTGCCCCTGCAATGGATGACCTCCCCGATGCCGGACCATGTCGCCCTGCAATGCTGGGCCCTGGCTTTTCTGCTGGCCGGAGCCGCCCTCGGCCCCCTGCTGCTGGTCCGCAACGGCTGCCGCGCGCGTCATTCCGGCGAATCCCCTGCCTGCCCCTGTCCACTCGCCGTCAGGGCGGGCATCCTTTGCGGCCTGACCTGGGCCGGGGAGATCTGCGGGCGGGTGCTGTTTTATGACGGGTACGCCTGGTTCGGCATGTAGAACGACCCCATGCCGAGACGGCATCGGCTCCGGCGGACGCGGGAAAAGCGCGACACTCACGGCCTTCGCCGCTACAAAACAGCCGTCCCTTTGACTCTGTGGTCA
>SCEG01000454.1 GCA_004102805.1 Muribaculaceae bacterium Isolate-002 (NCI)
TATGATCCGGTAGCTATGGCTGAATGCCGTCGGCGTCTGGGTGATGGATGTTCTCTGCCTGGCAACGGGCGTATCGAATATGCATCCGATATGTATGATGCCGCTCTTGGAGCCGGTGCTTTGCTGTTGCTTACCGAATGGAAACAGTTCCGCATGCCTTCGTGGCCTGTATTGCGCCGTGTTATGACAAATCCGTTGATTGTCGATGGCCGTAACATATATGACCGTTACGAAGTCAAATCGGAAGGCTTTATATATTATGGTATCGGACGGTGATTTTTAAATTGATGTTTTACCCACAGTGAAAAGTTAATATAGATTCAACTTTACTAATTAATAATACTACACACTAATGTTATGAATTTCTGGTTACTATGTAATTTTGTCGTATTTGTA
>SCEG01000455.1 GCA_004102805.1 Muribaculaceae bacterium Isolate-002 (NCI)
GCCGCGCCTTCGGCGGCCGGAGCCAGCACCATCCAGGCGGTGCCGCCGGCGTCGAATTCGCCGTAGATGTAGTTGACGTATTTGCCGGGATTGTCCGCGATGCGGGCGCGGGCCACCTTGATCAGGTCGCTGCGGCGGCCGAAGGTCAGCGCGTCCACGGGACAGGCCTCCACGCAGCCGGGCAGTTTGCCTTCCTTGAGGCGGGGCTCGCAGAAGGTGCATTTCTGCACCAGGGGGTCAAAAGCCTCGTCGTACTGGAAGCCCGGCACGTAGAAGGGACAGGCCACCATGCAGTAGCGGCAGCCCACGCACTGTGAGCCGTCATAGGTCACGCTGCCGTCCGGCTGCTTCTGGAAGCACTTGGCGAAGCAGGCCGAGGCGCAGGCCGGGTCGTT
>SCEG01000456.1 GCA_004102805.1 Muribaculaceae bacterium Isolate-002 (NCI)
TTGTGTGCCAGTTCGGCCAGTTTGGCTTTCTGCATGGAAATTTTCTCGTTCTGTTCTGTCAGCAGCCGGTTCTGTCGGGAGAGTTCTTCGGTTTTCTCTTCCAGCAGCAGTTTCTGCTCTTTCAGTTCGCGGGTGCGATGTTCCACTTTGCGATGCAGCAGCTCGCTGCGGCGCTTCAGGTTGCGGATGCGCCATTGATAGAACTGCCATACGGCTATGCCGACCGCTACGATAGCCAGCAGAATGAACCAGACAGTCTTGTAGAAGTAGGGTCTGACAAGTATGTCCAGTTCTGCCGTTTGTTCCTTGCCGCCTTCCTGATAAGGAGTGTACTTCACTTGCAGGGTGTACTTGCCCGGCGAGAGGTTGGTGTATCGGGCAAAGCGGTGGTTGGC
>SCEG01000457.1 GCA_004102805.1 Muribaculaceae bacterium Isolate-002 (NCI)
ATGGACTTATAACAGGATTTAAGAGCCAATACAACCTAAGTTGGTCTATCCGCAACAAATTTGGCATGGCTCCCAAGTCTACAAATCTTCGTATTTTCCTCCAAAAACTTTCAGATAGTCCATCTTATGAAAGTTCATCACCCTCTATTCCAAAATAAACCACCCCCCCCCATTTGTATATTATTAATTTTCAAATATTTACATCTCCAAAAATTCTTTAGATATGAAACTTTTGATTTGGCATCTGAAAGTCCGTGGCATTTATAGTTCAACCACAAAATCAATCACAAACGCATATCAAACTCACTAAATTACTACATCTTGTAATCGTTATTTTAATTGCTGCGTCGCACGCCATGACCTACCCACTTTCGCCCAACGACGCTTTTCCGTTC
>SCEG01000458.1 GCA_004102805.1 Muribaculaceae bacterium Isolate-002 (NCI)
GTCACCATGCATCACAGCTGGTGGGTTTGCCCCCGCCCTTTCATGCTGGACGCCTCGGGAAACTATTGCGCCCGGCAGACCTTGGACCTCGAGGTTTGCCGCCGCCGCTGCGGGCTGGCGGATGAAAAGGGCTACCGCAGACCGAGCCGCATGGAGGAAACTGTGGGCCGGGCACGGGCCGTTTTTACTCCGTCCGATTTCCCGGCGGCTGTTGTCCGTCGGCATTCCCCCCGCTGCAGCGTTGTGCGGACCACCCGCAACGGCATTCTCCTTCCGCGCGCCTCCCGCCCCTCCAGGCCGGAGGGGCCGTTGCGTTTAGGCTACATCGGCGGCAAAGCCCACCACAGGGGCTATTTCTTCCTGGACAAAGCCCTGCGTGGCCTGCAACGCGACGA
>SCEG01000048.1 GCA_004102805.1 Muribaculaceae bacterium Isolate-002 (NCI)
TCGGCTATTTCGCCATAACTCATGTCGGTCTCGGCATAATGCCTGAGAACCTCTTCCCGGATTGCCTGACGTTTTTGTCGCGGCAAACTCTGAAATTTAATCATAATTTGACTCTTTTATGAGTCAACTTTTTTCAGGGCAAGACACTTTGAGCCAACACAACTCCTTTTGAATTGATTCGTAATGGCTTCTCTTTACTCTTCGGATAACCGAATCTAAGAAGTGGCACAACCTCATCAGGAATAAGGCGCGGTTGGATAACACTGCCATTTTCACCCCATACTGCCCATTCGGCACAGCAATTAAACGGTTCCTGATGCTTGCAATGGGGTTTGTCGCCGGGAATAATCATCGTGAGATTCTCAGGCACACTCTGGAGACTTTTATAAGAAACGTCTTTTGCACAAAAGAATGTGTCAGAGACCTTAACGACAACACCTCCGGGAATAAGAGACCTGTAAGGATTTCCGAGTTCTCTTATGCAATAGTCGAAGGCTCTTTCCTTATGAGTCACTTCCAATCTTGCCATTATGTAGAGATGCCTATCAAGCAATGAGACCGGAAATACGACATCTCCCTCTTTTATTGATGCTATTGATGGCATCCTTGAGTGGATGCTGCCAAACACTACTTTTATAGGCCCTGTGTCATTTGATTTTCTTAGTTCGTCCAACCAGTCCTGAGGCCAGTAAACAGTATAATATGCCATAATATGATGTTACTTGTTTCTATTCAAAAAAGCTGCTGCCAGTTCGGGGTTGTTCAGTGTCATGGCTGACGAGTCTTCGAGATTTTCAGCATCTTCATCATCCGATATTGAAATGAAGAATGTGATTTCTTCGGTGCCTTCTCCGAATATTCCCGAGCCTTTGACCTGCGCCATCGCTGATATCATTGCGCTGAAGAAAAAGGCTTCGCCCGGCAAAGTGGCGTGGTTTTCCCACAGCGATTTGCTGAGCTTCACCAGTTCGCTGCCATGTCCGTCGGAATATCCCCATTCATCCGGATGCCATTTGCTCTCGTCATCGGGTTCTTCGTCTTCGCTTTGAAGGAACTCCAACGTGTTCACAGCGAGAAAAAGAGAGCAGCAATACCTGTCGGTGACCAAGGCGGCAGTGTATATGTGCTCATCATCTATGCGGCCAAGAATTTCGCGCAGGTCAGTTGTAACCGCATCTCTGATTTTTTCAGTCACTTCCTGCCAGAACGGGGCTACGGGAGTGGCCGGTTCTTCTTTTTTCCGCTCGCGGGCTTCAAAGTCGGGCGAGTTGATATAGCCGATATACTCTTTGGCTTCTTCCGAACCGAGTTTTACGGCATCCTCAAAATACTGGTATCCCAACTCAATATCCGTCTCGGTGCCACGTCCGAAGGCATACGCCACGCCGAGTGCGGTGAGCACCTTGACGGTTATTGACTCCCATAGGTTGTCGATGTCTTCACCGGCTTCATGAAGATACTCGAATGCCACATCGTCGTCTTGAACTGTTCCAAGCCCCTCCTGATAGCATAAACCGAGGTAGGCGGCGGTCTGCGTCCGGGTGGTCTTGCTGCATTTCGGGTTTTGGGATGCCTTTTCAAACCATTCCACAGCCTTGGCGTAGTCCTGCTCCACATCACCGAAGCCTTCAAACAGATAATATCCTACCTCAAATTGTCCTGCGGGATGTCCGCATTTGGCAGCCATTTCATAGAGTTGATATGCAAGGTCGATATTCTCATCCACTTCTTCACCGGCTTCGTAGATATGCCCTGCATTGTATGCGGCTTGTGGGTCGCCCCTGCGGGCAGCCTCCACATATCGCAACAGCCCATTGTATGAGTCGCCCTTCTCGGTGCGGAGATAATAACCGTAGTTGTTGCAGATTACGGGTGAAATATCCGCCAGCTTCAAGTAATATTTCTCAAAGACATCCTGCGCAATGTCGCAAAGACCTGATTCTCGGATATTGCAGTAATTGCCCCACCCGGCACAAAGCCCGCAGTCGAAGCTACGTTCGTACCACTCCTTGGCTATCGGCCAGGCCCATGCGTTATATCCGTTTTCATCTTTGAATTGCTTGGCATAGTCAGGCTCGACGCGCAGATAGTCGCCCCAATAATACACATTGCCGACCATGTAGCAACAGAAGGCGTCGCCACGCTCTGCCTGACCGAGAATCTCCTCAAACGCTTCCTTAAACGAGGCGAACGGCATTGCACGTTCCACCGAAGGGGTGAGGTTTGCGCTCCGCGCAGCACATAGAACGCCCGTGGCACTGCCCATCATCGCGCTCTTCTGCATCAGCTTCGATGCGTTTTCATCGTCAACTTTAAAGCCTGCTTGTGGCCACACATACTCCTCACCCATGAAGCAGCGGGCTATGAATGCCAGTGCATCGGCATCGCCATGTTGCGCCGCCTGCATAAGCATCGCGTAACCGCGGCGTATTTCATCGCGGTCAAAACTTGACCAAATCAATTCGACAGCCGTTTTTACCGGCTTGCTATATTTACCTTTCATCTTTCTCTTCGTCTAAAAATCTGAATACCAGTCTTCCAAAATAATCGTTTACGTCAAACTCCTCCCAACAGCTCAGAGGATCGGGCAATCTCTCGCTATCAATCAGACTCCACAGCCAGTTCCGCAAGAGACCGACATCAAAAATAACACCTCTGTAACCAATCGGCACCGGCTCCGACCACCTTACATATTCAACTTTATATCCGGTGGTCGGAGCGGTATCATTGTCACGCCTGCTGATGTTGATATACCCGCCATCGCCTTTAGTGAAATCATAAAGCATCCATAGCGATTTGCCCTCTATGATATCTTCCAAAGCACAGAACACATCCGCCATATCAAAGTATCGGAAATCCTCGCCGTCAACACATAGTTTCGTCTCTGCCTTTTCTTGCTCGGGATGGATTTTCTGACAGTTCCAGCCGGTCATATCAGGAAGCGATGCGGTGCGGAAGAAGTCACACATGATATCGGCGGCCATGTCGCAATCAACGTCCGACCGCCACATTCGCAGCATATACCCGTTGACCATAAAACATACCGCTATACTGCTATCCTTAAAGTAATCAATTGAGTATGCCTTTGCATCGCTGACCAACACCACCGGCACGCATTTTTCAAGGTATACACATCCGTTATCCTCAATGTCGTCTATAGCATCAAGGATCTTTTCCTCGGTCACGTTTGATGTGCGTATATCCCCGTTATTTGTGCCCAGCACATATTGTGGCTTGCGGGCTTTAAGTCCGGAAAAGATGTCTCGTGTATCGTTGCTCATTTTCAATTAACGTTTTTTATGTTCAGCGGTCAGTTTGCCGCTCTCGATTGATATGTATGGCATCGTAATATGATTCCGTCAGAAATTAGATATTGACATCCCCTTGATTCCACATTTCATGACGCTACGTTTAACCTTTTCGATAGTTGCGTCCGTAACGCCATCTCCTACTGATATGTGAAGTTCAGAGCCGTTTTTGAGTCGGTTTATCTGAACGGAATCCATTGATGCAAACCAATTGGATAGAAAATCCGTGAAAGCGGGATTACTTGTATCTAATATCAAAGGGTCACTGTCCTGCCCAGAGAAATTATTGTTGCAAGTTATCAGGCTGTCGCTTGAAATTTCAAGTACAACACCAAACGTCCTGTCAGCATCAGTATATTCAAATGGGGGTCTGCCACCACCTGCTAATGCAGAGTCTTGGCTATTATTCGCTGATTGGCTACATGATACCATTGTCATGGCACAACCTATAAACAAACATAAAAGATTCTTCTGTTTCATCTTGATGATTTACTCGGTTTAATTAGTACTCTTGTTAACTCTACTGAACACGTCTATTCAAGTACTTGCTGATAGCCATTGCTATCCAACCTATTGCAAGATATACTGTTGCATAGACGACAAACCATAATTCATGTATGTCAAAGAAAATCCATGTCCCGGCAAGAAACGCTACGGCTGACACCAATGGAAGATTCCACATTTTCTTTATGTCTTTCCCGCAGCGATAACCAAGAATCGCAGAATAAATAGGATTCACAATTAAGAAAAGCATCATGCACAGTGCCATTCCGGAACATTCAGACGCAAGCCGGGCAACGGCAAAAGGCAATGCTAACATCACAAGGATTGTGATTGCCAGCCAAATAATTATAGCTCTTTTATTAACCATCAGTATAATACTTATTTTAGTATGTCGGAAAGGCTCGATTCTACAAACATTGTCGGAGTAAACTCCACAATCCGGTAGTCGGCAATTCCGTTGATGTTGAACGGATCTTGAGCGATGATGGAGTCTACCAACGCGCGATTGTCAGACTTTATCATTATCACACCGCCAACGCGGGGAGTCTGCGGACCGGATGCGATGAAATCGCCAGCCGCATAGTGCTCGGCAAGATAGTCACGATGTGCCTGAAGGAAACGGTCGACTTCTTCAAGCGGTTTTTTATATGTCAGAATTGCAATAAACATGGCTGTCCGGTTTTTCCAGCGTTTGAGTTGTGGAAAGAATTGACGCATCATGTCTTTAGCCTGCTCCTGTGTCAAGGTCTGTCCTGACTCCTTGTTTATCTCGTCGGTAAACTGAACGCAATGTTCAATCATCTGCTCCATAGTGAAGTCTTGTGTGAATCTGCCATCCTTATAGCAGTAGATACAGTAATCCTCGTTGCGACTGCCATCAGCATTAGTACCTTTGTTGTCTGTAGTCAGCGGCATTCCGCAGCTTTGACAAAATTTATGTTCCATATTCTTATCTTATTTTTGTTTAATAAATCCTTCCAAGACAATCTTAGAAACCTCAGCAATGATGGCTGAGGTCGTTGCTATGTCGTAATTGGAATCAGCAACAAACACGGCAATAGAATATCTTGTACCATTAGGCAAATTCACATATCCACAATCATTTACTGCGGATATGCGACCTTCGGGTGTCGGAAATCCCGTACCTGTCTTATGTCCTATCAGGGCATTAGTAGGCAAAAGGGGGAAAGCAAGCCTGTCAAGCCCCGTACGACACTGTTCAAGCATGACGGATATTTCAGAATATGACTGTGATGCGTTTCTCAATTCGTGGTAAAACCTATCAAATAGCTGCGCCATTGCCAAAGGTGTCGTACGGTTAAGATAGCTTAGGTATGGATCACGGTGCATATCTTCTTCCGAGGCTCCGATTACAATCTCATCAGAGATACCCATTTGCCTCATTATTGATGTTACTCCCGATGTTCCACCGACGCGATGCAGGAGTATGTCTGCCGCATTGTTGTCACTCTCAACCAAAGACCATTCAAGCAGTTCTCTTACAGTCATGGCATTTAGGCTCTTACCATACTTTTTGAGCATCGGGCTATAGGTATCCTCTTTCATAGCCTTCTCGCTGAATGTTACGGTATCGTTCAGGGACATACCGTTAGTATTTATCCAGTGCGCTACCGTCAGAGCCAGCGGAAATTTGACTACGCTCATCATAGGGAAATCCCGATTGCCGTTGACAGATACGGTGTCTTTGCCATTGATAATGACCGCGACACCTATCCGGGCATCTTTCTCTTGGATATATTCCTGCAAAGCGACCTCTATCGCCTTGTTCCCGTCAGCGAAAACAGGCGATATAAAGAATAGATAAAGTAGTATAAACAGCATTTTTTTCATTTTCTATCTCTTGTATGGGTGCCTATCTCTATACAAATGGAATTTAGTAAGTATCAATGTCATGTTCTGGCCAAGATTGCGCATATTGGCAATTCCCTCATCATCTTTAAGGACATCTCCGATTTCTCGCCCATATACCATATTCCAATAAGTAGATCCAATGACAATCATCTCTTTATTCAAAAAGAAGTGATTCATGGTGTCAATTGCAGTCATTCCACCGGCACGACGCACGGCAGCAACCGCCGCGCCTACTTTATGTTTCAGAATCCCAGGATTAGCGGCAGCGACAACACCCCCTCTGTCCAGCAATGCTTTCATTCGGGAGGAAACATCGGCTGAATATACCGGTGAGCCGAGAATTATCCCGTCAGCTTTAACCATTTTGTCGAAAACCTCTGCAAATCCGTCTTTGCTGAATACACAGTTGCCTCTGCCCTTGCAGGCAAAGCAAGCACGGCATGGTTCTATACCTACATCGGCCAATTGAATAAGCTCGGTTTCGATTCCAGCCTTATTCAGTTCCTGAAATATCATACGGATTATGATTGCAGTATTGCCATCCTTCCGCGCGCTTCCGTTAATGCCAACAACTTTTATGTCACCCATATTATCATACAGTTCTATTCTCGATGATTGCCTTCGATCACCTGATTTATCAACTCCAGGACTTCATCGTCTGACATTTTCCTGTCCCTTACAAGAGTGCTTATCACTCCACGAATGGAATTGTTGAAATATCGCTGAACGACATTTTTCAGATTATTGCCACAATACTCCTCTCTTTCTATAAGGGGATAGTAGATGAATCCGTTGTTTCCTGCCGGCTTGTGGTCTAAAAAGCCCTTATCAACAAGAAACTTCACGAATGTAGATATGGCGGTTCTGCTTGGACGGGGTTCGGGATAAGTTGCGATAATCTCCTTAACAGTGGCCTCGCCTTTCTCCCAAAACTTGTTCATCACTTCTTCTTCACGCTTGGTAAGTTGTTCCATTATCTTCAACTTAAGATTTATAGTGCAAAGTTAGTCTAAATTCGTTAGACCGCAAAGATTTATATGCTTAAATTTAGAATCATTATATCTTCTCTCCAATAAAAGAAAGAAATTTGAGATTCATGTACAGGTGTAATATATCTGTTAAATCAGGATAGGATTTACTTTCATGGTGGAGAGATTCAGGTACAGGCCGTGGTGTTCTATCATGCCGTGGCGGAACAATTTCCACAGCAGATTGCAGCCGA
Organism: Muribaculaceae bacterium Isolate-002 (NCI); assembly: GCA_004102805.1. Taxonomy (GTDB): domain Bacteria; phylum Bacteroidota; class Bacteroidia; order Bacteroidales; family Muribaculaceae; genus JAGBWK01. Next base: position 6,907 of record SCEG01000048.1, read on the forward strand.
GCTGCGCCGGTGTCGAGTTAATAAACAGGTCTTGTTTTTCCAATGCTTCGGCAAGGGAGCAACTCGGACCTGAATCATTATCTTTCACTTTTGAATACCGCACGAGGCGTGTCACCACTTTCAGTGAACTTACCGTTTCATAAAGATGCGATTCCGGCTGCGTTATTTTTCTCGGCACAGTTCCCAACACGACCTGTCCGCTTGACTGCGAGTTGCCAAAGTCGAGCCAATATATTGGTGTGTCATTATTGGTGTAGTCTAATTCCGGTACAGCCTTCAGCACTTTCCATAAATCTATACGTGATTTCACATTGTCGGTGCAGGTAATCGTTATGTTGGCCATATTGTCCCTTCGTGCATCCTTGGGACATACCGGATATAAGTCCGGGATTGCAGCCCAGTTATTCCCGAAGAAGTTGTTTATCCGTGTCACCAGACACTGCGCCTTGTTCAGCCCGATATCCAACCATCCGAAAAGCTGACGCCCGATATTGGCCTCAGTAACTATATCAGGGTCATATACCGTTAAGAACAGACCGGGATGGTTCAATGCCCTCAGTGTCACATCAAGTCTGGAGAGATTTGTGAGGACCTGCGACCCTGTGCCGCCGGCACCTATGGCCTGCTGCGGCCATTCCTGCGGCTGTTGCGGATATCCGTGTTGGTCACCATATCCCTGTCCGGGGTTGCCGTATGGCTGTTGAGCGGGGTGTGCGGCTTGCGCCGGCATTTCCTGCTGTGGCATGGCGGACTGATGTTGTGGTGCAGCTTGCTGTTGAACGGTCGGTTGTTGAACCGGTTTAACAGGTTCCGGCATTGGCTGAGGCTGTACCTGCGCCGTCGTGGGCTGTTGTGTCGGTTGCTGGACTTGGGACTGCTGCGGTTGAGCCTGCTCGGGTTCCTCCATCATTGCGAAGAGATCTCCCTGTCCCACTAATTTCTTCTGCTCGTCAAGCCGCTCGTCGATTGTCTTCAAGTCGTCGGGTTTGGCGTATTTGCGTGCCTCGGTAAGCGCGTCCACGGCCTCCTTATGTCTCTTGGCGGCGATATGCTCCTCCGCCTTCTTGAGATTTTTCTCATACTTCTCGCGCTTCTCCCTGTCCTCTTTGGATTCTTTCGCCTTGGCTTCCTTAGCACCCTTGCTCGATGACGCGGCTTTGTCGGCCTGCGCCTCGAACTGCGCCATGTTGGAGATCAGTCCCGACGCCTTCTGCATGGGACGTCCCACCACCTGCATGAAGCCGGTGTCAAGTTCTTCGGGTGTGCCGTTCAGTGTCAACGGCACGATGCTGTTCTGCGCCTCATCCTTGAGAGTGTTGGACTTCGGTAGCACCGACACTGCCATGCGCCCGTCGGCGGACTTGCGGATGACCAACGTGATATCCACGTTAGGGTTCATCATCTGGTTCATTGATTGAAAAAACATATTCTTATCGTATTTAGTGTGAATATTTCCGGTTATTGCCTGCGCTCATCCCTTGAAGAATTCTGCGAGAAGCCTGTTACGGTCAGGATGACGGCTTATCTCCATTATAGGATCCAGGATGGTGGAGATATGCACCGGTCCCCCTGTCCTGCGTGACGGGAACTTGATTTCCGGTCTTTCAATCCGGACGATTCTTTTCTTCGGCGCCAGGATTGTAACCGCCGGTTGTGCCGCTGTCATGATAGCCTGTCTCATAGTCATTTCTTTTTTAATTTATTATTGAATATCCGGGCTTGGCAGCCCGATGAACTACAAGGGCATTACAGCGGCCGACTCCGGTAATGCAAGGCTTTCGGGAAAAATACCGGAGCGAAGCGAGGAGGATTTTTCCCGAAACCGATAGGCCCGGCCTTGCAGTCCGAAAGAGGCGGACGCTAATTTTGCCCGGTAGTTTCTTCGGGTCTGTCAGCCAGACTATTCCTCTCGACCCTGTTTCATGCAGTCATTTTTCAATGGGGTTCTACTAATATCAAGTTTTGTTGTATGCTTTGTTTCAAATAAAATTCAATCCTCATGACGCATTATTAATTATGAACCATACAGCGGATACAGGTGTTGAAATTGAATAGTAAATATATGTAATATCATAGTTTATGACACAATATCAATTAAAACGGGCTTACGAACCCGCTTCTCCGGAAGACGGCTTCAGGGTATATATAGACAGACTTTGGCCGAGAGGTCTCTCGCACGAGACTTTCCATTATGATTTGTGGGATAAGGATATCGCGCCGTCCACAGAACTCCGCGAATGGTTTCATGCGGATCCCGATAACCGATGGTCTGAATTTGAGACTAGATATTCCAAAGAACTGGAGACCAGCCCTTCGTTCGGGGCATTGCGACATCTTCTTGTACAGAAATCTGTAGTGACATTACTTTATTCGTCTCATGATGAACGACATAACAATGCCATTGTGGTTTACAACTTATTGACAAAATAATATCTTAACATATCCTCTACTTATGAAAATGTTCTGTTACCAGTGCCAGGAGACCGCACGCGGCAAAGGCTGCGAGATACAAGGTGTATGCGGAAAGAAACCCGAAACGTCTGCAAGAATGGATCAGCTGCTTTACATCGCCCGTGGCATGGCCATCGTAAACCGACAGTTGCGAGAGAAAGGCGCATCAAGCAAGGATGCATCCCGGTTCATCGTCGACGCACTGTTCACCACCATCACCAACGCGAACTTCGACAATGATATGCTCGACGACTATATCACAAAAGCCCTCGACCTGAAAAACGAACTCGAAGGAGAGTCGAAAAAGCGCGGCATGGAGCCTCCTTTCATGCCTGAGGTGTCGTATCATATCCCAAAGGAGGAATATGGCGTACATGAGGTAATCGAACACAGCGGCACTCTTGAAGAAGAAATCACAAGTGTGCTCAATGACAAGAACCCGAATATAAGAGGTCTCAAGCAGCTTGCCATGTACGGCTGCAAGGGTATGGCGGCCTATGCCCGCCACGCCTGTAACCTCGGTTATGAGGACGAAGACATATATGTCGTGATAGAGAACGCCCTTGCCGAGATAAGCCGTCCTGACATAAGCGTGGATGAGCTGTTTTCGCTCGTGCTCAATGTGGGTGACGGGGGTGTCAAGGCTATGGCTCTGCTTGACAAGGCAAACACATCGACCTACGGCAATCCCGAAATCACAAAGGTAAACATCGGAGTAAGGAACCGTCCGGGCATACTCGTGAGCGGTCACGACCTCAAGGATCTTGAGGAACTGCTCGAACAGTCAGCAGGCAAAGGGGTTGACATCTACACCCACTCGGAGATGCTCCCTGCCCAGAGCTATCCTTTCTTCAAGAAATTCCCCCACTTTGCAGGTAACTACGGCAACGCATGGTGGCGGCAGATTGACGAGTTCGAGACATTCAACGGCATGTTCCTCTTCACCTCCAACTGCATCGTGCCCCCGCGTCCGAAAACCACCTACATGGACCGCGTCTACACGACCGGTGTCGTCGGAATGCCCGGCACACATTTTATCCCCGAGGGGAAGGACGGCAAAAAGGATTTTTCCGAAATCATAGAGCGGGCGCAGACATGCCAGCCGCCGACAGAGATAGAGCACGGTGAGATTGTCGCCGGATTCGCCCATAACCAGGTGCTTGCTTTGGCGCCTAAGATTATCGACCTCATCAAAAGCGGTAAAATCCGCAGGTTTGTGGTCATGGCAGGCTGTGACGGCAGAATGCCCTCGCGCAAATACTATACGGAATTTGCGGAAAGGCTTCCTAAAGACTGCGTGATTCTCACCGCAGGCTGTGCCAAATACCGCTACAACAAGCTTCCGCTCGGTGATATCGATGGTGTTCCGCGCGTGCTCGATGCCGGACAGTGTAACGACTCCTATTCGCTCGTCGTGATTGCCAATGCTCTCAAGGACGCTTTCGGCCTGGAGAGTGTCAACGATCTGCCGATTGTCTACAACATCGCATGGTATGAGCAGAAGGCGGTGATAGTGCTTCTGGCCCTGTTGAGCCTCGGAGTGAAGAATATCCACACCGGCCCGACGCTGCCGGCGTTTTTCACCCCTGAAATTATGAAAGTGCTTCAGGCGAAGTTCAATATAGGTACCATCGCCACCGTTGACGAAGATTTGGCTACCCTTATCGGTTGAAAGAAATGGACGGTCGGAATGTGAATCGGTTTATCCATAAATATGTGATAGCGGCGGCGCACGCCATCCTTTGGTTGGCGGCGCTGTCTCTTGCCGCATATTTCCATCTTGACCACGGATATTCGGCTGCCGAGGCGCTTCTCGGCTCCACGCTCATGGCATATTGTGCATATGTCTGTGAGTCCGGACTGGGCACATGGCGCGTGGCGGCCGCTGCCGGTGATGTTAGGATTGATTTCAGGAAGGCCGGATTGTGGGGATGGATTGTCGTGAACATAGCGGTAGCAATAACCCTGTCGTTGCTTTTTCTGAAATACCCCGAATGGTGGATATTGCTCCTCATCATACTTAACGCCGGATGGCAGAAATATATGAACGGGCGAATACCCCCGCGTTTGCAGGAAACCTTCCAGTCTGTAAAGCTATGAAAATATCATCCGAACTGTTCCTCTGCCTCGGGCTTGTCTTTGCCGCTTTATATTTTCTGATATTCGGCATCGGCTTTGTCATCACTATGAAGATTCGCAAAAAAGAAACCTCTAAATAAATTTACGACATGTTCAGATTAAAAGACAGAATTCCATACGCTGACGGCTCCATAGCGAAGGAGATTGTCATGCAGAACCATAGCGGGCTTTCGCTCCTTATGGCAGTTGACAAGGGACTTGAGATTCCCACACATACGGCTAATGCCGACGTGCTCGTCCAGGTAATAGATGGGAGCATGGAGTTCAACATTGAGGATAAAGTACTTGAGTTGAAAGAGGGTGATGCGCTCACTATGACACCGGGTGTGAAACATTCCTTAAAGGCTACGGAACGGTTCAAGGTTCTTGTCACAAAGCTCAACGCATGAGCACGGCATCGTTCGGTCTTCAGGCATCCTGAGGGTATGGACTCCCCGGATGCCTTTATTATTTCCCGATTAGATGTCGGATAGCCATTATCGGGTGATAAAAGAGCATCCTCGGGCCGGAAAAGCGCATGACCGTCTTTATTTTTTCTTTCATATCCGTACGGTAACAATGTATCCTGCATTTGCGGCAACTTCCTTTCGAATCGCTGAAAGGACAATGGCGCAGACGGCTTTCGGCATACCTCGCCAAATTCTCACACCCGGGACAAGTATCTCTATTTCCCTCTTTCAGGCGGCAATATAGACGGATCATCTCTCTTACGATCCTGATTTCGTATTCTATCTTCATTTATGGTTTGGATTTGCCGACCGGCGGTTCTGTGAGTGTTATTTTGACAACGGTTGTGCGGTCGAGGCTACGCTTGATCGCTTCATCAAAATTCCCCATGTAACTAGGTAAAAAGCGTTGGCAGAGCAGACGCAAAGCCATAATCTTTTCCGCGTTATCAGTCACAATCTCCGCCTCCCCTAAAGCGACGGCAGAGTCATAATACATAGTAAAATTCTTTTTCCCGGTCTCAAATTTCGGGGAGCATCGGCTGACGGCACTCAGACTGACAATGGGATTGGCCCTTATGCAATCCATCTTCTCCCCCTCGTCGGCGCAATGGAAATAAAACGTGTGCCCCTCCCCCCGTATCAACGACAGCGGGAGTCCGTATGGCGTTCCGTCCGGTCGTATCATCGACATCGTTACAAAGGGAGCACGGTCAAACACATAAAGCGCCCAGTCCTCATCTTTCTGCCTTGCTGCTTTTCTCATCTGCTTCATATCGCAAATTTAAGAAAAAATAAAGGAATAACAATCTGATTGTTCCTGAATGGAAAAGTCGGTGCACGGCTTTTTCATTTAAGATTCCGTCTCATTGTCGAGGTATGCCCACGGATACTCCGCAGCCCGGAACCATCGTACGCAACCACTGGTCGATAGAAAGCATGCACTGGGGACTGGACCACAATCTTCAGCAGGACAATATAAAACGCAAGTCGACGAGAGCTGCCCGAAACCTCGACACCATACAGAGAATCGTTTACTCGGTGTTCTCAATATGGAAAGGACTTCGCAAAAAACAATCGGATAAGAATAAAGGCATGGCCGAACTGATCAGACATATCTCGATGAGCTTTACCCGACTAATGCGATTTTTAAGCCAAAAATGAAAAAAATAAGATTTTAACGAGGAGATAAACAGCTGAAATACAGATATAACAGATTACCCGCTTCGGGCTGAAGCGGGTAAGGGCAGGTATACGCTTTATTTTATCTTAAATGAAAAAGCCGTGAGATTGACCCCTGTCGGCGGGAAAATGTGACCCTTTTCGTCGAAATAAGATTAACCCTCGGCGACGAAATAAAAATGCCCCCTGTCGGAATACTCCGCAGGGGATTTTTTTGTAGTTTTAGAAACCCAAGTCCTGGCACGGGGGGTAAATCTAAAATTACAAATTTATGGTTACAAAATTAAAGAATATCCTTCGATGTTACCAGTCGGGGATGGGGTTAAAGGAAATGGCCGCGGTTTTCCATATATCTCGCAACAGCACGCGCAAATATGTGCGTCTGTTTCAGTCGAGCGGCAAATCTATGGAGGAGCTTCTTGCCATGACCGAGGGACAACTCCGGCAAGAGCTCGGACAGGCGACTGTGCGCCATAACAGACCGTCAGAACGTGAGCTGGAGCTTGAAGCGCTTCTTCCTGAGTACGCAAAGCAGCTGACACGCAAAGGCATGTCCAAAGCCAGACTGTATGAGCAGTATCATGCCGCATATCCTGAAGGATACGGGCTGACAATGTTCAAGCAGGCTCTTCGTCAGTATCTGCATCAGAGCAAGGTGGTCGGCCATGTGGAGCATTACGCCGGAGATCAGATGTACATCGACTTTGCCGGCGACAGACTCGAGGTAGTCGACTGCATGACAGGCGAGACAAAGAAAGCCGAGGTGTTCGTCGCAATACTGCCTTTCAGCCACTACACTTACTGTGAGGCGGTCTGGTCCCAGCGCAAGGAAGACCTGATCAAAGGATGTGAGGGTGCCATGCAATACTTTGGCGGCGTTCCCGCCGCGATAGTCCCGGACAATCTCAAGGCGGCCGTAAGCAGAAGCGACCGCAATGAACCGGTAATCAATGAAGGCTTCGCGGCATTCGCCGAGCATTACAGCTGCGCGGTATATCCGGCACGTGTCCGGCACCCCAAGGACAAGACCCTGGTGAAGAATGCCGTGAAACTGCTTTACAAGTCCGTCTATGCCGATATCGAGGGAATGACGTTCGGCAGCCTTGACGAACTTAACACCGCCATCCATATCTCGTTGCTAGACTTCAACGAAAGGACAATGGCCGGGCGCGATGTCTCACGTGCGCAGATGTTCAACCGTATGGAAAAAGACCTGCTGCGTCCGCTGCCCGAGCGACGCTTCAAAGTGAAGGAACGCAAGCTGATGACCGTCGGAAAGAACTGCTATGTGTCGCTTTTCAAGCATCACTACAGCGTACCACGAGAACACGTCGGCAAACGTGTGGTCATTCTCTATGATGCCGACACCGTGGAGATATACTGCGGACTGAATCTTGTAGCGGTTCACGACCGCTGTGACATCCCCTATGCCTACTCATGGAAACGGGAGCACAATCTGCCAGGTCATTACGGGTCTTACGACAAGGACATTGAGGACCTGTTCACACGCGCCGGACAGATCGACAACATCGTGCTCGACTATCTCCGAGAAGTAGACGGACGAATACAGTATCCTCCCAAGTCCTTCAGCTCATGTCGTGGGATAATCGCCCTTGAAAAGAAGTATGGCGCCGACCGTCTCATAGCAGCCTGCGCCTGTGCCGGGATGAAGGCGGAATACGGCTACCAGGCATTGCGCCGGATGCTCGAACTGGGTGAGGACGCAGACCTCCTGCCAGATGAAAACGGCAACATCTCCCGGCCGCAGGAGCCTGCTCCTTCTCTGATACACAAAAACATACGTGGACGCGAATACTTCTCACCTCAGATTTTAGACACCAACAGAAAAGACAACAATGGAAACAGATAATAAAACCGCCCCCATATCCGCAGTACAGGACCAGAACCAGATCTCGCTCGATCTGATGAACCGAATGAAAATGCACGGCATGGCCGAAGCCTTCCGCGAAAGCCTCGCCGGTACCACAGCACAGTCTATGACTCCTGACTCATTCCTCTCGATGCTGCTCGCACGAGAATGGGACTGGCGCGCTCAGGCCGCCATTGCCCGCCTGACCCGAAATGCGTCATTCCGCTACAAAGCCTATATGGAAGAAATCGACTACACCGTCAGCCGGGGGCTCGACCGCAACCAGATGGAACGGCTCGCCACTCTCGACTTCGTGCGCCAGGGTACAAATCTCTTCATCACAGGTTCGGCAGGAACCGGCAAGAGCTTCCTGGTGTGCGCATTGGGACATGAGGCCTGCAAGCGCGGCATACGCACCCTGTACGGCAATGCAGCAAAACTTCTCGGCGCCCTGAAGGTGGCGAAAGTCAGAAACTGCCTTGAATCCGAACTCAAGAAAATCGAGCGCTGTCAGCTGCTTATACTTGACGACCTCTTCCTCGTCCCTCTCGACGCAAAGGTGCGTCCCATACTGCTGGACATCATCGAAGACCGGCACGAGCGTAAATCAATAATCATCACATCCCAGTATCCGCCCTCGGTATGGTACGACATGGTGGGGGATCCAACTGTGGCCGACGCTATCCTTGACCGCATAGTCCACTCCGCTCACACCATCGAACTCACCGGAGAAAGCATGCGAAAACTCAAGGCTAAAAAGTAAGCCGGAAATAAAATCGACAAAATAAAATTGACCCCCGCCGCCAGGACTTTTAAGGGGTCAATCTTATTTTGACGAGGGGGTCAATTTTTTCCCGCTGACAGGGGGCAATCTGCACCGACTTTTCCACCAGCCGATGAACTTCATTTCGGCGGGATCGATGCTTGTGAACGGCCCTCCGCTTACACTGAGCCATATATCAGGATCACCGATACCTACAAACGGCACGTATGGTACAAGGCATACCGACATTCCGTCAGCCCTTAGATTTTCGAGCAGCGCGTGTCCGTAGAAATCTCCTTCCCGGTCAACATGACGCATCCTGTCTCCGATCTTAGGCGTGAGGCTTGAGCGTGAGCCTTCGATGACTTCGACGAGCCTGTTTACCATATCCACATCCTGCTGCCTGAGGATATGATCCCTGTCGTATGAAACATTCAATGGCAGTAGGGTTTCAAGGGTGTACTTGTTCTTTGTCGTTTCTGACATACCATCTTATTTTTTGTTATTCCGGCTTATGGGGCCGGAGTTCCCATAACTACAGGCTTAATAGGTCGTGTTCCAGCCGCGCAAGGTTTTCGGGAAAAATACCGCAAGCCCCTCGGGGCGCGGAAGATTTTTCCACGAAACCCGAAGGGCCTGACCTTGCACGGCTGATAAGAACACGGACTACCTTTGCCTGTGGTTATGGAAACTCCGCCTCTATATGATGGTATCCTTATTTCGTATTTTTCTTATTGAAGCATAGTCACTTCCGCGACACGGAAAAGGCAATCTAAAAGAGAATTACGCTCTGGAATGAGGCGTAATCCAAAAATAAATGCTAACTTTGCATCAAAGTAAAAGAGTTATTTGAAAGCGTGAGAAATATAGCGTAACCAAACACACTGCCAATTTCTTATCCATTGCCCATCCTCACGCGAATTCTCAAGAATAACCTTGTAGTCAAAATATTAGCTCAAGACTACATCAAATATAACAAAATTTGTGCAGTTAGCGATTGCGGACAGTCAATTGCATATAAAAAAAGTGGAGCGTCGCAGTGTTGACACTCCACTTTTTTTATATGTATTGTCGGATGTCAGAATATGACGTCCGGCATGATATGATTATTGCGGGGTAATTATTTAAGGGCATCTTTAACGGCGTCGTTGGGCACCATTTCTTCCTTAAACATGTAAGCGCCGGTTTTGGGCGACTTTACCATTTTGATAACTTTGCTGTATGTGCGACCTTCACCTTTTTGAAGAGAGGCGACTGTTTTCTTTGCCATATCCTAATCGTATTATTTGATTTCTTTATGTACGGTTACCTTCTTGAGGATGGGGTTGTATTTTTTGAGTTCAAGACGCTCGGTTGTGTTCTTGCGGTTTTTGGTGGTGATATAGCGTGAAGTGCCGGGCATACCACTTGCCTTGTGCTCGGTGCATTCGAGGATAACTTGCACGCGATTACCTTTAGCTTTCTTTGCCATTTTATTTAGAATTCTATATATTTGATTTCAGAAATATAACCTTTGCCTGCAGCGTGCTTGAGAGCAGCGTCAAGACCTAATTTGTTGATAGTGCGCAATCCGGCAGCGGAGATGGTGAGCGAAATCCACGCGTCCTGTTCAACCCAGTAGAATTTTTTGTTGAAGAGATTGACATTGAAGCGGCGTTTGGTACGGCGCTTAGAGTGCGATACGTTGTTGCCTGTAATCGCTTTTTTGCCCGTAATTTGACAAATCTTTGACATGGCTGTTAATGAATTTATCTATTATGTTTCGTTATTTTACTGCATCGCTTCATGGCCGCCATCTCAGTCTCATATCACCCGGGAGCGCATCATTTCTCTCGGGCTTTACAGGATGAGCCATAAAACAGTGTGCAAAGTAACTGATTTTTTCTCAACTAACCAAATTTTTTCACTTATTTTCGATAATTTATTAACAAAGGGGGGCCGGTGCTGCTCTTTTTGGAGATGAACAGTCACTTATTATAAAAAAATGAGTAATTTCGCAGAGCCGGTGCGGGGCGTCGATATGCGCTCCGGCCTTTGAACTAAAATCATTTAAAATCATTTAAATCCAAACACTCTCTTAGATTTCAAGATATGACAGAGCATGGCTTTTTTAGAGTTGCGGCGGGAGTGCCGTCGGTGAATGTTGCAGACTGCAAGGGAAATGCTGAGGCTATTCTTGCCGTTGCGGCCGAGGCTGCGCGCAGGGGTGCCGAGTTGGTTGTGACGCCGGAGATGTCGGTAACGGCATATACGTGCGGCGATCTTTTCCACAATGCGGTTATGGCGGAGGGTGTGGCCAATGTGGTTGACTTTCTGGCGCGAGGCAGCGAGGCTCTCGGTATAGCGCTTGTGGTTGGTGTGCCGGTAACGAAATGCGGGTGTCAGTATAACTGTGCGGCGGTGATGGCCGGCGGCCGCGTTGTGGCGGTGATACCGAAGTCATATCTGCCGAATTACAATGAGTTTTATGAGCGGCGCTGGTGGCATCCGGCCGACGGGTCGCTCTCTACGGTGAGTGTGGGCAGTTTTTACGATGTGCCTTTCGGTTGCGACCAGTTGATTGAAATCAACGGGGTGAAGGTGGGGATTGAGCTGTGCGAGGATCTGTGGACGGCTATTCCGCCGTCGTCGCGTCATTCGCTTGCCGGCGCTGAAGTGATGCTCAATCTTTCGGCTTCTGACGATGTGGCCGGCAAGTATGCCTATCTCCGTGGGCTTGTCGCCCAGCAGTCGGCGCGGTGTATGGCGGCATACGTCTATGCGGGTGCGGGCTACGGTGAGTCGTCGACCGATCTGGTGTTTGACGGCAAGGCTATAATTGCGGAAAACGGCCGCATACTCCGCGAGGGTGTGAGATGGCAGTCAAAGACTCAGCTTGTGGTGGCCGACGTTGATATCGAAGCGTTGCGCCGCGACCGCATGCACACTACGACATGGGGAGACACGGCGGCACGCGAGGTGAATGCTCATTATAATATAGTCAAAGTAGCGGCGCGAGTTGACGTAGCCGGCGATACGCTGCTGCGCGATGTCGACCCGATGCCGTTTGTGCCGGCCGGTGACGATGATATGGAGGCGCGCTGCAGTGAGATCACCAATATACAGGTGGCGGGGCTGGCCCGGCGTCTTGACGCCACCCGCACGAAGCATCTTGTGGTGGGTATATCGGGAGGTCTTGACTCCACGCTGGCTCTGCTTATCGCGGTAAAGACCTACGATCGTCTCGGCCTTGACCGAAAGGGGATCGTGGGGGTTACGATGCCCGGGTTCGGGACTACGGGGCGCACGTATAACAATGCTCTGACTCTGATGCGCGCGCTCGGCATCACTATCCGCGAGATACCGATTGCCGATGCCGTAAATCTGCATTTCCGCGATATAGGTCATGACCCGTCGGTGACGGATGTGACATACGAGAATTCGCAGGCTCGTGAGCGCACGCAGATACTTATGGATATCGCCAACCAGACGGGCGGCATGGTGCTCGGCACCGGCGATCTCTCGGAGCTTGCCTTGGGCTGGGCTACCTATAACGGCGACCACATGTCGATGTATGGGGTGAATGCCGGAGTGCCTAAGACGCTGGTGCGGCATCTTGTGAAATATTTTGTCGCCATCACTGACAGCGAGGAGGCGCGCACGGCGCTTGCCGATATAATCGACACACCGATAAGCCCGGAGTTGACTCCGGCCGCTGCCGACGGAACTATAGCGCAGCGAACTGAAGATCTTGTCGGGCCGTATGAGCTTCACGATTTCTTCCTCTATTACACGCTTCGCTATGGATTTACTCCGGCTAAGATTGAGTATCTCGCCTGCCGTGCATTCCCCGGGCGTGAGGAAGAGATAAAGAAATGGATAAAGGTGTTTTTCCGCCGTTTCTTCAACCAGCAGTTCAAGCGGTCGTGTCTGCCCGACGGGCCGAAAGTGGGCAGCGTGTGTCTGTCGCCCCGCGGAGACTGGCGCATGCCGTCAGACGCGTCATCGTCGATGTGGCTCAACGGCCCGCGTGTGTGACGTGACCCGCGGCCAATGTAGATATTGCAGTCATCCCCGCAAGCCGGAGCGTAGTGTCCGGATTGCGGGGATTTGAAATTGAAATTCGGAAAAAGCACAAAATCACAACGGTTTCTTATCTCGCAAATTTGAATGTTGCATTGAATCCACAAAGCAAATTCGTTTTCATGATTTAAAGATTTTGGTTTTATATATTTGAGACTTATATTGATAAACTATTATGTAAAAGCCATTGTGCAGGTCGGATAAGTCAATAGTGTCACAATTATCTGTTTTATGACATAGTCTGCCGCTAAGGTCGTAGATATGGATCTGATCTATTTGTGTATTGAATGTCAGTGTAGAATTGTTCCATTGATATGTTGGTGGCGCAATATCTACAGATACGTCTCCGATGCCGGCTTCATTTCTCAATTCTTCAATTCGCTTAAGTATCATTTCATCTGTAATATAGGATGTTGTGCATATTGTATCACTATGAACTGCACCGAAGGAATTGACAGCGCTGACGAATACAAATTCACCCCAATCGGCATCATATCCCATTTTTGTCGACTCAGGGACATTGTATAAATGTCCGACTAAGTGTTCAAAAAAATCAGGTAGTTCAAATAAGCATCCTTCAGATACACAATGATTCGGTAAAAATTACCGAAGTAGTTGAAACTTAAGTTAATATCTTGAATTGTCAAATACAAATGAATCGCCAAAGCGTTCATTATAAAAATCTTATACCATGAACGTATTGGCGATTCTCAAAGACTTCACCTTTCGGTGTAAGTCGGTATTTGAAAATACTACAACCAAGATGAGCAAAAGGTTCCTCAACTGGCTGATTTTAACAATACGCACTGTGGCGTTGATTCCGGGCAAAGTCAATTTTACCCGGCTGTCGCGCTATGGCGGTCGTACAGCCAAGACCTTTGC
>SCEG01000459.1 GCA_004102805.1 Muribaculaceae bacterium Isolate-002 (NCI)
CCCCTCCGCCTTACCAAATCCCTATATGTCTCTCGGCGAGAAGGCAAAAGCATTGTCGGCGCGCGGAATCACACTCCCCGCAAGCCAAATTCCACTAGCGCCGGTGGTGAAAGTCGCGCCAGAAACGCATGATCACTTTCATCGCCTTGGAAGAAAGCTAGGAAAAGCATTATATTATAAGGTAATGGGGCAACCGACCCCGCCAGATTTCCGCATTATTACCAATTGGCTCGTTGCAGACATGATTCCCACAAATGAAATAATAAGCACATTTATCAATATAATGCCGAATTTAAAGGTTGGAAATCGTGTAAACGTCGACAGTGGAGATCAATTTGGCTACAGATACAACGTAACTAGGGATGGAGATGTTATGATTCAAACCTCTAATTTC
>SCEG01000460.1 GCA_004102805.1 Muribaculaceae bacterium Isolate-002 (NCI)
TTTTCGGCACGGAAGGTAGGACCGAATGTGTATATGGCGCCAAGAGCTGTAGCGCCAAGCTCGCCTTCGAGCTGACCGCTTACGGTAAGCGCGGTAGGCTTTCCGAAGAAGTCCTTGGAATAATCCACGACACCGTCCTCGGTCTTGGGCAACTCGTTAAGCGGTAGTGTGGTTACCTGGAACATAGCACCGGCACCCTCACAGTCACTGCCGGTGATAAGCGGAGTGTTCAGATAGAAGAATCCGCGTTCCTGGAAGAAACGGTGAATGGCGAAAGCCAAGGCGCTGCGCACACGCAGAATAGCACCGAAGGTGTTGGTGCGCGGACGCAGATGAGCTTTCTCCCTGAGGAACTCAAGAGTATGCCCCTTCTTCTGAAGGGGATATGTCTCGG
>SCEG01000461.1 GCA_004102805.1 Muribaculaceae bacterium Isolate-002 (NCI)
GGAACAGAAAGACAAAGGAGGCCGAAACGCCCAGCGGCATGCCGAACAGGCCTTCCGTGGTCAGATACATATGGCCCACGATGCGCTTGAGCGAGAAGCCCGGGTGTCCCATCATGCCCGGAATCAGATTGCCGAATTTTGCGTAGAGCAGAAAACAGATGGCCACCAGGGTAATGGGCAGCCCCACGATGCGCCGCGTCGCTTCCAACACCAGCAGAATGGCGGCGCAACCGAAGAAGAAATCCATTTCGGTGGGCGGCCCGGCATCCAGTACGATCACATCGTAATTCCAGACGATGTAGCCGCAGACGGCAGCTCCGGCGGCGGCCAGCAGCACGTCGTACCAGGCGAGCTTATGTTTGCTA
>SCEG01000462.1 GCA_004102805.1 Muribaculaceae bacterium Isolate-002 (NCI)
CACCTGCACTATTTTCCTGTGCTGCTGCGGTTACATGTTCAATTGCCTGATAATTGCTTTGTGTATTGGCATTTACCTGCTCCATGGAGGATGCCACTTCACTGCTATGAATCCTTATATCTTCTACAGTCATATCCATTTCCATAATCTGTCCGGTCATCTGCTCATTCGATACAGTTATCATGGAGGTAGAATCAACGACCTTCTGAATGCTACACATTCCGGCTTCTGTGAGCTTTCCACTCTGTTCCATAACAGATACTGCACCATCCGTATTTTTTACAGATTCTGTTACAATTTTTCCGATATCATCTACCGCTTTTTTGGTCTGTTCTGCAAGTTTCTGGATTTCCTGGGCAACTACAGCAAATCCTTTTCCATGTTCACCGGCTCT
>SCEG01000463.1 GCA_004102805.1 Muribaculaceae bacterium Isolate-002 (NCI)
TATGATAGAAATTGTCTTTGTGTCCTCGTCCATTTACAGTCTCAACACCCCTCATGGCGTCGAGCTCGGGAAGGATATGTATGAGCAGCCCGCATTTTGCCAGGAGTTCCCATCCGATTGAAGGCATAGGTGATGCCATAATCTTCATCAGTTCATCTGCAATACGCTCTCGGGATATGATACCGATGCGGTAGGCATTGCGTGCGATCGCATCGAATGTCTCAGGCACAATAGAGAATCCCAGCTGGGTGGCAAAGCGTATAGCACGCATCATGCGCAATGGGTCGTCGGAGAATGTAACGTCAGGATCCAAAGGGGTTCGTATGAGCTGGTCGTCGAGATCAGCAAGTCCGTCGAACGGATCAATCAACTCGCCGAACTCAGCGGCATTCAC
>SCEG01000464.1 GCA_004102805.1 Muribaculaceae bacterium Isolate-002 (NCI)
GGGGCGCGTAGTGCGCGCGGGAATGCGCGCCGAGCACGTAGGAAGTGAATTTTTCCGGCGCGTAATCCAGCAGCAGACAGGCGGCCAGACGGCCTTCCCGGTCCCAGGCATTGAGCAGGCGCAGATGACCGTCCGCCTCCGCCAGAGTTTCGGGCGTGCGGGCATACAGCTCCCGCACGTGCGGGGCTAGGGGTCTGCCTTCCTTCCGGTCCGCGCGGCCCATGAATTCCGCCCAGAGCCGCCGGTGGTCCGGGGTGAATTCGCCGCTTTCCTCCACCCGCAGGGCCGTCGCCGCGCGGCGCAGCGGCCCGCGCCGCCGGGCCGGCCGCTCGGTCCCGCCCGGAAGCCGGTAAAAGCGGTCCCCGGCCACGAGAAGGGCCTGCACACGCGGCG
>SCEG01000049.1 GCA_004102805.1 Muribaculaceae bacterium Isolate-002 (NCI)
GTGCGAAAAGTGTTATATTTGCCATAGGAAGTAGTTGAGTTGGTCGCTCACTACTAAGGTAGTCATTTTTTGCCTTAGTAACTACTTCCTATTTTTATTTTTGCCCAAAACGTTTAGGACAATATTGCTCGTGACTGAATTAACAGTCTGATTTTTTTGGAAATCAGCAAGAAAAGCGTTAACTTTGCAGCGCTTTTTTCGGGCAACGTTAAGTGTCCGGACAATTATATAATCATAAATTAATCAAAAAGTAAAATGAACCATTACGAAACCGTTTTCATTTTGACTCCCGTTTTGTCTGATGTACAGATGAAGGAAGCGGTAGAAAAGTTCACCAAGGTGCTGACCGACAACGGTGCAGCTATCGTGAACGAAGAGTTGTGGGGCCTCCGCAAACTTGCGTATCCCATTCAGAAGAAGTCAACCGGATTCTACACTCTGGTAGAGTTTGATGCAGCTCCCGAGACTATCAAGAAGCTGGAGACCGCTTACCGTCGTGACGAACGAGTGCTCCGATTCCTGACTTTCCGTCTTGACAAGTTTGCCGCAGAATATGCTGCAAAACGTCGTAGTCTCAAAGCTAACAAACCCGCAGTAGAAGTCAAAGAAGTAGAAGTAAAGGAGGACTAAACAATGGCACAGACACAATCAGAAATCCGCTATCTCACTCCGCTTTCAGTGGACGTTAAAAAGAAAAAATACTGTCGTTTCAAACGCAGCGGAATCAAGTATATCGATTACAAAGATCCGGAATTCCTCAAGAAGTTCCTCAATGAGCAGGGCAAGATTCTTCCCCGCCGCATCACCGGCACTTCGCTCAAATTCCAGCGCCGTGTGGCACAGGCTGTAAAGCGTGCACGCCATCTGGCTCTCCTCCCCTATGTAACCGACTTGATGAAATAATCCATTTTAACGCCGTAACAACAATATGAAACTTATTCTTAAAGAAGATATCGCCAACCTTGGTTACAAGGATGACGTAGTAGAGGTGAAAAGCGGCTACGGTCGTAATTACCTTATCCCCCAGGGCAAAGCCGTAATCGCATCAGAATCGGCGCTTAAAGTGCTTGCAGAAAATCAGCGTCAGCGCGCTCACAAGCTTGCTAAGATCAAGGCTGATGCAGAAGCTGCGGCTGAAGCTCTCAAGGATGTTGAACTGACAATCGGTGCCAAGGCAAGCGCCAACGGTACGATCTTCGGTTCGGTGAACAATATCCAGATTGCTGAAGCGCTTGAGAAACTCGGCCACAATGTTGACCGTAAGATCATATTTATCAAGGAGACTGTAAAAGAGCTCGGTAAATATAAGGCTACTGTCAAACTCCACAAGGAGGTCAGTGTAGAAATACCTTTTGAAGTTGTAGCAGAATAATTTCTGTTTTATTCTGATATATCCGGAAATGCGCCGCTTGCGGCGCATTTTTTTTTAGTTCGCCAGAAGTGGCAGTGGGGGTCGTCGGTGTAAATCGGTGTCCTGCGGAAGTAGGGGGCGCGAGGTTGTGGTGTGGGGCGGATAGGGCGGGAGATTTCCTTTTTTTGTTGCTTTGAACAGTGTGTTAACAATAGTTATGATGGCTGGGCAGTGATTTGGCGCATGAGGGTTGTAACTTTGCAGTGTATGGATGAGATGGCTGCGGGTGAACCGGTCATGATTTCATGCGACATTCAAAGGAGGAAATATGATGAAAAGCAGGGTTAATGCAGGTTTGATGGTTTCGGCTACAGATGTGATTTTCGCTACTGTAATGGCTTGCGGACGTACGGTGTTCAGGGCTACGTATGCGGGTATGAGTTCAATCGAAGATGTCATTGATGCTATCAGACGTGGAGCCAAGGGCGTGATGGCCGGACCTGTCACGCTGTCGCTCCGCAATGGTTCGCAGGGCTGGACTGTGCGTCGGACTATGATGCGTCATGCCGCTGTTGCGGAGGCTACTCAGCTCACTCTTTTTTGAAGGTTATTTTTCTTTGAACAGTAGTACATTGACGTTATGGGTTAATTAGTTAATTATATGTGTTATTAGTTGTCAATATTTAATTTTAGGGAAAATGCGGGTCAGTGGCAAAGTCCGGTTGGTGCAATCTGTGGCAGGCTAATTGCTATGTTACCATGGGCCGCCCCTCCGGGGCTTATGCTATAGTGGCTCGGGTTGCCGGGGTCTGCGCCCGCTCTGCGGTCTACGAACCCGGGTTAATCACGGCCTCAAGCCTCCGGCTCTCCGTGGGGGGTGGGTGTGTGGTTTGGTGGGCGGTGGAAGGGGTGTTTCGCCCCCGAAGATGTAGGGTGGGGCGCATGGTTTGTGTGTTTAATATAGCGCCTGATAATCAGGATGTTGGCGGATGCACGAGCCGTGCGTCCCTACATTTTGGCGGCATTTCTCTGAGTTCTGCAGCGCCCTTACAGCAATATTAAGTTGAGGCTGTGATATGAACCGCTTAGGTGTCGATAGGAGGGTGTTGTTTTCTTTTGATAAATACAACGACGCCGGAGATTTTGTGTCTCCGGCGTCGTTATGTCGTTTCCTATTGTCAGTGCAATTATTTTTTGCGACGGTTGCCGTAGCGGCTCATGAACTTGTCAACGCGACCAGCGGTGTCGACGAGTTTCTGCTTGCCGGTGAAGAAGGGGTGGCTTGAAGAGGTGATTTCAAGCTTTACGAGGGGGTAGGTTACACCGTCAACTTCGATAGTTTCTTTTGCGGCAACTGTAGAGCGAGTGATGAAGATTTCTTCGTTAGACATATCTTTGAAGACCACTTCGCGGTAGTTGGAGGGATGGATATCTTTTTTCATAATCCTTTAGGAGGTTAATATCTGTTATTCAATACGTTATTATTACCGTTGGTAGGACGGTCTTTCGTAATGGCTTGCAAATTTACGCAAAATCTCCGATACTTCAAAGATTTTGCGTAAAAAAGTTTAATATCAATGGATTGGGAATCCCTTGGAGAGACTTGCTTAGGACTTCTCTTAAAACTTTAGCGTGCACTTCAGTAGTGCTTCGCGCCCACGCAACGGTAGCCGGCAATATGTCCAGTTAAGTCCATTATCAGTAGTATATGAATAGGCTGAGCTATTAAGGATATTTTTCATTTCCGCTTCGATAGAAATTCTTTTTGAAATGTTGTAAGTGGCGTTGCCATCAAGAAAGTTGCTCGATTTGTATTTGCCCGGTTGTATCTCGTTATTGTAGTTATCGAACGCTATTCCGATTTCCCATTTGGGGGCAGGAAAAATTTTAATGTCGGCTTTCATTTTGCATGAATGCAAGTAGATGCTCTTTCCTGCTATATTGTTTTGCCATGATGTTGTGTAATCAAGGCCGAGTGTGGCATTAATCCATTTCAGTCTCTGGTATATTACTTTGACTGATGTGTTGAGTGTATTTGATATGTTGTCGGTGAGGAGTCCGTTTTGCGCAAGCAGGAATGTAAATCTGCTGTAGTTGAGTTCGCCGCGGATAGAGAGGGAGGCATCTGTGAACGTTTTGTCGGCGGATAGATTTGAGAACAGACTGTTCCGGTGAGTCCGCCCTGCCCGGTTTTCAATCAAAGTATAGCCGGTAGCATAATTTGACTCGCGGTAACTGTCGTCTTTCTTATGGCTGAATATTATGGAAAAAGAGGAGAAGAACATGTGGTAGAGATTGCGGTAGTCAAGACTTAGCGATGCGCGATATGAACTTGTAAATGTAAGTGTATTCAATGATTTATACCAGGTTCGGTAGTCTCTTCTGACAGAGTCTGCTGCATAGAAGTCTGAGGGATGGTCACCTTTTGAATATGAAGAGCCGATGCTGAAAGTGAGATTTCTTATGATTTTTTGTCTTAGGCTGATGCTTGGTAAAGGTGCAACCATTGTCTTTTCATCGGTGAAAGAGCATCCGTTCAATCTGTATCTGTTTAAGTAGAGATTGCATCCGAGCGAGATGTTGCCTGTACCTGAATACCATATATTGTAACTAAGAGGAATGTAAATGCCGACATAGCTATAGGTGATGTCGGAATCGGAGTTAAAGCGGTTGATTTTATAGTTTATCCCGACGCCGGTACTCACGGTGTTTCCTGCCAAAGTCAAAGATGTCGAGATATTGTTGTTTGTGACGAATGAAAGTTGGCTGTAATCATATGACTGTTTATCCACCGAAAGCCATTGACCGGCGTGATAATACCTTGTCAAGGAGTTAAATCCGAACAGGTTTCCTCCGATAGAGAAGGTTGATTTGAATTTGTTCTGTATCCATGTCGGAATTGTTTTGGTTTGCTGCGCGAAATAATTGCCTTCAGTAGTTAGATGAAGATTCTGCCTGTTCCTTGTAAGTGAGAATGTCAGTTGGTCGCTTACGAAGGCTTTATCGGAGTTGAGTTCGTATTTTACCGCGGGCTTGACTGTATATCTGTTGTCGTTGATGTCAGAGATATCGCGGTATGAGGTTTCGTAGGCGCCACCGAATTTGTAGTCGTAAAGAGAGTTAAAGTCAGAGATATTTTTGTCGGCCAGCAGGTTGATACGAAGATTGGCATTTTCGGATAGTTTGACCAAATGGTTTATTCCGGCGAAAAACGATTCGTTATCGGTCATTCGGTCTATGTCGACCGGTCCGGTTGCGGTGCATGTGGTCGAAATGAAAGGGGTTGGGAGGAAATCGTAGTTGCCAAAATCGGTGATGTCAATTTGGCCTGTGATGTCCGAGGTATAATCGTTGCCGGTATTGTTTGTTTTGGCGACAACCATTGTCTGCCCCTTTGTACCGACCTGTGTCAGAAAAAGACGGCTCTCCCAGATAAATGGTGCTGCTCCAGCACCTAATAGTGCTTCGCCGAACGGACGCTGTCGATAGTTCTTATTAAGCCGGATATTCAATGCCGCTTTTTTTTCAAGAACTTTGCCCTTGAGGACTTTGACGTTCTGGTTGTGTTCAAGAACTTCTACATTGGTAACAGCCTCTACCGGAAGATTTGCAGTGGCCTGATTATAGTTGCCGCCGAGTAAATCCTGTCCTTCAATATAGAATTTGCTGATGGCCTCGCCCTGATATGATATGCGTCCGTCGTTGCTTACGCTTATGCCCGGCAATTTTTTTAATATATCTTCAAGATGTCTGTCGCTTTGCGATTTGAATGCATCTACAAGATAGACGAGCGTATCGCTTTTTTCTCTTATCGGTGGAGCCTTTACGGTGATTTCTTTCAAATTGACAGTCGATTTTTCAAGATACAGTTTGTTGCATGTGTTTTCTTTAAATGTGCTTAGCTTGACTTTCAATTCCTTGAACCCCAGATAAGAGCAGACTAAGTAATCGCCCGTCGTGCTGACCGAGGTATTGCCATCTCCATCGGTTATGTTGAAGGACAGCTGTCGTTGTTTTGTGTCAAATGTATTGACCACTACGTCAGGTAAAGGCTCTGAGCTATCTTTATCGCATAGTTGTATGTGTATTCGTACTTCTTGTCGTTCTGCGCTACAAACAACTGAGAAGCAACAGAATAAAAATGATATGATTAATCTCATGAATTATTCGCGGTCGATGGGGTTATAGGGCGTTGGTTGTATCGACTCCCAGTCTTCGTCCGACATTATTATGGTCTTGCCGCTATTCTTCAATCCTTTGGCCGGATTTGCACAATAATTCTTTTCAATCTTGCGTACCTCTTTCCTGCTGGACTTTACGATTGCTCTGTATTCCCTTACATAAATCGGGTCGTAGAAATCGATTTGCTGCAGTCCGGAGATTGTGAAATCGAAATTATTTTCCGTGTCGGTTATTTTAAATATCAGTCCCGGCAGTCCATTAAACTGGTATGGGCCGTATGGCAACTGTACATCAGGAGCATACCATGCGACATATTCCCTCCCATAAAAGTTGCATGCAGCTTTCTTGCAGTCATAGCCTGCGATTATGCTGTCACCTGGTATGAGAATCCAGTTGATTTCCGGTACGGGTTCTTCATATTGATATTCCTGCAAAGCTACGCGTTCCTGTACCATCTGTCGCTTCTGCCGCCGGTCGATTATGAAACGCTGCTCATACCCGATTAAATCAATGGCGTTTTGCATGGCGGCAAAATATTCCATCATTGGGACACAGTCCTTGGCATTGATGTCATTTATGGAATCAGATCTGAATGCATTATAATCCATATAACTATTGTGAGTTCTACCTACTTGAAGGAAAGTAAGAGCGCGGTATCTCTCATCGGGAAAATCTGCATCAGGCGCATATCTGTAATCATAAAACACGCGATATACAGCACGGTCAACAACTGTTTTTGCAATTGTATCGTTTTTGAGTGATGAAACTTGTGAAGTCGTTAAAGATTGGGCATTAGCCGCAAAACATAAAATTGAAAAAATAAAGAATGATAATGGCTTCATGATTATAACATATTACAGAAAAACAGAGCGCCAATATGGTTATAGGAACCAAATATAGACGCTCTATCTAATTAGAACTTTAAGGATGTGACGGTGTTAATTCTTCAGGGTCGACCCTCTCAAGTTCTTTGTTACAAACGGCATCGCTAATTTTTTTAGCATCTATGGCCATCTCTTGCATGGATGCATATTCAGAAGACTCCAAATAAACTGTTTTCCCACAAGATGTTTTAATTGGGATCAATACTGCGTTAGCTGTCATGGCGCCAAACATCATAAGAACGATAAGTGCTAATTTTGATTTCATAAATTTGTCGGTTATAACTTAATAAGGTTATAACTTAATAAGGTTATAACTTAATAAGGTTATAACTTAATAAGGTTATAACTTAATAAGGTTATAACTTAATAATAAGAAAAGGACTACTATGTAAGTGATATATCTTGATGTCAAAAATACTGTATTTTTTTTATCTGTCAAATATTTTGAGGCATTTTTTTTAATTTAATGCAAAAATTGCTTATAGGGTAATAAAATGATATTAGGATGTGTGTGTCTCTTTAAATCCCCTCCCCCCCAAAAAAAGCGTCTTTTTACACAGTAAAAAAGAGACCATGCTGTATTTTTTTATACAACATAGTCTCTATGCCTTTAATAGGTTGCACTCGTGCCGTTTGGATTATATAAGAAACTGTTTAAAATTCATATCACTTTGCCTTTGAGAGTCTTGTCGGAGTCTTTTTGTTTATTCTTCGGTCACGTAGCTACGGCTACGCTCCCTCATCACAAACAAAAATCAATCCGACAATACTTCTCAAAATCTGTATCATATAAATTTAAACAGTTTCTAAAAGAGAAGCAGGTATGGGTTGCTTCTTCAATTATTGGGGCACGGGTGATTAGCGTTCGTATTCGATGAGGGGGGCGTCGGTGCCGACCACGTCGTCGGTGTTGACGAAGACGCGTTTGATTGTCATGTCGGTTTCGGCTTCGACGTCGTTTTCCATCTTCATGGCTTCGTAAACGAGCAGGAGCTGGCCTTTCTTGACTTTGTCGCCTTTCTTGACATTGACAGATATGATGCGTCCGCCCATCGGGGCTTTGAACAGTTCGCCGGTGATTGGCTCGTCATCCTCTTTCTTTACTTCAACGGCTTTCTTTTCTTCCGCCTTGGGCTCAGCTGCTTTTTTGGCTTCGAATTCTTCTTTGCGGCGATTGCGCAGGAAGGTGTTGGCAACAGTGGGGAGGAGGGCAAGGAGAAGTTTTTCCTCGTTGTTGGTGGCGAGTGGTGTGCCTCCGAGGTCGTCAAGTGTTGGGTTGGCGGGTTCGCGGTAAGCCGACACGTCGTAGGGGCGCTCTTCGGGCGAGCCTGTGATCTGCGCGCGGAATTCGGGGTCGATGGCTACGGGCGTCTTGCCGTATTCACCTTTGACGAGCGATATGAA
This sequence comes from Muribaculaceae bacterium Isolate-002 (NCI), assembly GCA_004102805.1. Taxonomy (GTDB): domain Bacteria; phylum Bacteroidota; class Bacteroidia; order Bacteroidales; family Muribaculaceae; genus JAGBWK01. Next base: position 7,822 of record SCEG01000049.1, read on the forward strand.
CTGGTTGGATTTGTTGGAGTAGTCGGGATTGCCTTTCTTGCGGTCCATTGCGAGGTTGACGGCCTGGGCGCCGACAATCTGGCTTGTGGGAGTGACGAGGGGCACGAGGCCGGCGTCGCGGCGCACTTTGGGGATGAGGAGCATTGCGTCGTCAAGGAGGTCGTCGGCTCCGAGCGCTTTGAGCTGGGCCACCATGTTGGAGTACATGCCTCCGGGCACTTCCGCTTCTTTGACGAGGAGGTTAGGCTTGGGGAAGCCGAAGTATGCCTCGATAGCGTGGCATGCGTCGAGGAGAGCGGCTTCGTCGCCTGCTTTTGCCGATGCGATGGCTTTGTCGAACTGGGCGTCGATTTCGGCGGGAAGTGTATCGGTGAGAGGATCGAATTCTTTGGGGAAACGGTCTTTGTTAAGGTCGAAGGCGGCGAGGTTTTTACGCACGTTGTAGAGCTCTTTGCGTATTTTGCCCACTGCAGCCATGTCGGCTCCGATTTCGATGCCGAGTTTTTGGCAGAATACGTAAATGAGTTCGATTGCAGGGGCGGCCGAGCCTCCGCCAAACCACCAGATGTTGGTGTCGAGGATGTCGACGCCGTTAATGATCGCCATCAGTGATGATGCGAGGCCGTAGCCGGGAGTGCAATGGGTGTGGAAGTCGACATCGACTTTTACATTGGCTTTGAGTTTGGAGATGATGGAGGCTGCACGTGAGGGCGTGACGAGGCCGGCCATATCCTTGAGTGTTATGATTTTGGCGCCGAGGGCTTCCATCTGACGGGCTTTCTCTACAAAGTATTCGTCGGTGAATATCTTTTCAGGCTCTGCGGCATTCTTGCCGAAGAGCCTGCCGAAGAAGCCGCTTTTCTTTTCCCGGTCATCGGCTTTGGGGTCGACGGTGTAGCAAACGGCTCCGTCGGGAATGCCGCCAAGGTCGTTGATCATCTTTATAGAGTCGCGCACGTTGTCGATGTCGTTGAGGGCGTCGAATATACGCATCACGTTGAGTCCGTTGTCAATGGCTTCTTTGTAGAAACCTTCGAGCACTGAGTTGGGGTAAGGCACGTAGCCGAAGAGGTTGCGTCCGCGAGAGAGCGCAGAGAGGAGCGATTTGCCTTTCATGGCTTTTGAGATGGTGCGGAGACGGTTCCAGGGGGACTCGTCGAGGTAGCGCATCACGGAGTCGGGCACTGCACCGCCCCAGACTTCCATGATATAAAAGCCGGCGTCCTCATATAAGGGGAGCAATAAATCGATATCTTTTTGCGGCATGCGGGTAGCAAACAGTGACTGCTGACCGTCGCGCAAAGTCAAATCTCTGATTTTTAATTTCTTATTCTCCATATCAATCTTTGTTTTAAACAAGCCTTCGTGGCTTTGGTTTGGTTGATTGCAAAAATAAGAAATTGGTTTTAATTAAAGAAATATTTCTTTAATTTTTTTTAATTGTTTCGGGGGTGTGGAATTAGGTGTTATATGGAGTCAGGATTTAAATGGTTGTATGTGACTGAGCTGGCTTTTATAATTATCGGGTCGTATCAGAAGTCGGGGAGGGTGATTTTGAGGTAGATGATGTCTGCTGTGTCTTGGTTGTGGAAATATCGGAGGGATATCAGAGATAAGTAGAGGGTGTTGTTGTCGGTGAAGAATGAACTGACGGGAAGATTCCAGTTTTCGGCGCTGTCGTTGTCCATGATGAATTCACTGTAGTAACCGGTTGTCTTGAAGGAGCAGAATTCAAAGATGACGTTGTCGTAGCGTTTGTAGAAGTGCAGGTCGAGAGGCCAGTCGCAGTCATATCCTTTTTGTGCTGCAATGACGCCGTCGGGTGATATGGCGAACGGGTAGAGTATCTCTCCCAGTTGTTCGCCTGAATGCGAGTCGTAACAACGCAATATGCAATCGTGTATGGTCGGCACGGGAAGCAGGTACATGTCAAGAGCGTCGGCGTAAATCAGCGCGTCGGGGGAGAAGATGTCGGCATATTGTTGCTCTTCTATGTCGTAATCTTCTCTTTCCGCGGGATCCATGGCCTCGAAACGCATGCGCTCCTTACGTAATATCTCTGTTGTTATGCTGTCGGGAGTCTCTTTGTAGGCGAAAATTTCGTTGAAGCGCCTGTCGTTGTCGGAGCGGCATGTGTCGGCTTCGATGAACTCCTCTTTGCTTATTTCCTCGATGCTGAATACTTTATGGTTTTCTTGTCGGCCGGCGGAATTGCATGCTCCGAGCATGATGACGGCGGTCAGTAGTGCGGCCAGCTGCAGACGGGGAGTATTCATGGTGTCAGGAGGTTTAGATGTGATGACGGCAAATATATGAAAAAATTCGGGAATATCAGTTTATATGGCTAAGGAGGATGATATAAAAACCGGCGGCCAATGGAAATTGACTGCCGGTTTTGGCTTTGAGCGGCAAACGAGGCTCGAACTCGCGACCCTCAGCTTGGGAAGCTGATGCTCTACCAACTGAGCTACTGCCGCATTGCGTTTGTGTGGTGCAAATGTAATGCTATTTTTTTTATTTCCCAAATTATTTTCATTGCCAGTCTCAGATATCCATTAGATATTCATTCAAATAATCTGCCGGCTCAGGGGCGGTTGGGGTTGTTGAGGATTTTGAATATCAGCATTTCGAAGAGGTCGAACTGGTCGGCGCGCGAGCCTATGCCTTTGCTTTGTGCGTCGAATTGGCGTATGGCGGAGATGTTTTTTATGATTTGCCAGGGACGGTAGTTTGTCAGTCCGGGCTTTATGTCGGTGAGTTGGCCGGACCATTTGAAGCCGAGTTCGTTCATCAGTCCGCGGTCTGATTTGTCGGGGGCGTAGAGCGCTGTGAGCAGGTTGGCGAAGAAGTTGAAGATGAGAGGGGTGGTGACGATAGGCTGATGGTTTTTTGGGTCGCGGCGGAAATAGTTGATGATTTTGTAGATGCGCTCTACATCGCGGCGTGCGATCGCTGCTATGAGTTCGAAGTTGTTGTAGTCTTTGCTGACGCCGATGTTGCGCTCGATGCTCTCGGGTGTTATCATGGCGTTGGGCGGCAGGGCTACGGTCATCTTGTCGATTTCGTTGTAGATGCGTGAGAGGTCGGATCCGACGTAGTCCTGAAGCATGGCGAGGGCTTTGTCTTCGATGGAGAGTCCTTTTTCTTTTATGAAATCGCGTATTGTTGATGTGACTGCGGCCGGGGCGAGCCGTTTTGACTCAAACACCACGCCTTTGCCTTTGGCTATGCTTTTTGTGAGAGTGGCGCTTTTGACCGAAACGCCGCGCGCGATGATTACGAGTATGGTGGTCGGCGCGGGATTCTCGATGTAGGGGAGCAGTTTGTTGAACCATGCCACTGGCACGGCCTGCGCTTCCTTGAGTATCACAACCTGACGGTCGGCCATCATGGGGTAGCGTTGGCAGGCTTCGGCCACGGTGGCTGCGTCGGTCTGCGGCGCATACATTGTGTAGAGATTGAAGTCGCGCTCGGAGTCGGGGAGTATCGCGTCGAAGAGTCCGGCGAGTTCGTCGATGTAATATCCTTCTTCGCCATGTATGAGATAGACGTTGTGGTATTGCTTTTTTGCAAGAGCGTTGCGCAACGCCGTGTATGTTACTGCATCGGCCATCGTGTGGTAAATAATAAATATTTTGTGTAAATTTACACAAAAATTTCCGAACACAAAACGATATGGATAACTTTCCGAGATTGAATCTGCCGGCGCTTGTGGCTCCGGTGCTGAGGCGTGACGGCGACATGGTGCGAATATATGACGGGTGCCGCAATGCGTATGTGAAGCTGACCCCCGAGGAGTGGGTCAGGCAGCATTTCGTGGGTTATCTTTGCGGGGTGTTGGGCTATCCGCGGTCGATAATCGGCAATGAGGTGTCGCTGCGTCTCAACAATCTGTCGCGGCGGGCCGATACGGTGGTTTATGACCGGCACGGTGAGCCGTTTATCATCGTGGAGTATAAGGCGCCGCATGTTGATATCACGCAGGAGGTGTTTGACCAGATTGTGAGGTATAATATGGTGCTTCGCGCGCGTTATCTTGCAGTGTCAAACGGATTGAGGCATTACTGCTGTGCCATAGACTACGCCGCCGGCAGCTATGCGTTTGTGGCGCAGCTGCCGGCGTACGGTGATATGGTTTAGAAGAAGTAGGTTGCGCGGATGGACCAGGTGCGGTTCTGGGCGCTGAAGTCGTCGAGGAGTTTGGTCTTGAGGGCGTAGGTCATGCCCCAGGTGTAGGAGCCCTGTATCTGCCAGCGGCGCATGATTTCAAAACCGATGCCGCATTGCAGGCCTATTTCGCCGAATGCATATTTGAGGGCGTCGATTTTGCTGTGTCCGGCCAGGAGTGAAAGCGTGGGGCCGCCGAACACGTAGGGAGCGATGTAATCTTCGAGCCCCTGCATGCGTGTCCATTTGAACCGCAGGTCGAGAGGTATCTCGATGTAATGCAGATAGCAGCGCGGGTCGGTGTATCCCTGCGATGCCCAAATTTCGCGTTCGCCGAGGTTGAGGGTTGCGCCGCGCTGGGTGTAGAGCAATCCGATGTCGATGCCGAACCCGATGCCGGGAAACATCATCTCGCCCTGCACGCCGGCCTGAAATCCGGTGGAGGCGTCGATTGTCATCAGATCCTGTTTGAATTTGAGTGTCGTGAAGTCGACACCTGCCGTGGCTCCGTAACGGAACTGCGCCGCGCTTTTGAGCGGGAGTAACGTTGCGACTGCCGCCACTACTAACAATAAGATTTTTTTCATAATAAAGCGGAGTTAGAGAGAGTTGATTTTATTGATGGCTTCTTCGACAGTGAGCATTTCCTGCTGCCCGGTCGCCATTTCCTTAATGGTGATTTTGTTTTCGTTTATCTCGGTCTCGCCGATGATGGCTACGTAGGGTATTGACATGTCGTCGGCATATCCGAACTGTTTTTTCATCTTGGCATTGTCTGGATAGACCATAGCGGGGATGCCGGCCTCTCTGAGGCGGCGTGCGGCAAGGAATGCTGCTTCGGCTTCGGCCTCGCCCATGTTGGCGAACATCACTTTGGTGGATGTGGTGGCTTCTGACGGATAGAGGTCGAGTGTGTTGAGGACGTCGTAGATGCGGTCGGCTCCGAATGAAATTCCGACACCTGACATGCCGGGCATGCCGAACACTCCTGTGAGGTTGTCGTAGCGTCCTCCGCCGGTGATGCTGCCGATGGCTACGTCGAGAGCTTTGACTTCGATGATGGCACCGGTGTAGTAGTTGAGGCCGCGGGCGAGTGAAACGTCGAGCTCGATATGCGCGCTGCCTTCGCCGGCGCGGCGGAGTATAGTCTCTGTCTCTTCGATGCCCTTGAGTCCGGTCTCGCTTCCGGCCAATACGCTGCGGAGAGCGGCGATGCGCTCTTCGTTGGTGCCTGAAAGCTCGAGTATGGGGCGGAGAGTTGCTATCGCTTCGTCGGTCAGGCCTTTCTCCTTGAGTTCGGCGTTGACGTTGTCGATGCCGATTTTATCTATTTTGTCAATAGCGACGGTGATGTCGACGAGGCGGTCGGGAGCGCCGATTGTCTCGGCGATGCCTGCGAGTATCTTGCGGTTGTTGAGCTTGATGAGTACGTTTATGCGCAGGCGTGAGAACACGTCGCGGATGATGTCGAGGAGTTCGACTTCATTCCAGAGCGAGTCGGTGCCGATGATGTCGGCGTCGCACTGATAGAATTCACGATAGCGCCCTTTCTGCGGACGGTCGGCGCGCCATACGGGCTGAATCTGAAACCGGCGGAAGGGTAGCTGCAGCTCGCCGCGGTGTTGCACCACGTAGCGTGCGAACGGCACTGTGAGGTCATAACGCAATCCTTTTTCACAAAGTTTCGCCGCCAGTTTCAGTGATGCTGTCTCGTCGTCGAGAAGCGTGCGGTCAACGCCTTTGAGGAAGTCGCCCGAATTGAGTATCTTGAACAGGAGTTTGTCACCCTCGTCGCCGTATTTGCCCATGAGGGTCGAGAGGTTTTCCATCGCCGGGGTCTCGATCTGCGAGAAGCCGTGGAGAGAAAAAACTTCGCGGATGGTGTTGAATATATAGTTGCGGCGAGCCATCTCGATGGGAGAGAAGTCGCGCGTGCCTTTTGGAATTGACGGTTTTGTTGCCATTGCAATTGTTGTAGTTTGGGTCGGTTGAGACAGATTTGTCTGTTAAAACACTGAATTTTTACACTATGGCTGCAAATTTACCTAAAAATATTGAAATATCGTCAACCGCCGGCTGTTAAAAATGAATAAGTATGTGTTAGAGATTATTCGGAATAGATACTTGGCGTGACAATTCACGTATTATTGGTGTTAAATATTTGTGAAACTTAATTTAAGGATGTATTTTTGTTGCAAATTATAATTATGGCTACAAAATTCAGTTCGAAAATAGGGTTGATTGCGGCTACAGTCGGGTCGGCCGTTGGATTGGGAAATATATGGAGGTTTCCGGCCGAAGCCCAGGGTAATGGAGGCGCGGCGTTTCTTCTTGTGTATGTCGCGTGTGTGCTGTTGCTGGGTATTCCGGTGATGCTCGGAGAGTTTGCCATAGGGCGCGAAGGGGGCACTGATGCCATCGGCGACTACAAGCGGATATCTCCGGGGTCGCGCTGGTGGATTGTCGGCGGCATGGGCATAGTGGCCTCATATATGATATTGTGTTTCTATATAGTGGTGGCAGGATGGACTCTGGAGTATCTTGTGAACTCTGTGACGGGCGATCTGTTTTCCGGCATAGCCGACGGCACATCGTCGTTTGGCACAAAGATGCAGGATTATGTGTCGGGCGACACGAAGCCGGTATTGTATACGGTGTTGATGGTTGCCGTCAACATGCTGGTGCTGCTTTGCGGCGTGCGCAAGGGGATTGAGAAAATATCCAACGTGCTGATGCCGTTGCTGTTTGTCATATTGGTGGTATTCTGCGTGGTGGCGTTGTCGCTGCCCGGAGCGTCGGAAGGCGTGCGGTTTTTCCTGAAACCTGATTTCTCAAAAATTGACGCTTCGGTTGTAATCGATGCGCTGGGACAGGCGTTTTTCTCGCTCAGCCTCGGCATGGGTATTCTTATCACGTACGCGGCATATTTTCCGCGGGAGACACGGCTCGGACGGACTGCGGTCATCGTGTCGTCGCTTGATATGCTGGTGGCGGTGATGATGGGGCTTATAATATTTCCGGCAGTGACGTCGTTTGGCATGGAGGGGGAGAGCCTCGAAGGGGCTACGCTTGTGTTTGTCACGTTGCCCGAGGTGTTCACACGCATGCCCGGCACGCAGGTGTGGTCGGTGCTGTTCTTCATGTTGTTGCTTTTCGCGGCTCTGACTTCGACAATATCGATAGCTGAAGTGTCGGTGAGGTTTTTTCAGGACCGGTTGAGGATGAGCCGCCGCAACGCGGTGCTCACCGTTATGTCGCCAGTGTTGATTTTCGGCACTCTGAGCGCATTGTCGGCCGGTCCGCTTTCCGGTTTCAGGATTTTCAATCTCACCTTCTTCAACCTTCTTGACACGGTAGCGACCAATATACTTCTCCCTCTTGGCTCGCTTGCGATGTGTGTCTATGCGGGATGGTTCGCTCCGAAAGGAATGATAGCCGACCAGCTCGGCAACGGTTCGGCCACGAGAAGTGTGGCGACGCGAATTGTGATGTTTATGCTCAGATGGGTGGCACCGATAGCGATTGCTGTAATTCTTGTGGCACAATTTAACTGACGCAGCGCATGAAAACCACTACGCGCCGACATCTGGCATCGCTTGCATTCATTGCATCTCTTGCCGTGATATATGCGGTGATATTGCTCTTTGGCCGTTCGCGTGGCGTTGAGGCCGCTGTTGAAGAGTTGCCGGCTGCGGCGTCGCCGGCCGACACGGTCGCTTTGGAGATAAAAAGCCGTGACAGCGCCGTAACGGTAAAGAATGAGATAAAAGCCGGACGCCGGAGCAGCCGTCGGAAGGCATCACAACCGAAATCGATTCCCGCCGATATTCCCGATGTGCTTGACCGTCCGGTGTCAGGTTTCTGATATTTGTGCCACAAATAGATTTCCGGGATGGGAAAATTTTGCTACTTTTGCAGAAAAGAGAGCGGCGGGTGATGGATGAGGTTTTTCACATCACGCAGCTGCCCGGCAATTCCGTCAACTCTCTTGTTGCTAAATCGTATGGCATGAACCGTTACTTCTCATTAAATATAAAAGGAAAGCTCAGGGAATTTTTTGAGCCTGTTGTCATGGGCATTGTCAATGTGACGCCCGATTCGTTTTATTGCGGTTCGCGCAACGGCAGTGTGGACGAGGCTGTCGCAACCGCCGGCAGAATGCTTGCCGAAGGAGCCACGATTATAGATATCGGCGGATGCTCGACACGTCCCGGCTCGGTCGCGGCAGAAGAAGATGAGGAGATCAGGCGCGTAGTCCCGGCTGTGGAAGCCGTGCGCCGATGTTATCCTGATGCCATTGTGTCGGTGGATACATTCCGCGGTAAGGTGGCGAGGATGGCGGTTGAGGCCGGTGCCGATATAATCAATGATATAAGTGCGGGAGGCATAGACCCGGATATATTGCAGGCGGCCGTTGACCTGAAAGTGCCGTATGTGCTGATGCATCCGGCAGAGTCATCGCTGTGCGAGAACACTCCGCATGATGAGACGACGCCGTATGTGCTGAATGATCTGCAGCGGGTGTTGCGTGACCTGCGGCTGCGGGGAGTGTGCGACGTTATCGTTGATCCGGGTTTCGGTTTCGGGAAGACTCTGGAGCAGAATTACCGGCTGATGTCGGAACTCGATGCTTTCGAAGCGCTCGGATGCCCGTTGCTTGTGGGCGTTTCCCGTAAATCTATGGTCAACCGTCTGCTTGACGTGTCGCCGCAGAGCGACCGTTCGCTGCTCGGCACCACGGTGCTCAACAGCTACTCGCTTCAGCATGGCGCGGATATTCTGCGCGTGCATGATGTGAAGGCGGCAGTCGATGCCGTGAAAATTATCAGTCAACTCACCCTATAACCGTTCTGTCATGGATTCTTTCGGCATAAAAGACATATTCGATATTGTCATAGTGGCCTTGCTGCTGTATTATCTTTACCGGCTGATGAAGGAGTCGGGCACTATAAATATATTTTATGGTGTGCTTGCATTCATCATGGTGTGGGTGGTGACATCGGAGCTGCTCGGGATGAGGCTTATCGGTTCGATCCTCGACAAATTCATGAGCATCGGCCTGTTGGTGCTTGTCATATTGTTTCAGGACCAGATAAAGAGGTTTCTTGTGGAGCTCGGCTCGCAGAAACGCTGGCGCTTCGTTAGCGAGCTGTTTCACCATCACCGGGCTTCGGCCAAAGAAGATGCGCATAGATGGATTATGCCGGTTGTGTATGCATGCATGAATATGTCGCGGAGCAAGACCGGTGCGTTGATAGTAATACAGCAGGCCATACCTCTTGACAGCTACGAAAAGACAGGCGACATGATCGATGCCGAAATCAATTCACGTCTTATCGAGAATATATTTTTCAAAAACTCTCCGCTCCATGACGGAGCCATGATCATAGCCAACGGTCGTATAATGGCGGCCGGGTGTATTCTGCCTGTGAGCCATGACACGGATATACCCCGTTCGATGGGGCTACGCCACCGCTCCGGTCTCGGTATCTCACAGGCGACAGATGCCGCCGCAATAATCGTGTCAGAGGAAACCGGCAATATCTCGATCGCGATGAAAGGCAAGATACATGCACGTCTGTCGTCGACCGAGCTTGAGCAATATCTCAGCAGACTGACAACTGTGGCCTGATTCGCCCGGCGCGCGGCTCTTATGCCGCTCCGTCGCCCCAGCCGGCGATGTCAGCGATATCTACCCAGAAAAACAATAGTGCAATCAATACCACCACGCCGATAACAATCCATATCTGCGCGCGGCGGCGGTTGCGTTTGCGCCGTTCCTGGCGTTCATACTCGCGGTTTTTGATTCTTGTTTCGTAGTCGTTCATAATGTCGGAGTCTTGATTTGTTATACTTCGGGATGAAATTACGGGCATCTGCATCATGGCGAATAATGCCCCTTTATTGTAGTAAAATAACATGAAATCGAGAAATTTTGTTTTTTAGGAGAAAAAAAGAGCGTGGCTTCAAAATCTGCTTGAAATTATGTTAGTGGTGCTTAATTGCTTATTGGATAGTGTTTTATGTGGGCTGTTTATGTGCGTTTGAGGCCGATTTTGAAGAATTGTAACAACAAAAAACGAAAAAAGTTTCAAAAAAAATCGCATAAAGTATTGCCAATTCAAAAATAATGCGTACCTTTGCAACGCAAACGACAAAAACGGGTGCGCAAAATAACCCAAACGCGAAAATAGCTCAGTTGGTAGAGCACAACCTTGCCAAGGTTGGGGTCGCGGGTTCGAGTCCCGTTTTTCGCTCCAAAAGAGAACTTTAAAATAGAGGTAATCCCAAAGCAAAGGCTTCTGCAATTTGCGAAAATAGCTCAGTTGGTAGAGCACAACCTTGCCAAGGTTGGGGTCGCGGGTTCGAGTCCCGTTTTTCGCTCCAAACCATTCACATTTCAAAAGAAGCTAAAATGGGAAACATGTCCGGATGGCGGAATTGGTAGACGCGCTACTTTGAGGGGGTAGTGAGCTTTCGCTCGTGTGAGTTCGAGTCTCATTTCGGACACTCTATTATGAAAGGCAATTGAATTCAGGTTCAGTTGCCTTTCTTCTTTATATATATCTTAAGAGTGACGGGTGAACATGGCGCATAGAAGGGCGCATGGTAATAAAGGGTCAGTAGAAAATCTAGGACAGCATAATAAGCGATAAGTCAAATCACGGATTTGCAATTCGGCGGGTGCGTTGTTTTGTCATAAATAATATGAACAGATGCTAAAATGGTTGGCAGTTGGCTGTGTAATGCGATTTAATTGTGTAAATTAGCGACCGGTAAGTCATCATTTTAAACTGCAGGTATGATATTAAGACTCCTGATCACATTATTGCTTTTGGCGTTGCCGTCGGCCGTCATGTCGCAATCGCCGGGCACTGTCGTTGTCGATGCTGTGTCGGGCATTCCGCTGCGTAAGGCATCGGTGTTTGACTGCAACGGGAAGTTTATCGGGTTGAGTTCCGACAAAGGAGTGATGCCGAGTGTGCCTGAAAGCGCATATCCGTTGCTTGTAAGATATGTGGGTTATGAACCCGTGACTGTGCGTCGTCCGGGCGGTAGCAGGGTGATGATGCACGAGAGCGTTTCCGAGCTGCCTGAGGTGGTGGTGAGTTCGGCAAGCCCTAAAGCGCTGCATATTCTGGCATACGTAAGGGAAAATTCGATGCTGACCACTTATCGTGACACTGTGGAGCTCTTCCGCGAGAAGATGGTTGATTTCATGCTTCCTGCGGCAGGTGTAAGGAATTTTACGGGCTGGACTGCGCCGAGGATACTTTCGATCCGGTCATATTATCATTTTCGTGACGACGCGGGGCTTGACAGCGTGTCGGATGCATTTCCCTCTCATTTTTCATGGTCAGACTGGGTGGGGGTCGCAAGACGGATACCTGTGCCACAGGCGTTGCGCGACACGGATAATGCAACGGATACGGTCAGAGGGCGATGGTCGGCGACGCGGGTGTGGCGCAGAGCCGGCGGACGCATCTATCTTGACGCCGATATCATGGCTGATATGTCAAACCGTCAGCTGGTACCGCATATCGCAGGTTTTATAAGCAATGACGAGATTGACTTCCGCCGTCTGGATGTACGCTATGTGTTTGACAATTGTGATGACGATGAGGTTACGGCCGACAATCTGTCGGCGATGTCGTTTAATATAGAGTCGCGCGGCCGCGGCCGCCGCAACGAGCGGGTGTCGCGTTCGCGCGAGCCGGAATATGTCGATACCTACGCCGAGCTTTATGTAATCGACAAAGAGTATATCCCTATAAAGGAGGCGCGCAAATGGGATAACTTCTCGATGCGTGAAAACGGCTCCATGATACTTGTGCCTGACGGGTTGCCACAGCTTCCGGCCTCTACGCTTGCGCTTATTGCGCGTGTTGAGAATATTGACACGGTGGAGATAAGGCTTAAAACGGAGATTGACCCGCGCATAGGGCGTCTGAAAGTCATCAAATGGGATATTCTGAGCAGACTTAAACGTATGGCCAGAGGCTTTGTGGGGCTTGAGTGACTGTCTTGCCCTGAAAAAAGTTGACTCATAAAAGAGTCAAATTATGATTAAATTTCAGAGTTTGCCGCGACAAAAACGTCAGGCAATCCGGGAAGAGGTTCTCAGGCATTATGCCGAGACCGACATGAGTTATGGCGAAATAGCCGA
>SCEG01000004.1 GCA_004102805.1 Muribaculaceae bacterium Isolate-002 (NCI)
AAAATTTCTATTTGCATATCACTAATTTAGCTATTTTTCAGCCACATATGCAATATCTGAAAGTTTATTTCACATAATCGTTCATATTTTTGACTGAAATTTTACTAAATCTCATGCGCCAGCCCTGTTTTTTTACGTTAATATATTGACAGAGACGGAAAAAAGTTATATCTTTGTGACGATTTTTGCACAGTTGTCACGTTGTAGGTGACAATTTATTGACAATCAAAAACTTAGAGATGATAAACATTACTTTTCCCGACGGTTCAGTCAAGCAGTTTGAGACAGGTGTCACACCGCTTCAGATAGCAGAAAGCATAAGTCAGCGCCTTGCGCAGGATGTACTCGCAGCCTCAGTCAATGATGAGGAATGGGATTTGACGCGTCCGATAACAGCCGATGCGGCTGTCAAACTTTTCAAATGGGATGATGCAGAGGGCAAGCATGCTTTCTGGCACAGTTCGGCGCACCTTCTGGCTGAAGCGCTGCAGGAGCTGTATCCCGGTGTGAAATTCGGCATCGGGCCGGCTATTGAAAATGGATTTTACTACGACATCGACCCCAACGGCAACACCATTACCGCGGCCGACTTCGGCAAGATCGAGGCCAAAATGATAGAACTCGCACAGCGCAAAGAGGAAATCAAGCGTGCCGACATAAGCAAAGCCGACGCGCTGAAGCTCTTCGGCGACCGTGGCGAGGAATATAAATGCGAGCTCATATCGGAACTCGAGGACGGCCATATCACCACTTATACACAGGGCAACTTCACTGACCTTTGCCGCGGTCCGCATATCCCGACCACGGCTCCGATCAAAGCCGTCAAAGTGATGTCGCTCGCGGGAGCCTACTGGCGCGGCGACGAGAAGCGCAATCAGCTTGTGCGCGTCTACGGCATCACCTTCCCCAAGAAGAAGATGCTTGACGAATATCTCGCACTGCTTGAGGAGGCAAAGAAGCGCGACCACCGCAAAATAGGCAAGGAGATGGAGCTTTTCGCATTCTCACAGAATGTAGGCGCCGGCCTGCCCCTGTGGCTTCCGAAAGGCGCCGCACTGCGCGACCGCCTGGAGCAGTTCCTCCGCAAGATACAGAAGCAATATGGCTACCTGCAGGTGATAACCCCGCACATCGGCAACAAGATGCTTTATGTGACCTCAGGCCACTACGCAAAATATGGCAAGGACTCGTTCCAGCCGATACACACTCCGGAAGAGGGTGAAGAGTATCTGCTCAAACCGATGAACTGCCCCCACCACTGCGAGATATTCAAGGCATTCCCGCGCTCATATCGTGAACTGCCGTTGCGTCTGGCCGAGTTCGGCACGGTGTACCGCTACGAGCAGAGCGGCGAGCTCCACGGACTCACCCGTGTGCGCGGATTTACTCAGGATGACGCACACATATTCTGCGCTCCCGACCAGATCAAGGATGAGTTCCTCAAGGTAATGGACATCATCTTCTACATTTTCAAGGCGCTTAAATTCGAGAACTTCGAGGCGCAGATTTCACTCCGCGACCCGAAGAACAAAGAGAAATATATCGGATCGGACGAGAACTGGCACCTTGCGGAGACCGCCATCATCGAGGCTTGCGAAGAGAAAGGACTCAAAGCGCGCAGAGAACTCGGCGAGGCAGCTTTCTACGGCCCGAAACTCGACTTCATGGTGAAGGATGCCATCGGCCGCCGCTGGCAGCTCGGCACGATTCAGGTCGACTACAACCTGCCCGAGCGCTTCCAGCTTGAATATACCGGTGCGGACAACCAGAAACACCGTCCGGTGATGATACACCGTGCGCCGTTCGGCTCGATGGAGCGATTTGTGGCTGTGCTTCTTGAGCACACCGCCGGCAAATTCCCCCTCTGGCTGGCACCCGAACAGGCCATCGTGCTTCCCATCAGCGAGAAGTTTAACGACTATGCCTACGAGGTTGCGAAACAGCTTTCGGCTCGCGACATCAGAGCCGAAGTTGATGACCGCAATGAGAAAATCGGCAAGAAAATACGCGACAACGAGCTCAAAAGAATACCCTATATGCTCATTGTAGGTGAAAAAGAAGCAGAAAATGGCGAAATTTCAGTAAGAAAACAGGGTGAAGGTGATAAAGGTATGATGAAAATTGCTACCTTTGCAGACGAAATCACTCGAGAAATCGAAAATATGATCAACCAATAAATCGTTAATGGATAAAAAACCCAACCAAACAGGCGCACCGCGTCCACAACATAACCCCGGGGCACCCCGTCCCCCCTATCAGTCACAGCAGTCACGGCCGGGAGGTCGCGACGCATCTTCCCGCCGTGGCGACATGCGCGGGAGAGAAAACAAAGACCAGCATGCCATCAACGAGCGCATACGTGCCCGTGAGGTGAGACTGGTAGGCGACAATGTGGAGAACGGAGTGGTCTCCATACAGGAGGCTCTGCGCATAGCCGACGATTTAGGTCTTGACCTGATTGAAATATCGCCCAACGCCGAGCCACCGGTGTGCCGCGTGCTTGACTATCAGAAATTTCTGTATCAGCAGAAGAAACGCGCCAAGGAGCAGAAAGCCAAGCAGACCAAGGTGGTGGTGAAGGAGATACGTTTCGGACCACAGACCGATGATCATGACTACAACTTCAAGCTCAAACATGCAGTCAGCTTCCTTCAGGAAGGGTCGAAAGTGAAGGCATACGTGTTTTTCAAAGGTCGTTCGATCCTGTTTAAAGAGCAGGGCGAGGTGTTGCTTCTGAGATTTGCCAATGACCTCGAGGAGTATGGCAAAGTGGAACAGATGCCGGTGCTTGAGGGAAAACGCATGATAATCATGCTGTCACCAAAGAAAAAATAAGCCACGAGCTGGCAAAACAATAATCAACCGAATTAATAATTCATTTAAAATCAAAAAAATGCCTAAGGTTAAAACTAACTCCGGTGCCAAAAAGAGGTTCGCCCTTACCGGATCAGGAAAAATCAAGAGAAAACATGCTTTCAAGAGTCACATCTTGACAAAGAAGACCAAGAAGCAAAAACGTAACCTCACTCATTTCAGCACAGTCGCCAAGGCTGACGAAGCAAACGTAAAGGCTCTGCTGGGCATGAAGTAACCGTTGCCGAAAAGAGAAGGATACAAATTTTAATTCGTGATATTACATTATTATTAACCGAGTGATTAGCCCAAAAGAGCAGAGTAGAACGCTCAGCCGCTAACATTCAAAAAGCACAACAACAATGCCAAGATCAGTAAATCATGTAGCTTCAAGAGCTCGTCGTAAAAAAATCCTGAAACTTACCCGTGGTTACTACGGATGCCGTCGCAACGTATGGACCGTAGCGAAGAACACCTGGGAAAAAGGTTTGACATACGCATATCGCGACCGCAAAGACAAAAAGCGCAATTTCCGTGCGCTGTGGATACAGCGTATCAACGCTGCTGCCCGCATGGAGGATCTCTCCTACTCAAAACTCATGGGTCTTATCCACAAGTCAGGTATCGAAATCAACCGCAAAGTTCTTGCTGACCTCGCTGTCAACAACCCCGCAGCTTTCAAAGCTGTTGTGGCTAAAGTAAAGAACGCGTAAAGATACATCCCAACCCAACCCCCGAAGCGCTGACCACCTCCCCATTCCCCCGGTCAGCGCTTCACTTTTTTATATTATAGCAGAGTATTCACGGCTCGCGCATCCGAAATTAGCAATTGACAATCAAGCTATTGGCTGACGCACGAGCCGTGCGCTATGCATCGGACGGGTATGTGACAGGTTCGAGCCTCCGGCTCTCAGTGGATGTGAGGGGGTGGCTGCGAGGCTGTGGCGTTGTAAGGTCTGTAAGGTCATTAAGGTCTTTAAGGTCTTTAAGGAATGGAGGATGGTGTAAATCGGCGTCCTACGGAAGCCGTTGGTTTTGGTCGGCTGTACCCCCGCAAGCCTTGCTGCGCTACGGCGTGCGAGGTTACGCATAATCGGCGTCCTGCGGAAGCCTCGCGGGTGGCGGGTAGGTCGGATAGAAGGACAGATCCGACCTGTCAGACCGGTCGGACTGGGAACGAGGGGAACAGGGAAACTGGAGGGGCGCAAGGGGAACGGTGGACACGGGAAGATGATACCACTGACAGCCATGCCCGGGCTTGCCTGATATGGTATCGGTGTTGGACGGGGTCTGCGAACCCCGGTTAATCACGGGCACGAGCCTCCGGCTCTCCGTAGGCCGGGATGCAGTCGGGGCGGCTACCGGGACGTTGGCGTCTCGCCATCGTGGATGCCATGATCATGGGTGTAAGGGAGTGTTAAGTGTGTTTGGATAAGGCGGAGGATGGATTAAGTGGAGGTGATTTTTTAAACAAATCGAGGTGGCGGAATGTTATTATATCAAAAAAATAATCAACATACTGTTTAATTAATCTATTTAAGTTATGAAAGCCTTAAAAATGAATTATTGGGGACACACTAAGTTATGGTGGTTGGTTCTATGTGTAGGCATTCTACTCGTAATCGGCGGTTTTGCCTATTGGTTCTGGCCTGCAGCAGGCTATGCTATAGCGTCGCAGATATTCGGCTGGCTTCTTGTGCTGACAGGCATTGTGCAGATATGCGTTTCGGCGGGTATCAACAGGCCTCGCGGCTGGGGCTGGTGGCTTGCGGGAGGAGTCATTGACCTTTTCGTGGGATTCTTATTGGTGCGCAGCATCATTCTGTCGGAGTTCGTATTTCCGTACTTCCTGGCGTTCATATTCATATTCTGGGGAATCAGTGCGCTGATCAGCGGTATCAGTCAGCGACAACGCAAGTATTGGTGGCTATATCTTATCAATGGCGTGCTGCTTCTGCTCATCGGATTTTTCTTTATCGAGGCAGGCTATCTTCAGGATATGATGATGGTAAGTTTCCTTGCAGCTCTGTCATTTATCTACTGGGGTTTCGCGGTGGCAATGACAGCTTACGACATGCGTCCTACCGACTCAGACAAGCTTGAGTCATAAATCAGAGATAACCCGACCGGCCGATGACGGCAGATGCTGTCAGGAGGCTGTGGTGGGTCAGTAACATGAGGCCGTCGTTCGCACCAATCGGTCGAATGACGGCCTTATTATTTTCAGGCTTTTTCAGAGGATCATGCCACAGTATTCATGAGAAGTGATGCACAACTAAAATATTAACATATTTACACATCTCTACTCTTGACATCGGCGATTTTTTTTGGTATATTTGTAAATTAGATATCTGGCGTGACGGCGATATATTTTTCCATATTATTTCGGTATAAATCAATGTCATGCAATTAAACTTTGCCTTGTGCAAAATGTCTAAGATAAAAAGGAGTCGGATTGCATAAAAGCGCGGACCGCGAACTGCATCTGACGAGACATGAAGCATAAACCTCTATATCTCTGTTAAATATGAATATTTCCAAATTTTTATCAATCACACTGATGCTTGCCGCGGCCGGGTCGATGACTTCAGTCGCACAGAGCTACTATGACGATGACATATATTATGACGCATCGAAGGATGTGAAGAAAAAGGCTGAGGCTACGCAGAAAAAGCAGCCGAAGGTGCAAAATATCAACCGCAGCAATACGTCGGCGGCATACCAGTATCTGACAGCAACCGACGGCACGGTATATGTGGTTGACGATCAGGGCAACGCATATCCTGTGACCGCGCAGAATATACCCGGATCGGATCTCTATACGGTTTACACCGACAACACGCGCGATGTCGACGAGTATAACCGCCGTTATCAGTCAGTCGATACGATTGCGGCAGACTCGCTTTACCGCGATTCGTTTGCCAACACCCGTCTGATTGAGCGTTTTTCAAATCCGACGATAGTGAGCGAGTCGAACGACCAGGAACTGATAGATTATTACGCGGCCACACAACCGGCTCAGATCAATATATATGTTGACACTCCGGCCTATTACGGCTGGAACTACCTGTCGCCCTACTACCGGCCATACGGCTACTGGAACAGCTGGAGCTGGGGATGGGATCCGTGGTATGGCCCGGGCTGGTATGATCCTTACTACGCATGGTCGTGGGGCTGGGGACCGTCATGGGGCTGGGGACCTTCGTGGTCATGGCATCCCGGCTGGGGACCCGGACATATCCATACCAGACCTGTCAGACCGATTTCGCCCGGGGCACACCGTCCGGCTTATCCAGGTGGCAATGTAGCCCACACTACCGGCGGATATCGCGGCAATTCGGGAGGTCGCCCGGCATCAAGCCAGCAGGGAGGATATCGTGGCAGTCGACCGTCGACCGTAGGCAATGTAAACTCTCTGGGGACTACGCGTCCGGCAACGAACTATAACAACGGCTCGCGTCCGTCAGGCTCGCGCAATCCGGGAGTCAGCACCGGCGGCAACCGTACGGGAGGCCGCGGAAATGCGGTAAACAACAGCAATAACAGCAACCGCACTCCGAGCTACAGCAGGCCGTCGTCAGGCGGCAGCCGCGGCGGATATAGCGGCGGTGGCGGCACGAGAAGCAGCGGTGGCTCACGCAGCAGCGGAGGAGGCCGTGGCGGACGCCGATAAATCCGTAAGACGGAGGGTGTCGCAGAACTCGAAAAGCGCAGACGGCGCATCATTAGAAACATGGCGCATCATTAGAAACATATTGAAAACAAAAAACTCAGCAACAATTGAAGTTTATGAGAAAAGCAGCAATAGCGGCCATAGCAGCCGCATTACCGATGGGGATAATGGCACAGGGCGCATTTGATGCGTACACTCTGTCGCAAAGCGATCTGCGCGGCACGGCGCGATTCATGTCGATGGCCGGCGCATTCGGAGCTCTTGGCGGAGATCTGTCGACGCTCAACCAGAACCCTGCGGGTATCGGAGTTTATCGTTCGAGCGAGGTCGGAGTGACTCTGGATATCGATATCGAGAGGTCGAACGTTGGCGGACAGACCGACAGCAAGACCCATGCCTACTGCCCCAATGTGGGATATGTCGGCGCGATAAATCTTGACAGCGACGTAATGCCCTATTTCCAGTGGGGAGTGTCATACGGCCGCATCGCTTCGTTTGACCGTGTATATCACGGCGGGTACGGCAGCCTGGGGACATCTCTGTCAAACTACGTGGCAAACCGCGCATACGGCACATCGCCCGATGTGTTGGGTCAGTCGACGAGCTATAATCCTTACGACCAGTCGGGCGCCGACTGGCTGAGTATTCTCGGGTTCAATTCCTACATAATCAATTCTGTAGGCGGGCTTAGCCAATACAACGGACTGTATAAAGAAGGTCAGACGACAGGCAACGCTATGTTTGACGTGCGTCAGAGCGGCCATGTCGACGAATACTCCATCAATTTCGGCGGCAACATCATGAACACCGTGTACTGGGGTCTCGGCTTCGGCATCACCGACATCGATCTGAAAGAGGAGTCATTTTATGACGAAAAGCTGGCTGACGCCCGCATAGCAAGAAGCGAAGGCATGGGTTCGTCGATTGTCGACGGAAACGCTTATTACGGTCTGAGCAACTACCGGAGGGTAAGCGGCACGGGCTTCAATTTCAAGGTCGGCGCTATCGTCAAGCCAATCAATGAATTCAGATTCGGCATAGCGGTGCATACGCCTACTTACTATAATCTCACCGAAAGCTATGACGCCTCAATCAACTACAGCTACGGCAGTCCGTCAACCATACCCGACGGCACCGCCTACAGTAATTTCGCCTATTATGACTGGAAGCTCCGCACGCCGTGGAAACTGATAGCCTCGATGGCCGGGGTGGTCGGCGGACGCTTCATCATTTCGGCAGACTATGAGTTTGCGGCATACGACAACATGCGCATCAGCGACTATGACGGAAACGAATATAAGGACGCAACCGCAGAAATCAAGGATTACTTCAAGCCGACACATACGATACGTCTCGGCGCCGAATATCGTCTGACTCCGCAGTGGAGCATACGCGCGGGCTTCTCACAGAGCACGTCGGCAGTGGAAACGGCAGTGAAGGACGGAGATATCGAAGTATATACCACAGGTTGTAATCCGGCATATACGTTTGACACGACCACACGCTATCTGACCTGCGGACTGGGATACCGTTACAAAGGATTCTATGCCGATCTGGCCTACGTGAACAAGTATCGCAAGAGCAGTTATTCGCCGTTCTCGGCGTATGACGATCTGGCCTACAGCGGTTCGGCTGACAGCTGGGTGTATAATCCGGCGACCGAGTTCACCACGAGCAACAACAACATCGTGCTCAGTGTGGGTTATAAATTTTAATTCACCGGCATCTTACGGATGCCATTCAGCAACTGACATCATCCCCCGTATGCCTCGCTTTGTCCGGCATACGGGGAAAGTTATGAATAATCGAGGGTATAGCCAATCATAATCAGCAAGTCATACGGAAAGCCCGGAGTTGCAATGCCCTATTACGGCACAATGGAAAAGGAACAGGAAAATATAGATCTTGACAATCCTGAGTTTCAGGATATATGGCGACTCATACGGTATACGAACCGTCCGGTGTTTATGACAGGACGCGCCGGGACCGGCAAGTCGACCTTTCTCAAATATATCACGCGCCACACGACGAAGAAGCATGTGGTGCTCGCGCCAACCGGCATAGCAGCAGTGAATGCGGGCGGTGTGACGTTGCACTCATTTTTCAAGATACCGTTCAAGCCGTTGCTTCCCGATGATCCGGAATTCAAGACCGACCGACTGCGCAAAAGGCTGAAATATAACAAGCAGCATGTCAAGCTCATAAAGGAGCTTGAGCTTATAATCATCGACGAGATATCGATGGTGAGAGCTGATATACTCGATTTCGTCGACAAGGTGCTCAGAGTCTATTCGGGCAACATGCGTTCGGCATTCGGAGGTAAACAGCTTCTGCTCGTAGGAGATATATTCCAGCTTGAACCGGTGGTGACATCAGACATGCGCGATGTGTTGCGGGTGTATTATCCCAATTCATATTTCTTTTCGGCGAAAGTGTTTGGACAGCTGTCGCTGGTGCAGATAGAACTGTGTAAAGTCTACCGTCAGCAGAACGCCGATTTTGTGGCGATGCTCGACCGTTTCCGCACAGGCTCACCGACAAGCGATGACCTAACGCGACTAAACGGGCGCGTAAGCCCAGGGGCGTCGACGTCAGGCAAAGATTTCGTAATGACCCTCGCCACACGACGCGACATGGTCGACAGCATCAATGACAGCCATCTGTCACAGCTGAAATCGAAACCTATCGTATATGTAGGGGAGATAAAAGACGAATTTCCGGAGAGCGCGCTACCTTCGCCCAAAGAGCTTGAGCTAAAGACAGGCGCACAGGTGGTGTTTATCAAGAACGACCGCGACAAGCGGTGGGTGAACGGAACTATCGGCAAAGTGTATTGTGCAACAGCAGACAAACTCGAGATTGAATTCGAGAACGGCGACCGACATGTTATCGAGCGTGAGATCTGGGAGAATATCGTGTACAAGTATAACGAGACGAACAAGACCGTAGACGAAAAGCTAATCGGCACATACACTCAATATCCGGTAAGGCTTGCCTGGGCGCTCACCATACACAAGAGTCAGGGACTGACATTCAACAAGGTGATAATCGATGTTGGGAGAGGGGCATTTTCGGGCGGACAGACCTACGTGGCACTCAGCCGCAGCACTTCGCTCGAAGGAATAACGCTTCAAAACCCGGTGAGCGAAAGGGATGTGTTCGTCAGCCAGGCGATAACAGATTTCTCCCGCATGAGCAACAACCGCGCCGTCATAACCACAGCGCTCGAGCAGGCAGCTGCCGACGACAATTTCGCAGAAGCGGCGAGAGCATTCGACAATGGTGAATATGGCAAAGCGGTGAGGATGTTTGCCGCAGGACAGAAGATACGCGACGAGCTCGGACGCGAACCTGTGCAGCGCGCCATCGGAAGGAAACTGCATCGGCTGGGAAAACTGCAGGAGGAAATTGACCGTCTAAACGGCATAATCAAAAGCCAGCAGGAACGTTTCGACACACTTGCCGACGAATATACGTCGATGGGTCGCGACTGTCTGGACGAGATAGAGGATATAACAGCCGCCCTGGCCAACTTCAACAAAGCGCTTTCGATATCACCGGGCAACATAAGGGCGCTTGAGAGCAAGGCACGCGCACTGACAGCCGCCAACATGCCCGACGAGGCAAAAGAGACATATACGGAACTCCTCGGAGTCGACCCGACCAATCTCAAGGCACTGCTGGCTCTGGCCGATTTATCCGACCGCGAGGATGACAATTATGCCGCCCTCGACCGGCTGCTTGTGGCAGTCAAGCATTATCCGGAAGATCCGAGAGTGTACAGACGCATGGCGCGTATTTACGACAATATCGGTGACGAAGAAGCTGCCGACCGTTGCCGCGCGCTTGAGAACAAATACAGAAAAAAGAAATAATCAAGCAAGTCATAAAAATCATTACGTATATTAGTATCTTTTCGACTTACATAACAATAACAGCATATAGAAAAGTGATATATCCGGAATCATTTGAAAAGAAAACAGGATTTGACGCAGTAAGAAGCGAAGTGATGCGTCTATGCAAAAGCAACGGAGCCAGAGCGATAGCCGAAGAGCAACTCCGTTTCGTTACAGATTTCGACACCATAACCCGCCGTCTTGACAGCGTGGACGAGATGGCCGGCATACTGTCTGGCGACACGGCCTTTCCGCTTGGAGCCACCGGCGACGTAGAGAGCCTTCTGTCGAAGGTGCGGCCCGAAGGCACGTTTCTCAGCGCAGAGGAGCTCAATACAGTAAACAGCGCTCTTGTGACTTCCATCGCGATTGCCGAATTTTTCAATTCAGCAGCCGAGGAAGGGGGCACCCCCTACCCCACGCTGACAACGATTGCCTCGGGGATGGAGCGTTTCGACAATGTGTCGGCGACAATCAGCCGCAGCGTCGACCGCTTCGGTGATATCAAAGACACCGCATCGGCCGAGCTGGCACAGATAAGACGACAGTTGCAGCAGACTCAGGCATCGATATCATCGGTGATGCGGCGCGTGATATCACGGGCTGTGGAAAACGGCTATCTTGAGGCCGACGCCTCGGCAGTGGTGCGCGACGGACGCCTTGTGCTTCCTGTATCGCCGATGCACAAGCGTCATATCAACGGAATCGTGCATGACGAGTCGGCCTCCGGAAAAACATATTTCATCGAGCCGGCCGAGATGGTGGAAGCCAATAACCGGATACGCGAGCTGCAGATGGAGGAGCGGCGCGAGATAGTGCGCATACTCAAGGAAATCACGTCGGCGATACGCCCCGACATTGAGCCGATGAAAGCCACACTGCATATCGTGGCCGAGATAGATTTCATACATGCGAAGGCACAATATGCAAAGAGAGTCGACGCCCACAAGCCGCATCTGAGCGACAAGACAGAGCTTGAATGGTATCACGCCGTGCACCCCGTGCTGCTGCTGTCGCTCGAGAGCCACGGCAAGAAGATTGTGCCGCTCGACATAACGCTGTCACAAAGCAACCGCATGCTCATCATATCGGGACCGAACGCCGGCGGCAAGTCGGTGTGTCTAAAAACGGTAGGCATAGTGCAGTATATGATGCAGTGCGGCATGCTTCCGACCCTCTACGAGAACTCCCACATGGGCATATTCGAGAGCATCTTCATCGATATCGGCGATGACCAGTCAATCGAGGATGACCTGAGTACCTACAGCTCGCATCTGCGCAACATGAAATATTTCCTGCAGAACGGCAACAGCCACACACTGGCACTGATCGACGAGTTCGGCGGAGGCACCGAACCCACTATAGGCGGAGCCATAGCCCAGGCCATGCTCAAAGACTTCAACCTCAAAGAGATGTGGGGTGTAATCACCACGCACTATCAGAATCTCAAGAATTTCGCAGAGGACACACCCGGGCTTATCAACGGGTCGATGCTCTACGACCGTCATCTGATGCAACCGCTTTTCAAGCTGCATATAGGCAATCCCGGCAGTTCGTTCGCGATAGAAATAGCCCGCAAGACCGGACTTCCGGCGCAGATAATAGCCGACGCAGAAGAGATAGCCGGTTCAGACTACGTGCGTCTTGACCGTTATCTGCTCGACATAGCCCGCGACAAGCGCTACTGGGAGCATAAACGCGACACCATCAGACTGAAAGAAAAGAAAATAGATACGCTCATAAGCAATTATGAGCAGGAGGCATCGACACTACGCGACAAACGCCGTGAGATAATCGCCGAGGCCAGGACAGAGGCACAGCGCATACTTGACAGCAGCAACGCCACCATAGAGCGCACAATACGTGAAATCAAGAATGCACAGGCCGAACGCGACCGCACGCGCGCCGCCCGAATGCAGATGGAGCATGAAAAAGCGTCGCTGCTCAATGAGAAGGATAATGACGGGCCGGAGATACTCAACCGTCACCGTGACAAGAAAAAGAAGGCAAAAGCGGAGGCACCGGCGCCCCAAAAAGCAGAAGAGCCATTGCGAGCAGGCGACAATGTGAAACTCGAAGGGCAGACAACAGTCGGCACTATCATGGAGATCAGCGGCAAGCGTGCCGTTGTCAACTTCGGACTGCTGAAAACGACTGTTGAACTGTCACGGCTGCGCCGCACTATCGCAAAACCGCAGTCAGGCGCGTGCGACACATCGTTTGTCAGCTCTGCCACGACAGATGCCGCACGCAAACGCCAGCTCGCTTTTTCAAACGAACTTGATGTGCGCGGCATGCGGGTGGACGAGGCATTGCAGGCAGTGACATATTTTCTTGATGATGCGATACAGTTTTCGGCGGGCCGGGTCAGGATACTGCACGGGACAGGGACCGGAGCGCTGCGCACGGCCATACGACAAATGCTCGACTCGGTGCCGGGAGTGGCATCATACAGAGACGAGCATGTGCAATTCGGAGGCGCCGGCATCACCGTTGCCGACCTCAGATGAGAACCAGGCTTCAGGGAGCGCGCCATCGTAAGCGACGGCAGGTGTGCATGCATAGGGCTTAAGATTGCAGGGAGACCCCGTTCGTTTTCCCGAGGTTAATCATTTGTAATCAAGATATTGACGGACGCACGAGACGTGCGTCCGTATTTTTTGGAGGCATTTTTCAGAGTTTTGCAACGCCCTCATAAAATTATTTTGCTCAGTTTATTATGCAAATGTATTTCACGAGGGTGAAAATATGTGCATCTGTTTAATCAAAAATAGGTCGGATTGCGTCAAGCGGGAACTAAAAACGACACAAATGGGTCATCATGATGTTGCAGAGCCGGGAGAAAATCAATTTGTAAAATTTAAAAGTAAACAAACTCTGAAAATATATATTTTTTAATATTTTTTATAGATATATGAAAATTTATTTGTAATTTAGGGGTAATATTGCAGAGTGATTGCCTATGAGCGAGACTATCAATCAATATATCAACCTTACGTGGGTTTACTGGGCGCTGTGGATTGTATATGGCGTCACAATAATCAGCGTTGTGCTGGTGGTGCTGTCGGAAAACCGCAATCCGGTGAAATCGCTTGCGTGGATTACGGTGCTGCTGCTTCTGCCGGCTGTAGGTCTCATACTCTATTTTCTCTTCGGACGCTCAATCAAAAACAAGCGATTCATATCGCGCCGCAACCGGCGTCGCCTGAAAAAGCATGAGCAGGCCAAAGCTTTTAATGCTGCGGCATCGGGTCTGAGTGTGGAAAACTCGCAACAGGTGAAGTTGGGGCAATCGCTAATGGGGGCGCCTTATTATGAATATAACAAGGCTCGGATATTTGACAACGGGAAGGAGAAGTTTGACATACTGATGCAGGATTTGCGCCGTGCGCGGCGTTTTATCTATCTGCAATATTATATATTTGAAGATGACCGGATAGGAAACGCTATAGCCGACATACTTATAAGCAAAGCAAAGTCGGGGGTGAAGGTAAAAGTAATCTATGACCATCTCGGCAATTTCAAGGTGAAGCGCAAGTTTTACCGCCGCATGCGCGAAGCCGGGGTTGAGGTGTATCCGTTCTTCAAGATATCGCTTCTGCATCTTGGTGCCCGCATCAACTGGCGCAACCACCGCAAACTTTGCCTGATTGACGGTCGTGTGGGATATATCGGAGGAATGAACGTGGCCGACAGATATATCGACGGTGGGAAGTTCGGAGTCTGGCGCGACATACATCTGCGCGTGACGGGGCCGATACTCCGCAGTTTCAATCACTCGTTCTGCTATGACTGGAATTTCATGGGGCGTCCTATTCCTGAGGATTTCACTCCGGTAGATGCCAAAGCGTCAGATGGAGAGATAGGGATGCAGCTCGTAACGTCAGGCCCGACCGGACAATGGGGCAATATATCGCTGATGTTTCTAAAGGCGATAGGCAATGCCAAGAAATCAATCTATCTGCAGACGCCATATTTTTTGCCTACCGAGGGGCTGCTGCGCGCATTGCAGGCTGCGGCACTGTCGAAAATCGATGTCAGAGTGATGATACCCCGCAGGTCGGACTCGGCGATGCTGCGTCATGCTTCGTTCTCATATATAAAGGACTGCCTGAGAGCGGGCATCAAAGTGTATCTCTATGAGCCGGGGATGCTTCACGGCAAGGTGATAATTGTAGACGATGATTTTGTGACCGTGGGGTCGACCAATTTCGATTTCCGCAGTTTCGAGCATAATTTCGAGGCCAATCTCTTTGTTTACTCCAAAGACTTCAATGAGCGGATGACGGATATTTTCATGCGTGATCTGGAGGAGTCGACACGTGTACTCCCCTACGACTGGGAGCATCGCCCGCGCATCGACAAGATGAAGCAATCAGTAATGCGTCTGTTCTCACCTATATTGTAAGTAAGTCATAAAAAAATAACGAATTAAAAACCACATGCTATGAGAAAGTTCAAGAAGCTATTCGGTAAGAAACCTGCGACATCAAATGACAAGAATATGTCAGTTGAACAACTAAATGAGACGCTATTCGAACTTGCCTTGCATCTTTATAATAATGGAAATTACGGACAGGCTTTCAATCAGATGAAAATCGTAGCAGAGCAAGGAGAATATCGGGATGCGATGTTTAACTTAGGAGTTTTTTATATGCGTGGCATAGGGGTCACCAAGAATGCAGAACTCGGGCTTGAATGGCTGAAGAAAGCGGCGATTAAAGGTGACGAAAAGGCTGCATATAATGTTGCTATCGCTTACCACGACGGAAAGGTAGTATCAAGAAATTTTACCGAAGCAAAGAGATGGTATGAGACAGCTGCCAGTCTCGGTGATGAAAAAGCACGTAAGGAACTGGCTTTTTTTGAACCCGGGTCGATATATTGTCTCTACGGAGAGGACACATTTTCCAATGAAGTATTCGAAATAGATCGATTCACTGACCTGAATGACGCAGAAAAGGCTCTGACTGAACACATGAATAAAGCGGGACGCCCCTCTCCCGACACGTCAGATTATGCTCCGGGCACAGACCTGCGCGACTACTATTGGCTTGTGAGAAAAAAGCTATAGCCACGCTGACGGCAGTTTTAGAGAGTGTTTGAAATTTATAATGCACCAAAAAGCAGAGGTGTACGGATCGTGTGCTAGTCAACACATTGATTATCAGACATAATATTCGGATACACGAGCCGTGCGTCCCTACAATATGAAGTGCTGCAACACCCTCAAGACAAGCCGGAAATTATTATATTGCTATGCACTGCTATTTCGGCTTGAGCCATATCTGATTTCGAAATACGCCGAGGGCGCATCTGTCGACAGATGCGCCCTCGGCGGGTATTATGAGGATGAATTTTCAGTTATTATTTCGCAATGGGGCATGCTGCGCATTTGGCAGAGATTTCGGTGAAGAAGTCGTTGCCTTTGTCATCGACAAGGATGAATGCGGGGAAGTTTTCCACTTCGATTTTCCAGATTGCTTCCATGCCGAGCTCGGGATATTCGAGGAGTTCGACTTTCTTGATGGAATTCTGTGCGAGAATTGCAGCCGGGCCGCCGATTGAGCCGAGGTAGAAACCGCCATGCTTGTGACATGCGTCGGTCACCTGTTTGCTGCGGTTGCCTTTTGCAATCATTATCATAGAGCCACCCGCATCCTGGAACTGGTCGACGTATGAGTCCATACGTCCGGCAGTAGTGGGGCCGAACGAGCCTGAAGGCATGCCTTCGGGAGTCTTGGCCGGACCGGCGTAGTAGATGGGATGATTCTTGAGGTATTCGGGCATGGGCTCGCCGTTGTCGAGACGTTCTTTGATTTTTGCGTGGGCAATGTCGCGTCCGACTATGATGGTGCCGTTGAGCGAGAGGCGTGTCGATACGGGATATTTTGTGAGTTCGGCAAGGATTTCGCTCATCGGACGGTTAAGGTCGATTTTCACTACATCTCCTTCGCCGGCTTTGCGCATATCTTCGGGGATGAGTTCGCCGGGATTTGCATCGAGCTTTTCAATCCAGAGGCCGTCTTTGTTGATTTTTGCCTTGACGTTGCGGTCGGCCGAGCAGCTTACACCCATGCCGATGGGGCACGAAGCGCCGTGGCGCGGAAGACGGATGACGCGTATGTCATGAGCGAAGTATTTTCCGCCGAACTGCGCTCCGAGACCGATTTTTCGAGAAGCTTCAAGAAGTTCTTTTTCAAGTTCGACATCGCGGAAAGCGTGTCCGAGGGCATTGCCTTGGGTGGGAAGATTGTCGTAGTATTTAACGGATGCTTTTTTGACAGTGGCGAGGTTCATTTCAGCCGATGTGCCGCCGATGACGAAAGCGATATGATAGGGAGGACAAGCGGCAGTGCCGAGAGTCTTCATTTTCTCGACGAGGAATGGGACGAGAGTCTTGGGGTTGATGATTGCCTTTGTCTCCTGATAGAGGTATGTCTTGTTGGCCGAGCCGCCGCCTTTGGCTACAAACACGAATTTATATTCGTTGCCGTCGACAGCATAAAGGTCGATCTGCGCGGGAAGGTTGCAGCCGGTGTTTACCTCGTCGTACATGTTGAGGGGTGCGTTCTGCGAGTAGCGGAGGTTGTCTTGAGTATATGTAAGGTAGACACCTTTCGAGAGGCGCTCTTCGTCGCCGCCACCGGTGTAGACGTTCTGTCCTTTCTTGCCCATTATGATTGCTGTGCCGGTGTCCTGGCAGAAGGGCAATTGTCCTTTTGCAGCCACTTCAGCGTTGCGGAGCATGGTAAGAGCGACAAATTTGTCGTTGGCGCTTGCTTCGGGGTCGTGGAGTATCTTTGCGACCATTTCGTTATGCTCGCGGCGGAGCATGAAAGCGTTGTCGTGGGTGGCCTGGCGTGCCAGCACAGTGAGTGCTTCGGGATCAACGACAAGCATTTCCTGTCCGTTAAATGTCTCGGTGCGGACGTAGTCGGAAGTCAGGTGGTAATACTCGGTGGTATCTTTTCCCATAGGGAACATTTCCTGATACTCGAAAGGTTTTGTAGCCATTGTTTTATTGTTGTTTTAGTATGTTGTTTTATTGTAGACTCAAACAAATCCAGTCAAAATCTATTATATGCAAAGATACAAAATCCCTGCAAAACAGGAATAATGAAATGTCCATATTTTTTTGTTTCTGAAAACAAAAAATATTACAGTTGGTTGACAGGATTGAGGCCGAGCTCGGCGGCTTTTTCGAGGACGAGACGTAGGGCGAGGTCGCGGTCGTTAGGGGTCGGACAGTCGACGAGCATCTCTTTTTCATAGGATTTAATTATGCCGACTTCACGACATTGCCCGATGCCGAACATTTCCATTATCTCGTTGCCGTCGACCGGTGGCTGCCAGTTGCGGAGGTTGTCTTTCTCGTTGATGACGCGCATTTTTTCAATCACGAGGTCGAAGTTGGCGAGATGAGTGCGTACCTTTTCAGGATTTTTAGATGTGATGTCGGCTCGGCAGAGGGTCATCAGTCCG
This sequence comes from Muribaculaceae bacterium Isolate-002 (NCI), assembly GCA_004102805.1. Lineage (GTDB taxonomy): Bacteria > Bacteroidota > Bacteroidia > Bacteroidales > Muribaculaceae > JAGBWK01. Next base: position 17,908 of record SCEG01000004.1, read on the forward strand.
TCAATATCATCACCTGCATCAAATATCAGACGGCGCACAGCCGAGTCGGTGACCTCTTCGACAAGAGCTATCGGACGCATGTGGAGCTCGACGAGTTTCTGCACGTATTTCATGTGCTCGTTCTGCGGCAGCTTTAGGTTGCGGAATATGCGTGGCACCATCTTCGCTCCGATAAAGTTATGATTGTGGAAAGTCCAGCCGATGCGGGCATCGTAGCGTTTGGTCTGCGGCTTGGCGATATCATGGAGCAGAGCAGCCCAGCGAGTCCATACGTTGTCGGTGGCTTCGGCCACTTTGTCGAGCACTTCCATCGTGTGGAGGAAATTGTCTTTGTGCCCGCGTCCCTTTATTACCTCTACCCCGCTCATCGCATCAAGATCGGGGAAGAATTGCCGCAGCAGTCCGGTGCTCTGCATCAGCATCCACCCTATCGACGGCTTCGGAGACATCATTATCTTCGAGAGCTCAGTCTCGATGCGCTCTTTCGACAGAATAGCGATGCGGGAAGCGTTGCGCGAGATGGCCGCGAGTGTGTCGGGATGGATTTCAAACTGCAGCTGTGTGGCGAAGCGGATGGCACGGAACATGCGCAGCGGGTCGTCGGAAAATGTGATGTCGGGGTCGAGCGGCGTGCGTATGATTTTCGCCTCAAGATCGGCAATGCCACCGAATCGGTCGACGAGTTCGCCGAAGCGGTCGCCGTTGACACACACCGCCATCGCGTTGATTGTGAAATCGCGTCGGGAGATATCGTCGTCAAGCGTACCGTCCTCCACGATGGGGTTGCGCGAGTCGGAGCGGTAAGACTCACGCCGGGCTCCGACGAATTCAAGTTCGAGTCCGCGTGTGAGCACCTGGGCAGTGCCGAACCGCGGGAAATAGTTGCATTTGGCTTTTCGCCCGAGAGCTTCGGCCACTTTGCGCGCAAGGTCAATGCCGCTTCCTACGGTGACGAAATCGATATCTTTTGACGTGCGGTCAAGAAAGATGTCGCGCACGTAGCCTCCTACCACGTAGCATTCGCGGCCTTCGGCGTCGGCAACCTCGCCGATTTTATGAAATATGTCTGTATCTATCCTGTCTGCGATATTCATAAGTGACTTTCCAAAATATTTCTGTAACTGCATATATACTTTCACTCATTCAGCGCAGTTATCAAGCGGCAGAATTTCCTGTGGGGCGAGAGTGAGACAGCGCAGTCCGTTATCCTCAACGACGTAGGTGTTCTCAATGCCGACGGCGCCAACTCCGGGGATAACGAATTTGGGCTCAAGGGCTATCACATTTCCTTTCTCCAGAATGTCTTTTGACCTCGGTGCGATCACCGGAGCCTCGTTAATCTCAATGCCGACACCGTGACCCACAAAACCGGCATGCTGACGATGCCCCATGAAAAAATCAGACAGTCCGGCTTCAGCTGCCATCGAGGCGGCCTCGGCATAAAGGTCGGAGGCTTTTGCCCCCGGAACTCCTGACTGCGCCAAGCGGCTGCATATTTCAATGGAGCAGGCGTGGGCACGCATGGCATCGTCGGTAAGGGAACCTAGAGCGAAGGTACGGGTCATATCTGTCATGTATCCGTTGAAGTTGCCGTTGGCATCGACCATCACAGAGTTGCCGGGCGCGATTACTGTGCCGTCAGCACCAACGGGCAATGACGGGTCAACGCCTGCGCCACCCATCGCAAAGTCGTAGGGTGTTGGATTGTCGGCATTGTCGCCGACAAGAATGTTGCCCATGAACAGTTCCATGGAGTCACCGCATATACGGAACTGACCGAGGCAACCTGCAAGTCTCAGGGCGCGCTCAATCTCAATCTGGAGGTCAAGATCGGTCATGCCGGGACGGTAAAGAGCGGGGATTGTGCGGTATACTTCGTCCTGACGGCGACCGGATTCAGACAGTTTCTCAATCTCGTAAGGAGACTTGACGGCTCTGGCGCGTCGCATAATGCCGGAAGCATCGACCACACGGCGCGAACCGAGCATGGCAGAGAGGCGGATATAGTCAGCAGCCGAGAGTGTGGACAGTTCGAGACCGACAACGTCGGCCGTAACGGGTATCTCTTCGGGTTTACGCACGAATGTGACATCATCGCCCACGAGATGAACCGGACGACGCACATAAGCATGGACGCGGCCGTCGGCAAGCACGCTAAGCCAGCCGGCGAAAACGCGGCCTGTGAGATAATATTTGTCGGCGTTGTCGGCGATAAGGAGTTCGCCGGCACCGCATGCATTCATTTGGCTGACGACCCGCTGTATGCGGAAAAGGGCTTCGTCAGGTCTGAGTAAAGACAGTTTGTTGTCGTTCATTTTTTCAAGTAACGGTTACTTAGAAACACTATCTAAGATGGTGTCTCAACGAAAGAAATACCGAGTTGCTCAATGTCGGCGAGCACTTCGTCGCGCATGATGTGTCGGACACCGATAGAGACGGGGCGACGCAGCGTGACCCTGCGAGCTACGGTGTCGGACACCTGATAGTCGGTGCCTATGCCGCGTCCGTACCATCGGCCGAAGTCATCGGCAAGCGTGACTGCAAGAGTGTCGCACCGCGAGCCGAGAGAGTCAGCCACGATAACCTCAAGAAAGATATTGCTGTAGATATAATCATTCGTATGGCGCAATGAGAGAACGATATCGCCGGTAATGAGCGAGTCGCGCGGGTCGAAGCTGTAGCGCAGCGTGTCGCCATAGCGCCATCCGTCGGGGTCGATGTCATGATAGCAGCTGTAGTCGTTGGGGCCCATTCTGCACCCCGACAATCCTGTCAGCGCTGCTATCAATGTAGATAGCAGCGCCGTACGAAAGATTATATTTGTGAAATCACGCTTCATTTCCGGTTGATTTAGGCTGTGAGGTGTCGCGCGGCTGCCCTTGCTGCGGAGCCTGCGCGCCGTCAGGACGGGGAGCATTGTCGCGTCGCGGCTGACGGTTTTCATTGCCCGGCCGGCGTTCGCGACGGTTATTATCGTCGGGGCGGCGCGGAGGGCGATTGTCGGATGCATCTGACGGCTGCGACTCGTTGCCAGACTGGGGACGCTGACGCCGGCGACCGTCGCGCTGACGGTTGTTGTCACGGCGTGATTTGTCGTCGGCATTTTCTTCACGGCGCGAAGCAGAATCCTGCTTTTCGTCGCGAGGTCTGTCGGCGCGCTGTGCCGGTTTCTGTCCTTTCAGTTTCTTTTTGCGTTTCTTGTTGTCGAAACGGTTAAGATTGTCCTGGTCAAGAATATCGTTGTATTTCTGCGTTCTTGGTTCTTCCTCGCCATCGCGCTTGAGCGAAAGAGGCTTTTCGCCGGCTTTGTTCATTCTCATTATATCAAACGCACGTTCGGCGTCTATTGTCACAAGGTTGGCGGCAATCGACTTATCGGTCGAGTAAGTGATTTCGCGCTTGAAGATATCGACCTTGAAATAATAGTATGTGGAGTCGGCAGTCTCGAGACGGACATCTTTTCCGGGCATACGCTTGACGCTTTCGACATAGGTGTCAACCTCAAAGTTAAGACAACATTTGAGCTTGGCGCACTGTCCGGCAAGTTTCTGCGGATTGAGTGATATATCCTGATAGCGCGCTGCTGATGTCGCTACCGACACGAAGTTGGTCATCCATGTAGCGCAGCACAGCGGGCGTCCGCACGGACCGATACCACCTATGCGGCCAGCTTCCTGACGGGCACCGATCTGCTTCATCTCTATGCGCACCTTGAATGTCTCGGCAAGCACTTTGATGAGCTGACGGAAGTCAACCCGCTCGTCGGCGATATAATAGAATATGGCCTTGTTTCCATCACCCTGATATTCGACATCGCCGATTTTCATGTTGAGCTGGAGGCTTTCCGCGATTTTACGCGAACGTATCATCGTAGAATTCTCTCTGGCCTTGGCTTCCTCAAATTTCTCCATGTCGGCAGGGCGTGCCTTGCGGAATATGCGTTTGAGGTCAGCTTCGTTCTTTATGCCGGCCTTGCGCATCTGGAGTTTTACGAGTGCACCGACCATAGTGACACGGCCGATATCATGGCCTGGAGTGGCTTCAACCGCCACCCAGTCACCGATTTCGAGCGCTATGCCGGTCGGATTCTTATAGAAACCTTTGCGGGTGTTCTTGAACAAAACCTCGACATATTCGGAGTCGGCGTATCCGCCGGGGACATCGGCGAGGTAATTGTAGCTCTGGAGCTGTCCGCGCGGAGCCTTGACATGACGGTTGCAGCATGGGCAACATACCGGCGGAGTCTCGGGCTCTGTGGCGAGCTCGGCTTTAGGCTCGGCGGCCTTTGTAGCCTCGGCTGCTACCGGATCGTCGACGGCAGTGACCGGCGGCTGCTGATTTTTTTTCTCGTCTGACATAATTCAATCAAGTGATTTACCGACGATGTTATTTTGCAAACGAAACTGCACGAGTCTCGCGGATTACGGTGATTTTCACCTGTCCGGGATATGTCATCTCGTCCTGTATACGCTTTGCGATTTCAGTAGAGAGCTGTTCGGTCTCCACATCATCAATCTTGTCGGCACCGACAATGACGCGCAACTCGCGTCCGGCCTGTATCGCATAGGTCTTTATTACGCCGGGATAAGAGAGAGCAAGCTGTTCGAGGTCATTGAGGCGTTTGATATAAGCCTCGACGATTTCACGACGGGCGCCGGGACGTGCACCGGAAATGGCGTCGCACACCTGCACAATCGGAGCGAGAAGCGTGGTCTGCTCTATTTCATCGTGGTGCGCTCCGATGGCGTTGCATATCTCGGGTTTTTCCTTGTATTTCTCGGCAAGTTTCATGCCGAGGAGAGCATGGGGCAGTTCGGGTTCTTCGTCGGGCACTTTGCCTATATCATGAAGCAGACCTGCGCGGCGGGCTTTCTTGGGATTAAGACCGAGCTCCGAGGCCATGATGGCGCAGAGATTGGCTGTCTCGCGGGCATGCTGAAGCAGGTTCTGTCCGTAGCTTGAACGATATTTCATCTTTCCGATGAGACGGATAAGGTCGGGGTGGAGGCCGTGGATGCCGAGGTCAATGACGGTGCGTTTTCCGGTCTCGATGATTTCTTCTTCAATCTGTTTGCGCACTTTGTTGACGACTTCCTCAATGCGTGCGGGATGAATTCGACCGTCGGCTACAAGCTGATGCAGCGCGAGACGAGCCACTTCTCGGCGCACGGGGTCAAATCCGGAAAGCACGATAGCCTCGGGGGTGTCATCGACGATAATCTCGATACCGGTAGCGGCTTCGAGCGCGCGGATATTACGGCCTTCGCGTCCGATGATACGGCCTTTGATTTCATCTGAGTCGATATGAAACACTGTGACAGAGTTTTCGATGGCGGTCTCTGTAGCGACACGCTGTATGGTCTGAACCACGATGCGTTTTGCCTCTTTGTTGGCGGTCATCTTCGCCTCGTCCATGATGTCGTTGATATAGGCCGAAGCGGCAGTCTTTGCCTCGTCTTTGAGCGACTCTACGAGTTTCTCTTTCGCTTCTTCCGACGAAAGTCCGGATATATGCTCAAGTGTTTCCTGAGCGGTGCGGCGCAGGCGGTCAAGCTCTTCTTTTTTGTTTTCAACCACGGCAAGCTGTGATTCGAGATTGACACGCGAGGCGTCGAGTTCGTTTTTAGCACGCTGGTTTTCGCTCTGCTGCTGGTTGAGCTGAAGCTCGCGCTGTTTGATCTTAGCCTCCATCGACTGGATTTTCGAGAACCGCTGATTGGCCTGTTTCTCAGCTTCGGCCTTGATTTTCAGTTCTTCTTCGCGGGCTTCAAGAACTTTGTTCTTTTTCAGGACTTCAGCTTCGCGCTGTGCTTCTTCGATTATTGTCTTGGCACGGTTGCGAGCCAACGACTTTTGAACTGCGACGGTAATCACATAGCCCAGAGCCACGCCTACCACGGCAGCGAGAATGTAATAAAGGATTTCCATTACTCAGAGTGTATTAAAATAAAAAATCGCACTCAACAGGACTGCCGCATAGCCGGTAGATGGGAAACGACCCGGCGACACGAAAAGTCTTGAAGGTGCGGGAGATTAATAATTATAACAGTTCAAATCAGAGAGTATCACGCTACGTGTGCCCTGCAGGTCAGTTCGGCGCAGTATTGTCAGATGGCGGCATTCCGCCGTTTGAGCCAAGAGCGTCAATATCAAGCAGAAGGCTGTCGAGCTGACGTTCAAATCTGTCAAGCACGGCCACAGTCTCGTCGGCCTGCCTGTTGAGCACTGTAAACAGCTTTGCGAACTGGAAAGCGACCATACCGAGCACTTCGGTTGAAGATTTATCGGTAAAGCGCTGCCGCCATGTGCGCCACAGCTTGTTTACGTTGTATTCCGCATTCCTTATCATCTCCTCCTCCTTACGATCAATCTGCAGGGCGAAGGGTGGCAATTCGGCGATGCGTATAGTGATATTCAGTTTATCTTTCATTGCAGCATTCAGTTGATTGATCTATAGTTACCAAAGGGTGACACTACCCGGTCGGGGGCTGCATCCCGCGCGAGACATCACTCGCTCAACTGACTGATGCATTTATCGATTTCCCACACTAACTCGGACAAAAATCTCCGGCTTTGCTCAATATCGCCGTCAACGGCCTCTATGGCCGATGCCATGCGCAGGTAGTCAACCTGCCGGGTAAGCTCTTCGATGCGTTGTCGCGCTGCGGCAAGCTCACCGCTGACCTGAGAGAGTCGTTCCAGAGCTTCATTCCTCTGCATTACCACATATTGGTAACGTTGCGTCAACATGCGCGTCTTGGCATTGATTTCGTTAAGGCGTTGCTCAAAGTTAACGGACATTCTTATTCCAAATTTTCACAAAAGTAATTATTTATTGCGAAATTCCCGCTATAACGAATAGTTATTTTTGTAAATATTTTTGATAATAAATGTTAATATCGCAAACAACAATCATTATCAGAAACGCTCGACAAGCCGGTCGAAACTACGGTGCACCCATGTAGGCGACAATCTGACACCGATGCGGCGAGTGAACAGTCTCACAGTAGTGAATGAAACGAGAGCGGTGAGCACAAGAGGCAGAAACATGCCGAAATCTCCAGTCATTTCCACGGTCAGAAACATAGCCATCAGCGGAGCCTGTATGGCTCCGGCCATGACTCCGGCCATGCCGAAGAATGCAAAGTCAGCAACCGGAAGCGAAGTCCCGAACAGAAGATTGATCGACATAGAAAACAGCATGCCGGCGATGCAGCCGGCAAACAATGTCGGAGCAAAATCACCGCCCACTCCACCGCCCGCATTGGTAAGGGCACATGCGGCGGATTTAACAAGCAACACTCCTGCAAGAAAGAGCATTATAACCCAGTCGCAGTCATCGGCAGCCCACAGCGAATGGCCAAGCACTCCGCTGCCGTGGCCGTTGACGATATCTCCCGCCACACCATATCCTTCGCCATAAAGCGCAGGAAAAATGAAGAGGCTGACGCCGATAAGCACTCCCGACACGATATTTTTCACCCATACATTGCGGAACCGGCCGATAAAACTTTCCGTACGGGTCATGACGAATGAGTAGTATATGGAATAAAGACCGCAGAAGAGACCGAGCAAAAGCACGACAGGTATCATATCCGCATCAAATCGGCAGGTGACATGCATCGGCAGGTCAAGTGTCATGCCGGAAAACATATATGACATGAACCATGAGGCGATGCAACAAGCCACCAGTGCGAGCACCGAAACAGTGGTCAGCTCCACACCGAGCACTTCCACCGCAAAAAGGGCGCCTCCGACGGGCGCTTTGAATATGCCCGCGATGCCGGCTCCGGCACCGCAGCCTATGAGTATTCGCAATGTATCGGGCGAAAGGCCGAAAAACTTGCCGACATTGCTTCCCACTCCGGCTCCGGCGTAGGCGATAGGCCCCTCTGAACCGGCTGACCCGCCAAATCCGAGTGTCAGCGCACATGAAAGCACGGGGGCATAGACAATATGCCCGGGCAGACGGTAATTTCCGCTGTCAAGAGCCCGACGTATGCGCTGACATCCAAATTCCATGTTGTCTTTAACCACATAACGGCAATAGATACCGCAGAGCAAAACGCCGGCCACCGGCAGAGCAATCAACAGCCATCCGGCATCGAGCATATCCATCAGAGCATACAGCCACGTTGTGACGGTTCCGATCAAGAACCGCAGCGTTTCAGCCCCGAGGCCGGTAATAAGTCCGACAAGCACGGAGAGCAGTATCAGGAATTTCTTTTTCGACATCAGGGTGCGTCCGTCGGCAGCCTGATGTCCGGCAACGGCAAGTATTCGCTGCTTACATTTAGAGAACCGGTCAGTCATCTCTCATAAATAAGGAATGTTGATTTATTCCCTCCCTTACTGACAAGAACAACATTCACACTCTAAAGTTGCATATAAAAGAGAGTATAAACCAAATTTTGCAGATGTGTGTTTATATCATATAACTCAATTACTTAAAACACACAGTTATGAAAACACGTTCGATTATTCTTATGACGGCAGTCGCGGCGTTGGCAGTCACGGGCTGTGTCAGCAAAAAGAAATATGAGGCCCTGAATTCCGACTACAATTCACTGCAGTCGCAATACAACACCACACAACTGGCACTTACCGAATGTCAGACCGGTGGCAAAAGCCTTCAGGCCATGCTCGCCGACGCGAAGAAAGGGAACGAGGATCTGCAGCGCAATTACGCCGAGCTGCAGAATGCTCTCAACCAAAGTATCGCCAACAATTCGCAAGGCAATGTCAACATATCCAAGCTTGTGGATGAAATCAATGCCTCAAACAAGTATATAAAGCAACTGATTGAAGCAAAGAGCAAGAGCGACTCGCTCAATATGGTGCTCACCAATAACCTGACACGTTCGCTCTCATCGTCAGAGTTGCAGGATGTCGATGTCAAGGTGCTCAAAGGCGTTGTCTATATCTCGCTCGCCGACAATATGCTGTTCCGCTCCGGAAGTTATCAGATAAGCGACAAAGCGATGGATATACTGAGCAAGATTGCAAAAATCATAAAGGCCTACAAAGATTATGACGTGCTGGTTGAAGGCAACACAGACAATGTGCCGATATCCAAGACAAATATCCGCAACAACTGGGATCTTAGCGCATTGCGCGCGTCATCAGTGGTGCAGGTATTGCAGGATAAATTCGGAGTAGACCCGTCACGGCTTACGGCCGGCGGACGCGGCGAATATAATCCGGTGGCGACAAACTCCACCGCCGAGGGACGTCAGCTCAACCGACGCACACAGATTATCATAACTCCAAATCTCGAACAATTCATGGATCTGATAGACAAAGCGCCCAATCAGGACAAATAAAAAAAGCGGGAAATTCCCGCTTTTTTATTTATACATAGTTTTCTGAATTTCCTAAGAAGGTGCACATTCTGTTATGCCACAAGCAATTGCAACAAAATCTTCAGAAATAATCATCAGTATGGTCAGAAATCTTCTTCTACGGTGGGCTGTTGCTGTTTATTTACATAATCAGAAAAAAAATCACGATTGACCATTTCTACCATATTCTGATTTGGATAAAGTTTTTCAAATGCTTTCTTTGCTTGTTTTTCCTGAAATTCAAAATCCCAATAGCTTTCTCCTATGTAATATCTTACTTTCATGATACCCCACTTTTTCACATCATTCCATGCTTCTTCCGAAATCTGATACCGAATGGGAAAATTGGCATATTTCTCATCTGCTAACCATTTTCCATTGGAGGGATCTCCAAAATAGGAATACGTGTTTGTCACGTGCATCTGAGAACTGTTGTCATGTATGGCAGTACCCTCGTATGTTTGACCATTACCAGTCCTTATTTTTAATTTTGCGCCTTTCTTCACAACTCTATCTTGTGCGCCCGGGAGTACCAATCCAAAATAATATACAATCTTTCCTTCAAGATAATGATGCATTCCAAAAAACGGCTCCAATTCAGCCCCATTGACATCCTTTACAATCTTGGATGAAGACTCATATTGCGCAAACTCACTGTTAAACAAATTGTTCATCGGGTTATACTCTACCTTTTTTTGGTGGAACCGGCGGAGTAGTAAAAACGCCTTGTGGTGCTGATTGAGCAATCACGAACAACGGGAACTGCAATAAAATAAGAGTCAATAGCTTAATTTTCATTATTTAGATTTTTAGAAGATTTGAGATTGTTTCTATCAAAGGGCTTTTAATCAGCAATCGATTCGACTGTCAAATGTAAAGATAGGCTGATTAATCCAATTATACAAAATAAGAAGATTTATAATCAATATTTATAAACTATAAATTATAGTAATACAGTCGTCCATACTCTCATTTAAGAATATAGACAACTGTATTATAATTAATTACGTGTGTATTCGTTATTTATTCTTATTCCCACTCGATGGTGGCCGGTGGCTTGGAGGAGATGTCGTAGCATACGCGGTTTACGCCGCGGACATGGTTGATTATGTCGTTTGACACTTTTGCCATGAAGTCGTAAGGGAGGTGAGCCCAGTCGGCCGTCATGGCGTCGGTCGAGGTGACGGCACGCAGAGCTACGGTGCGTTCGTAGGTGCGTTCGTCGCCCATAACTCCTACACTCTGCACCGGCAGCAATATAACGCCGGCCTGCCAAACCTGGTCATACAGCCCCCAGTCGCGCAAGCCCTGAATGAAGATATGGTCGGCTTCCTGAAGCACAGCCACCTTTTCGGGGGTGATATCGCCAAGTATACGCACCGCCAGACCGGGTCCGGGGAAGGGATGGCGCTTGATCAGATGGTCGGGCATGCCGAGCTCGCGGCCAACCGCACGGACTTCATCCTTGAAAAGGAGACGGAGCGGTTCGCACAGCTTGAGGTTCATCTTTTCGGGAAGGCCTCCCACGTTGTGATGACTCTTGATTGTCGTGCCTGTAATCGAGAGACTCTCGATGCAGTCAGGATATATAGTGCCCTGGGCAAGCCATTTGACATCTTTAATCTTATGAGCTTCCTCATCAAACACATCAATGAAGCCCTTGCCTATGATTTTGCGTTTGCGCTCAGGCTCTGTCACTCCGGCGAGTTCGCTGAAGAACTTCTGCGAAGCATCAACGCCGATAACATTGAGGCCAAGGCATTTGTAATCGTTGAGCACATCGACAAACTCGTTTTTGCGAAGCATGCCGTGGTCGACGAATATGCAAGTAAGGTTGCTGCCGATTGCCTTGTTCAGCAACACAGCGGCTACCGAGGAGTCGACACCGCCGCTAAGTCCTAACACGACCTTGTCGTCGCCAAGCTGCTCGCGGAGTTCTTTTACGGTTGATTCGATAAATGAAGCCGCACTCCAGTCCTGTTTGCCGCCGCAGATGTCGACAACGAAGTTTTTAAGAAGTTTCGTACCGTCCTGCGAGTGATACACCTCGGGGTGGAACTGCACGCCCCAAATCGGCTCGTTATCTGACTGATAAGCCGCGATAGCCACTTTGTCGGTCGAGGCGATGGGTGTAAATCCCGCGGGAAGCGAGGTGATGGTGTCGCCATGACTCATCCACACTGTCGACCCAGCTTCGATGCCTTTCATCAGAGGCGAGCATTCATCGACTTTGGCGAGGATTGCCCGACCATACTCGCGCGAGGGCGCCGGCTCCACAGTGCCACCGTTGGTGTAGGAGATAAACTGGGCTCCATAGCAGATGCCGAGAATGGGCAGACGACCGCGAATCTTTGACAAATCGGTTTTGAACGCCTTCTCATCATAGACCGAGAAGGGCGAACCGGATAGTATCACACCGATCACTGACGGGTCGTCATGCGGAAACTTGTTGTAGGGGACAATCTCGCAATACATGTTGAGCTCGCGCACGCGGCGTCCGATAAGCTGCGTGGTCTGCGAACCGAAATCGAGAATAATAATTTTTTCCTGCATTAATGTGTAGTTGAAAAATTTACCGCAAAGTTAATCATTTTTCAACGATTTCCCGCATAATGACAACTAATCTATAGTATAAATTAGCCAATTTATACCACAGAGAGTGCCATGCGCTTTCAACCCCCAAGGCTCAGCCCCTTTGCATATATAACAATACGACAGGAGAATTTCCGTGAGAAGTTACGATATAAAAACTGTTAATTGCCGGGAGTCGGATATTGGCATTGTGGCGGGATTTTCATATCTTTGTAATTTGAAACGAAACAATACCGATAGAAATCAACCATTTCCGACAGATGAAATCTATTTATAAATATATAACCGCCATAGCTCTGACCGGAGCTGCAGGACTGGCCGCCGACGCCGCGCCAAAGACTGCGCCAAAAGGCGGCAAGTCGATGGAGGAGATAGAGCAGATGATACGCCGCGGTGCTCTCGCGGAAGCGGCCGAAGCGCTCGACTCCGCGGCCGCAGCGCAGCCCAAGAATGCCATGATTGACTATATGCGTGGCAAATGTCTTGTGGCACGCAATGACGATGCCGGAGCCACAGCGGCATTTGAAAACGCACACCGCAAAGGCTCCAACGACGCGCTGCTCGAACTTGCGGAGATAGCAATCAGAGAATATCGCGTTGACGATGCCGAAAGCCATATAGATGACTACAAAGCGTATATCATCAAAAACAAACGCAAGAAGCTTACCGACGAATCGGGAAAAATATCCTCACAACTTACACGCACGCGGTCAATGCTCGAACGTGTGGAGAAAATCATGGTGTTCGACTCCATCACAGTAGACAAAGATGCGTTTCTCGACGCTTACAGGCTGTCGGCCGAAGCCGGTTCGCTCAACTATCCGGACATACTTCCTGAAGGGGTGGAATATTCCGATCCGACGGTGGTATACCGTACCGAGGACGGGCGCGAGATGCTGTGGGGCGCACTTAACGACGACTGCGCATTCACCCTGCGGTCGATAAACCGTCTTGCCGACAACAGCTGGGAGCAGCCGCAAATCGTGGGTGACGGACTCGGACAGGACGGCGACGCCAACTATCCGTTTCTTATGCCCGACGGCGTGACACTGTATTTTGCTTCCGACAACGAAGAGTCACTCGGCGGACTCGATATATTCATATCGCGCAACAACGGCACTGAATTTCTCCAGCCGCAGAACATCGGCATGCCGTATAACTCACCCTACGATGATTATATGCTCGCCATCGACGAACTGACAGGCGTGGGGTTCTGGGCTTCTGACCGCAACCGCCTCGGCGACAAGGTGACGATATATATGTTCATACCCTCGCAGAGCCGCGTCAATGTCAATCCCGACGACCCGACCCTTGCCCGCCGCGCAAGCCTTCGCTCAATACGCGACACATGGCCTGACAACGCAGATTTCAGTAACATACGGAAGGCTCTTGACAGCGTGAAAGACAATGAGAGGAAACGCTCCCGCCAGTTTGAGCTGTCGCTGCCCGACGGACGTGTGCTGACACGATACGCACAGTTCACGTCGCAGCATGCCGCCGACATGATGTCGCAGTATGTGAGCCTGCTTAAAGCCACCGACGAAGCCCGCGAAAGACTTGACGCCCTAAGGGTGCGATACGGCAGCGGCGACACAAGCGTCGGCCCGGAGATAATTACAATGGAAGATGACATCGTGCAGGCCGAAGCCCAGTTAAAACGTGTGGCCAACGATGTGATAAGAGCAGAGATGGGAGGCAACGTAAAATGATACATCAGATACTTGCCGACATCGGCGACAGCCGCCGATATACGCTGCATTCGCACACTGAATTCTGCGACGGTCGCGCCACCATGGAAGCATTCGCGCGCAAGGCTGTCGAAGATGGATTTACACACTACGGCTTCTCGCCCCACTCCCCCATCGTCATCCCCTCTCCCTGCAACATGCTCCGCGACAACGTAGCCCGCTACGACGATGAGTATCGTCGCATCAGCGAAGAGTATGGCGACCGTGTGAAGTTTTACCGCTCGATGGAGATAGACTATCTTGGCGACGAATGGGGACCGGCACACGATTATTTCACATCGCTTGGCCTCGACTACTCCATCGGTTCGGTGCATTTCATACCATGTCAGTCAGGAGAGTATGTTGACATTGACGGCAACTTCGAGAATTTCAAAAAGAAAATGGATAAATATTTCCGCAACGACATACGCTATGTGGTTGAAACTTTCTATCAGCAGTCATGCAGGATGGTTGAGACAGGAGGCTTTGACATCATAGGCCATCTCGACAAGGTCGGCTGCAATGCAGGCTATTTTCAGCCCGGCATCGAGGACGAGCCGTGGTATCAGGCACTGCTCGACGATCTTATCGGCCGCGTGACCGATGCCGGCGTGGTTGTTGAAATCAACACAAAGGCATGGCATCAGCACAGTCGCATGTTCCCGCGCATCGACAAATGGAAAAAACTTGTAGACGCAGGAACCCGTCTTGTTGTGAACAGCGACGTGCATGTGCCCGCGCTCATAAATGCCGGACGCGATGAAGCCTACGCCGGGCTTGACAGCATAATGAAATCTCATCAACTTAACGGAGATATCAAATCATGAGTTTAAAGTCACTGTTCACTTGCATTATCCTGATGTTCGTGTCTATAGCGCCGGCATTCCCCCGAAGCACGACATCGATCTCCAACGGAATTAAGGTCACGACCACTGACAATGTCACCCGCAACGGCAAGGCCGGTATATTGTTCAAGATTGCTATGACAGTGCCCGGGCCGGAACCTGATGGAGCACTCATTATCGCAAATATATGCGATATGCAGTCAAAAAAAGTATACGTTAACGGCAGTGCATTAGGCACATACGGAAGCATCAGTATGCCTTACAAGAATAATGCATTCGACAACTGCGAGCTGTTCATCTCATACGATGAGCTAAAGAAAGGGAACATATCGAAGACCTCACCCTTTAAGTATTATATTACAATCAAATCCAAAAATAAGCCTAACCGGCAGTTGAAACAGACAGGGTATTTGGAATGGAAGGGATCATCTTCAAAGCCAACGCCCGCCCCAGCCCCAAATAAGCCTAAGGCAAGCGAAAAGAAATCCTGGGTTGAAGATTTTGGCAATATGACTGTCCATCACACTTTATATCCTGATGGAACAGAGAGTATCACAACCCAGATACCATGCATTTTCTGCCATGAGACAGGATTATGCCAGGCATGTTATGGCTCGGGGCAAATATATTGGCCGGGGTTGGGATGTTTCCAACCATGTGGAATGTGTTACGGGAAGAAGGTATGTACAGAATGTGGTGGGTCAAAAAAGCACTCGACAACAATATTCCGTAAACCTGACGGATTGTATTACGATACAAGCGGACGCATTATCACACCATCGCCTGATGTGATAGATAAAAATCATAAAATCGATGGAGTCTGTCCGGTATGCCACGGCACCGGGGTACAGGACTTTCCGATGTATGAAGATGACCCGACAGGCGCAAGTATCAATGTAATAGCAGCCCATGAATTGGGGTACCAGCATACAGGCGGAGGCGCTTGCCGATATTGTGGTAAATACAACTACCATGTGCACCTCAAATGCTACAAATGCGACTAATTCAATTAAATCCAACAGATACGATAAATGCCGGTAAAAATAGACGAAACGCTCCCCGCAGTGGAGCAACTGAAAAAAGAGAATATATTTGTCATGGGCGAACGCCGCGCATCGACGCAGGACATACGTCCGCTGCGCATTGCGGTGCTCAATCTCATGCCCATCAAGATAATGGCCGAGACCGACCTGCTGCGACTGCTTTCCAACACACCGCTGCAGATCGAGCTTGACCTTATTGATACCGGAGCTCACGATTCACGCAACACTCCAGAGGAGCACATCGCTGCATTCTACAAGAGATTTGACGAAATCGAACAGAACTACTATGACGGATTTATCGTGACCGGAGCGCCTGTCGAACGGCTCAAATTTGAAGATGTAGACTATTGGCAACGCCTCACGGAGATTTTCGACTGGGCGCGCACTCATGCCACATCGACATTATATATATGCTGGGCCGCTTTCGCCGCCATGTATCACTTCTACGGCATCGACAAGGTGATGCTCGACGAAAAGATATCAGGAGTGTTCCGTCATCGGTGCACTGATCCGCTCAACCCTCTTCTGCGCGGTTTCGACGACACATTCCATGTGCCGCACAGCCGCTACGCCACGGTCGACCCATCCGACATCGAAGCATGTGAGGGGCTGGAGATACTGGCAGAGAGCCCCGAAAGCGGAGTGTATATAGTAATGGGACGCGACGGACGCGAATTTTTCATCACCGGACATTCGGAATACTCGCCAATGACGCTTGACTTCGAATATCGCCGCGACCTCGAAAAAGGAATTAATCCCAAAGTGCCATGCAACTATTATCCTGACGACAACCCCGCAAACACGCCGTCGGTCAAGTGGCGCAGCCATGCCAACCTGTTGTTCTCCAACTGGCTGAACTACTACGTCTACCAGCAGACGCCATTCAATCTTTCCGATCTAGCATTGATGAAGAATATATGACCACGCAACCACGCACACTGGAACTGCTCGCGCCGGCTCGCACTACAGCAATCGCACGCGAAGCGATATTGCACGGCGCAGACGCTGTATATATCGGTGCGCCGAGCCATGGAGCTCGTGCAAAGGCCGGCAACTCCATTGACGACATACGCCGCCTCGTAGAGTTCGCCACTCCGTTCGGAGTTAAAATCTATGTCACGGTCAACACCATCATATATGATGACGAGCTTGATGCCGTAGAGAAGATGATATGGGAACTGTATGAGGCCGGTGTCGACGCGCTGATAGTGCAGGATATGGCCATTGCCGAGATGCGGCTTCCACCCATACAGCTACATGCCAGCACCCAGTGCGACACCCGCGATGCCGCAAAGGCCCGCTGGCTTCAGGATTGCGGCATGTCGCAGATTGTCATCGCGCGTGAATCCGGGCTTGACACAATCAGAGAAATTTATGCGGCCGTCGACGTGCCCCTCGAGGCATTCGTGCATGGCGCACTATGCGTAAGCTATAGCGGCGACTGCCGGGCAAGCCAGGTGCTTACCGGGCGGAGCGCCAACCGCGGCAACTGCGCACAGATGTGCCGTCTCCCCTATACACTTGTCGACGGCAACGGTCGCATTGTCGGACAAAAACATTACCTCTCGCTCCGCGACATGAACCGGCTGGCGTCTCTTGCCGAAATGGCTGATGCCGGCATCTCCTCCTTCAAAATCGAAGGCCGCCTGAAAGATGCCTCATACGTCAAGGAAGTCACTCTTGCCTACCGGCACGCCCTTGACCGGATTATCGATGCCAATCCTGAGCGCTACCGCCGTGCATCCCGCGGCATGGTGAATGCCGAGTTTATACCTGACCTCACAAAATCGTTCAACCGCGGATACACTGACTATTTCCTGCATGGCGGCATCGCAGGATGCGCCAACCGCGGCATCGCATCACTCGACACTCCCAAAGCTATCGGGGAGTATGTCGGGAAAGTGCGCAACGCAGCATCAGGTGTAATAGACGCCACGCTCAAAACCACACTTGTCAACGGCGACGGGCTGTCGTATATCACACCTGACGGACTTTCCGGAGGCTTCAGAGCCAACCGTGTGTCAGGCAACCGCATATTTCCGGCAGAGAGGATATCGCTTCCGGCAGGCACACGCCTTTACCGCTCCTTCGATAAGGAACGGGAAGAGATGCTCGGACGCCCGTCGGCAACACGTCTCATCGGCATCGACATTGTAATCGAGCGGCACACCGATGACACGATATCCCTATCCGGAAGCATCGCCGACGCAGGCACAGTGACCGTAACGGCCACGCAGGCAGTCATGCTGGCGAAGAGCAATCCCGCCGAACACCGCCGGCAGCAGTTGTCAAAGTGGGGCGGCACAGTTTTCACTGTGGCAGGATATGACGACCGCCTCGGCAACGAATTTGTGCCCGCATCGCAGCTTGCCGACTTGCGACGCCGACTGACAGCGGCGCTTACCGCAACACTTGCCGCGCGGCGCGATATACCACGCCCCGAGTCATCCACGTCAAGGCCGCTCCCGCCTGAAGGAAACAGGATAACCCATCGCGGCAACGTGTCAAACCGCCTTGCAGAAAAATTCTACCGCCACTGTGGCGTCACCGATATCGAACCGGCCATTGAAATCAGGAAGCCCGCGGGAAAAACGCCGCTGACGCTCATGGAGACACGCTACTGCCTGCGCCGTGAACTCGGGGCTTGCCTGCGCGACAACGGAGCCGACTCTCTGCCCGAGCCCCTGACACTCAAAGGCCAGGGATTTGAGATGCGTCTGCGGTTTGATTGCGCAAATTGCAGAATGCGGGTGAATTATCTTGGTAAATAAGTCAAATATATTTAAATTTGCACATAAGTAATAACCTAACTAATCTCTAACAAACGATTTTAACTCATGTCAACAAAAAAAGAACGCATCCTCGTGACAGGCGGAACCGGTTATATCGGCTCGCACACAGTGGTTGAACTCCAGCAGGCAGGCTATCCGGTAGTAATCATCGATGACCTGTCAAATTCAAACATAGATGTGCTCGACGGAATAGAGCGCATCACCGGCATACGCCCGGACTTCGTGGAAGCGTCATGTACGGACATCGCCGCCCTCACAAAACTGTTTGCCGACTATCCCGACATACGCGGCATCATCAATTTCGCCGCATCAAAGGCTGTAGGCGAGTCGATGGAGAAACCTATTCTCTATTACCGCAACAACCTCAACACACTGATGAACCTTCTCGAGCTCATGACACCCAACCATGTCAAAGGCATTGTGTTTTCATCATCGTGCACCGTATACGGCGAGCCTGATGTCAACCCTGTCACCGAACAGTCACCTATCAAGAAAGCCACCTCGCCCTACGGCAACACCAAACAGATTTCAGAGGAGATCATAACCGACGTAATAAATGCCGGCGCGCCCTTCAAGAGCATCATACTCCGCTACTTCAATCCTGTCGGCGCCCACCCGTCGGCCGAAATCGGCGAGCTCCCCAATGGTGTACCCCAGAACCTTATCCCTTACGTGACCCAGACGGCCATAGGCATACGCAAGGAACTCAGCGTGTTCGGCAACGACTATAATACCCCCGACGGATACTGCATACGCGACTTCATCAACGTGGTCGACCTCGCGAAAGCCCATGTAATCGCCGTCGAGCGTATGCTCACCGACAAGAGCGACGCCAAAATTGAAATTTTCAACCTCGGCACAGGCACCGGGCTTTCTGTAAAGGAACTTCTCGACTCGTTTGAACGTGCCACCGGAGTGAAAGTGCCCCACAAAGTTGTAGGACGCCGCGCCGGCGACATCGAGAAAGTATGGGCCGACCCGTCGTATGCCAACAACGTGCTCGGCTGGAAAGCGGAGACCCCCATCGACGACACAATGCGTTCGGCATGGGCGTGGCAGAAAAAGCTCCGCGAACGCGGCATCATGTAAATACGAATTCACAAAAATACAAGACGATGAAACGACTGCTGATCGGGCTTTTTGCCTTGACATGTCTCACGGGATACTCACAAAAAGCCCGTCAGGAAATTGCCGTCACTCCGGCCAAAGCAGGCGGCGTGTATTACGCTTACCCTGTCACAGAAAGCGACAACACCCCCGCGCCAAAAGGCTATACGCCCTTCTATGTAAGCCACTACGGACGTCACGGCTCACGCTATCTCATCTCCGACAAGGACTATGCCGGGGTGATTGACGTGATGCGCAAGGCTCACGAGGCCGGAAGCCTTACGCCGCTCGGCGAAAAGGTGTATGCCGACCTTCTGCGTGTGTGGGAGGAAGCCGAAGGACGCGGCGGCGAGCTGACACCGCTTGGCGCACGACAGCATCACGATATCGCACAACGCATGTATAAGGCCTATCCGCAGGCATTTGCAAAAGACGCCGAGATAACAGCCGCATCTACACAGGTGATGCGCTGCGCGCACTCGATGTTCAATTTCATCGAAGGGCTGAAAGAGCTCGACCCGTCACTGACGATACCTAAGGAATCAAACGCCCGCAACATGAGTTATCTCTGTCACAGCGAGCCTCCGTCGTGGGACTTCAATGACAACAAGGGACGTCTGCAATGGAAACCGGAATACAACAGATGGCGCGGCGGCAAGGTTAACCCCGAGCGTCTGCTGTCGTCGCTTTTCAACGACAGCCGTTATGTGAAGGAAAATGTCTTTGCCGACGAACTTCTGTGGGGTCTCTACTGGATTGCCGTCGACATGCAGAACATGGAGACCGAAGCCGAATTCATCAGTCTGTTCACTCCCGACGAGCTGTATGACCTCTGGGAGGTAATCAACGCATCGTTTTATATCACGAACTCAAGCTATCCGCGCAGCGACGGTCTTAACGTCGACAACGCGAAAAACCTTCTGCGCAACATACTTGACACCGCCGACAGCTATGTCGACAACGGCCGCCACGGAGCTACACTCCGTTTCGGCCACGACGGAAACATCGTGCCGCTTGCCGCTCTGATGCGTTTCACAGGCTGTCACGGTTATTCCGCCGGGCTTGACGACATTGCAGATGTGTGGCAGTCATATAATATCTCTCCCATGGCCTCCAACATGCAGATGATATTCTTCCGCAACAAACAGGGTGATGTCATTGTCAAGTTCATGATGAACGAGAAGGAGACAGCCATTGACATGCCGAGCGATATTTTCCCGTTCTACCGATGGGAAGAAGTCCGCAAATATTTCAATGAGACAATCGACACCCCGTCGATTGAGTTTTGTCCTAAAGAATTACGCCAATGAAAAAGCTGCTTGCACTATTTACCGCGCTATCGCTAATGACCTTCGCGTCATGCTCCGGGAATGACGGAGAGGAAGAAAAGTTCAACAAAACTGAAACATGCGCCCTCATATCGGAATACGATGCAAACGGAGGCACGCTCACCCCCGGGCAGTATTCAATACTGATAAAGAACACCCGCATGCTGTTCAGCGACATCAAGAGCTGTATGAAAGAGCTTATGGAGATAAGCGAACCGTTGCGGTTCGCGCAGGAATATCAGAAGCTCCGCCACGACAGTGAATTTATCGACCGGCTTGTTGTCAGGGAGCAGGTATGGCGTGTGCTTATTCTTGGACAGAAAGGATTTTCGGAGGAGAACAAAGCAGAGTTCAGCGATCTGCCGGACGAATGCATGCTTATCGACTACTATGACGATTGCATACGCACTCGCATCACCGACGCTGAAAACGACAGCATAATGTAATAGCAGTATAGAATAAACAGCGGCACAATGGCCGGAGACATTACGTCCCATTCATTGTGCCGCTGTTTTTTATGTAATCACGTCAGCCAATTATAGCCTCTACTGCTTTTATCGCGCTGACGTTTGTCTGGTCAGGAGTGACAGGTACGACCGTCGCATAGTTGCGGTCAAGCCAATAGAGATCGGTGTCATCGGCGTCAGGCTCGTCGTTGATCTGCTTTCCGGTGAGCCAGTAGAACGGACGTCCCGACGGGTCGGTATACTCTCGGTATTCTTCTGTCCAGTGACTTTTGGCCGAGCGCACCACTCTGAGTCCTTCGATTGCCACCTTAGCCGGAAAATTCACATTAAGACACAGCCCTTCGGGCAATCCCGATGCGATGACCGCACGCGATATCTTCTCGACATAAGGCATTGCCTGCGTGAAGTCGGCGGCCATTGAATGATGAGTCAGCGAATATCCTATCGCCGGTATTCCAATCATGCATGCCTCCATGACAGCCCCCATAGTGCCGGAATATATGAGATTGTTGCCGGCATTCGAGCCATGGTTTATGCCGCACAGCATGAGATCGGGACGTCGCGGCAATATATTGTGCATTGCGAGCTTGATGCAGTCGACCGGCGTACCGCTGACGCTGAATACTCGCACATTGCCGTCATATCCGCTGCTGTTATGCTCGGTGATGCGCAGCGGAGTGTTTACCGACATGGCCGACGACATTCCCGACTGCGGAGCTGACGGCGCCACGATATAGACATCGCCCAGCCGCTGTGCAATGCCGGCCAGCACGTGTATGCCGGGAGCGGCGATACCGTCATCATTGCTTATAAGTATCAAAGGTGTTTCCATAATCAAAATATTGTTTTATCTGATAACAAAGATACTCAATAGCGACGAAATACACAAATCAACAAATGTTCCACGGCCACTTATCAACAATCATCGACAGTTATCAACATATTTGGTTCTTTGATGATTATTAACTTTGCAATGCGGGCGAAATGTTGTTTATTTGCACCGTGAAACATTTTTCAATCTAATATGTGTATGGGAAAAATCATCGCGATAGCCAACCAGAAAGGAGGTGTCGGAAAAACAACCACGACCATCAATCTCGGAGCCTCTCTCGCCTCGTCGGGGAAACGCACGCTGATCATTGACGCCGACCCGCAGGCCAACGCCACTTCAGGCTACGGCATCGACCCGCGCTCAATGACATCGTCGATTTACGAATGTCTGGTCGACGGATATCCGGTCGACGGCTCACAAGTAAAGACCTGCGTCGAAAACCTCGACCTCGTGGGCTCGCGCATTGACCTCGCAGGCGCTGAAATCGAGCTCATCAACAAGCCCAACCGCGAGCGTGTGCTTGCCAATCTGCTCGAACCGCTCAAAACGGTCTACGACTATATACTTATCGACTGCTCCCCTTCTCTCGGCCTCATCACAGTCAATGCCCTCACTGCCGCCAACTCCGTAATCATTCCGGTGCAGGCCGAATATTTCGCACTCGAAGGAATATCAAAACTGCTCAACACGATACGCATCATAAAGTCGAAGCTCAATCCCGCACTTGAAATCGAAGGATTTCTGCTCACAATGTATGACGCGCGTCTGCGTCTTGCCAACCAGATCTATGAAGAGCTCAAGGGGCACTTCGCCGACATGGTGTTTGACACCGTGATACCACGCAACATACGCCTGAGCGAAGCGCCGTCACACGGACTTCCGGCAATACTCTACGACCCGGAAAGCCGCGGCGCAACGTCTCACATCATGCTCGCCAAGGAAATAATCGGCAAAAACAGATAACAGCGCCACCGGCTGAAAAAACGCATCTGACTTACAAACAACCATCGAACACAAGAATACAATGTCATTACCCAAACGCAATGCATTAGGCCGCGGACTCGACTCTCTGATAGCCATGGACGATGTTCCGGCTCGCGGGTCGTCGGTCATCAACGAAATAGCGCTCGACGCCATAACACCCAACCCGGGACAGCCGCGTACCACATTTGACGAGGACGCCCTCAATGATCTCGCTGTATCAATACGCGAAATAGGCATCATACAGCCGCTCTCGCTCCGTAAAATCGGTCCGGAGCAATATCAGATTATTGCCGGCGAACGCCGTTACCGCGCAGCCATCAAAGCCGGACTGACAACCGTGCCGGCATATATCCGTTCGGCCAACGACACGGAGCTGACCGAGATGGCGCTCATAGAGAATATACAGCGAGAGGATCTCAACGCAATAGAAATCGCCCTTACGTTCAAGAAACTCATCGACCAATACAGCCTGACACAGGAGCGTCTGAGCGAACGCATAGGCAAAAAACGCGCCACAATAGCCAACTTTCTGCGTCTGCTGCGGCTTCCTGCCGAAGTGCAGCTCGGTCTGCGCGACAAGCGCCTTGACATGGGGCATGCCCGCGCACTTCTTTCAATCGACAATCCCGCTCTGCAATTAAAGCTCTACAACGAGATTTTGCGTCAGGGTCTCTCTGTGCGCCGCGTTGAGGAACTTGCCAAAGCCTATCAGCTTGCCGACTCCGCACCGAAGAAAGAGAAAGCAACGCCCGCGTCAAACCGCGAGTTCGAGACACTGCGCCGACAGTTGTCGTCGGCATTCAACACCCCGGTGCAGTTTGCATGCGACAACTCCGGAAAAGGAAAAATCACATTCCCGTTCAAAAATCAGGATGAACTTGCCAAATTAATTACTATCTTTGATAGTCTGAAAACAAGAGAACAATAGGCACAAAGCGGCGCAGTTGCAGACAAAGACATCCAACTCGCTACCGCTTAGCCGTTTATGCAATGAAAAAAGAGAATACATCAAAAAAAGAATATATCACTGCGGTCGCCGGAAAGTCACTGTTGTCACTTCTGGCGGCGCTTTTGCTGTGCCCATTTAACCTTTTTTCAAATTCTTTTGCAATTGGCTCGGCTGACGATGACCCGCAGCTTCCGCAAAGCATTCCGGTGGGCGAGACACCGTTGCCGCAAGGTTCGGAAATTGTCGGAGAACAGATAATCAACAATGGCGACCGCATCAAATTCATACCGTCAGACACGGTAAATGTGGTCAACACCGCAGCCATTGCCGACTCCATAGCCGGAATTACCGACGAGTGGGTGCCACGGCAGATCGAGTTCAACCCCGACCCCACGAGAGCGGTGTGGCTCGCAGCTCTTTTCCCCGGACTCGGACAAGTCTACAACCGGCGCTACTGGAAACTTCCGCTGATAGTGGGCGGATACCTCGGTCTCGGATACGCCACGAGCTGGAACAACGGCATGCTTACCGACTACACCAAAGCGTATGCCGATATAATGGACAATGACCCGACCACCAACAGCTACATGGATTTCTTCCCCTCGACAGTAAAAGAGGAGGATCTTGACAAGACATGGCTGACCAATATATTGCGTTCGCGCAAAAACTACTTCCGGCGCAACCGCGATCTGTGCATCATCGGCATGGTAGCAGTGTATCTGGTAGCCATAGTCGATGCATACGTCGACGCGTCGCTGGCTCATTTCGACATTTCCCCCGACCTTTCGATGGAAGTATATCCGTCGCTCATACAGGACGGACGCACACGACTTCCGTCAATGGGACTGCAATGGGCCATAACATTCTGACAAGCAATCAACGCAAAATCAACATCCTGATGAACAAGATATTCCGCAACATAACCACAGCATTGTCTCTTGCCGCATCGGTTGCCGGCGCCACGGCCGCCGATATCCTCTCGGTCAGAGACACAATAACAGATCCGCATATTGTCTATCCGGCAAGTTTCGAGGCCGACACGCACCTGATGATGCAGAACTGGTATATGCAGAATTATACCGAACTGGCTCGTGGCGACTATGGCTCAGGCTCCACGGTTGAACCGACCGACGAAGAGCTCATACAGCGTCTGATGTCGATGCCGACAGTAATCGAAATGCCGTTTAACTCGGTTGTCAAATCATACATCAAGATGTATGTCGACCGTCGCCGTTCGCTTGTCGAGAACATGCTCGGCATGTCGACCTACTACATGCCCATATTCGAGCAGGCACTCGAGCAGGAAGGTGTTCCGATGGAACTGAAATATCTGCCCATAATCGAGTCGGCGCTCAACCCCAACGCTGTGTCACCCGCCGGAGCCACCGGTCTGTGGCAGTTCATGCTTCCAACAGCGCGCGGTCTCGGCATGGAGATAAATTCGCTCGTCGACGAGCGCCGCGACCCCATACGCTCGTCACAGATGGCAGCACGCTATCTCAAGCAGCTCCACGACATCTACGGAGACTGGTCGCTTGCCATCGCTGCCTACAACTGCGGCCCGGGCAATGTCAACAAAGCAATACGCCGTGCCGGCGACGGTGAGAAAAAAGACTTCTGGGAGATTTATCCCTATCTTCCGGCCGAGACACGTGGATATCTGCCGGGGTTTATCGCGGCCAACTACGCGATGAATTATTATGACAAGCACAACATCTCGCCCGCTCTTGCACGACGTCCTATCGTAACAGACTCAGTCTATGTAAAAAAACGTGTCTACTTCCAGCAGATTGCCGATGTGCTCAACATTCCCATCGAGGAGATACGCACGCTCAATCCGCAATATCGTCAGGACGTGATACCCGGCGATATAAAGGCTTATCCGCTTGTGCTTCCGTCGCATCAGGCTCTCTGCTACATAATCTCCGAGGACAGCATCGTGGCTCACGACGCTGCCAAGTATTCACGCCGCGGAGTCGTGGAGCCATCGACCGGCGCATCCAAAATAAGTGATGACGGCAAATATATAATCACCGAAGAGGTCAAATTCCACAAAGTCAAGAAAGGAGACACATTCAGCGGCCTTGCGCGACGCTATGGCGTGACAGCCGCCTCAATCAAGAAGGCAAACGGCATAAAGACACTACGCCGCGGACGAACGATAAAGATTGTCACAATCAAAAAGACACTTAAACCGGAAGAGCCCAAAGTGGAAACTCCGGCTGAGACCGTACCCGAAACAACCGTACCCGAAACAACGGATAACTCCGACAACAAACTTATGGCAGAGAATTCAGCCGATGACACTGTCGCTGTCGAGCCGGAAACCGATGAACCCGAAACACCCGACACGGATGATGACACCGACGCATCGGAAATACAAGGAGAAGCGTCTGATGTGCCAACCGTTGCCGGCGGAACGGGCAAAACACTGTCAGGCGCAACCGCCGCTGACGACCCTTCTGCCGATGCCGTAAGGCAGCGCATACAGTCGACATTCAACTCACGCAAACAGTCTCCGGCACAGAATGCGGAAGAAACAACGGACGCGACACCGAAGCCGGAACAGCCGGCCGCCAAACCCGCCGCTGCAAAAACATCAAAAGAGAAAGACAGCGCACCACGTCCGGTCTACCATAAAGTGAAACAGGGCGAGACTCTGTCTAAAATAGCCCGGCGCTACGGCACAACCGTCAAGAAGCTTCAGCGACTCAACGGCACTGACGGCTCGAAACTGAGAATCGGCCAGCGCGTCAGAGTCAAATGACGCATAGCCTTTTCATCACAAGCCCCACCACAAGCGAAAGCTAAACAATGGACAACAACGTAAAAGATATAAACATTGAGGAATTTGACTATCCGCTCCCCGACGAGCGGATAGCAAAGCATCCACTCGAGCAGCGCGACGCATGCCGGCTGCTTGTGCGCCATGCCGACGGCTCAATCTCTGACCATGTATTCTCCGAACTCGATAGTCTGCTTCCCGCCGACTCGATGCTGATTTACAACAACACACGTGTGATCAACGCGCGCCTTCGTTTCCGCAAGGGGGAAAACGGCACCGGAGCCCTGATAGAGATATTCTGTCTTGAACCTGACACTCCGGCCGATTATGCACAGAACTTCGCATCGACCACCGGCTGCTCCTGGACATGCTTCGTAGGCAATTCCAAACGATGGAAATCAGGGGCTCTTTCAGCTGAAATCGACATTGATGGCAAAACGGTCACACTCATGGCCGAACGTGTCGCGCGTCACGACAACACGTCTGTAGTGCGTTTCTCATGGGACAATCACGCAGTCACATTCTCTCAGATTATATCTTCGGCCGGAGAAATTCCGATTCCTCCCTATCTCAACCGCTCGACCGAAGCCACCGACAACACCGACTATCAGACTGTCTACAGCCACATCGAAGGCTCCGTAGCCGCCCCGACAGCCGGACTGCACTTCACCGAACCTCTGCTGCAACGCATCTCACAACGAGGCATTCCACGACGTGAACTCACGCTCCACGTTGGAGCCGGGACATTCCAGCCTGTCAAAAGTGACACCATAGGCGAACACACCATGCACAGTGAGTGGATCGCAGTCGGCAGGCCGCTCATCGCCGAACTTGCCGCCACCGACCGCAAAGTGATTGCCGTAGGCACGACATCGGTCAGAACACTCGAAAGCCTCTACCACATCGGCTGTCTTATAAGCGAAGGCAAGCCGGCCGGAGAAGTGCCCCAATGGTATCCTTATGCGCCGGGGCACCCTTCGCTGTCGCGCAAGGATGCGTTTGGCCGGATACTGAAATATCTTGATGACAACAGTCTCGCCACTCTGATTGCCGCCACCCGCATCATCATCGCGCCGGGTTACACCTACAGAGTGATTGACGGCATGGTGACAAACTTCCATCAGCCGCGCTCCACACTGCTGCTGCTTGTCTCAGCCTTTACCGGCGGCGACTGGCGCCCGATCTACGATTTCGCATTGCAGCATGACTACCGGTTTCTGAGTTATGGCGACGGATCTCTCCTACTCAAATAAAAGACAATCATGTATATAATAAACACATCTTTTCATGCGGGGCGCCCGGTAGCCGACAGTATTATCGGTGATATCCGCGCCGGGCTGATGACCATGATGGCTGAGTCAACTCTTTTTACCGACATCATCATGGCCGAGATACTTGTGGAAGTCGACCCCGACTGCAAGAGTTTCACTCTGCAAGGCAAAGCAAGTGACCTGGACAAAGCTATGGAATGGTTTCAGAGCAAAGGGCAGGAGTTTCTCAACCGACTTCACCGCGACTACGGCCAGAATGTAGTGTATTTCACCACACCGATGCGACTGTTATAAAGGATATCAGATGGCATCAGCAGAACACCCGCTCAAGGATTGGGACAGAATAATCATAGGCATCGACCCCGGCACGAATGTGATGGGATATGCCATACTTGGCGTCAAGGGAAAGAAACCGGCCATGATAGCCATGGGAGTGATACAGCTCGACAAATTCGAGAGCCACTACCTTAGGTTGCGCCGTATCTATGACCGTGTGCTTGGCCTCGTGGAGCAGTATCTGCCCGATGAAATGGCGATAGAAGCCCCGTTCTTCGGCAAAAACGTGCAGTCTATGCTGAAGCTCGGACGTGCTCAGGGTGTGGCGATGGCGGCCGCGCTGTCACGCGACATACCCATTACCGAATATGAGCCGCGCAAAATCAAAATGGCTATAACAGGCAACGGCGCGGCATCAAAAGAGCAGGTAAAGGAACTGTTGCGGCGCATACTCGCCATCCCGGAGGAGAATATGCTCCCGCAACTCGACGCCACTGACGCTCTTGGCGCTGCACTATGCCACTTTTATGAGTCTGCCAAACCGGCAGTGGCCCGCGGAGCGTCATCGTGGAAATCATTCATTGCCGCACACCCCGACAGAGTAAAAAAGCAGTAAACAGTAAAACGAAAACAGAAACAAAATGGCAAAAGTAGGCGATACAGTACGTTTTCTCAACAGCATTGGCGGAGGCCGCATAGTACGCATCGAAGGCAACATAGCCCATGTGGAAGATTCCGACGGATTTGAAGTGCCGGCACTTCTCAGAGAATGCGTCGTTGTCATGGAAGCAGCTGCCGGCAGCGAAGCGAAACCGCAGACCAAAACATCGGAAAAGCCTAAAGCAGAGACTCCGGAATTACCGAAAATAGAGACTGCCGGCGGCAACAGCATCAACATAGTGATGGCTTTTGAACCGACTGACATAAAATCGCTGTCAAGTTCAGAATTCGATGCCGTGCTTGTCAACGACTCAAATTATTTCCTCAGTTTCACATTCGCCACCCGCGCCGACGGCGATGCAGGCTGGACACTACGCCGGGCAGGCACAGTCGAACCTAACATCGTATTGACAATGTGCACTCTGGCGCCCTCTCAGCTCAATGAAATCGACCGCACGCTCCTCCAGGTCATCGCCTACAAAGATGACAAGGCTTACGATTGCAAGGCTCCGGTATCAGTCGAGACAAAAATCGACAACACAAAATTCTTCAAACTGCACTGCTTCAAGGGCAACCCGTATTTCGACAATCCTGTCATAGCCATTGACATAATGAAAGATGACCGCCCCGCAGTGCCGGTAACTATTGATGCTTCACAGCTGCAAAAAGCCATGCGTGAGAAAAACGACGGCTCCCACGCTCCGCGGAAGGTGTCAAAATCATCACGCCACACGAAAAATGAAATTATAGAAGTAGACCTGCATATCACCGAACTGCTTGACAACACCGCAGGACTCAGCCGTGCCGACATGCTCAACCGTCAGATTGACGAATTTCGTAAAGTAATGGACGCTAATCTGCGCAACCACGGACAAAAAATAGTATTCATCCACGGCAAGGGCGAGGGAGTGCTGCGTCAGGCACTCTATAAAGAGCTCAACCACCGCTACAAAGGCCACGACGTGAGCGACGCTTCATTCAGAGAATATGGATTCGGAGCCACGCAGGTGGTGATACGCTGACCTTCAGTATATATTAAAACAAGACACCGATGATATTGTATTTTACAGGAACCGGCAACAGTCGCGACATCGCGACAAGGCTGTCAGAGGCACTTGCCGACAACGACATCGTGGAACTGAGCGGCAGCCTGCTGCGCGACAAGGAGCTGAAAGCCGCACAGCCATGCCGGGCAGTAGTATGGGTGTTCCCAGTGTACAGTTGGGGCGTTCCTCCCGTGGTAACCGACTTTATCAAGGATGTAAGACTGACAGGCACTCTTGCGGCGGCACACCATCTGGTGGCGACGTGCGGCGACGACGCCGGACTGACTGCACGGCAGTGGCGCAGACTGATACGCCGCCGGGGCTGGACGTCGGCTTCCGCATCAACCGTAATCATGCCAAACACATACACCCTGATGAAAGGTTTCGATGTCGACCCCGACGAACTTGCCGACGAAAAGCTCATGGCATCACGACCGCGCGTGGCTGAGATAGCACGCCGCATAAAAGACAACGCCGTCGATGACGATGTGACAAAGGGACGTTTCGCATGGTTTAAAAGCAATATAATATACCCGTGGTTCAAACGTTTCGCCATGAGTCCGAAACCGTTTCACGCCACCGACAGCTGCACAGGCTGCGGCCTTTGTGCACGCCGTTGTCCGCTCGGCAATATAACCATGAACGATGACCGCCGCCCATGCTGGGGCAACGATTGCGCTCTGTGTCTGCGCTGCTACCACACATGTCCCACAGCCGCCGTACAATATGGCAAAGCCACACGCGGCAAAGGACGTTTCCTTAATAAAAACTGATACTCAAGTCAATTTTATCTACAGACTTCTGTTTTTGAAAACAATATGTGAGAAATAGAGCGCTAATTGCAGTAAGCAGAATCATACGGGGGCTATAACAAATACACCCGCCTTAATATCAAAATAATTTTGGGCAGGCACCTTAAAAGTGGGAATTTTTCTTTGATAATTCGGAATAAAAGATTTAAATTTGTACCGTCGTTTACGACAACAATAGTCTTTACAGTATAAATTATCTAACCAAAAACAACTATGGCTTACGTAATCACCGACAAATGTGTAGCTTGCGGCACTTGCTTGCCTGTTTGCCCCGTTGAGGCAATCTCTGAAGGCGATATCTACCACATCGATCCCGACACTTGCATCGAGTGCGGTTCATGTGCAGAAGTATGTCCTTCTGAAGCAATTATCCCGGGCTAATCGTTTGAACAACGATTAAGATACAAAATCAGGCCGTGTCAGCTGACACGGCCTGATTTTGTATCTATGCCCCTTTCTGTCCGTGGCGACGCTTGCCAATGTTTGTCACTACCATTCCTGCGATGATGACAACCATTGCCACAACCTGCATCAGGCGCAGATGCTCCAGCCCCATCGCCACAGCCGAGATCGCGGCAAACACGGGCAACAGATACTGATATAGCG
The DNA here is from genome assembly GCA_004102805.1 of Muribaculaceae bacterium Isolate-002 (NCI). Taxonomy (GTDB): domain Bacteria; phylum Bacteroidota; class Bacteroidia; order Bacteroidales; family Muribaculaceae; genus JAGBWK01. The sequence goes on from SCEG01000004.1 coordinate 49,371, forward strand.
ACACAAGCTCGGAGCCTATGCGCTTTATTGCCGGCTGCACCAGAAAATACGCTGCAAAAGTCGGAAGCAGAAGTATGAAAGCTATTTCAAGCCACGGCACTGCCGCGCTGCTGTGCAATATCCCCTCATCCTGCATTCCGGGCAACAACAGCAGAGCCGGCACAGCAGCGAAAAGAAACACCCAGCGCAGCATGGTCACCGGCCTGTAGGTGTGGCTCGGCTTCTCGACAAACACCAGATAAAGCGCATAGCAGACGGTTGACGCAATGGCAAGAATGTCGCCGAGCAGATTGTCACTGCCGTTGGTGCCTCTGCCGCCGTCAAGCACAACTATCGCCGCCCCGACAAACGACACCACCACACCGGCAATCTCGACCCATGAAGTGTGCTGGTGACGGAAAACCCTGTTGATAAGAATTACAAACACCGGCGGCAACGTCATTATTATTGATATGTCAATGGCATTGCCATAACGCAGCGACCTTACAAAAAGATAGATAAACGAAAACAGGCCGACTACTCCGCCGAGAACAAGACGGATCCAGTCATGCTTCTGTATGCGCTCACACTTGACGAATATCGACGCTGCCCAAAACAGCAGACAGCCGCCGATAAGTCTGACGGCTGCTATTCCCTGCGCACTCATCCACTCCGGGATAAGCGCCTTCGTAAACGACACATTTATACCCCAGAACATAGTGGCAAGGAGTATGCAGGCATTACCGGTAAGAAACGCTCCGCGTCCTGACGGCGCAGAAGATGCCTTTTGATTTTTATTCATATATTCAGTTTTTTCACAAAAATCAAACGCAATAAATCAGGATAGTGTTCAGTTGTCGACCCCTGCCATCTGACGTAAAAAAATGTCGGGACAACAATCGCTGCCCCGACATTATATCCAATCGGTGTTTACAATCAGAAGCTGTAGTAGAAACCGAACGAGATGTTGTAGCCTGAGAAATCAAAGCCCCAGCCGTCATAGTGGTTATCAAGAAGATCTTTTGCTGCGTCGTTAGTGCCACGATAACCGAGGAAACCGGCATGAGCCACGATGCTGCAACGGTCGTTGAGCGCAAGCGCGATACCGGGTTTGAAACCGATGCCGTATTTCACTGCTGTATCGCTGTCATCGCCATCGTATGATGCCTTGCCGAAGCCGAGGTCTACACCGCCGTCAACGAAAAGCGATACCATACCTTTTTTGTAGAACGTATAACGTGCGTAGGGATCAAAGTCTACAAGGTTGCCGTCAACAGATGAGCGATGGATATAAGACCAGCCGAGAACCGTACCGATAGCCCACTGTTCGCTGAGATTGTAACCTACTTCGGGAGCGATAGTGATTGTAGTGATTTTGTCGCTGTCGTTACGCCATGCGCCTACCGAACCACCTGCAAACCAATTCTGTGCTGCGGCAGTCAGTGTCATCACCGACATCACTGCCATCAAAATAATCTTTTTCATTCTTAGAAAAATTAAAGTGAATAAATTATTTAATTAAAAAGTGAATAAAATATAAATCAAGTGTACCTTTTTCAATAACTGCCGCAAATTTACTTAATATTTTTAAAAATGCAAGTCTCCGATAATGATTTACTGACATATCGACCACAATAAACGTCTTAACGAAAACAGTGAAATTCCGATAAAATCACAATCATTCTATAAAATTTAAATCATTAAGTGATGAGCCTGCAATCTTTTTTATGTATCTTTGTGTTGAATAAGTAATTGTCTCTTATATTATCAATCCACGCTAATCAGTCATCTTTTAAATGAACAACGACAGCCCAACTGCCCCATTGTTTTCCATTATCACGGTAACATATAACGCAGCTTCTACCCTGCCGCGCACACTTGAGTCAGTAAAGCAACAGACATGCCGCCTGTTTGAACATCTTATTATTGACGGAATGTCAACCGACGAAACATTGAAGCTGGCAGAAAATGCCGCAATTAAAGAGATGACAATACACAGCGGCAAGGACAGCGGCATATATGACGCAATGAACAAAGGACTCGGCATTGCCCGTGGCGAATACGTGATATTTCTCAACGCCGGCGATGCTTTCCATTCGCCCGATACTCTTCAACGCATTGCCGACACGATAATGGCAAACGACTTCCCCGGCATAGTCTACGGACAGACAGATATTGTGGATGACGGGGGCAATCGCCTCGGAGATCGCCACCTGCGGGCTCCCGAAGAACTTACTCTCGACAGTTTCCGCGACGGCATGGTGGTGTGTCATCAGGCATTCATCGCCCTGCGCCGCATCACCGCGCCCTACGACCTGAAATACCGATTCTCGGCCGACTACGACTGGTGCATACGCTGCCTCCAGCATTCGCGCCACAATATATATATCGACGATGTGCTGATTGACTACCTCAACGAAGGAACAACGACGCGCAATCATCGCCGCTCACTGCGCGAGCGCTTCCGGATAATGTGCTACTACTACGGCACATTTTCCACCATAAAAAAACACCTGTCATTCATCCCCCGCTACATGCGCCGACGAAAAAACGGCATCAACAACCAATAAGCCACACCGCGTCTATGCTTCAAAATGTCATAAAATAAGCCAAAATTAGCCAATCATGGGAATTTAGTTTTCATATATTCGGAAAAATGCTTAACTTTGCATGGTTTTCACGATGGAAATCTTGTCAACCGCCACATAGTTTTAATAATAATTTTCCATAATTCCTATGCGCGAAACAAGACGAGCCACCCTTATACTTGAGGATGGCACCACGTTTGAGGGAAAATCTTTCGGATATGAAGCATCTACTTCCGGCGAAGTGGTATTCAACACGGCAATGACCGGATATCCCGAAAGTTTGACCGACCCTTCCTATGAAGGTCAGATTCTTGTCACCACCTACCCTATCCTCGGCAACTACGGCGTGCCACCGCGCCGCGAGAAAGATGACGTCAGCGAATTTTACGAAAGCGACCATATCCACGCCAAGGCAATCATAGCCCAGGACTACTCATGGGAGCACTCCCACTGGCAGGCCGACCGCTCACTGTCGCAATGGCTCTGCGAGGAAAAAATCCCCGGCATCTACGGCATCGACACCCGCGCCCTCACCAAGCACCTGCGCGAAAAAGGCTCAATGCTTGGAAAAATCATCATTGAAGGCTGTGAGGATGTCGATTTTTATAATCCCAACCTCGAAAACCTCGTAGGCAAAACAAGCTGCAAAGAGGTGGAAATCCACGGCGACGGCGAAAAGACTGTCGTACTCGTCGACTGCGGCACAAAGCACAACATCATACGCTGCCTCACACGTCGCGGAGTCAAAGTGGTGCGCGTGCCCTGGGACTACGACTTCACACAGATACCCTACGACGGCCTTTTCATATCCAACGGCCCCGGCAACCCCGACATGGCCGAAGCCACAGTGGCTAATATACGCAAGGCTTTCGAAATCGGCAAACCGATTTGCGGCATCTGCATGGGCAATCAGCTTCTGGCCAAAGCCGCCGGAGCCAAGACCTACAAACTCAAATACGGACACCGCTCACACAACCAGCCGGTGCGCCGCGTAGGCACCGAAACCTGCTACGTCACATCGCAGAACCACGGATATGCCGTCGACAGCTCAACTCTCGACAAAGACTGGGAACCGCTCTTCATCAACATGAACGACGGCACCAACGAGGGCATCCGTCACAAGACAAAGCCTTATTTCTCGGCACAGTTCCACCCCGAGGCATCATCAGGGCCCAAAGACACCGAGTTTCTTTTCGACGAATTCATCGCACTGCTTTGAATTTGCCGCTCACCCGGTGCAGCGCCACTGCCCCACCGGCCGACGGCGCAGAGATAACACAACTGCAATTCTGCAACAAATATAAACCGCGGCATAGCCGCCACAACAACTCATAATGAGCGATAAGACCATAAAAAAAGTACTTTTGCTTGGTAGCGGTGCTCTCAAGATAGGCGAGGCCGGAGAATTCGACTACTCAGGCTCGCAGGCACTCAAAGCAATGAAAGAGGAGGGAATTGAGACTATCCTTATCAATCCCAATATTGCAACAGTACAAACGTCTGACGGTTTTGCCGACCACATCTACTTCCTCCCGGTGACTCCGTTCTTTGTCGAAAAAGTCATCGAGAAAGAGCGTCCCGACGGCATTTTGCTCGCATTCGGAGGTCAGACAGCCCTCAACTGCGGCGTGGCTCTCTACGAATCGGGAGTGCTTGAGAAATATAACGTACGCGTGCTCGGCACACCCGTGCGGGCAATCATGGACACTGAAGACCGCGAACTTTTCGTGCGCAAACTCGATGAAATCGGCGTAAAGACCATAAAAAGCGAAGCCGTTTCATCGGTCGACGACGCCCTGCAGGCCGCAAAAACCCTCGGCTACCCCGTGATCGTGCGTGCCGCTTACGCTCTCGGCGGACTCGGCTCCGGTTTCTGCGACAACGAGGAAGAACTTGTAGCCCTCACCGAGAAAGCGCTGTCATTCTCTCCCCAGGTTCTCGTCGAAAAATCGCTCAAAGGCTGGAAAGAAGTCGAATATGAAGTCGTCCGCGACCGCTTCGACAACTGTATCACCGTATGTAACATGGAGAACTTCGACCCGCTCGGCATACACACCGGCGAAAGTATCGTAGTCGCTCCCTCACAGACTCTCTCAAACGAAGATTACCACTACCTGCGTAAACTCGCTATAAAAATCATACGCCACGTAGGCATCGTAGGCGAATGCAACGTGCAGTATGCATTCGACCCCAAGTCGATGGACTACCGCGTCATCGAGGTTAACGCCCGTCTGAGCCGCTCTTCCGCTCTCGCGTCAAAAGCCACCGGCTATCCACTGGCTTTCGTAGCTGCGAAACTCGGTCTCGGCTACGGTCTCTTCGATCTCAAGAACTCTGTCACAAAAGAGACATCAGCATTCTTCGAGCCCGCCCTCGACTATATCGTAGTGAAAATACCCCGCTGGGACCTCGGAAAATTCCACGGCGTACGCAAGGAAATCGGCTCTTCGATGAAATCAGTAGGTGAAGTAATGGCTATCGGACGCACTTTCGAGGAAGCAATACAGAAAGGACTCCGCATGATAGGCCAGGGCATGCACGGTTTCGTAGGCAACCGCGAACTCAAGATCAACGACATCGACCACGCCCTCTCCGAACCTACCGACAAACGCATCTTCGTCATTGCCAAAGCAATGAAATCAGGCTACACGGTCGATAAAATACACGAACTCACCAAAATTGACAAATGGTTCCTCTTCAAGCTCCAGCATCTGATCGACACTGAAGCCGAACTTGAGTCATTCGACGAGATAGAGAAACTCCCCGCGACGCTCCTGCGTCTGGCAAAAGAACAGGGCTTCAGTGACTTCCAGATAGCACGAGCAGTCCTCGACAACTTCGGAGGCTCGGCCGAAAACGCCAACCGACGCGTGCGCGCCTACCGCAAGAGCCTCGGCATCGTTCCTGTTGTAAAACAGATCGACACACTTGCCGCCGAATATCCCGCACAGACCAACTACCTCTACCTGACTTACAACGGCTCGGAAAACGATGTAAACTATCTCCACGACCACCGCTCCATTGTGGTGCTCGGATCGGGTGCATATCGCATCGGAAGCTCCGTGGAGTTCGACTGGTGTTCGGTCAACGCGCTGATGACGGTCAAGAAAGAAGGCTGGCGCTCGGTAATGATCAACTACAATCCCGAAACCGTATCGACCGACTACGACATGTGCGACCGGCTCTACTTCGACGAACTCACATTCGAGCGCGTCATGGACATTCTTGACCTTGAGCAACCCCACGGCGCCATCCTGTCGGTAGGCGGCCAGATACCCAACAACCTTGCAACACGTCTTGATGACGAAGGGGTAAACATACTCGGCACCACCGCACGGAGTATCGACAACGCCGAAGACCGTCACAAATTCTCGGCAATGCTCGACAACCTCGGCATTGACCAGCCACGCTGGCGAGAGCTTACAAGCTTCGACGACATTCGTGAGTTTATCGACGAAGTAGGATTCCCGGTGCTCGTCCGTCCCAGCTACGTGCTCTCAGGAGCAGCCATGAATGTCTGCTCCAACGACGACGAACTCGAGCGCTTCCTGCGTCTTGCAGCCAACGTCTCGAAGCAACACCCCGTCGTTGTCACCGAATTCATACAGAACGCAAAAGAAATCGAGATGGACGCCGTAGCGGCCAACGGCGAGATAAAAGCCTACGCTATTTCCGAGCATATAGAATTTGCCGGCGTTCACTCTGGCGACGCCACCATACAGTTCCCGCCGCAGAAACTCTACGTCGAGACAATGCGCCGCATCAAGAAAATCTCGGCACAGATAGCCAAAGCGCTCAACATCACAGGTCCGTTCAACATCCAGTATCTTGCCAAAAACAACGATATAAAGGTCATCGAATGCAACCTGCGCGCATCGCGAAGCTTCCCATTCGTGTCAAAGGTACTCAAAATCAACTTCATCGACCTCGCCACCAAAGCCATGCTCGGTCTTGAGGTAGAGAAACCGGCCAAAAACGCCTTCGACCTCGACTACGTGGGCATAAAGGCCTCACAGTTCTCATTCTCGCGTCTGCAGGGAGCCGACCCGGTGCTCGGAGTCGACATGTCGTCAACAGGCGAAGTCGGCTGTATCGGTGTCGACACCTCCGAAGCAGTCATGAAATCAATGCTCTCGGTCGGCTATCGTGTGCCCAAGAAAGGAATACTCCTCTCGACAGGCTCCGCACGCCAGAAAATCGACATGCTTGACGCCGCACATCAGCTTCACAACAAGGGCTACGTGCTCTACGCCACAGGAGGCACCCACCAGTTCCTCGCCGACAACGGCATCCCCGCAATCCGCGTCTACTGGCCCTCGCAGCCCGAGATGCAGCCGCAGGCACTGCAGCTCCTTCACGACAAAGAAATAGACCTCGTTGTCAACATTCCCAAAAACCTGTCGACCACCGAGCTCAGCAACGGTTACAAGATACGCCGCGCAGCCATCGACCTCAACATTCCGCTGCTGACCAACGCTCGTCTCGCGTCAGCCTTTGTACGTGCATTCACCACTCTCTCACTCAACGATATAGAAATCAAACCCTGGGACGAATACTAAATCGTATTTCGGACTCACAGGATACCCACTACTGACGGAGGTGCTTCATTTTTTTAATGAAGCACCTCCGTCGCTTATTTATCTCAGGAAACATAAACATTTCCCGATTTGGTGCAAAAACGGCCAAAAACATTTTGCCGTTTCGTACATCTTCACTTCTCTTCTACCGCGTCACCCTGCTCGGGCCATGGGAAAAGATGCGGATTGACCGACACATGCACATCGTCACGATGCAGCCTTACGCCGACATACTCGACGAGTTTCCGGCGCTGCTCCTCGGTTAGTCCGCCATCAGCCTTCACAAACACCATGTTTACCGTATCGTTACGCGAAGACGACACTCCGGCAAGCACCATATTTGACAACGCGATATCCTTGATCTGCGGGAAAAGCACCTTCACCTCCGGAGCCAGCTTCGATGACTCATCAGAAAAATCCGAACGCAACGCAAGCACCGACTCAAGCGAGTCTATACGGTTCTGACGCTGCAATATTTCCTGCTGCATCACAGTGTAAAGCTGCGACACCGACTTGTCATCATCCGCTGCCGCACCAAGACTGAACCCCTGCTTTATCGTCAATATCGTGCCTCCAAGACCCACCGAGTCAAGTTTGTGGAGCATGGCAAGCTGAAGCGAATCTTTCGGCAGCGCCTCCCCGATCAGCGTCACGTCGATATAGCGGCGGCCGTCTTTCATATACTCCTTATGGCTCAGCACCTGAGTATTGGGAAACACCATCTCTTTATTGACAAACTGCGTGGCATTCACCATGAATATATTCGATCTTATCATATTGACTGTCAGGTAGGCGCTCAACCCTATCGTGACAGTCACAATTGCCGTCACCACAGTCTGCACGCGCCGCGCCTTCTTTTCATCCTTCTGCACAACCGGCTTGAAACGCATCATCTTCACCCCTATCCATGTGGCGAACAATATGAACACCATGTTGGTAAAAAACAGATAAAGAGCCCCGAAAAAGAAATGCGGCTGCAATGTGGCCAGTCCGTATCCCGCCGTACACAGCGGAGGCATCAGCGACGTCGCTATAGCGACTCCCGGCAGCACCTGCCCCTTGTTCTTGCATGCGAGGCTCACTATTCCCGCCCCTCCGCCAAACAACGCGATAAACACATCATAAATCGACGGCGACGTGCGCGCCAGCAACTGACTCCCGTCCTCATACTGCGGCGATATCAGAAAATACACCGCCGACGCCACTATCGAACCCAGCACCGCCATCAATATGTTCTTCAATCCCCGCTGCAATAACACATAGTCACTTATGCCGATACCGAGCCCCATTCCTATTATAGGCCCCATCAGCGGAGATATAAGCATCGCGCCTATTATCACTGCCACATTGTCAGTATTCAGACCCAGCGAAGCCACAAATATCGCAAACACCAATATCAGCAGCTGCGACCCTTTGAACGACACCCCCGACCGTATCGAAGCCTCCGTATCGGCCTGCGGCTCGAGGTCGGCACTGACATTGAAATACGACTTCAGATCATTGAAATATCTTGAAAACTGCTCTTTCGACGGCATAACAGATGTATAATTACAAGTTGAAACATAAGAAGAACACACATAAATCAGTTATCATCATGAGCTGAAATATTATCAAGATTGTGTCTCCTGATATCATAACCCATAACTCTGACTTATTACCAATAATAACAAAGACACCCCGCAGATTGATTATCGCAGAGTGTCTTTTTATGAAAGACCGGTCAGAACAGCAGCGCTATGCGATACACCACAAACGCCGCAAGCCACGCCGCCGCCGTATTATACACCGCGACAAACACCCCGTATTTCCACGAATGTGTTTCCCTTACTATAGCCACAATCGTAGCGACACACGGGCAATAAAGTAGTATGAACACCATCAGCGACAATGCCACCGCCGGCGTGAAGTCAGGCTCTCCGGTCGCCGGATTGACTGCCGTCAGCCGCGCCGACAGCGCCGTGTCATCAATCTCCTCGTCGCCCGTATAAAGCACACCGAGTGTCGACACCACAATCTCCTTCGCCGGAATGCCGGCAACCACAGCCACCGACGCCCTCCACGAGAAACCAAGCGGACGGAACACCGGATTTATGGCCTTGCCTATCATCTCCAGAAACGAGTCGTGCGACATATCTATACTGTCATCTCCCGCCTGCTCTGCGACGACCGCACTCTCGGCCGTCTCCTCATGGCGTGGGAAATAATTGAGTGCCCACACAACGATGCTCGCCACAAGTATTATGCCGCCCATCTTGCGCAGATACTGCTGCGCCTTCCACCACATGTGGCGCATTGACGACTTCAGCGTCGGCACCCTGTAAGGCGGCAGCTCCATCACAAATGGCGTCTCGTCGACCTTGAAAACAAACCGCCGCAACAATCTCGCAGTAATCACCGCCACTGCCACGCCGAGCACATATATCAGCAGAAACACCAGCGCCGCGTGCGCCGAGAAGAATGTCCCCACAAGAAGCACATATATCGGCAGACGGGCCGAACACGACACAAACGGATTGATAAGTATCGTTATCAGCCGTGAGCTGCGGCTCTCTATCGTGCGGCATGCCATGATGGCCGGCACATTACATCCGAAGCCCATCACCAGCGGAATGAACGACTTGCCGTGAAGCCCTATCTTATGCATTATCCTGTCCATGATAAACGCCGCCCTCGCCATGTAGCCGGAATCCTCCATAAACGATATGAAGAAATACAATATCAATATATTTGGCAGAAACACAATCACTCCGCCCACACCACCGATTATTCCGTCGGCAATCAGATCCTTGAGCGGCCCCTCCGCCATATTGTCATTTACAACACCGCTGAGCAGGTCGAAACCTCTCTCGATCCATTCCATCGGATACTGCCCGATATAGAATGTCACCCAGAAGATAAAGAACATTATGGCGAGAAACACCGGAAAACCGAAAAGCCTGTTGGTGACAAACGCGTCGATTATATGCGTCGTCGACACCTTCTCTTTCTCACTGCGCTCAAGCGTCTCGGCAAGCGCACCCGATATGAAGCCATACTTCTCGTTGGCCACCATCGTCGACACATCCTCGTCGTGCATTTCGCCCAGATGAGCCACCGCCTTGTCTCGGAGCTCCTTGATTTCAGAGCTTTTCGACGAACTCTCAATGATTTTATCCGCCTCCTGATCCTTTTCAAGCAGCTTTATAGCGAGATATCTGGCCGAAAAACGGCTTGAAATCTGCGGATCGGCCTTAAGCAGAGGCTTTACCGTATCTATCGCGTCCTCGACATCACGCCCCAGCTTCACATGCACATGCCGCACATCCTCATTGCGCCCCTCATACACCTCTATGATTGTGTCAAACAGCCGGTCGATGCCCTCGCCGTTGCGCGACACCGTAGGCACAATAGGCACCCCTATCATCCCCCCCAGCGTCTTATAGTCGAGAGTGTCGCCCGAACTGCGCAGCTCGTCATACAGATTGAGCGCTATCACCATCGAGTGGTCCATGTCGATAAGCTCAGTCGTCAGATACAGATTGCGCTCAAGATTTGACGCGTCAACCACATTGACAATCACATCAGGCATCGACTCCGATAGATAACGCCTCACATACAGCTCCTCAGGCGAGTAAGCCGAAAGAGAGTAAGTGCCCGGCAGATCGACAATATTGAACTTATATCCTTTGTGTCGAAATGTGCCGTGCTTGCAGTCGACAGTCACTCCGCTGTAGTTTCCCACATGCTCCTGAGCCCCCGACGCTATATTGAAAAGCGATGTCTTGCCGCAATTGGGATTGCCCACAAGGGCTATATTTATAGTGCGTCCCGAAGCCTCGAGATTTCTTGACATACCGTCACCGTCATTATCAACCGCAGGCTCAAACGTGGCATCACACCCCGCCTGTCTGTATTCACTCTCCGGCACTACTTCTATCATCGACGCCTCGTTGTGGCGCAACGACACTTCATAACCCATCAGACGGTATTTCACCGGGTCGCGTAACGGCGCATTCAACACTGCCGTGATTTCACGCCCCTTGACAAATCCCATCTCCATCACACGGCGGCGGAACGCCCCGTGTCCGAGTATTTTTATTATAATGGCCGACTGGCCGGTTTCAAGATCTGATAATCTCATGACTCACACTATATTTGATACAGGTTTCGGGAGAGACTTCCGCAATATGCCATTGCAGCATGCAAAGGTCAGAAAAAATCCATTCAATACAAAACATTTACAGCCATTATTTATATCCATTCTAAACAAACCCGCTAATTTGGACATCATATTACGGATTAATGAATCGTGAATTATGATTGTGATTGTGAATTGTTTCATTTTTTTTGTAATTTTGACGATTATTTGCAATTTGACAGCCGATATCACGTTTTATAATCAGTAGAGCTGATATAATGCCGCTGCAAAACAACCGATAGCAATGAAAAAGAGACTAATCGCACTGCTTGTGCTCATATATACAATAGCTGGAACTGCTACAACAACCGCGCAGGAGCCTTTCCGCCGCGGCCTTCAGCAGGTCACATTCATCCCGAAAGGACAATGGATTACCGGCGTCAGCGTCAGCTACTCACAGTCCAACCAGTCAAACTATCAGTTCCTCGTCATTGAAAACCTCAACGGCGACACCTACAGTTTTAAGGTCAGCCCCATGCTGATGTACTCTTTCAAAGACAATCTCGCCGCAGGAGCACGCTTCGCCTACACCCGTTCGAAAGTCGACCTCCGCTCAGCCGACGTAGTGCTCGACTCCGAGACCGGTTATAACGTCGACAACCTTTACAGCATATCACAGAACTGGTACGGCACAGCCGCATTCCGCAACTACATCTCGCTCGGCAACAACCGTCGCTTCGGCATGTTTAACGAAGTGCAACTCGAAATAGGTGGCGGTGAGTCAAAAATATGCAACGGCTCCGGCGATGACCTCACAGGCACTTACTCCCGCAATGTCAGCTTCAACATCGGTCTCGCGCCCGGCATGATAATGTTTCTAAACAACTATTCGGCTCTTGAGGTCAACGTCGGCGTGCTCGGCTTCTCTTACACAAGCTCAAAATCCACAACCGACCGCGTATATGTCGCACACTCCGACTCCCGACGCGCCAACTTTAAAATCAACCTCTTTTCAATCACCTTCGGGGTGGCATTCTATCTGTAAGCGCTATGAAAAAGATTAAATTACTGCTCATCGTCATCGCGCTGTTGCTTTCCGCCGCTCAGGCCGGCGCCCAGTCTTCCGTATGCGCCGAAGCGCCTGTAGCCGGTCGCCCGTGCAAGGATTTCTCCAGCAAATTCATAATCAGCGAAAACATTCTCGGCTCCAAGAAAATCAAACTCGACTCGCTGAGCGGTCCAAGCCCCTACCTCGATCAAAAAGTAATTGTCGGCGGCGACACCGTCAGCATAATCCTCCCCGACAAAAACTACGGCCGCTACGACCGCGGTCTATTCAACTTCCTCATCATACCCAAAGGCCAATGGTCGTTCGGACTCACCGCTTCCTACGGCGAATTCAACACCGACGACATTCAGATACTTTCCATACTCAAGAATTTCGATCTCAAAGTCAAGGCCTACTCTCTCAAACCATCGATATCCTACTTCTTCCGCAGCAACCAGTCAATAGGCATAAAATTCGACTACACCCGCTCATCGGTCGACCTCGACAACATGACATTCGACTTCGACAGCGACCTGAACTTCTCGCTGCGAGACATCAGCTACTACTCGCAATCCTACACCGCGTCGATCAACTATCGCAACTATATCGGACTCGGTCCCGAAAAGCGTTTCGCAATATTCAACGAAGTCGACCTCGGGTTCGGAAGCGGCTCATCACGTTTCAAACGGCTCTACAACAACGAGCCGCGCGACACCCGCACCAACATCACCCGCGCAAGCCTGAACTTCAGCCCCGGTCTATGCGTATTCATAATGGACTACGTATCGTTCAACGTGTCATTCGGCGTGTTCGGGCTCCACATGACCAACGAAAAGCAGACCACCGACGGCATCGAAGAAGGCTCACGCTTCTCTTCCGGAGCCAACTTCCGTTTCAACATCTTCAACATCAACTTCGGCATGGCCGTACACATCTGACGTCAGCAGATCAACAGACAATATCACCGCATGACTAAAATCACCAACATAACATACGCGACGCTCACCGCACTGCTCATCGCGGTCATCGCTGCAGGCTGCATCAAAAACGATATCCCCTATCCGCGCATACAGCCCAACATCACAAGTCTCGAAGTGCGGCACCAGTCACAGGCCGCTCAGCTCGACACCATCAACCGCATAGCCACTGTCTACCTCGACGAAACAGCCGATATCTACAACGTCGACATACTGCAGTGCACGCTGTCCGACAAAGCATCTTTCGTCGGCGACTCCATCGCAGGCTCAATCGATCTCTCTCAGCCACGCTACTACATTCTTCAGATTTATCAGGAATATGTATGGACTCTCAAAGCCGTACAGAATATTACACGCAACTTCTCAGTAGCCAACCAGATCGGAGCATCGGTAATCGACGTGCCCGGACGACGCATCGTTGTGACACTGCCATCAACAGCCGATATCTCACAGGTAAAAGTGCTGACAGCGAAATTAGGCTCTGAAAACTCAACAATCACCCCCGAAATCGAAGGCCGATACATCGACCTTACACGTCCGTATCAGATTACTGTGACCGACTACGGACGCTCTGCCGACTGGACTATCTACTGCCTGATTACCGAAGCCACTGTGACTACCGTGCGCGCCGATGCATGGACCAACGTTGCATGGGTCTACGGCGAAGCTCAGGAAGGACGCGACAACTATATCGAATACCGCGCCGCTTCCGATACAGAATGGACCCGCGTTCCCGACTCATGGCTCACCGTCGACGGCGGCAGCTTCCACGCCCGCATAATTCACCTGCAGGCACTCACCGACTACGTTGCCCGCGCTGTGTCAGGCGACGAATACGGCGCCGAAATCGAATTCCGCACCGGCGCCGTCATACAGCCGCCAAACGCCGACTTCGACAACTGGTGGCTCAACGGCAAAGTCTGGAACCCCTGGGCTGAAGGCGGCGAACAATTCTGGGACACCGGCAACAAAGGCGCCACCACTCTCGGCTCAAGCAACACACAGCCATCCGACGACACTCCCACTGGCACAGGACGCTCAGCCCGCCTCGAGACACGCTTCGTGGGCATCGGCATGGTCGGAAAACTGGCCGCCGGCAATATCTTTGCAGGCGAATACGTCCGCACTGACGGAACAAACGGTGTTCTCAGTTTCGGCAAACCTTTTGCCGAACGTCCGACACGGCTGCGCGGATACTACACCTACCACTCCGCGCCAATCAGTTCCGTAACATCCGGATTTAACGATCTCAAAAACCGTCCCGACACATGCACCGTGTGGGCTGCGCTGATTGACTCCCCCGAACCGTTCGAGATACGCACAAACCCCGCCAACCGACAGCTCTTCGACCCGGAAGCACCCTACGTCATTGCCTACGGCGCATTCCAGAGCGGAGATGACTGCGCGCAATGGTCGCAGTTCGAATTCAATCTCCAATACAAAGCCACCGACCGCGTGCCCCGCTACATTCTCATCGTAGGCTCGGCAAGCAAATACGGCGACTACTTCACCGGCGGCAACGGCTCCGTGCTCTGCCTCGACGACCTCCAGCTGCTCTACGACTATTGACAATCGACCGGGTCACAGAAGTCCCGACTGTCAGTAGCCAGAAATTGCATGTAATTTAATCAACCCGACAATAAATGTAAAATTATGAAGAAACTCATCATCTCCATGCTCGCACTCGGCGCAGCGATATCATCATCTGCACAGGCCGACCTGCTCGATAACCCCGACAACCACGCCTACTTCGGCGCACGTCTCTCGCTTGACATCTCGTCAACAGCCGACGGCAACGACTACTACTCAAACGGCGCAGGCTTCAGCGTCGGTGCTGTCTACAACATCCCGTTGTATATGAACCTCTACTTCGAGCCCGGCCTATCCATATTTTACGACACATTCGGCACAGAAACATTAGTAAACGCCCCTGACGGAACACTCGCCGGAACAATCGACGGTTCAATCCGCAACTTCGGCTTCCGAATTCCTCTCGTCGCCGGATATCACTTCGACTTCACTGACGACATGCAGTTTTCAGTATTTACAGGTCCGCAGATCAACCTCAGCTTAATGGCCAAAGAGCACTTCTTGGGAAAATCAAATTCTATTTTCGGCGACCAGGGCTTCAAACACGCCGACCTGCAATGGGCGATCGGCGTAGGCCTTTCATGGCAAAAATACTACATCTCCATGTCAGGAGGCTTAGGCATGACAAAAGCCCGCGACTGGAGCATACGCGACAACAACGGAGCCATCGTCTACGAAGACTCTTTCCGCCGCAACAACTTCAGCATAGCCATCGGCTACAACTTCTGATCCAGACAAACGCAATCGCATCAACGAAAAAAAGAAACGGGAGTGTTTTGCCCCCGTTTCTTTTTTTCGTTGATGACCCTATATTCTCGGATCCGGATTATCCGACACACATATCCAGAAAAGCAGATACGCCAGAATGCCGACTCCGCATAAAGCCGCCACCGCCCATGCTATCCTGATTATCACAGGGTCAATATCAAAATATTCACCCAGCCCGCCACACACTCCGGCGATACGTCGGTCAATATTCGAACGATACAATCTTCTCATAATATATTGTTATTTAATCTTGTCGTAAAAATTATTTTAGAGTTTTACTTATACAGATAACGCTTTATCGACTGCTTCGGAGTCTTTTCAAACGGCTCCTCACGCAGTTCTATCGACGACACCTTAGAATATCCCGGAAGCTCACGGTTGAGCGTCACAAGATTGTAATCCATCAGACTGTCGATTTTCTCTTTCGGCAGATGCGCATGCTGGGCAGCCTCCTCGTCAGGATAGACAAGCGCCACGAGCCGTCCGTCTCGTTCAACCACAATACTCTCAGCCACAAACGGCAGATGATTGAGCTTGTTTTCAATCTCCTCCGGATATATGTTCTGACCGCTCGGGCCGAGTATCATGCTCTTGTCACGTCCCTTTATGAAAAGATATCCGTCATTGTCAAGAATGCATATATCGCCGGTGTTCATCCAGCCGTCATCAAACACTGCATCCGTAGCCTCCTGATTTTTATAATACCCCTGCATCACATTGTCACCCTTGACCCAGAGCACACCGGGCACTGTCGACGGATCAGGCGACTTTACCCTCGCCTGCATACGGTCAACCACCAGTCCGCACGACCCGGGCTTCTGTTTGTTCCAGAAACAATAGCTTATCAGCGGAGCGCACTCCGTCATGCCATAACCCACTGTATACGGGAACTTTATCCGGAGCAGAAACTTCTCGACCGACGGTGCAAGCGCCGCGCCTCCGATTATAAGCTGATGCAGGTTTCCGCCGAAAGCATCTATCATCTTGCTCCTCACCTTGCGGTATATGAAATCATTGAGCAACGGTATTCGAGTCGCAACCCTCATAAGCGGGCGCTTAAGCGCGGGAAATATCTTGTTGGAGACGATTTTCTCTATCACCAGAGGCACTGTGACAACCAGCTTTGGTCTTATCCTGGAGAATGCGTCAAGCAATATCTTCGGCGACGGCACCTTCCCTAAGAAAGTGATGTGACACCCCTTGAGCAACGGGAAAATCAATTCCACAAGAAGCCCGAACATGTGAGCCAGCGGAAGCATTGACACCATACCGTCTCCCGGCTCGAAAAACTTGATATTGTCAGTCGAATATCTCGCATTGCTCCACAGATTTCCATAGCTTATCATCACACCCTTCGACAATCCTGTCGATCCGGAGGTGTAGTTGATTACAGCGAGATCATCCTTGCTGTCGTGGAAATAGTCACGGTCAAAATTTCCCACAGTCGTCCCCTCCGGAAAATCCATGTCAACAAGCCTGTCAAGTTCATCAAAAGCCGTTTTGACCGACGTTGACCGTGACAGCTTCAGACGCCACATCTCGATATCGACAAACCCGTCAACATCCGGCATCTGCGACGCGTCAAGACCTTTCCATATCGCCGGGTCAACGAAAAACAGACGCGCGTCGGAGTGTGACACAAGATGCTGTATGCTGTCGTTGCGGAATTCATTGAGTATCGGCACTGTGACTGCGCCGTAGGTCAGTGCCGAAAGAAACACCAGCGCCCAGTGTGATGAATTTTTCGCACACAGCGCTATCTTGTCGCCGCGCTTTATCCCCGCATGTCGCAACAGCACATGCATTCGCGCTATGCGTTGCGTAAGCTCCGCGTACGTGATAGCCTCTCCGTTAAGGTCTGACAATGCGTCGACACTCTGATTGCGGCGGAACGACTCCGCCAGATCCATTACCAATGATTGTGTCATCTCGATAAGTAAGTCGTAAAAATTATTTTATATTATCAGCGAGTGATTTTTCGAGTGATATTTGCTCGAAGATGAATATATCCAACTCGTTAGAACTATAAAAACCCCTTCAGAAACAACCGCTATCGTTGCCGTTTTGTTTGCTCAGCGACGCGAGTACTCTCGCCGCAAGCATCATCCCCGCGACAGCTCCGGCGCAATCGGCGACAAAGTCAAGCATATCACCCGAACGTCCGGCATCCATCGCCATCTGGGCTAACTCCACTAATCCGCCAAACGCGGCCGACAACAGCGCGATAAACCACGCCTTCCCTCGCGACACACGCCCGAAACTGCCCCGGCGCCGTTTGACCGCATCAATGCAGGCCACAAATGCAAGTCCACCGAACATCACCGCGTGCACTACCTTGTCAAGACCCGGTATTTCAACCCTTGCATCAGGCAGCGGACGCGGCACAAGCGTCAGATACAATATCGCCAACACGACCAAAGCGGTGGTAACCCACCGCTTTGGCCATAATTTCATTATTCTTGTCAGTGCCGGCATAAACTTACTTGCCGTTGTCAGCCGCCGGAGCAAATGCGTTCTCAAGAATTGCATTAAGCTCCTCATCCTCGAAGTTACGTCCCACGATTGTTCCGTCGGGAGCAAACAGCATGATGCAAGGTATGCCGAGAATTCCGTAGAGATCGGTCGGTTCCGACTGTCCGTTGATTATCTGCTTCCAGGGCAGTTCAAGCTGTGAAATCTTGGCAATGGAGTTCTCCGGCTCGTCCCACACGGCGACACCTACCACCTCAAGTCCCTTCGGCGCATACTTCGCGTAGATTTCTTTCAGATGAGGCATCTTGCGCATGCACGGCCCGCACCAGCTCGCCCAGAAATCGACAAGAGTGTATTTCCCTTTGCCGACATAGTCGCTGAGCCGGTGTGTATTGCCGTCGTATGTTACCTCAAAGTCTGTAAACATTTTGCCGGGAGCCGTGGCATCCTGACGTTCAAACGTGTTCAACACCTTCTGCACTCGGGTATAACCCTTAAGCGACGGAGTTTTTGCCAATGCGGCGTCCAGCTCCGCGCGATCCATCTCGTAGGCCTTCTGAAGAAACAGATAGTATCCGATAGGATTATCGATATTAGCGTTCATCATGCTGTCGGTCATAGCAAGATAACGGTTGTAGAGCGCCTCGCGCGCATCGGTTGAGTCGGGCGACAGCGACGAGAATTGCGAATTGAGTTCCATCACTTTGGAGCCATAGACTGCAAGGCGGTCATTGAGTTCGGTGCCGGTCGCATCGTCGTCCTTCACGTCGATGTTACCCTTTTCAAGTATAAACATCCCCTTGCGGTCTCCTTCTGTCACTAGACGCACAAACGCAGGAGTCTCAATATTTCCCTCGAACACCGCCTTGCCCGACGCCACCACTGTGGAGTCCATCTTGTCGGAAGTATCGAAATTGAGCATATACACCATCGCGCCCTCCTCAATAGAAGGATCCTCGACAGTCACCTTATAATTGTTAGATTCAGCCTTTGCCGTGCACGCCATCAGAGACAGTGCGGCTGCCGATACCAATAATGTCGTTTTCATCATCAATTTTTATCTTTTATTCAGTTTTTATAAATTCGTTTTCAATAAATAAGTAAGTCGCATTCATAATATACGTAACAATTTTACGACTTACTTATTATGCTATTTCTTCGAGTCAATCTCCTTGAGCAACTCCTCAACCGCGCGGCGCAGCTGCGTGTCCTCACCTTTGACTATTGTCTCCGGAGAGTTGGCGACTTTGACATCAGGCTCGAGCTGCGCATTTTCCAGATAGCTTCCGTCAGGCAACTCATAGCCCACTACAGGTATGCCGAAATAGAGCGACGGATCCTGAAGTGTGACCCAGTTGACTGATGTCATCGTTCCGGGAACGGGCATACCCACAAGCCGACCGATGTTGCGGTGCTTGTACACCCATGGAGTGCCGTGTGCATTAGAGTAGCACGCCTCGGCCATAACCATGATGGTAGGCTTGTTGTAACGGCGCGAAGGCATGTCGCAGGTCTCGGTTCCGCGTATCACCTGAGTGAAATATCTCTCTCCCGACAGGAACACCTCAACATCCTCATGCAGACGTCCGCCACCGTTCCAGCGTATGTCGATGACCGCACCCTCGCAGTTATTGTATTTGCCCAGCAGGTCGGAATATAGCGTACGGAAACTGTCATCGCCCATCGACTCGATATGCACATAGCCCAGACGGCCGTTTGACCACCGCTTCACATCTTCGGCGCGCTGCTTCACCCAGCGCTTGTAGAGAAGATCACTCTCGGAGCCTGCGCTGACTGGTCTTACAACCTCTTCGAATTTATCGCCGGTGGCCGGATCCGTAATGCCTACGAGTGTTTTCTTCCCGGCCAGATTGTTGAGCGCAGTAGTCGCGTCTATATCATCGCCAAGCTCCTCGCCATTGATTTTCGAAATAATCATACCCTTGCGCAGACGGGTCGCAGCATTGTCAAACGGGCCGCCGGTGATGATTTCCTCAACCTTGAGTCCCTTTCCGGCATACTCCATGTCATAGAGCAGACCCAGACGAGCGGTGCGGTCAGTGATGGCATTGGCTTCAGTGCCGCGGTAGCCCGAGCCCGTGTGCGACACATTCAGCTCACCCAGAAGCTCCGACAACATTTCAGAGAAGTCATAATTGTTGTTGATATGAGGCAGGAACTTGCGGTAGGCTTTTGTCATGGCATCCCAGTCAACATCGTGCATATTCTTGTTATAGAACATTTCGCGTTCCGATATATATACTTCGTCAAACATCGCCTCGCGTTCGGCTGCGTGGTCGAGTGTCATAGTGCCCGACGCGCTTATAGAGGTCGACTTGTCTGAACCGACATCAATCTTGCGCATCTTGCTTCCGCCGATGAACAGAGTCTTGCCATCAGCCGACGGTTGCATCGACGCCGACGGAGCATCTATGCGCGCAGCCACCGACGGAGCCGGATCGCGCAATTCCATTTTCCAGAGGTCATACCCCTTCTCCACACTCATCAGATAGTAGAGATTCTCACCATCGTTGTCGACCCATGCGCCTGCAAGGTCGGCAGAAAATGGTGTAAGACGTTCAACTCTGTCCTCTATGTCGTCAAGTTCAACGACAATATCATCGGCACCATCATCGGCATCCTTGTCGCCGTCCTTCTTGTCGGCATCTTTTTTGTCCTTCTTGTCTTTTTTGTCAGCATCCTCCTTCTTCTTGTCTTTCTTGGCCTTCTTCTCAGCCTCTTTGCGAAGTTCGAGATCCTCCTCGCTGAGATTATACTTGTCGTAGGCGTCACGGTTGAGAAACACTATCATGGCGTCATCCTGCGAGCCCCATGAAGCATGGTTGCGCATACCGTATTTTTCCGACAGGAATACTATGGCATTGCCGCCCATCGCCCAAAGCGGACTGTGATCGGTATATCCCGACCGGGTAAGATGCGTGAGCGCTCCACTCTCTACATTGATTATGGCGATATCGGTGTACGGACTGTGATGATTGTCGTCAACCTCCAGCGCAATCCATTTGCTGTCGGGCGACCATTGGAAATCAAATCCGCCGTCGCGGTAGCTGTAGGTCGAGCCGTCAGTGAGCTGCTTCACCTTCTTGCTCTTAGTGTCCATCACCATGAGCTTGTTGCGGTCCTGCACAAATGCGAGCTTCTTGCCGTCAGGCGAAAATTTGGGCACCGTGCGCTCCGTGTTGTCAGCGGCAATCACCGGCTTCTCGTCTATCAGCGTCGCGTTTGAAAAATTCGGGTCATCCTCGCGTGCGATTTTTGCCGAATAGATATTGTAATGGCCGTCACGCATAGAGGTATACACAATCTCGCGTCCCTCCGGATGCCATGCCGGAAGCTCCTCCGCCGCGGGAGTGTCTGTTATCTGCTTCACCGACGAATGCTTCACCGAACCGACAAAAATCTCGCCGCGGCCGGCAAATGCCACCTGACTGCCGTCGGGCGACAGCGCGCCGCCGCGACCGCTAACTCTCAGGCGCTCGGTCTCGGGAAACTCCTCCGTATTGATATCGACTGCCACCTTGCGGGGTTTGCCTCCGTCGCGGAGTGTATAAATTTCACCGTCATAGCCGAACACGAGAGTCCCGTCGGCTGCCTGCGAGAGAAAACGCACCGGATGTGTTGTGAATTTTGTCACCTGCACAGCCTCTGACATCGCATCGACCGGAGCTTTCCATACATTGAACGTACCGCCGTTGCGCTCCGAAAGGAAATACACCGTCTTGCCGTCGGGCGACAGCACCGGATTGCGATCCTCGCCGGCCCGGTCGGTAAGATTTCTGTGCGTCCCGGTCTTTGCGTCATAACTCCAGATATCACGCGTCACCGACGATGTGTGATGCTTGCGCCACTCATTCTCAAACCCCTTCACATCCTGATAGAGAAATGAGCCGTCTTTTCCAGTAAAAGCGATAGCCTGAGCCGGAGTGCCGAGCACCTGACGCGGTTTTCCACCATCCACGCTTACCGCATAAAGCTGCGTCATGCGCGATGACGGAAACATGGCACTCGACGCCGGAGCCTGCACTGCTGCCGAATAAAACACCTCTTTGCCGTCAGCCGAGAAGCTCTCAGGCGTCTCGTTGGCAGAATTCGAGGTCAGGCGCACCGGAGTTCCTCCCGTGGCATTCATCACAAATATATCAAGATTGCCATGACGGTCAGAGGCGAATGTGATTTTCTTGCCGTCAGGCGACCATCTGGGCGCCGTCTCATAACTGCCCGAGGTAGTCAGGCGCGTCGCCTCTCCGCCCTCGACCGGCACAGTGAATATATCTCCTTTATATGTGAAAGCGATTTTCTTGCCGTCGGGCGACACCGCAATATTGCGCATCCAGAGCGGAGCCGAGGCCGAAGCACCCACCGACATCGCTGCAATCGCACACAGAATCAGTCTCTTTTTCATGTTGCAGATATTTGAATTATAACAGGTTCAGAATGATAGTTTACAATATGCAAATATATATCAAAATTATTACATTTCCGATACATACGTTTTAATATTCTGTTATTTTTTGTCTTTTTCACAACATTCATCAGAGCAAATCAAGATAGAGTAGTCATCTTCACTATCTGATACAACAGCAGATGACTGCGCGATAATAAGGCGCGGCCATCTGCCGTAAGACGGCCGGAGATTACCCCTGCCGTTGTTTCATATTCTCAGGTCTATTTAACCACCGGCACCGGGAAACGTGAAAACAGCGTCTCCACAGCCTCGGCTATCGATTTCAGATTGCGGTACTGTCCGTTCCCGTTATTGATTATGGTAGCCACCGACGCCGAATACAGCGGCAACTTCTCCCTCAGGTTAACCATATCCATAGTCAGCACACCCTCCTTATATATGCCGGTGATAACCTGGGCATTACTGTAATATGGCGAATTAGGCATCCAATAAGGACCATAATATGCTCGAGGATAAATGTAATACGGATAATACGGTCCGTAATACGGGAAATAGCCGGCCGGCTGCACAAGCGGCTCGGTTGATATCTCTCGCTGCGTCGTAACCGCGATATTTATCAGAAGATTTGAATTTGGATCCTCAGTAAATCCGCGCTCCACCATCTGCTGCCTTATGGCTGCGGCAATATTATAATAAGTCACCATCTCCATCCCCTTTGGCAACGAGCCTTCGTCGGGAGTCACAATACGGAATGTGTGGTAATCGCTGAGGTTGGCGTTGTTATATACCTCAGAATTGACCAGTGCAAAAGGCGAGCACGACGTAAGCAACAGGGCCAGTGCTCCAAGCATAAACAATATTCGTTTCATTGTAGTATAAAAATAAAAGTTTGTATCATGTTTCGCCGACCGTTTGCATGACAGGCGCACAATCAGCGCATCGCTCTAACTGATAAACAATTATACAACGCTCAAGGTTCTCCGAAGCCCCGACTTCACCTTTCCGCCATACACATTGTCGCCAATTATTTTGTAATCTCAGGCATTATAATTAACTTTACGCACCTATTTCACTACTTGAGTAACTGTAAAAATTATTTTGGGATTATGAAAAATGTATTTTTCAGTATAAACTCAAAATAATGGAAACGGTTATTATAAAATATTTGAAACACTTACTTTATCTCTAATTTTACCATGTATAACGATATTGTCAGGTTTTTCACTGATTTGATAGAGCAGTCAGGCAGCTATGATATCGCACGCGCCGAGTTCCACCGCATAATGGCCGATGACGACGACCTGCACGAGCAATACTGCGAATGGTGCGACGAAAACGGATACTCCGAGCGCAACGGTTTCGACGAATTCATCGACCAGCGCATCGACTCTCACGACTCAGTGTGGAACACACTCAACGACTACGACGAATGAACTACATAGACAACATACACCCCGTAAGCACTCCAGCCCCCTGCCGCAGACGCATGCCCGCCGAATGGGAGCACTCCGGAGCAGTGATGATAGCATGGCCGCACGCCGATACCGACTGGGCATATATGCTCGACGAAGTCACAGCCTGCTATTGCGACATAGCCCGAGCCATAACCGACAGCGGCGCCATACTCGTAGTGGCGGCTCCCGATATCGCCATCCCAAAGAAGCATCTTGCCGACATCGACAACTCGCGCATAATATTCTGTCAGGTCGCCACAAACGACACCTGGGCCCGCGACTTCGGCCCCATTACTGTGACCGACAGCGACGGCACAACCCGGCTGCTCGACTTCTGTTTCAACGGCTGGGGGTTGAAATTCGCCGCGTGCCTCGACAATCTGATCACCTCCAAACTGTCAGGCGCCTCACTTTTCAGAGCGCCTCTAGAAAACCATCTCGGCTTCGTGCTTGAAGGAGGCTCAATAGAGAGCGACGGCCGCGGCACGATACTCACCACCTCCGAATGCCTAATGTCGCCCAACCGCAACGGCGACCTGTCACGGCAGCAGATCGAGCAATACCTGCGCTCGGCGCTCGGCGCCGAACGAGTGCTTTGGGTCGGCCACGGCTACCTCGCCGGCGACGACACCGACTCCCACATCGACACCCTCGCCCGACTTGCTCCCGACGACACTATCCTGTATGTCAAATGCGACAACCCCCACGATGAGCATTACAACGCTCTGTCGCTTATGGAGCAGGACCTCATGGCGATGCGCACACCCAACGGACTGCCCTACAATCTCATCGCGCTTCCGATGCCCGACCCGATATATGACGAAGACGGACAGCGCCTGCCCGCCACCTACGCCAATTTCTTCATAACCGACACTTCGGTTCTGCTCCCCGTCTACGGACAGCCGGCCAACGACCGTCTTGCCGCTCAGATCATGAACATAGCATTTCCCGGCCGCCGCATACTGACCGTCGACTGCCGCCCGCTCATACGTCAACACGGATCGCTGCACTGCGTGACAATGCAGCTCCCCTCCGAAATATTACCGATATGAAAACTCCCGAAATACTCAAAACAGGCATAATACAGCAACACAACAGTGCCGACATCGCCGACAACCGCCGGCGCATCATTGACAAGATACGCGTTCTCGCAGCCGGCGGAGCCCGTCTGATCATCAATCAGGAACTTCACGACTCGCTCTATTTCTGCCAGACAGAAAATGTCGACCAATGCGACCTCGCCATCTCCCTCGACGACCGGCAGCTCCTCGACTACGGCACTCTTGCAGCCGAACTCGGCGTCGTCATCGTGACGTCAATATTTGAGCGCCGCGCCCCCGGACTCTACCACAACACCGCAGTGGTTTTCGATTCCGACGGAAGCATCGCCGGCAAATACCGCAAAATGCATATTCCCGACGACCCCGCCTATTATGAGAAATTCTACTTCACCCCCGGCGACCTCGGATTTGTTCCCGTCGACACCTCGGTAGGACGCCTCGGCGTACTCGTCTGCTGGGACCAATGGTATCCCGAAGCCGCCCGCATAATGGCCCTGTCAGGCGCACAGCTCCTCATCTACCCCACCGCCATAGGCTACGAAAGTTCCGACACGCCTCAGGAACAGACACGCCAGCGCGAAGCATGGATCACCGTGCAGCGAGGCCACGCCGTAGCCAACGGACTGCCCGTAGTCGCAGTCAACCGCGTAGGCCACGAGCCCGACCCCTCAGGCGCCACCAACGGCATAACATTCTGGGGCAACAGTTTCGTAGCCGGACCGCAGGGCGAATTCCTGTTTCAGGCATCGACCGAAGAAGAAGCCACCGCAATAATCGACATCGACATGCGCCGCAGCGAGCAAGTGCGCCGCTGGTGGCCCTTCCTCCGCGACCGCCGCATCGACGCCTACTCCCCCATCCTCCACCGCTTCAACGACTGATTGCTCCGAATATCCCTACTAACAAACAGATATTACAGAGATGAAAATATAAGTTATTATTACTGCCTGCTAACACCTTTAAATGTCTTTTTTTAAGTCTTTCTAATGTTTAGCGGGCAGTAATAAAAATTTATAATTGTCTATCAATCTCCTTAAATTTTTCTACAAAAGAAACTATCAATTGAAGCACCTTATGTTTTTTTGTCAAGTACATCGGATTTAACGGACTCATTTTAGGTAAAATATTATTTAGATCTGTCCCGTTTTCACTTACATATCCACGTTTAAGAGCTAATGCAATATAACGCCTCGCTTCTTCCTCATTAAGATTTTCTTCTGCAATCAGTGCTGTAGCCTCTTTTTTAAGGCGGCAACGGGCATATGTATAGAAAGATTCGAGTATATTTGCCTTATCTGTAATAGTGTCCAGATTGGTATTATTAATATAATCAACAATAAGGCTTTCCTTTGCTCTATTCCCCACACTCGCACGAATTATCCTACGGATTTCTTCTATCAAATCAATTTTATTTTCTATTTTTTTATTATGCTCATAAATCAATTCGAGAATATAATCCAAATTAATCTCTTGAGATTTCAACAAATCAATTTCAAAAACGATATCATCCCAATTGACTTTTGACCGTTCTGCGACACTGCCATTATTTTGCCGTCTCCGCCAATCTCTAATATCATTATATACAGATTTATAGTCCTGAACTTTACGCTCTGACAATACATCTATTCCAAGCATATTTTTTACATCATCATCTGTCAGGAAATATAACGATTTAAATTTTTCTATTTCATGATGATTATTTAAATCGATATCTTTCAATGCCTTCAAATGAGTAAATTCATCATAATTATGTAGTATATTCTCTATCCGCAGGTACTCTCCGAACAATTTTGAGAAATCCCGTTTATTCTCTTCGGTCTCTATCACATCTGTATTTGGGAATTTATTAATCAAATCTCCCACAACTTCAATATATCCTCGACAGACTTCTCCCGTTGCGATATCTTTAAATCCATGCAAATATTCTTTAAAGCTTTTTTCAAGTACGACTGGTTGGGCATTACCGCAGTCTTTATTATTGCAAAATGTTTTTATTGCCTCTTTTACATTATCCTCCAAATCCCTGAATGTCACAATATTTCCAAAAGTTTTGGTGGGATTAAAAATTCTATTAGTACGGGAAAATGCTTGTATCAATCCGTGATATCGTAAATTCTTATCCACAAAAATTGTATTTAATGCAGGTGCATCAAATCCTGTGAGAAACATCCCGACAACAATAACAAGGTCAATTTCCTTATTCTTGACCCTTTTGGCCACATCTCGGTAATAGTTCTGGAATTCCTTGTTCTCGACACCATAACTCGTTTTAAACATGGCATTATAATCATTGATTGCTTTGGTCAAAAATTCCTTTGCACTACTATCCATCGCGGAAGGTTCAAAATTTTCATCTTTGATTTCTCCAATCGCACACTGGTCTTCATTTGCTGCGAATGAAAAAATCGTTGTTATCTTCAGGGGGCTTTCAACATCTTTTTGTAGATGCCTCAATTCTTCATAATAACACTTAGCGGCATCAATACTGCTTACCGCAAACATGGCATTAAATCCGTTTTCAGAATTTAAAGTCCTATGGGTTTTTATTCTGAAATTGTCAAGTATATATTGGGAAATTTCTTTTATACGGGCAGGATGTAATAAAGCCGATCTGTTTTCCAACGCAGTTATTTTTTTCTCATCTTGCTCCTTCTCTATATGTCTGAAACGTGGTCTTACATTGTTATAATCTACTTTGAACTTTAAGACTTTTTCATCCCTGATGGCATCTGTTATGATATAAGAATGCAGCTCACACCCAAACACACTTTCTGTCGTATCTGGTCCAATAGCATTGACCGGAAAGATTGGCGTTCCGGTAAAGCCGAACTGATAATACTTCTTGAACCTCTTTTTCAGTTGTTTTTGAGCCTCTCCAAATTGCGACCTATGAGCCTCATCAAATATAAAGACTACCTCTTTATTATAAATAGGTAAATCT
The DNA here is from genome assembly GCA_004102805.1 of Muribaculaceae bacterium Isolate-002 (NCI). Taxonomy (GTDB): domain Bacteria; phylum Bacteroidota; class Bacteroidia; order Bacteroidales; family Muribaculaceae; genus JAGBWK01. The sequence goes on from SCEG01000004.1 coordinate 77,369, forward strand.
TTTTTTGATTTCATCAGATTGTTCAATTTCTGAATAGTAGTGACAATAATCTTATTGTCATCTTTGTCAATATTCCTTTCCAATCCAGCAGTACTCTCTGATCCATTAACACTGTCTGGCGAAAAGCGCTGGTACTCCTTCATCGTCTGATAATCCAAATCTTTTCTGTCGACGACAAAGAATACTTTCGCAATAAATTTAAAATCCGGATGAGTCGCCACAAGCCTTGCTGCCTTAAAACTTGTAAGCGTTTTGCCGGATCCTGTGGTATGCCATATATAGCCTCCACCTTCAGGCGTAGACCATTTTTTCAGTTGATGGGAACTTCTGATTTTCCATAAAATCCTTTCTGCCGCAGCAATCTGATACGGACGCATTATCAACAAAGTATTATTGCAGTCAAATACCGAATATGTGAGTATCACTTTCAGAAGTGTATTTTTCTGGAAAAATGTTGCTGTAAAATCTTTCAGGTCTTTTACCGGCACATTCTTGGCATTAGCCCAATTCATGGTAAAATCGAAACTATGCTTATTCCGTTCTACCGTATTTGCGAAATATCGGCTATCTGTACCATTGGATATTACAAATACCTGAAGATATTTATATAAGGAATTGTCCGAGTTGAAACTTTCCTTTGAATAACGGTGAACCTGATTGAATGCCTCTCTGATTGCCACTCCCCGCTTTTTCAATTCAACCTGAACCAATGGAAGTCCGTTTACCAATATTGTTACATCATAACGATTGGCGTGTTCACCCTCTTGTGTGAATTGGGAAATAACCTGCATTTTGTTTCTGCAAAGTTTTTCTTTATCTACCAGATAGATATTTTTGATATGTCCGTCATCAAAAACAAAATCATATACATGGTTATCCTGCAATTTTCTTGTTTTTTCTATGAGGGTATCGTTTGGCTTATCCAAATATTCATCCACATAGCGCTTCCATTCTCCATCCGTAAAGACTACATCATTGAGTTCTTGAAGTTGTGCTCTGACATTGGCGAGCAAAGCGGCCTGCCCTGAAAGAGTGGGCAAATAGTCATATTTAAGATCTATCAAGTCCTGAATGAATTCACGTTCAAGCGATGCCTCATTTTGGTACACTACAGGTGGCTCATTAAGGGCATAATGCTTATTGTATTCATCAAGCACTATGAAATTATTGGATTCTGCAATAATATTATTATATTGTGCCATAATTAACCGTTTTGATTATTGTCTATGACCGACTTAAAGTGATAAGTCGGTATTATTACCTCCTTGACAAGATAACGCAACACTCTCTTGTCATTTTCGTGGACAATTGAAACTTCTTCGCCATTATGTTTTGAATGGCTACACAGGTTTATAATCCTATTGTAATAAGCCTCCCTCGCATCATGTGGCAACAGTTCTTTCCACTGTTTATATCCAAGAAATGTAGCGGTTTTCTCCAAGATATTACGAAGAAAATTAAAATGATATTTTTGAATACAGTCTTGCCCTGAATTTGTTGCTTTTTCCAATTCTGACAATAGGAACAAATGATACGAAAATGGAGAATCATTCGAATCATGAAGAACGTATGTCCCGTCTTCCAATTTTTCCAGACGTTGTTTCATGGATTTCTTTGTCTTATCATCAGCCTCTTTATCGGCATTGCACAATTCATTATAAAGTACATTATAAAACAATGGATTGTGCGTTGTAATGATAAATTTCAAATCCGATTTACTGTCCTTTATCAATTCTGCTATATTCACCGCCAACTCTATCAAATGGTTTTCATCTAACGAACTGACCGGATCATCAATAAATATATATTCCAAATCGTCAAACTGATCGGTGTCCCTGTCTGTCTTATCCGCAATATTAAGAACCTCAACCACCTGTCCGAGCAGACTGTAGAAAACACACCATATCAAGCAACTTTCTTCTCCTTTTGAAATCTTTATATTATCTATTTTTTCATCATTTCCCCGTTCCAACGAGAATTTTATTTCTGAATATGCCCTTATTGTAACGTCTTGGTTATCTTTATCTTTTACTGCATATTCCTCATTAAACGAAGGAGTCAGTTTATCATTGGTATAATGTTGAAAATGTTTCAATACATTATTTTCCTGTCCCTGCACTTTAAATACCCAATCTGTAAAACTATTGGGATGTATGATTAACTTCCTGTTTTTATCCTCATCCAAGTCATTATCCCAATAAAACAGATCCTCGGTAAAAGCATTATAGTAAAGAACTTTTATCCTTTCTCCATCTGACTCTTCGCTACCGTCTTTTGGCGAAATCAATTCTTTAAACTCGCGTGAAAGACGAGTTTTCCCTACCCCGTTAAAGGCATAAATTAACTGTACCTTTTTTCTGGTATCCCTGAGCTTGGCTGCTATTTCGGTTAATGACTGACCCATATTATACTATTTGTTACATTTCTGAAATGACAATAACTTGTCCCTATAATATCTATATTGCATTTGCACTGCATCTATTTCTGCCGGTAAACCACGTGACAAGTCGTATACCAAACCCTCAAACTTGTCGAGAATGGATACTATGCGCTCTTGTTCAGCAATAGATGGCAATGGAATAACAAACTGCTCCAATTTTAACTGATGCAATCTGATGACCTTTGTCCCTGTCACCTTAGTCCTTTTATAGTCTGCAAATGCAGATGTCTGAAAATAATATGACAAATATTTCGGATTTTGGTTATGTGAGAAGGCAACACTGTCTCCACTTATACATACTTCCCCTTCTCCAAGCCACGCAACACATTTGCAAACATCTTCTATATTTTCACTAACTGTGGCAAATACAAGGTCTCCAGATTTTGCCTTCTTACATTTCATTGCTGTATATTTACTTACAAACGATTTTGTCTGAATTGCGCATGTTCCATAATGCGTGTATATCTGACCATAATGGATACATGGGACACCACTTTCCGTAAAGTCTTTTTTCTGTAAGCCGTTTCCTCTCGTAAATGTCCCTATTTCATTCATTTTCAGCCAATTTACCCCCCCCCCTGTTTATTCTGCTGAATATCAACAATTTATCTCTATAATATTTGTATTGTTCCTGTCGCGCTTGCAGTTCCGCTTGCAGCTCCGCTGCATATTCCGCGAAGCGGTCGAGAATATTCGCTATTTCTGTTTGAATATCCAATGGAGGAACTGGGATACAGACTTTGGCAAATCGTTTTTTTGATACATTATATCTTGTAACTCCACTTGCTGTTTGTTTAATTTGCTTTCTAACATCATCGCTCCGCAAAAGATGTTTTAAATAGTTAATATTAAAATCGTCGACTTTATAAAGACGCAAACCGAAGCAAAACGAATTAAGATATAAATCTTCTTTAGTTGGAAGTGCTACTACTGAAGACAATCCACATTCATCAGGTGTTTCCGATGATCCGGTAAACAATATATCCCCATAACGGACAACATTTTGCTTTTCATGATCAGTAATCCTTACTTTTTCTTCAATATTCATATTCAATGAGGGATTTGAATATATATTTTTATATGTAATAAGCTTGGCATTACCATCTATGAAATCTATTTTAGATTTCCCTGTTAATCCTCCGAAAAAACTGCCTATGTCTTCTAACTTTTTAAATTCAACGCCATTCGGACAAAGCTCCTGTATAAGTTCATTTAGATTACTCATAATTCATCATTTTCCAAATCTGCAATGATTTTATCGATTTCAATCTTCAACTCATTTTCTCGTGCTACAATTTTACGAATGCGTTCATTGAGTTCTTTGATATTTATTTGTTGACATTTTTCCTTTATCTCAACATAACTGCTTACCGATAAATTATACTCATTTTCAGCTATCAATCGATTATCAACAATTTTACAGACATTCTCCACATCTTCTTTAGCATCGAAAATCCTTATTATTCTCTCGATGTGCTCATCTTCAAGAATATTATTGTTTGTTTCTTTCTTGAAAAGATCACTGCCGGAAGCATCAATAAACTGGGTTTTGCATTTTGACTTGAATTCATCTTTGCTTTTGGAAAGGACAAGGATATTGACCGCTATGGACGTCCCGTAAAACAAATTTGGAGCCAACGCAATTATAGTTTCCACAAAATCATTGTCCACTAAATATTTTCTGATTTTTTGCTCTGCTCCGCCACGATAAAATATACCCGGGAAGCAGACTATAACTGCTTTGCCTCTACCTGAAAGATAATTCAAGGCGTGCAATACGAATGCGAAATCTGCTTTCGACTTTGGTGCCAATACTCCGGCAGGAGCAAACCTATCATCATTTATGAGAGTCGGATTATCTGAACCAATCCAGTTGACGGAATATGGCGGATTGGAAACAATTGCATCAAATGGTTTGTCATTCCCAAATTGAGGATTTGTCAACGTGTCGCCGAGCGCAATATCAAACTTATCATAGTTGATGTTGTGCAAAAACATATTCATACGAGCAAGATTGTAAGTGGTATGGTTGATTTCCTGCCCGAAAAAGCCTTCCTGGATCACATGTTCATCAAATTGTTTTTTAGCCTGTAACAGCAATGAGCCAGACCCTGCAGCCGGATCATAAATCTTATTTATGCTTGATTGTCCATGCACTGCCAAACGGGCTATCAGTTTGGAGACACATTGCGGCGTAAAGAATTCCCCTCCAGACTTACCCGCATTGGCGGCATATTTATGTATCAGGAATTCGTATGCATCTCCAAACAAGTCTATTTTATTATCCTCAAAATTTCCAAAGTCAAGACCTTCCACTCCTTTTATAACTGCAACCAGACGATTATTTTTATCTTCAACAGTATTACCCAATCGCGTACTGGTTGTATCAAAATCTGCGAAAAGACCCCGAATATCTTTCTCGGAAGGATAGCCGATTGCAGAACTTTCAATGTCATTGAAAATTTTCTTCAAATCCGTATTTAGACTTGGGTTATTGGCTGCAGTTCTTGCCACATTTGAGAATAGCTGCCTCGGATATATAAAATATCCTTTGGTTTTTATTGCATCTTCTATTATTCCTTCAGTTATAACACTATCATGAAGATCAGCATAAACAATACCGTCATCACCACCTTCCATAAAAGCGGCAAAGTTTTCACTGATAAAGCGATAAAAAAGTGTTCCGAGGACGAATTGTTTAAAATCCCATCCGTCGACAGCCCCACGCACCTCATTAGCTATTTTCCATATCTGAGACTGTAATTGCTCTCTCTGCTGTATACTTGTCATTTTTTAATGTAGGTAATACGCTTAAATAAAATGCTCCTACTTATTTTCACATAGAGCATATCTTAATATAATGCAAAGATATTATTTTTATTTGATTTACATGCATTTTTTTGAAAAACGAAGCGTAGCGATATACTAATAGTCCTCGCTACGCTTCGTACTTATTCTATAAGATTTTACCTTATCTAACTTTTTGTAAACAGTTATCTAAGTGCGATTTTTGCTACTGCGCGCGCTCCGTTGGAAAGAGTGGCTGACACTATGTAGATGCCTGAGGGCATGTATGACAGATCATAGCGGTCACGCGCTATAGTCTGTCCGGCTATCGTGCATATCTCCACCGACGAGACAGTCTGTCCGTCAGCCGGGACTACACGCAGCTGCTTCCCTTCGAGCCATATCGCTGCACACGTTTCCGCTGCCTCAATGGCATCGATACCGCTCACTTCGCCGATAGCAACCGTGTTGGCATAAAGGGCATGGTTGCCGAGTGGTGTCGACTTGGAGCTGGAACCGGTCTCGACTATCACCATATATATACCATCCTCGAGCGAGCTTCCGGGGCGATAAGTGCCAGAAACCGTCACCGGCTCTCCGGCCACAAACCTCACTCCACTCTTTAGGGTTACAATTTCACCTTTCGTGTTGGTGAGCTGTCGCACTCGTATATAGAGAGTGGTTGACACAGTCTGGCGCGCAGTTGCCTCAAGAGTGAAATTCACTCTATCGGTTTTCGCTATCCTGTCAGGGAAATCAAACGCTGTCACATCGGCCACGATATTGTCAGACGGAGCTATCGTAATCGAGAGCGGCTCATCGAGCGACACCATTGGCGTATGCGAGTTGTCATCGTTTACCTGCACGAAATCAAGAGTATACGTGCCGGGGTCGTGCGGAAGCTGTCGCGCGAAGGCCACAGAAACAGCCTTGTCGCTGCTGAATGCGGTTTCCGACATGACAAACGGCGAGACAAGACCTGTGTCCGTATTTGTGAGGCGCGCCAGTATTTTAGCGTTGCCCGCCACGCCTGCATTGCGGAACACTCCGGTGACATAAAGGTACTCGCCCTGCGTGGGCCCTTCAGGAGCATTTTCCGAACTGCTGTTGACCTGCCAGGCGGGAGTACCGACAAGCCGCACTACCGGACCGTCAGGAACCGGACACACGTTCACCTCAGCCGGAGCAAATCCGTTGAGTGCAAAAGGATATTCCGTGTCATTGGCTTTGACAAGCGCATCCAGACGATAACGGCCGGCGGGAACATCAGCGCTTACAGGGAAGGTGACATCGACCGACTCTACGCTCTGGTTGTAGATGCTGACACTGACATTGGCATCGAAAACCACCGAGGGGTCGTCGAGCGATGTCAGACGCATGGTGATTGACGATATATTATAGTCGCCGGTAAGACTCTCCATTGAGAACGCCGCGCGCCCGTAACCTCCGGCATACAGGTCGCCGTCAGTCTCTATGGCTGAATGGAGCACAACATCGGGATATGGCAGATGCTTCTCGCCGAGAATTATATTGCCGCCCTTCACCGACGCGCGGTTGCGCGACGGAAGCCCGCTCGGATGACGGAGCACTGTCCAGCGGTCACCATCCGTAGACTTGTAGACAAGACACATATCATAGTCATCGCCGTCGGCCACACCATCGACCGTCGACGCCACATTGCGCAGCGACACGAACGCCGAGCCTGAATGTCCGTTTTTAAACCCGTCGAGCGACAATGCGTCGCCACCGAGTGTAGCCACGACCTCACCGTCTTTTACCAGCGCTCCCTCGATGCGTCCGCTGAACGGTTCAACATCAATATTGCCGGCATAGCACATCATCGTGTATGTGTTTCCAAACGGTCCGTCAATGCTCAGACGCGACTCGCCGTATATGGCGTGGTCGCGCGTCGAACCGTCGACCGCTGGACGTATGCCAGTCACCATGTCCTGGCTCAGATTATAACCGCCGGCTCCACCGCCCTCGCCGAGCGACGACGGGTCAAGATGGTTGATGCGGAAATATCCGTTGGAACTGCCGTACCAGCCCCAGTTGACATGCACGAAATCGAGCGAGTCATATCCGTCAAGCACAAAAGCATGGCCGCCGGGGCCTCTGTCGCTTGAACCGCCGTAGAACACCGGACGCCCCTGTTCGAGCTCACTCTTTATCAGCGACATCCACTCTGACGTGGAATAATAGTCACGCAAGTGTACGCGCACTCCGGCATCATAGCCGAAATAGTTGCGCAGAGCGTATGGCACGAGCATGTCGTAAGTGCCGCTGCCGCTCGCCTCATACTGCATCTCTACAGCCACGCCAAACTGTGCGGCGAGCGTCGAGTAAGCCTCTGTCTGCTGTGCGCTGACCGTCTGCGGCACAGCAGCCGGCATCAGTTCCCAAAGGTATTCCGTATTGCCGAAATCTGCCGTAAGCGTATTCTTCGACATCGGGTCGGTATAAGTTTTTGAACCGGTTCCCTTGGCGGGATAAGTATGATAGCGCATGATCTGCGTAGCCGCACATGCCACGCAGCCGGTATAGAACCGTGTATTGCCCGACGCCACAGGTGTGAGCGCATTGAACGGCGCGTCCTGTCCCCAGGCAATGTCACCGAGCAACGGCGCGACTACCACTGAAGGCAGCCCCTCCATGACACTGCCGGCATCGGCGTCATCGGCAGGCAATGCCTCGAATGCAGCCGAGTAGAGCCTGAGCAGCCCTGCAAGTCCTTCGGGCGCCGAGGTCATATCTATGCCGCCGGAATAACTGTAGGCAAGGATCTCGCCGAATCGGTCGTCACCCGACACAATCACAAAGCCGCCATCCTCGCAATTATAGATATAATACGGGAGCGCGGCGCGGTTGTCGGCAGCCGCGCCGGGAGCTTTTTTCATCCTGGGCACGCCGAAAGTCCTACCGGCCATAAATCCGGCTGCGATACCTTCGGCCTCCGACGACATAATGGTTTTGGCATCAGCTCCTGACACCAACCCGAAAGCCAATAATAGGTAAAAAAGTTTTTTCATGATTTTAAATACTTGTAGGGACGAGATTTATCACGTCCGCGTCAGGATGGCACAATACCATCCGGCTGATGCAGACACGATAAATCGCGTCCCTACTGTCTGAAACTAAAGTATTACTTTTGCAACAACGGTTCCGGCCTTGACGATTGCCACACCGGTAGCGTTGACACTGAGCGTATTGACACCTGCTGCGACAGCCTCTGTTGCAATCATACGGCCTGCAAGGTCATACACCTCAACCACGGTATCATCAGCGGCAATAACCTCAATCACGCCGTTGCCAAGCGACTTGACTGCGACCGCAGCCTCAGTTCCGGCGACCACATTCTCAACGCCCGAGAAGTTCGCAATCAACACCTCGTCGCTCAGAGCGGAGTATACAGTGCCCACGCTTCCGCCGTCAACGGTCTTGGCCGCAGCCGTAACAGTGATATAGTAAGCAGTATTCTCTTCTTTGACAACATTGCCCGAATAGCTTGTACCCTCCACTTGAGCTGTCTCGTAAGTAGTGGTATTCACATAGCCGGCAGGCTTAACCTGCAGCACAGTGATGGCGTCAAAGAAATATTTATAGCCGGTCGCATTATTGAAATCATATATTTTTACTTTTGAGGCAGCAGTTCCACCTTCCAATTCTATGATATATTTTTTAAATCCGGCGGTATCGAAATTCAATTCAACAGGTTCGGAAAGATTCTCATCAGCATCGACAAGTACCAGTTTGATTGCACCCGAAGCTGTATAGGCGCCAAACTGAGCCGCTGCGGCAGTAAGTTCGACAGTCACTTTGCCACCGTCTGAAGAAAGGTCGAGTGCCGGAGTAGCAAGATAAGAACCGTCCAAATAAGGAGCAAGCCCCATAGCGCCGTTTATATAGCACATATCTTTTCCGGTCCAGCCCTCTTCGTCAAGCATGGCGAGATGGCGGTCGTAGGCATATTCTACATTGTCAATCGTTCCGGAGGTGAAGCAGTCAAACGACTCGGTAAGGACATTGGCAGCACCGGCCTCGGCAAGAGTCTTGCGGCAAACTACATTGACAAAATAGTTTTCAGCATTGTCGACAGCATTCCATGACGCGGTATAGCTGCCGTCAGACTTTGCCGACACCTCTACTTCCGGCTTGTCGAGCGACGAGATAACCTTGACAACCTCCATCTCTTCCGAATTTCCGGAAACAGCCTCATCATTGGCCGCACGTACCACATAGTAGTAAGTCGTTGCGGGGGAAAGGCCTGTCACTTTGTATGATACAAAGGTTGCAGTTGAAGTTGTCGGAGTCACCTCCTGGTTTTCGAGGAACATAACTTTACTGCCCCCTGCATCGTAACTGTATACATCAAGATAATATTTTGTTGCTCCACTCACTGCTTTCCAGCTTGCAGTGAATGATGCGCCGTTGGCATCGGTGGGAAGCGAAGGAACGGGAACACCGAGGAATTCCTTGCCCTGCTCTATCTTGACGCTCTTAAGGAACATACCTTCAGCCACGAGGAAAGGCTTGATTTGCGCATAGTTTGAATAAGAAGATGTCGGTGTGATAATATATTCGACAGTAGTCCAATCATCCGTATATACTTCTGCATTTGAAGTTGTAGAAAATCCCCAGCCGAGCTGGACTATACCCATATTGGTATTTTTGAGTTTCACTTCCATCGTAACTTTTATTGCACCGTTGGATGTCGATACACCTGTAAGTGTATTTGTGCGTACGGAAGCACCGTCACTGATATAAAGTGAGCCGCCGGCCTGCCCCACTCCGGAAGCGGGAGATATTTGCCAGCCTGTAAACCCGAGACCGGTAAAGTCAAACGAGTATTTGAACATCTGTGGTTCGGACTCCGTACCTGCGGTACATTTTTCCGAGAAGTCTACATCAAGTAGTACTGTCGGCTCGGCAGCGGCGAAGCCGGTGGCGAGCACAATGGCCTCGGCCATTGTAAAAGTGCGTAGAATTTTTTTCATTCGATTTTTGTATAAATAATAATTGGTTTGTCTTTGCTGTCAGATTGTCGCCCGAGGGTTTACCTAATGCGCACCTTCTTATATCAAAAATGCAAAATAAGACATTATTTATCATTTATACAAATCATTTGACACAATTAACAACAATTGCCCTGACATTATGCCAAAAATATACAATCGCTATATATCTGTCGATTGATATTCAGCGGGCTTTATGCCGGTAGAGAATGGTCTGCACCAGTCCTCTTGTGACGAGATAGAGAATGAATGCAAGCCACAGGGCGTGGTTGCCCAAAGTGGAGTAAAGCGTGAAATTAACACAGAAGAATACCGCCATGGCCACTGCCATCGACACAAGCATCTGCCGCGTGCGGGTCTCTCCGACAAACACTCCGTCCCAGATGAATGCCGCCATGCCGGCAAATGGCACGGATATGCTCCACCACATATATTCATGAGCCCGCTCGACAACCGTAGTGTCATCGCTCAACAGCCGCAATATCTCGTCGCCGGCCAGAGCATACGCGACAGTAAACACCAGCGACACAACACTTCCCGCAAAAAACAGACGGCGGAGCAGTTCGCGCTTCTCACCCTCTCGCCTCGCTCCGGTAAGTTTGCCCGCGAGAGCCTCGCCGGCGTATGCAAAACCGTCCATCATATACGAGAAAAGTATAAACAGCTGCATCAGCAGAGCGTTGACCGACAAGATGACGTCGCCCTGACGCGCTCCCGCACGCGTAAACCACACCGTGACAACCACCAGACAGAGTGTGCGCAGAAACAGGTTGACATTCACGGCAAAGAAACGCTTCAGCCGAGCCGCGTCAAAGAGCTGACGCAACCGCCCGACACGCGGCCTGTAGCCCCGCACCATCAGGCAGCCTGCCGCAAACCCCGTCCACTGCGCCGTCAGTGTGCCCGATGCCACCCCTTCGATGCCGAGATGCATCACATAGACAAGCAGCAGACTCGCGGCGATATTGACCACATTGATAATAAGCGACGTCCACATGGCAAGCCGGCTGTTCTGCACCCCGATCATCCACCCGTTGAGAGCATAGAGACCAAGTGTGGCCGGAGCGCCGTAGACAAGGATATCGAAATATCTCGAGGCAAGCTCCATCGCCTCCGCCTCGCCTCCGAAAAATCCGAGCAAGGCGCCACGCAGTGGACGCTGCAGGGCAATCAGCACGACTCCGATGCCCAGCGCCACCAACATCGCTCGGTAGAGAGAGGCATCGCGCTCCTGACGGTCACCGGCGCCACAGGCCTGAGCCGTCATCCCCGACGTGCCCATGCGCAGAAAGCCGAACACCCAGTATATCATCGAAAACATCGTGCCGCCAAGAGCTATAGCCGCCATATAGGCCGGACTACCCATGTGCCCGACAATCGCCATATCGACAAGACCGAGAAGCGGTGTCGTGATATTAGCCACCACCGATGGCAAGGCAAGCGCCAATATGTCGCGGTCTATTTTTCTCATGATGCTATGCTTTATATATGAAGAGAGTGTTGCAGAATCCGGAATGAAGTTCTGCAACACCCTCATATCAGTCAAGTGCGTATTTTTATCGTTATTCGCACTTTATTATATGTTTATTTTTCTTATTAATTATTTCTTGCCGACACGGGTCGAGCCGATATAGAGGAACGCTATAATAGCGGCGTAAGCCACCAGACCGAGCACCTGCGGGCCGAATTCCATACCGTTGTCAGGCAACGGCATGCCGCACATGATGGAGATTGCGGCGAACACTCCGAACAATGCACCGCCGGCGATGAAACCTGAGGCAATCAAAGTGCCGCGGTCGTTGCGCGCACGGCTCACCTCGGGGTCTTTCGACGAACGTTTCACGAAATAGCTTACCGCACCGCCCACAAGCATCGGCACATTGAGAGGCAGCGGTATGAACATGCCGAGGCAGAATGCGAGCGCCGGCACTCCGAGCCAGTTGAGCAGCAGGGCGAGCACCGCACCCACGATATAAAGTATCCAGGGGGTGTCACCTCCCATCATGAGGGGCTCTATGACATTGGCCATCGCATTGGCCTGCGGAGCGACAAGCGCGTTGTCTCCTGTAAAACCGTAGACTTTGTTGAGCACAAGTATCACACCGCCCACAGTGGCAGCGGCTACAAGTGTGCCGAGAAACTTCCATGTCTCCTGCTTCTTGGGCGTCGAACCGAGCCAGTAGCCCACCTTGAGGTCAGTGACAAAACCGCCGGCCATCGATAGCGCCGTACACACCACGCCGCCGATTACCATCGACGCTACAATTCCCTTGGTGCCGCTCAGACCGATGCCAACGAATATCGCCGAAGCGATGATAAGTGTCATCAGCGTCATGCCTGACACGGGGTTTGAGCCCACGATAGCGATTGCGTTGGCCGCCACCGTAGTGAAAAGAAACGCGATGATGGTCACCACTATCCATGCCACAACAGCCTGCCAGAGCGAGCTGATGACTCCGAAATAGAAGAAAATGAGCACAGCTACAAGAGCTATTGCGATGAAAAACACGATATGCTTCATCGAGATGTCGAGCTGCCAGCGCACCGGACGTGCCTCTTTTGCGCCACCTTTAAATTCACGGCCGGCAAGACCTACGGCCTGGCGTATGATCGGCCACGACTTGACGATGCCAATGATACCGGCCATGGCTATACCGCCGATACCTATCATGCGGGCGGTAGAGGAGAATATCTGCTCGGGAGCCATCAACTGCATCGCCTCCGTGCCGTAAGTGCCTAACAGCGGTATGATAATCCACCACACGAAGATAGAGCCGGCAAAGATTACAAACGCATATTTCAAGCCCACTATGTAGCCCAGACCGAGCACGGCCGCGCCGGTGTTGCACGAAAACAGGAATTTGCTCTTGGCTGCGAGTGCCTGTCCCCAGCCGTAGGCGGTTGTGGTGACTGTCTCGGCCCACCAGCCGAATGTAGCCACGATGTAGTCGTAGATACCGCCTATGAGCGACGCAATGACAAGCACTTTTGCCTGACCGTTGCCTGCTCCCGACTGACCCGATGCAAGCACCTGTGTCGTGGCGGTAGCCTCGGGGAAGGGATATTTGCCGTGCATATCCTTTACAAAATATTTACGGAACGGGATGAAGAACAATATGCCCAACACACCTCCGAAGAGCGAGCTGAGAAAAATCTGCAGGAAGTCGACAGTGATGTCAGGGTATTTTGCCTGAAGGATATAGAGAGCCGGCAAGGTGAATATCGCGCCTGCCACAATCACACCGGAGCATGCTCCGATCGACTGTATGATGACATTCTGTCCCAGGGCGTTTTTCTTCTTAAGCGCGCCCGAAAGACCGACTGCTATGATGGCAATCGGAATTGCGGCCTCAAACACCTGTCCGACTTTGAGCCCGAGATAGGCCGCGGCGGCTGAAAAAATCACCGCCAGCACCAGGCCGAGAGTGACCGAATATGGTGTCACCTCGCGATACACGCGAGCGGGATGCATCATCGGCCGGTATTCCTCGTCTTTGCCGAGTTCGGTAAACGCGTTTTCGGGAAGCACTGTCGGGTCGGCATCCATATAGTCGGCATTGCCTCCGGCGTTGCGTTCTATAGCTGCTTCCGTAGCTTTGAAATCTTTGTGGGGAATATTCGTCGGTGCGACCCCACCTTTGTCGGTTTGTTTCATCTGCTATGTTCTATTGCAAGTTTTAATGTGAATAATTCTATTTGTTTTCAGGCACCGGAGCCGGGCGCGACAGTATGTCGAAACTGTCGACGAGTATTTCAGTGACACGGCGTGTGATAGCGTTGCGGTCCTGCCACTGACGGGTGCGCAGCTTGCCTTCGACATACAGTTTTGTGCCACGGTCGATGTAGCGTTCGGCAGTCTCGGCCGCCGCGTCCCACATCACAATCTCATGCCATTCGGTGCGCTGAGGAATCTCGCGTCCGTCGGGCAAACGTCGTGCCGGCTCGTTGGTAGCCAGCGAGAAAGACGCGATAGGCCGGTTTTCGACATACCTTATCTCGGGTTTTCGCCCCACGTTTCCGACAAGAATAACCTTATTTACTGACATATCTGCTTCTCCTTTAATAACAATCACATCTGACACACAAGCCAATTACTATATTAAATAATCACCCGGTTTACCGATGTGCATAAAAAGCCGTTTCAAGCTACAAATATAACACATTCATTTCAAAACCGCAACAGTTTGCCAAAAGCCAGACGAAATCGGAATTATCGTGCTATACATCTCATGCTGTAAATCGTCTTGCGCTGTAAATCGTCGTCCTGTGGAAGACTTTCTTTTGATATCGCCTTCCCCCGCACACCTTGCTGCGCTACGGCGAACGGGGAATAGACGCCACACGCCAAGTGGCTTCCGCAGAACGCCGATTTTCACGTAACCCCGTACGCCGCAACGCAGCAAGGCGTGCGGGGAATAGATGCCACCCGCCAAGAGGCTTCCGCAGGACGCCGATTTACAACACCCTATTCAGATTAAGCAGTTTCAAGAACAAAAGGAATACCATCATTATGTATATTTGAGGTTGTTGCAGAACCCCTATATTTCAATAACAAACTAAAAATTTAGTGTTAAAAAATGTAAATTCATTTGCAAACTAAAATCTTAGTTGTATATTTGCCACAGAAACTAAATTCTTAGTTAGACAAAGCAAACGTAAAATAAAAAACCAAAGAGATGAGCACCATACCGAAACTTACAGAAAAAGAGGAAGAGGTGATGACGTTCTTCTGGCAAAACGGCAGACTCGCTATCCGCGACGTTGTAGCACTCTATCCCGAGCCTCAGCCCCATTTCAACACAGTGAGCACTTACGTGCATATACTTGAGAAAAAAGGATATCTGACAAGAGAGAAAGTCGGAAATTCGCTGGCCTACTCCTCGGCCATAGATATCGAGGATTACCGGAAGTCGACGATGAAAGGTGTGATCCGCAGGTTTTTCGACAACTCATATATGAAAATCGTGTCATCGTTTATCAAAGACGAAGATATCTCGGTCGACGAACTGAAAGAACTTATCAAGATTGTAGAACAGAACAAAGAGAAAAAATAATCGATATGGGAACATTAACAGCATATTCGATGTCGGTAGCCATAATTCTGGTGCTTGAGTACATAGTGTACAAGAGCCTGCTGGCCAACGCGACATTCTACCGCTTCAACCGCGTGGTGCTCCTGTCATGCTACGCTATAGCGCTTCTTGCCATACCGGCAGCCGACTTCGTGGCGGGACTGTTTCAGACATCAGGCACTGCCGTGACGGGAGGCGTGACGGGAGGCGTGACACTGGGCGCCGTTTCGGCCGTCGCACTCGACGCTCCGGAAGGAAACGAAACCGGCATCTGGCACGCCATACCTCTTATATATATCGCGGGCATGGCGATAGTCGCAGCACTGACAGTATATTCCTACGCCCGCATGTTCCGCATAATACGCCGGGGCGAGAAGCGTGAAATTGAAGGTGCCACAATAGTCATAGCCGAGACCACGGTGTCGCCCTTCAGCTGGGGACGTTATCTCGTGGTGTCGCCGGCCGATGCCGACAACCGCCTCATAATAGAGCACGAGCTGTCACACATACGCAACCGACACAGCATCGACCTGATTTTCGCGCAGATGTTCATCATATTCAACTGGTTCAACCCTGTGGCGTATCTCATGCGCCGCGAGCTGAGTGCCGTGCATGAATATGACGTCGACCGCCGCATATTGAGTTCGGGCATCAAAGCCTCTGATTACCAGATGTTATTAATAAGAAAGACTGTCGGCCCGGGGTTCCAGTCCATAGCCAACAGTCTGAATCATAGTCAACTTAAAAACCGTTTAACCATGATGATGAAATCAAAATCAAGTAGAGTGCGCCACCTTTGTGCAGCCGCACTGCTGCCCGCAGCCATGCTCGCGGTAGCGATGACAGACTTTCCGGCCGTAGCATCGACAATCAAGAATGTCGCAGCCGTAAGCTACGACAAAGTTAGTGAAAATTACACTCCCTCGCAAGAGGATGTCGCATTGCCCTCCCGATCAGCGGTCAATGAGGCTGCCGACAAAAAGTCCGAGCCGCGCAAAGCCGTTGAAACAATGCCTCAATATCCCGGAGGCGAACGTGCGATGCTCCAGGCACTGATGGACGAGCTCAAATATCCCGAAAATCTGGCCGAAAATGATATCAAGGGAAAAGTGATAGTTTCATTTACCGTGACAAAAGAGGGCTCTATCGACAACATCAAGATTGTGCGGTCGGCCGGAAACGAAGCCCTCGATGCTGAAGCCGTGCGCGCCGTCAAAGAAGGTCTCAAGGTGAAATGGACTCCCGGCACTGTCGGAGGCGAAGCCGTCGACTGCCACTACACCCTACCGGTGATGTTCAGCACTAAGAAAGAAGCATCAAACGAGACTGCAGCCAAAAAGTCTGAGCCGCGCAAAGCCGTCGAAACAATGCCTCAATATCCCGGAGGCGAACGTGCGATGCTCCAGGCGCTGATGGACGAGCTCAAGTATCCCGAAAATCTGGCCGAAAATGATATCAAGGGAAATGTGATAGTTACATTTACCGTAACAAAAGAAGGCACTATCGACGATATCAATATTATGCGGTCGGCCGGCAACGAAGCCCTCGACGCTGAAGCCGTGCGCGCTCTCAAAGATGGTCTCACGGAGAAATGGACTCCCGGCACTGTCGGAGGCGAAGCCGTCGACTGCCGGTACACCCTTCCGGTGATGTTCAAAACTAAAAAATAATGATGTTGATTTGACATCCTTACTCAATAATTTTTCATACTAAACAACATCGTCATGCGTGCTTGCGACAAGCGCGCATGACGCATTAATATGCAGATCGCCGTAGAGGGGGCATTTTACCGAGATCATCTTGGAAAAGAAGCTTATCTCACTTTTTACGGCGGAATATTGCCTGAATTATCTGGGCAATTGCGCCATCGCCGGTTACGTTGCAGGCAGTGCCGAAAGAGTCCATCGTTATGTAGAGGGCTATCATGAGCGACTGCTTTTCGGCATCAAAGCCGAGGATAGAGCCGAGAAGTCCGAGCGATGCCATGATAGCGCCGCCGGGCACACCGGGAGCTGCCACGATGGTGATGCCGAGCATCATGATAAAACCCGCGAACATATCGGTTGTCCAGGGCATTCCTTCCATTATCATCACAGCCAGAGCGCAGGCCACAATCTTCATGGCGCTTCCTGACATGTGGATGGTGGCGCACAATGGCACGACAAATCCTGCGATATCTTCTTTCACTCCGGTTTTGACGGTCTGACGCAGCGTGACCGGAATGGTGGCGGCCGACGACTGCGTGCCCAAAGCCGTGAAATATGCCGGCATCATGGTGAGCAGCATACGCAACGGATTGCGACGGGCGACAATGCCGGCCACAGCATATTGGAAGAGCAGCAGGATGATATGCATCGCAAAAATCACACCGATAATGCCTGCAAATGCTCCAAGCACCGACGATACTTCCCCTTCCATCGTCATTTTCAGGAAGATACCGAATATATACAGAGGCAGAAGCGGTATGATGGCTTTCATGATGACGAACTGCACGCAGTCGCGGAATTCATCAAACCCACGTCGGAGCGCTCCGGTCGACAGGCGCGCCATGCATATACCTGTGACAAAGGCAAACACCAATGCTGTCATCACGCTCATCAGCGGAGGCATCGTGACGGAGAAATAGGGGGCCAACGCAGCAGAAGCCGGCTGATCAAGCAAGTGCCTCTGCCCAACGAGCGACGGAAACACCCACTCTCCCACCCCGAATGCAAAAAATCCTGACATCGAGGTGAAAACATACGCCACGATTACCGTCACAACAAGCATCAGCCCGGCAGCACGTCCGATATGTGCGATTGCCGGCGCCACGAAGCCAACTATGATAAGCGGTATCATAAAGCCGAGGAACTGCGCGAAAATATCATTGAATGTCAGAAATATCCGCGCCGCCCAGTCGGGCATGAAAAATCCGCAGCCGATGCCGAGCGCAATAGCAATGACTATCAGCAACAGCAGATTGACCTTTATTTTTGGCAACATAATCAAGAAGGATTGAGTTATAAAAACAAATATAACCCAATCCTCCAAATATTCCAAATAGTCATGTCAACAAGCCGATATGCCGTAAAATAAAATCGTAAAAACACGACAATGCAGAGGGCTGTCGCAGAACTTGCAATTTTACGCTATACAGCGAGAGCCGCACGGAAGCGCGCGAGAAATTCGTCAGCCTGCCTGATGGAGAGACAAAGCGGAGGAAGGAGACGGATTATGTTTGTGCCTGACGCTCCTGTAAAGATGTGATGGTCGAATATGAGGCTGCGGCGCAGGTCTTTGACGGGATAGTCCATTTCGATACCGATCATGAGCCCACGGCCTCGCACTTCCTTGATGCCGGGCATCTCTCTCAGCTTCTCCATAAGATAGGTGCCCACCTTATCGGCGTTTTCAACGAGATGCTCCTCTTCCATCACTTCGATTACGGCAGTGGCAGCCGCGCAGGCAAGATGATTGCCGCCGAATGTGGTGCCGAGCTGACCGTAGACGGGAGCGAATTTCGGGGAGATGAGCACAGCCCCCATCGGGAAACCGTTGGCAATGCCCTTGGCTACGGTTATCATGTCGGGACGAATGCCTGCCCACTGATGGGCGAAGAAACGTCCTGAACGTCCGTAGCCCGACTGTATTTCGTCGAGGATGAGAACAACGCCGGCTTCTTCCGTGACACGGCGGAGCTCTTGAAGGAAGTTGTCGTCGGGAATGCGTATGCCGCCGACTCCCTGTATTCCCTCGATGATTACGGCCGCAACGTCACCTTTGGCAATCTCTGCCTTCACAGCCTCGATGTCGTTGAGCGGGAGGAATGTGACATGCCCGTTGTCGTTGAGAGGAGCTGTTATCTTGGGATTGTCGGTGGCCTCTACGGCGGCAGACGTGCGGCCGTGGAATGCCTTGCCGAATGCGATGACACGTTTGCGGCCTGTGGCGAACGACGCGAGTTTGAGTGCGTTTTCGTTGGCTTCGGCACCGGAGTTTATGAGGAAGAGCTGATAGTCGTCATATCCTGATATCTTGCCGAGCTTCTCGGCGAGGCGGTGCTGGAGAGAATTCTGCACTGAGTTGGAATAGAACACCAGGCGTGAGGCCTGGGCGGCAAGCGCCTTCAGATAATGGGGATGGGAATGGCCGATAGAGATTACGGCATGGCCTCCGTAGAGGTCGAGATATTCCTGGCCGTCGGCGTCGTATGTATGGCAGCCGACACCTTTAACGATTTCCACATCGTAGAGTGGGTAGACATCAAATAATTTCATATTCCTGATCTTAGAGTATTTTCTGATTGCAAATTTACGGCAATAAGTTCATATTATAAAAATTTTGCCGCGTTTTATGCTTTTTTGATATTTTGCCGCTTCGCCGAAACTGAAATGCCCCGACAAAGCCGGGGCATTTCATGACTATATATTTATTATTTATTATCAGAGACTTAGGGTCACGCCTATCGACGGACAGAATGCCGAGACCTTGTAGTCAGCCTCGAATTTGCGTTCGCCGAGGATAAAATCTTTGTAGGTGCAGCTGCGGTTGTCGGCTCCGAGACCTGCAACGTAGAGAAGTCCGAGGTCGATTGAAATCATGTCGAGCGGACGGAATGAGAAGCCGACCGAGGGCTCGATTTTAGTCATGCCGGGAGTCTCCGGATTATAATGATTCTTGTCGACAGGGCTTGTGTCGAGCATGAGGCCGGCGCGGAGGTCGAAGCGGTCGGTGAGATTGTACTGCGCTCCGAGATGGAATGTCCATGAGTCATGATAATTCTTGGGAATATTCTGATTGAAACCGGCAAGATCAGGGTTGAGAAATTCGATATCAAGCTGTTTGTAGGCGCTCCACTGGGTGAACTGCACGTCGAAAGCGAGCACAAGCGGCTTTATCGGTTTGTAGCTGACACCGACGTTATATATGGCGGCACAAGGCATTTTGGCGGTAAACTCAGCATGGTTTATCAGACCGAGTTTCGACTCGAGTATGCTTTCAATCTCGCGCGATGCATAGCGCACGGAGGCTTCGCCGGCTTTGACACGCATCATCATCTCCTGACGGAAATTGGCACCGACTGTCCACTGCCCGTTGATGTCATACATCACGCCGACATTGACTCCGAGACGCGGATGGGCGTTGCCTTTGAGGTTGACACTTGCGGGAACTGTATTTCCAATCGAGGGATATCCCGGAGCGAGCTGCTGCATCATCGCGTCAAATCCCTGTGGCGATACGAGCCCCTTGTTGAGGTCGACCGAACCCCATGTCACCATAAGACCCGCGCCGACACTTAATTTCGGTGTTATTTTCCAGGCAAGAGTGGGCTGGATTGTGAACACCTTGAGGCTTACCGACTGGTTGAGGTCGGCTCCGGGCCAGTTGTCGGTCCAGTTGATTGACGATCCGTAGGGAGTATAGAATGCGACACCGGCCTTAAAGTTGTCGTAGATTGAGAAACCGACGTTGACACTCATCGGAGTGGCGGCCTTGTTGTCGGTCTTGTAGGTGACGCCGGTTGATTTCGGCGTAGCCTCGCCGTAGGCGAATATCGGAGACACGCTTGCCGACAGTTCAAACGATTTGTCGAGCCAGCCCATACCCGCAGGGTTGAAAATCTGGCTTTCGGCGCCGAGATGGAGAGCCGTTCCGGTATGTCCCATACCATTCTGCTTGGCACTCAGAGTGTTGATTTGGTATCCCTCGGCCAAAACAGCCATCGGACATACCGCCGCAATAAGAGCGGCTGCAATTGTTTTTTTCATTTTCAAATCTGGTTAAAGTCATCGCTTTTCTTCTCTCTTCTGACCAGCCGGCCAGGCAAAATCGGAAAAACAAAACAAAATTTCCGACAAAGATAACAATTTTATCCCTAACACCCAAGCATAGCCTAAATATTGTTGAATTGTGTTAAAAAGATCAATGCGAAAAGGTTGCCATAACTTTTGATTTTAACACTTCTACCGGCTTACTGCAAACCCGTTAAAAAACGAAATCCGACGACTCTCACGAGCCACCGGATCCCTAACCTATGATTCACTTTTGTTGCTTTATTCCTAATTTATTCCATTTCAATCCGGATAATAAAATTACAGTCACAATTATTAAACGGGACAGGCCTGAATATAACGGTATAGTCAAACTTGTCGGGAATGAAAAACAGTGATTGTAAATGACTTCGCTGCATGACAGATGCCGTTGCAACATAAAAGTCTCAATTTGTGATTTTAATTTTTATGAGAATAGTTCCGATAAAAGAGTGATAATAAACGAGTTAGATTTAGAAAAATGCCTATCGGGCAATAGTTAGATATAGGTAATTCGGAGGTATTACGGTACAAAAATAGTAAATTATTTAATATTTTCATAAAAACTGATAAAAAAATTTATCTTTTTATCGTTTTTTATGGTCAAACAGGGCGAAACCGACCACGATAAGGTTGATAACAATCGTATCAGAACGGAATATAGTCGAGCGGCCGGAGCGCCTGACCGTCGCGCCGCAACTCAAACCGCAACGGCACTTTATCGTTACGGCGATACTGGCCTATGCGCGAGTCAGCATCAATCGCCACCCCCGTGCGGGTATAAATCCTGCTTATGCCGGAATAACGCGACAGATAGCCGTCGGGGTGCTGTATTATGACCACATAACCCTTGTCGCCGTCAAGATACTGGTCGACCACAGTGCCACGGTTGATGGCATAGACCCCTGCCACATCTTCCGACACTTCGATTTGCGGCACCACCGGATTATCGCCTGCGGTCACCATCGCATTCTTCACCGGGGGCACAAACAGCGGAGCCTCGGCAAGGAGAGACTGACGGTCCTCAAGAATAAAATTCTCACGCTCGCTATACATTCTGACAAATTCGCTTTCAGCCACGCCGCGCCCGGTCAGTGCAAGCGTATCAGGCAGTGAAGCCACCATGAGAGAGTCAGAAACAGAACTGCGGTCGGCCGCAGTCATCATGCTGTCGGGAGCGATATCACCTGTCATTATGGCGCTAACATTGCCCAGATAGCTGTCATATATCGCAAGCTGACGCGCCAGGGAATCGGCTCGTGCGTCGACCTGAAGCAGATGACGACGCTCGTTGCCGGTAAGATATCCCGGAAGAAACGTACGCAACGGCGTGAGCGATATAAGCATCACCCCGGCACTGAACACCGCCAGCAACGACACCGTAATCAGCAGAATCAGACATTTATGTCCCATCTTCACTGTCCATATACGGTTCAGACTGTTCTCGTTAAACAGTGACAGACGATACCGTTTTGACGTCTTGAACTCAATATTGCGACGTTTTTGCTTCTTCATGTCACAAAGAAAAATGATTTAAAAAGCGGAATACAATTCATTCAATTTCATGTCAGTATAAGTATGCCATATTTCAAGCGGTAATTTCTTATATTCGTCAGACAACGATTTTAGAAACTCTATTTCAAAAACCAATCTGTAATCATTGGCAGACTCCTCATTTTTCTGACCCTCCTTTCTGGTTCCGACACGAACTGTTTTTATTCTATAGAGATCGCGCACACCACATCCGCTCAAATATGGTGCAAAATAACACAATCGATTCAGTTCAACAGTGGAAGGGAATCTTCTACCGGCATAATATAACGTAGCAGTTCCATTAAAAAACTCGAGGATATTGTCTTTTTTTACATAGCAGATCAAAACATTATCATTTACCTGAGAAACACCATATTCTTCATTCTGCATATCATTTGCCACACATGGAATTATACCGTCAGGATACTCGGCAAACAGATTATAAAGATCAAGCTGTCTTATTTGTTTACCATTCAGTTTTAATTTTTCAGCATTGACCTCCGTCCTTTTTTTTATCTCATTATCTTTCAGTTTATTGACTATTTCCGAGACTGCTACAGTACAATCCTGGACATCAGACTGTTCAATCTGCTGAATATCATTAAACAATCTGATTAACGAACGACCTACCGCCCATGCTAAATTTACAGGCACAGCATTACCTATCTGCTTGTACTTGCTACTCATTGTTCCCGCAAAAAGCCATTTATCGGGAAAAGTCTGTATTCTGGCATATTCTCTTACAGTCAATGGCCGTGTTTCCAATGGATGACAACGCTCCGTCTGTTTCTGACACGGCGAACACGTAAGAGTTAGAGAGGGTTCATCAAGGGAGAGACGACGTGCCATTCCAGTCTTTCCTCCGCCCAACAACCAACTGCCACCCATATAATCCTTAGCTACCTCTTCCGGAAGATTCCTCCAGTCTCCCCCCTGAGGAACAAGGCTAAGCACCTTTTGTTTTTTTGATGGATATTTTACTCCTTCCGATTCCGGAACATCAACAGGATAAATGATACTTTTGTAAAAGGCATCTCTAAGAGTAAGCACCTGCATATACGGCGAAGGCCATTTAAAACGAACCTTGTCGGCCAAATCATTTCGTATAGCGATCAAAATAAGACGCTCCCGCTTTTGTGGAACCTGATACATTATAGCTTTCAACACTCGTGGCTCCACAAGTGTATACCCAAGTTCAGCTATAGTATTTTTAATAGTAGCAAATGTACGTCCATTGTCATGCGAAATCAACCCCTTGACATTCTCTCCCATAAAAACTTTCGGGCGAATTTCTTTTACCGCTCTGGCTAATTCAAAAAAGAGCGTTCCTCGAGTGTCATTAAATCCGCCTTGTTTACCGGCATAGGAGAATGCCTGACAGGGAAACCCGCCAGACAAGAAATCTACTTTATCTCGTAATGGAGAAAAGTCAACATCACGCACATCTCCCTCTATAACAGTCCATTGAGGACAATTCAGACGTAACGTATTGCAGGCATATTTATCAAATTCATTAAGCAGAACATGTTTAAATCCGGCCAATGACATACCAAGAGCAAGCCCTCCGCCTCCTGCAAAAAGTTCCACAGAAGTAAATTGGCGCAATGGGACTACATCATATTCGGCATCCCAATCGCCATGCAGTATCTCTCTTACTTCGGGGACAGTATCTAATTCTTCCAGATAAAAGCCTTTCACTCCATTTTCAACACGTAATGGATAAATACCATTGTCAGCCCATTTTTGAACCGTAGCATTAGAGGTGCCGACCAAAGCCGCAAAATTATTCAATGATATGAACTGCATAATTATAATCCGCCTTTTTGTATAATTTCTTCTGCAATCTCTGCAACCTTTTGCCTGATAAGACAACTGCCATTTATACCATCTTCCTCAACAACCTCACCAAATGCTTTAGCTAATTGATAATAAAAAGTTCTGTCTCCTGTCAGATGTTCCCAGAATTCAGCCCCGCAATATACAGGATATGTCGTAGATATCGTCTCACTAGTGTCTCTTAAAAAGTGTTAATCAAATTCGAGGTCAAGAGTTGGATGGCAATTTGCTATTTGTGCTGGCTCCGGTTCTGGAGTCAACAAGTCCTTGATATGCTCCTTGACAAGCAGGGAGCT
>SCEG01000465.1 GCA_004102805.1 Muribaculaceae bacterium Isolate-002 (NCI)
GCCGATGCCGGCGGTGCGGAACTTTGCGGAAACCCGCTTGCTCTGGCATCGGCCTTGCGGAAGATTTCCGAGAAGCCCGGCTTGAAGAACGTGAAGAGAGACGATGTGGCGCAATTGTTCATCGTTCATCCGAAGTCCGTAGGGCAAGGCATCGTGACCGTCCTGAATTCGCTTTTCGCCACACACCCCGACACCGCCAGACGAATAGAAATCTTGGAGCAGTTCTGACGCCCTTTCTTGCTGTAAAAGAGACCTCTTAGGTGAAAATACGCTAAACCATAGAGTAATATTGCAGGATAAACTTTATTTTTGCGGCATGATAAAGATTAAAAACATTTCATGTCGATGAAAAGAATCTTCCGTAAGCTCTACGTGCCGATGGCCGTGCTAGCA
>SCEG01000466.1 GCA_004102805.1 Muribaculaceae bacterium Isolate-002 (NCI)
ACAAAGGCATTCGCTTCTTTCTGGTTTCGTATCTTCCCTTTTTCAACCGCCTCCTTCGCAAGCCGCGAACCGTCGGTGACGAGCTTCACGAAGCTCTTTCCATCAAGTTTCTGAACGGTCTCAGGGTTTTCCACGCCCGCCATTTCGCAGATTGAAGGATAGAAATCGGGAGGCGTGACAGGAGTGTTGATCCTCATCCCTGCCTCTGTCTTTCCGGGCCAATACACCATCATCGGAACCCTGACACCCCCTTCATACACAGATCCCTTACCCTCTCTCAGAGGGGCGTTGAATGTATGGGGCACACTGTTTTTAGCCGTGTTC
>SCEG01000467.1 GCA_004102805.1 Muribaculaceae bacterium Isolate-002 (NCI)
AAAACACGGTTGTCGATCCGAATCCAGGACCAGGCCCAGGCCCAGGCCCCGACCCGGAGGAGTCCGGATTCTATTTCGGTTTTCTTAATACCAGTACAAACTGGATGCATAACCAGCCGGTCTATGTGAGCGACGGTGTATACTCTTTCTCATTCAACTCCATTGTGGAGCAGGCTCAGTTCTATATCACTTCTGAAGATAAAAACGGCTGGCCCGACAAAAGGTTCTTCCCGGAGGATCTGCATAATAATATCGACGTGACTTCAGGATTCAACAATCTGCCTCTGATTGACCGCAATTGCGGCAATATTTTTCTGATAAGTGGAGCGAAGGACAAGTGTATAACCGTCACATTCCGCATGACCGGCGGCAAAATCACTTCGATAAGCTAC
>SCEG01000468.1 GCA_004102805.1 Muribaculaceae bacterium Isolate-002 (NCI)
AGTGGATGGCAATTCGACCGGTACAATTACCGATTTTGATGGAAACTTTGCAATAAAACCTTCAGACAACTCTACTTTGAAAGTTTCTTATATAGGATATGCTACTCAAATGGTAACTGTTTCTAAAAAAGATTTTTATCCGATTACTATGAAACAGGATATGGAGGTGCTAGATGAGGTGGTTGTTACTGCATTGGGTATTAAACGTGCAGAAAAAGCATTGTCTTACAATGTACAACAGATAAAAGGTAATGAATTGACTACTGTGAAAGACGCACACTTTGTAAACTCATTGAACGGTAAGATAGCCGGTGTAACCATAAACAAGAGTGCGGCTGGTTTCGGTGGTGCAACTCGTGTTGTGATGCGTGGTGCAAAATCCATCGAAGGAG
>SCEG01000469.1 GCA_004102805.1 Muribaculaceae bacterium Isolate-002 (NCI)
GAGGGTACTTATTATGTTGTCGTACAAGACGGTCGCACCGTATATACGGTGGCATGATTTTTCAAGCAGGATTACTTGCGTAGCCCGGATCACCGCACACAGAATCTTGGCTCGCGTCTTTGTTTCATAACACACAACTAAAAAACTGATATTATGGCCATAAATGATGAATAACCCTCCGCACTGGAGGCAGTGTGTAACGGCAGCTGGCTCTACCGTTTCAACATACAGGAATGTGACCGGGCACGCGGTGGCCGCGAACGCATCCGCCCGATGTGCCAATGCCACGTGCTAACCGTGTGGGAACCGTTGACGGTCTACAAGTACACCGGGGCGGTGTTCTCATCGGTCTATCCGGGCATTCCCCCGCACACTCTTGTCAACGACTACAC
>SCEG01000470.1 GCA_004102805.1 Muribaculaceae bacterium Isolate-002 (NCI)
GTTGTTCCGGCATGGGCAAGGCTTGTCGCCCGGGTAGGGATTTACTTTGCCCTGGGAGTTGATGGGTTTTGTCGTTCGGGCGATGTCTTTTTTGCCCTTCAGGCGCGGGATTTTTCGCTCCGCTCCAGTTTGGGCCGCCTCCGGCGAGGGCAGGGGGCGGGTTATGGGCTGCGCCCCTCCTCCGCCCCCTTGCAACCCCCCGGAGCACCCTGCCGGGCTTTCCAACGCTCACAACCACGAGGGCTGCGCGGCTTTTGCTGCGGGAGCTTTCTTCGTCTGCTTTCGCAGACTCAGGTGATCTCCCTCCGCGCCGCGCAATGCCATCCACTGGCTGTCGTTGAGAATGGGAAATATCTAGCCGCCGACAGTTGATAGATACGCGGGCAAGCTCC
>SCEG01000050.1 GCA_004102805.1 Muribaculaceae bacterium Isolate-002 (NCI)
AGCTCCCTGCTTGTCAAGGAGCATATCAAGGACTTGTTGACTCCAGAACCGGAGCCAGCACAAATAGCAAATTGCCATCCAACTCTTGACCTCGAATTTGATTAACACTTTTTAAGAGACACTAGTGATTTTTATTAATTTTTATCAAATTTAATTTCGAATGAAAAAATTTCATTTATGTCTGCTCGGACTGCTGACAGCATTTTCCGCCTGGAGCGCGGGAAGCAATGCCACCGTCACCACCAGTCCGTCGCCGGCAGTCTCAAACAAACCGCTGGAGGTCACAATCCGGACCGACAATTTCGGCTCCGAAGTCTACTGCTACACATGGTGTGCCGACATCAACGGCAGTTCAAAATCGCCGTGGGGATGGAACGATGTCAACACCGACAAGTTCAAGATGTCGGGAAGCAACGGCGAGTACACGCTTACAATCTCAAACATCAAGGAATTCTACGGTCTTAGCGACGACGAGCTTGCCGGACTCTGCAAACTCGGATTTATCGCAAAGACCTCATCAGGCTCACAGACTGCCGACTGCTTCGTCACTGTCGAGCAGGGAGCGTCAAGTTCTTACTCCGGCGGAGAGGGCACTGCCTCAAGCCCCTATATCATCGCCACAGCTGAAGATCTTTCAACACTGTCGCAGACTGCCGACGACTGGAATGCATCGGCATGGTTTCGTCTTGACGACGACATCGACGCTTCGTCAGTGGCCGGCATGATAGGCACTGTTGCCAATCCGTTTAAAGGTCATTTCGACGGCAACGGCCACACCATCAGCAACTTCACCGCCACAGCCGACGGCATCGGCACGGCAGCAGGTCTGTTTGCCGCAATCGACGGCGCAGAAATCAGCGACCTCGGCCTCGTCAACGCCAGTGTCAGCGGAAGCTCCTACGTGGGAGCCCTCGCCGGATACGCCAAGAGCGGATCGGTTGAGCGCTGCTTCTCTACAGGCTCAGTGACCGGCACATCAGTGTGTGTCGGAGGTCTTGTCGGCTGCAACGACGGAGCTACTGTGACCGACTGCTACTCTACGGCAACCGTCGACAACCGCGATGACTACGCCACCGGCGGCCTCGTGGGCAAAAACAACGGCACGGTGACAAACACCTACGCCTCGGGCGACGTGTTCGGCTTCGACTATGCCGGCGGCGTCACCGGAGCCAACTATGGCAGCGTTAATAATTCAGTGGCGCTCAACGCAAGCATAAACTCGGCCAGTGACTATGCCGCACGCTTCGGTGGCAACAACAACGCCGAAAACATCTCGACAAGCAACATTAGCTGGGACAACATCTCTGCCGGACACATCAACTGGACCGCCTTCGGCGACCATGCCGACATGCTCGACGCCGACCATATCGCCGACTACGACAATTTCAAAACCGTGACCGGCTGGGACTTCGACAATGTGTGGGAATGGCGCACCGACGACGGCAAAAGCTATCCCGCGCTGCGCGGCATATCGTCTCAGACTTGCACCCTGCCCGAGAAATTCTACAGCAGCCTCAACGCCATCGGAGCAATCACCTCCGGCGACATCACCGACATCGTCACCGCAGGCCCCAATCCCACCACAGGCCCCCTTGCCGTCAACTCCACAGCTCCGCTTGCCTCTCTGACTCTCTACAACCTCAACGGAGCACGCATAACCGAGGCCGAATGCACTGGCGACTACAGCTTCACTCTCGACCTGTCAGCCATGCCCGCAGGCATCTACATTCTCAATGTGACTGATATCAACGCCAATCTCTCAACATTCAAAATCATCAAGAAGTAATCCGACTCATGAATACAATAAGCAAACTCAAGCTCACAATGCGCTCGCTCGGGGTGGCCTTACTTCTTGGCACGGCTACCGCGACTGCGGCTGTCAACAGCGGAAACGCAACTCTCAACCGGCTCGAAATCAAATTGGCCGGACAGAATATCGTCACCGGGTTCAACCCCTCGACCACAAGCTACGACGTGACCGTCGACGCTCTCCCTGTAACTGTGTCCGTGTCGGCCGCACCGGCTGCATCCGACGCCACAGTCGGCTTCACGGTCAACGGCGTGTCGCTCGGCAACCACTCCGTAGCCACACTCTCCACCTCGGTCAACACCATCGTATGTAAAGTGGCAAGCGGATCAGCGTCATCCACCTACACTGTCAACGTATCGGCCAACGTCATCGAGACCGGACGCACCATCCATTTCAAAGGCAACTGGAGCAGCACCCCCTACGCCTACATCTACAGCAACTCCACTCCCGCAAAGGAATATTGCGGCAAATGGCCCGGCACTCAGCTGACAGCCGCCTCAGACGGCTGGTACACGCTCTCGCTTCCCGACGAGGCCGACAAGACCGCGCTCGTCATATTCAACACCGGCGAGAACGGCAGCGAACGCTATCCCACCGACCAGATGCCCGGCATCGCCCTCGACTTCGAGGGTAACCACGGCTGGTATCTGCTCAGCGACAAGAAATGGTACACCTCCAACCCCGAAGGCCCGCAGAAGCCCGCCATCACCGTAAGCCCCGCGTCGGGCAAGGTCAAAGGCTCGTCGGTAATCACCATCGATATCGCCAACGAAGCCACCTCGATTTCAGGCTCATTCAACGGTCGCACCCTCTCGCTTGCCAACGGCACCAACTCGATAGCCGTGGCCGACTATCTCGCCGACGGTGAGGAAGGCACCCTGACCGTCAGCGCGTCAAACTCGCTCGGCACCGCCGAATTCAGCGCCACATTCAACCGCGACGACACCGTTGTCGTGTCAGGACTCACCGGCGACTGGCGCGAGCTCTCGATCTATCAGGTCATGGTAGGCTCATTCCAGCACAGCGACAGAGGAGCCTCAGGCTACAGCCAGATGTGGGGGCCGCAAGGTCACCGCAAGAACGGCAACATCAAGGGTGTCACCGAAGCGCTCGACTATATCAAAGACCTGGGCATGAACGCCATCTGGCTCACTCCCGTATTTGACTCTTCAAACGGCGGCAACGGCGACGAACGTCTCAAAGCCACCGGCTACTTCGCCAACGACTATTTCAAAATCGACCCCCACTTCGGCTCTGAAGCCGAATTCCGCGAACTTGTCAACGAGGCTCACGCCCGCGGCATGTACATTATCCTCGACGGCGTGTTCGGCCACCACAGCAACTGCACCGGCGCTTCACCCAACGGCAACTATGTCGACAACCGCACTGCAGCCAACGTGCGCGGTTCCGACGCCGGCAACATCGCCTACCCCGGCTCTCTCGCCTACTTCAAGGAAGTGGTGAGATACTGGATGGAAAATTTCGAAGTCGACGGATGGCGTCTCGACCAGTGCTATCAGGTATATCAGGGTGGCCACAACTACTGGTATGACCTGCGCATGGAGGTCGAGGCAGTAGCCAACGAACGCAAGAACCGCGGCGAGCAGTGGGGCACACTCGGCTACATGGTAGGTGAAGACTGGACAAGCGCCGGCCGCATCACCGTGACACAGCAGGACGGCCTCAAGAGCGTAATGGACTTCGACGGCAAAGACAACCTCGTCAACCTCAGCGCAGGCGTAGGCTCAATCGGCTGGTTCCTCTCAAGCGACGCGGCATCACGCGGTTACCGCGACGCCGGTGTCAACCCGACCATCTTCCTCAGCAACCACGACACATCACGCGTGGGCGACTTCGTCGACATCAACTCCTCACCCGAAGAACTCATGACACGCCATGCAGCAGTGGCAGCCTACTCAGGCCCCGCCTGCACATATTACGGCGAC
Organism: Muribaculaceae bacterium Isolate-002 (NCI); assembly: GCA_004102805.1. Taxonomy (GTDB): domain Bacteria; phylum Bacteroidota; class Bacteroidia; order Bacteroidales; family Muribaculaceae; genus JAGBWK01. The sequence continues at coordinate 3,757 of SCEG01000050.1, forward strand.
GAAATCGGCGACAAGAGCGGCAACGGCAATGCCGACAACAAGGCGCGCACATCAGGACGCATCTCAGGCTTCAGCGCCAACGAGCAGCGCGTCCATGACTATGTGGCCAAAGTGTTCAAGGCCCGCAGCGAGAACCCCGCCCTGTGGCGTGGCAGCGTGCAGCGTCAGCAGATCGGCAAAGAGGTAGAGGTGATAACCAAGACCGATGCCGAGACAGGCAACAAGGTGATATGCATCTTCTCACAGCAGAACACCTCGGTAAGCATCGGCGGCACAGGCGAGGATATCCTCAACGGCGGCACAGTGTCAGGCACAGTGTCAGTGCAGGCATGGGTACCCGTATTCATCCGCATGAACTGACGGCACTTGTCATATACGGCATAGCAGACTGCCGGGCACTACAGCCCGGCAGTTTTTTTATCGCATTACCATAGAACCAAACCGAGGACTCAACGGTTTATAATCAAGCAAAGGGATGCCTGCACCGCGCACGCGCGTAACATTTCACTTCAAAAATTTTGACCGTGTTAAGACGTTTTCAACTGTTTATCCTCACCTCGGCACTTGCTGTGCTGCATCTTGCAGCCGCTGCCGGCGACAGCACAGCTGCCGATGACACCCGCTGGTGGACCGCTTTGGGTGACGCCACCCTCGACTCGCTCGTCGACGTCGGACTGCGCAACAACTACGACATGGCGATGGCCGCCCGCCGCATCGGAATAGCCCGCGCGGCCACAGGGAGCGCGCGCGCCGCCTACTTCCCCACTATCGGCATTTCAGCCTCTTACAACAAAGGGCAGTCGTCAGGCATGCAGTCGTCGCTCGGCACCAAAGCCGCAGGCTACGGCTACTGGCAGGCCGGCGTCGACATGCAATGGGAAATCGATGTGTTCGGCCGCATCACCTCGCAGGTCAGGGAAAGCAAAGCCCGGGTCAGGGTGAGCCGCGCCGAGCGTGACGGCGTCGAGCTGTCGCTCGCGGCAGAGATTGCCTCGACATACGTCTCCCTGCGGGTCGACCAGGCCCAGCTCAAAATCGCCGAAGAGCACCTCGGACGCCAGCAGAAAGCCCTGTCGATAGCGCAGGCACGTTACGAGACCGGACTCGCATCAATGATGGATGTCGACGAGGCGCAGCAGGTCTACAGTTCCACGCTGGCGTCAATCCCCGCCATCGAATACAGCATCACCTCCGAAATCAACACCCTCGCCACACTTCTGGTCGTCACACCCGACTCACTGACTCCGCTTCTCGCCGCCGGAGAAATACCCGAATATATCGCCATCGTGCCAAATTCAATCGACAGCTCAATGCTGCGGCGCCGCCCCGACGTGGTGCAGGCAGAAGAGACTGTCGACATCAACGCCGAGGCTCTCGGAGTGACGAAAAAAGAATGGCTTCCGCGACTTACCCTCGAGGCTACCGCAGGCACAAAAAGCCACAACGCAGGCGATCTGTTCAGCAAAAACAGCTTCACCTACAGCGTTGTCCCCACTCTGTCATGGACCATTTTCGAGGGGATGGCGCGAAAATATGCCACCGAGTCGGCACGGCTCGCTATGGATAATGCCATCGACAGCTACAACCTGACACTGTGCACAGCCATGCAGGAAGCGTCTGACGCTCTCGCGTCATATCTCGCCGGAGTGCGACGCATCCAGGCGCTCGAGGCTGTCGTCAACGCCTCGGAAGGCTACGACCGGCGCGCGCTCGACAACTACAAGAGCGGTCTGTCGCCCTATATCAACGTAGCCCAGGCACAGATGTCTTATCTCGAAAATGTCAACGAGCTGCTCCAGTCGCGCGGCGATGCCATAATTTCGCTCATCAACCTCCACAAAGCCGTGGGCGGTCCGCTTTCTCCGACAATCGAATAAAAGGGTGTCACATAACAAGCATATACATTACAACCATGTTCACAGCAAAAAACAGTATAACCGTCATCGCGGCAGCCTCCGCGCTGCTTCTGACGGCTTCGTCATGCTCAAAAGAGAAAAAAAGTGAGTCACATAGCACTCCCGTCATTGATGTCGCAGCCGTGGAGACCGACTCCGTGATAGTGCACGACGAATATCCCGGCTATCTGTCAGCCACACGCGAGGTCGACCTTGTGGCCCGCGTCGACGGCTATCTTACCTCCAAGCCCGACAGCGCCGGCATATTCGTCAAGGCCGGTTCGGTGCTCTACACCATCGAGGACACTGCCTACGCCGACGCCGTGAAACAGGCCGAGGCCTCGCTTGCCGACGCCGTTGCCGCCGAGAGCTACGCCCGCAGCCACTACTCAGCCATGGAAAAGGCGCTGCAGAGCGATGCGGTGAGCCGCATGGAAGTGCTCGAGGCCAAAAGCTCGCTTGAGAGCGCCACTGCAGCCGTCAGCACCGCACGCGCACAACTCGAGTCGGCACGCACCACACTCGGCTACTGCACCGTGCGCGCTCCCTTCGACGGCCGCATCACCAGTTGCAGCTACAGCGTAGGCGCATTTCTGAGCGGCTCGGCGCAGCCTGTCAGACTGGCAACCATCTACGACGACAGCAAGGTAACGGTCAGTTTCGCTGTCGACGACGCCACACTCGCCGACATCGATAACTCCCGAAAAGACCCCGCACTGATGAAACTGATGGACAGCATACCGCTGACGTTCGACACCGGCACACGACGGAAATACACCGCCGACATGAGCTATCTGTCGCCCGCTGTCGACAAGACCACCGGCTCTATGACCGTGCAGGCCGACATCAAAAACCCTGACGGCGAGCTGCGCAGCGGCATGTACTGCAAGATCATGATGCCCAAGGCCGTGCTGCCCCACGCAGTGCTGGTGCGCGACGCCTCCGTTGCCACCAACCAGCTCGGCAAATATGTATATGTAGTCAATGACTCCGACCGTGTGGTCTACACACCGATCACGGTCGGCGAGATTGTCAACGACACCATGCGCGTAGTCACCAAAGGTCTCCGTCCGGGCGACCGCTACGTCACCGAAGCGCTTCTGAAAGTGCGCGACGGAATGACCGTGACCCCGCGCCTTGTCAACAAACATTGACCATTTAAAACTCAAGCAGCGTGTTATCAAGATTTTTTATCAACCGGCCCATTTTCGCCACTGTCATCGCAATCATAATGCTCATAGCGGGCCTGATTACGGTCAAGACACTTCCCGTGGCCCAATATCCGTCAATCACTCCCCCGTCGGTCACTGTCAGCGCCTCATATCCCGGAGCCGACGCAAAGACCGTGGCCGAGACCGTGGGCGTGCCTATCGAGGAGCAGGTCAACGGCATCGAAGGAATGATGTATATGAGCTCGACATCAGGCTCTGACGGCTCCTACAGTCTGACAATCACTTTCGAACAGGGCACTGACCCCGATATGGCGGCCGTCAAGGTGCAGAACCGCATCAGCCTCGCCGACGCCACACTGCCTGAAGCGGTGCGCCGCGAAGGTGTATCGGTATTCTCGCGCTCGTCAAATATCGTGCTGTTTATCGCACTCACTGCCGACGACCCCGAGCTTTACGACGCACTTTACCTTACCAACTACGCCAGCCTCAACATCACCGACGAGATAGCCCGCATCGACGGCGTGGGAAGCGCCGACGCTTTCGGCGCCGGCTCCTACAGCATGCGCGTATGGCTCGATCCCGACAAGATGCGCGCCTACGGCATCACTCCGACCGACGTGGCCGACGCAATCGACAGCCAGAACATGGCGGTGTCGGGCGGCAGCGTCGGCACGCAGCCTATGGCCGGCGACGCTGCGTTCACCTACACGGTCACCGCCCGCGGACGCCTGCAGTCGGCCGAGGAGTTCGGCATGATCGTGCTGCGCACCGGCGACGACGGTTCGGTGCTCCGCCTGCGCGATGTGGCCTCGATTGACCTCGGCTCGCAGGAATACACTCAGGTCGCAACCGTGTCAAACCGTCAGTGCGCCCTCATCGCCGTGCAGCAGCTTCCGGGAGCCAACGCCCTGTCTGTTGCAAAGAAAGTGGAGGCACGTCTGGCCGAGCTTGAGCAATATTTCCCTGCCGGAGTCAAGAGCGAGATTGTGATGGACTCCACCGAGTTTGTCACGGCGTCGATCGACGATGTGCTCGTCACATTCGTCGAGACGACCCTCATAGTGATGCTCGTCATCATGATATTCCTCCAGAACTGGCGCGCCACCATCATACCGATGCTTACTATCCCGGTGTCGCTCATCGCCACATTCGCCGTGATGAAGCTGCTCGGATTTTCCATCAACACGCTGACACTCTTCGGCCTCGTGCTTGCCATAGCCATTGTGGTCGACGACGCCATAGTGGTGGTGGAAGACTGCTCGCGCATCGTCGATAAAGGAGAGATGACCCCGCGGGAGGCGGCGGTCAAGGCGATGAAAGAGCTGTCGGGGCCGGTAGTGGGCGAAGTGCTCGTGCTGCTGTCGGTGTTCATACCCACGGCATTCATCTCAGGCATCACCGGCGAGCTATACAAACAGTTCGCTCTCACGATAGCGGTGTCGACAGCCTTCTCCGGCTTCAACGCCCTGACATTCACGCCGGCCATGTGCGCGCTCTTCCTTCGTCCGCGCAAAAAATCGGGATTTTTCATCTACACCTGGTTCAACAAGTTTTTCGGCCGCGTGCTCAAAGGCTACGACGGCCTTACCGGCCGACTGCTGCGCAAGCCGCTGCTTGCCATCGTGATATTCGCGGCGATACTCGGCGCGTCATTCTTCGCATTCGAAAAATGGCCCACCAGCTATGTCCCGGAGGAGGATATGGGTTACTTCATGACTTCGGTTGAACTGCCCGTGGGTGCATCGCTGTCGCGCACCGACTCTGTGGTCAGGCACCTCACCGCCGCCATCGAGCAGCAGCCTGAGGTCGACCATGTGCTTTCGATTGCCGGGCAGAGCTTCATTGCCGGTGGCTCGGGAAGCAATCTGGGCTCGCTGTTCGTGGTGCTGAAACCGTGGAGCGAGCGCAAGGGAAAGGCTCACAGCGTGGAAGCCGTGATCAAACGATGCGACGAGATAGGCGCGCAGGAACAGGAGGCGGTGGTGTTCAGCATCAATCCGCCCTCGATACCCGGTCTGGGCATGACCTCAGGCGAACAGATGCAGATACTCGACATCAACAGTCTCGGCGCCGTGCAGATGGCAAAGACAGTCGATGCCTTCCGAGAGGCCGCGGCCCGTGACAGCCGTCTGGCATCCGTCACCTCGCTCTACGAGGGTGAAGTGCCGCAATACCGGCTCACTATCGACCGCGACAAAATCAAACTCGCCGGACTTGAGATTTCCGACGTGTTCAACACACTCTCGGCCTATACCGGCGGCAGCTACATCAACGATTTCGTGGAGTTTGACCGTGTGTATCAGGTAATCATGGCCGGCGACGAAGCCGCGAGCGAACGCGCCGACGACATATTGCGCCTGAGTGTACGCACCTCGGGCGGCGATATGATACCGTTTGCCTCATTCGCCACCATCGAGCCTGTCATGGGTCAGTCCACCATATCGCGCTACAACATGTATCAGACAGCCTCGGTCACAGGCACAGCCGCCTCCGGCACCAGCAGCAGCGACGCCATAGCCGCCATGGAGGAGATATTGCAGCAGGTGGCCGGCAACAACTACAGCTTCGCATGGACCGGACAGGCCTATCAGGAGACGAAATCAAGCACGACTATAGCCACGGTGTTCATATTCGCGCTCATCATAACATTTCTGGTGCTCGCCGCGCAATATGAGTCATGGGCCGACTCGCTGGCGGTAATCATCACCGCGCCCGCAGCCATATTCGGCGCCATACTCGGCTGCATCATCATGGGTCAGAGCGTCAGCATCTACACCCAGATAGGCATCATATTGCTGCTGGGCATGGCGGCCAAAAACGCCATCCTTATCGTGGAGTATGCACGGTCGTTTGCCAAGAGCGGAGTGCCACCCGCACAGGCTGCACAGGAGGCGGGCAATATACGCTTCCGCCCCATCATGATGACAGCCCTGGCCTTTGTGTTCGGTGTGATGCCGATGCTCTTCGCCACCGGCGCCGGCGCGGCGAGCCGCATCAGTCTGGGCGCGGCCGTGGTGTTCGGCATGGCGATGAATGCCGTGGTCGGCACCCTCTTCGTGCCGCCACTTTGGAAACTGCTGCAACCACGCATCAAGAGGGTGTTACATAACTCGGAAAATGCCCCGAAAAAGTAGGGGCACTTCTCTGCGTTGCGCAACGCCCTTGCGGGCGGAAGCCGTGAGTGTGCGGGAGCGAGACGCTCCCGCCCCTGTTTCAGTCGATGGCTTCGAGGTTTTTGTTGATTTCTTCGTCGGAGAGGCTGTAGTTGACAAGGTCGCCGGCAAAATATTTGTCGTATGAGGCCATGTCGATGAGGCCGTGGCCCGAAAGGTTGAAGAGTATTACCTTTTCTTCGCCGGTCTCGATGCATTTCTTTGCCTCGCGGATTGTGGCTGCAATGGCGTGGCACGATTCGGGCGCGGGGATGATGCCCTCGGCGCGTGCAAACAGTGTGCCGGCTTCAAATGATTCGAGCTGCTCGATGTCGACCCCCTCCATCATGCCGTCTTTGAGAAGCTGCGACACGATGACACCGGCTCCGTGGTAGCGCAGACCGCCGGCGTGGATGTTGGCCGGAGCGAAGTTGTGACCCAGGGTGTACATAGGCAGCAACGGAGTGTAACCGGCCTCGTCGCCGAAGTCATATCTGAATTTACCGCGTGTCAGCTTGGGGCACGATGCCGGTTCGGCGGCTATGAAGCGTGTTTTCTTTCCGTCAAGAATGTTGTGACGCATGAACGGGAAGGCAAGTCCGCCGAAATTGGATCCGCCGCCGAAGCATGCGATGATGGTATCGGGATATTCGCCGGCCATCTCCATCTGTTTCTCGGCTTCAAGACCGATGACAGTCTGGTGGAGAGTGACGTGGCTGAGCACCGAGCCGAGGGTGTATTTGCAGTCGGGGGTGGTGCGGGCGAGCTCCACGGCCTCGGATATCGCGGTGCCGAGCGAGCCTTGATGGTTGGGGTTGACGGTCAGGATGTTCTTTCCGGCGCGTGTCGACATCGATGGCGATGGAGTGACCTGCGCGCCGAATGTCTGCATGATGCTGCGGCGGTAGGGCTTCTGCTCGTAGCTGATTTTCACCTGATAGACGGCCGCTTCAAGCCCGAACAGACGAGCGGCGTAGGCCAATGATGCGCCCCACTGTCCGGCACCGGTCTCGGTGGTGACATTCTTTACACCCTCCTTCTTGCAGTAGTAGGCCTGCGGTATTGCCGAGTTGAGCTTGTGGGAGCCCATCGGGCTGACGCTCTCGTTTTTGAAATAGATGTGGGCGGGGGTGCCGAGCGCCTCTTCAAGTCCGTAGGCGCGCACCAGGGGTGTCGAGCGGTAATATTTATACATCTCCCTTACCTCGTCGGGTATCTCGATCCACGCATCGGTCTGGTTGAGCTCCTGACGGCACAGTTCTTCGGCAAAGATCGGATAGAGATCTTCGGCCTTGAGCGGCTCGCGTGTGGCGGGGTTGAGGGGCGGCATCGGCTTCGTGGGCATGTCGGCCTGGATGTTATACCAATAGCGGGGTATCTCGTTTTCGGGGAGAATAAATCTTTTCTGCTTTTCCATTTATTGTATATTGTTGTTTGTTTTAGCAATGCGCAACTGTGACGTTGTGAAACACAATTTCGCCGGTTGGTTGCAAAGTTAAACAAATTTTGCTGTCATAAAAACAAATTTCCAGCCGTAATTACATTTTTCGGATAAAAAGTATGTGTTCAAAATTATTTTGCCGTGAGGCTAATTTGGATTAACTTTGCGGTAAATTTTGGTCCATACATAATTTATGCAGAGAAAAGATTTTGAGATAATGGCGCCTGTGGGCAGCTTCGAGTCGCTCCATGCCGCAATCAATGCCGGCGCCGATGCCATATATTTCGGTGTCGAGGGGCTCAACATGCGTGCCCGCTCGTCGGCCAACTTCACCATCGACGACCTGCGCGACATCGCGGCCACCTGCAATGCCGCCGGCGTCAAGACCTATCTTACGGTCAACACTGTCATATACGACAACGAGCTCGACAAGTGCCGCGAGATATGCCGTGCGGTGCGCGAGAGCGGCATATCGGCGGTGATAGCCTCTGACATCGCCGCCATCATGATAGCGCGCAGCGAAGGTGTCGAGGTGCATATCTCAACGCAGTGCAACATCACCAACATAGAGGCGGTGCGGTTTTACGCGCAGTGGGCCGATGTGGTGGTGCTCGCCCGCGAACTCAATCTTGACCAGGTGGCGGCGATACACCGCGCCATCGTCGACGAGGATATACGCGGACCGCACGGCCGGCTGATACGCATCGAGATGTTCTGCCACGGAGCACTCTGCATGGCGGTATCGGGCAAATGCTATCTGAGCCTGCACCAGATGAATTCGAGCGCCAACCGCGGCGGATGCACACAGATATGCCGCCGCACCTACACCGTCACCGACCGTGAGACCGGCGACAGCCTCGCAATCGACAACGAGCGCATCATGTCGCCCAAAGACCTCAAGACGATACATTTCCTCGACCGCATGATCGACGCGGGCGTCAGCGTGTTCAAAATCGAGGGACGCGCCCGCGGGCCTGAATATGTAGCCACCGCTGTCGGCTGTTACAACGAGGCTCTTGACGCCATCGCCGACGGCAGTTACGGCCGGGAGAAGGTTGAAGGCTGGGACGAGCGTCTGCGCCGCATCTTCAACCGCGATTTCTGGGACGGATACTATCTGGGACAGCGCCTCGGAGAGTGGTCGGGCAAATACGGCTCGTCGGCAACCCGCACCAAAGTCTACATGGCAAAGGCCACACGCTGGTTCCAGCGGCTCGGAGTGGCCGAATTTCACATGGAGACCGGCGAACTCCACCGCGGCGACACCATACTCATCATCGGACCCACCACAGGAGTGGTGGAGCTCGAGCTCGACGAGATGCGTCTCGACTCGGGTCCGGTCGACACGGTTGTCAAAGGCGACGATTTCTCCATCGCCGTGCCGGTCAAGATACGTCAGTCCGACCGACTTTATCTCTGGCGCGTCAATCCGTAGGCGCGGTGCTCCTAATGCAGTGACTTGCAGGCTCGTGCCACGGGGCCCGGCGTTTCTGACAGTAAGCCGCCGGCCCTTTTGCCCTAAAAAATATGCAAATCGCATGCAATATTTTGGAGAGATATTTTATTTCATTATCTTTGCGGTAGATTACAATCTACCATTTAGACATAGATGAATTACAGTTTACTTGACCTTTTGGGCCTTATCGGAGCTGTCGGCTTGTTCCTCTACGGAATGAAGGTGATGAGCGAAGGCCTGCAGAAAGCCGCGGGCGACCGTCTCCGCAACATACTCGGAGCAATGACCCGCAATCGTGCGACAGGCACACTTACCGGATTTTTTATCACCGCCTTGATTCAGAGCTCTTCGGCCTCCACAGTCATGGTGGTGAGTTTTGTAAATGCGGGTCTGATGACATTGTCGCAGTCAATGGCTGTGATAATGGGCGCCAACGTCGGCACCACGTTCACCGCATGGATCATAGCCCTTTTCGGATTTAAAGTGGATATAGCGGCATTCGCACTTCCTTTGATAGGCGTGTCGGTGCCGTTGCTTTTTTCCAAGAAGAGCCGCACCAAGTCGATAGGCGAGTTCGGCATCGGTTTCGCCTTCCTCTTCATGGGACTGTCGCTTATCAGCAAATATGTGCCTGATCTGCAGCAAAACCCCGAGATGTTCGAATTCCTTCAGCGCTACACCTCGATGGGCTTCGGCTCGGTGTTGATATTCTGCCTGGTAGGTCTTGTGGTGACGATGATCATACAGTCGTCGGCGGCCACATTCGCCATCACGCTCATCATGTGCAGCAAGGGATGGATTACCTTCGACCTTGCCTGCGCCCTCGTGCTCGGCTCGAATATAGGCACCACTATCACCCCTCTGCTCGCCTCGCTCAGCGGCAATGTCGCGGCCAAGCGCACGGCGATGGGACACCTGCTGTTCAACTTCCTCGGCACGGTGTGGACTCTCGCCATATTCTTCCCCTTCGTCGACCTGACGCAATGGGTCACACAGGAGATAGGCCAGGGCGACCCGACGGCGCTTTATTCCTACGTCACCGACCTCAAGAGCTCATCAGAGGCCGTCTACGCCCAGGTTATGCAGTCGGAGCTCCCAAACGCCGACCCGCTCATCTCCGGACATCTCACCCGCATCATGACGCTGCAGATATCGGTATCGTTCGGTCTGTCGATATTCCACACGCTGTTCAACCTCATCAATCTGTCGATCATGATATGGCTCACCAAAGTCTATGTCAAGATCGTGGAATGGCTGCTGCCCGCAAAGCGCAAGGGCGACGACGAGTTCCAGCTCAAATTCATCTCGTCGGGCATGTTGTCGGCCTCGGAGCTCAACATCACCCAGGCCGAGAAGGAAATCGCCGTGTTTGCCGACCGTGTCAACCGCATGCTCGCCATGGCCAAGGAACTTGTGCACACCAAAGAGCGCTCCGAAGAGTTCAACAAACTGTCATCGCGGCTTGAGAAATATGAAGACATCTCCGACCGGATGGAGCTCGAGATAGCCAACTATCTCAACCGATGCGCCGAAGGGCGCCTCTCAAACGAGGGCAAACGCCACATTTCGGCGATGCTCGCCATCGTGTCGGAAGTGGAGAGCATTGCCGACTCTTGCTCGGGCGTGGGCAAGATACTGTTGCGCAAACAGCAGGGCAATGTCAATTTCAATGAGGAAATCTATCACAATATCGACATAATGTTCGACTACGTGCAGATGGCGATGGACAACATGCTCCTGCTGCTCCGCAATATCGAGAACAACAACAGCGAGGATATCATCGCCTCATACAATCGCGAGCGCGAGATCAACAACATGCGCAACACCCTCCGCTCGGCCAATATCGAGAATATCAAGGAACACCATTATGAATATCAGGCCGGCATATATTATATGGATATAGTGTCGACTCTCGAAAAAACCGGCGACTACATCATAAATGTGGTCGACACGGTGAAAAATGAATTCCAGCACGGAAGACGATGAATACTGACAACACGGAAGAAAGACGGGCCGTCACCGTCTACGGAGCCTCATCTCCGCTCGTGGCGGCCGTATATAAGGAAGCGGCCTACGCCCTCGGCCGCGCTCTGGCAGCCGCAGGCATGACACTCGTGTCGGGCGGCGGCCGCGAAGGGCTCATGAGTGCCGCCATCAACGGCGCGCTCGATGCCGGAGGACGGACCGTGGGAGTGCTACCCGCATTCATGGTGGAGCGCGGATGGAACCACCCCTTGCTGACCGAGATGATAACTGTCGAGACTATGCACGAGCGCAAGCGCACCATGGCCTCGCTGTCGCGTGCGGCAGTGGCGCTGCCCGGCGGGTGCGGCACATTCGAGGAGCTGCTCGAAATCATAACATGGCGTCAGCTCGGCCTCTATCAGGGGCATGTGGTGATACTCAACGTCGACGGCTACTACGACCCGCTCATCGGTATGCTCGACCGCTCTGTGGCGGAACATTTCATGAACGACGATCACCGCACGCTGTGGTATGTGACTGACTCGGTCGACGATGCCGTGGCCCGCATTCTGAGACCTGTCGAAACGAGAACGTTCTCTCAGAAACTCGATACGACACCCGACGCCGGGCGCCGATAAGCCCGATTGCTGAATAATCCAATCAAGAGGGTGTTTTCCCGCTAAAAACCGACTGCGTTGAACAACGAATTCTCACTACACTGCACCGAGGCCGACGCTCCGTTCTCAATCGCCGAGAGCCGGCTGACTCCGTCTAAACCCACATCGACATTCATGCTGGGCATCGACGGCACTCCGCGTCCCGTGGGATACGGCGAAAACTCATGGCTATCGACTATAATTGTGGCAATGCTCGTTGTCATTGCCCTCAACTTCAGCCATTGCCGGCAGCTGTTTAAAAATTTCCGGCAAAACCTCATCGGCATGCGTCAGCGGGCCAACGTCTTCGACAACCGCACCACCAACGAGACACGCACACTCTGCATCATCATCGTCCTGCTTTGTCTCAGCGAGGGTATTCTCCTCTTCTCGGCAGCGGTGTCGGCAGGAATAGTCATGGAGCAGACCCGTGTGCTCGGCATGACAATGCTGCTCGGGGTCTGTGCGCTCGGATATTACCTGTGGCAGCTCGCGGTTTATCGCGCCGTAGGATATGCCTTCGCCGACCACGATGCCACACGCCAGTGGGCAGCGGGCTTCAACGCATCGCAGACACTGCTGTCGATGCTGCTTTTGGTGCCGGCGCTCGTAGCTCTCTTCTATCCGGGAATGACGGAAATAATGCTGATATTGGCCGCATGCTGTTACATTCTGACACGAATTCTATTTATTTGCAAAGGATTTAGAATTTTTTACACCAATTTTGGCTCGTTGCTTTATTTTATTTTGTATCTTTGCGCCTTGGAAATAACACCCCTATTAATCCTGCGCAGATTATCCCTATCCGTTCTGCGTCTATTAGAATTTACAGCGTGAAAATAAAAAAGATTTTAGTATCTCAGCCTAAACCGACGTCTGACAAATCTCCCTATTTCGATATCGCACAGCGTCATCATGTAGAAGTGGTATTTCGCCCCTTTATCAAAGTCGAAGGCATTTCTTCAAAGGAGTTCCGTCAGCAGAAAATCAATATTCCCGACTTTACAGCGGTGATATTCACGGCGCGTACGGCCATCGACCATTTCTTCCGCCTTTGCGAGGAGATGCGTATCACTATTCCCGACACAATGAAATATTTCTGCACGACAGAAGCGATCGCGCTCTATCTTCAGAAATACATCCAGTATCGCAAGCGCAAAATCTTTCATGCCTCAACAGGCAAGCTTGCCGACCTGCTGCCGTTCCTTGCAAAGCACTCAAAAGAGAAATTCCTCTACGCGATTTCCGACGTGCACAAAGACGACACCGGTATCCTCGACAACAAAATCGACTATACCAAAGCAGTGATGTATCGCACGGTCAGCAACGACTTCACACCCGACGAGCCGTTTGACTACGACATGCTCCTTTTCTTCAGCCCCTCGGGCATCGCGTCGCTGCAGAAGAATTTCCCCGGTTTCGACCAGGGCGATATCCGCATAGGCTGCTTCGGCGCTTCCACCGCCAAGGCTATCAAAGACGCCGGTTTCCGTCTCGACATGGAGGCACCCACAGTGAAAGCTCCGTCCGTGACAGCCGCCCTCGACATGTATCTCACAGAGCAGGAAGCAAGCTGACACCGTCCACCCCTGTCTATAACATATAACATGCTGCGTCGCAAACATCTGCGACGCAGCATGTCTGTTTTTTACTGACGCCCCCGCCCCTACAATCTGATGTTCCATATCCCCCCGTCGTGTTGTGAGCATAGAAATACACACTGAGGCACAAAAAATGTAATTTTATTGAATATTTTTGTCAGTTTAATTTGTTATATAGAATATATATACTATATTTGCAGTGTAAACAATCAAAATATGCATAATATTTGTATAAACATACAATCATGGCGATGGTGGCGCAAAATAATGCGGCATCAACGACTGTGCATATACCGACGTTACTGAGCTAAATAACGATAGATACAGGTTAAACATCGATTGCCGTAGAAATTTGTTTTTCTAACGGCAATTTTTATTTATATTCACAATCGATTTCCGGATTATCATTTCATAATGCAAGATTTGGATATAAAACCGGAAACAAATTCAACTGTTATAACGATATGAGCAGATACAGACATTTCCTCCCGGTAAACGACGAAGGATATTACGGACGCTTCGGCGGAGCATATATCCCCGAGATACTGCACGCCAATGTGGAGAACCTGCGCGAGGCGTTCTACCGCTGGGCCGACGACGAGGAATTCAAAGCCGAGTTCGACTCTCTCATGCGCGACTATGTCGGGCGTCCGTCGCCCCTCTACCATGCCCGCCGGCTGTCTGCACACTACGGCACCAACATATATCTGAAACGTGAGGACCTTAACCACACCGGCGCCCACAAAATCAACAACGCCATAGGCTCGGCGCTCCTCGCCCGACGCATGGACAAGAAGCGCATCATAGCCGAGACCGGAGCCGGACAGCACGGCGTGGCTACAGCCACGGTGTGCGCCCTGATGGGGATGGAATGCATCGTCTACATGGGAGCCACCGACGTGGCGCGCCAGCGGCCCAACGTTGAGCGCATGAAGATGCTCGGCGCCAAGGTAGTGCCGGTCACATCGGGCAACAAGACGCTCAAAGACGCCACCAACGAGGCCATACGCGACTGGTGCTGCAATCCGTCAGACACATTCTATATAATAGGCTCAACAGTGGGGCCGCATCCCTACCCCGAGATGGTGGCACGCTTTCAGTCGGTCATATCGGAAGAGATGCTGCGTCAGGTGCCGGAACTGACCGGCAAGGAGCTGCCCGACTACGTAGTGGCCTGCATCGGAGGCGGAAGCAATGCCGCCGGAGCTTTCTATCACTTCATCGACCGACCTCAGACAGGCCTGATAGCAGTTGAAGCCGCCGGCCTCGGCGTCGACTCCGGCGAGACAGCCGCCTCGCTCGCCCGGGGCACGGAAGGGATAATACATGGCTCGCGCACGATGGTGATGCAGGATGATGACGGACAGATCACCGAGCCATATTCGATATCGGCCGGCCTCGATTATCCCGGCGTCGGCCCCTTGCACGCATATCTCCACGACTCGGGCCGGGCCGAAGTGCTCGCCGCCACCGACTCACAGGCGCTTGCCGCGGCATACCGCCTGACACGGCTCGAAGGCATCATTCCCGCGCTGGAGTCGTCGCATGCCCTGGCAGCTCTCGACATAAGGAAATTCAGGCCCGACGATGTCGTTGTAATCAACCTCTCCGGCCGCGGCGACAAAGACCTCGAGACCTACCTCAATCATAAATTATGAATTGTGAATTAAAATTTATGAATTATCATGCAATGATTCGGTAAAAATTACCGAAGTAGTTGAAACTTAAGTTAATATCTTGAATTGTCAAATACAAATGAATCGCCAAAGCGTTCATTATAAAAATCTTATACCATGAACGTATTGGCGATTCTCA
>SCEG01000471.1 GCA_004102805.1 Muribaculaceae bacterium Isolate-002 (NCI)
GTCCACAAGATTCTGAACTTCGCGGATCTGGACGGGGATGGCAGCATGGAAATCCTTATGGCGGAGTATACGGCTGAATCCGTCGGCTATGCTGTATACCACTATACGTTTATACAGGATACCAATCGGGACTTCAGCACGAGGAGTACACTGAGACAGTTTTTTGCCGTGACACCCAATGAAGTGGCCCAGGTACACATCGGTGGACGGCTGATCAGGCTTATCAGCGATGAAGACGCCTACGGTTATCAGCAGCAGCTGTAGAACGGCGTTATTATTTATGTGGCAAAGGGTAAGAACTTCCTGCCCGAATTTGCGTAGGCCAGCCTCATTTGTGACGACGTGATGGACTGTACTCTAGATCTCTGGTCGTACGGCAAAACTTCCCCGA
>SCEG01000472.1 GCA_004102805.1 Muribaculaceae bacterium Isolate-002 (NCI)
CGTGATCATCTTCGCGGGCGTCTATGCCCTCTTTCCGGCCAAGGGCGGTTCGCCGGAATACCGGGCCATGAAAGGCCGGGGGACTTTCAGGCAAAAGCTGCTTCTGCTGACCATCGGCGGCGCGGTGGGCTTCGGCTCCGGTCTGACCGGCGTCGGCGGTCCGGTGCTCTCCGTGCCGCTCATGGTCATCCTCGGCTTTTCACCCCTCACGGCCATCGCCACCAGCCAGGTCATCCAGATCACCGCCGCCCTGTCCGGCAGCGCGGGCAATCTGGCCCACGGCTTCATCGCCGCCGACGCCGCCGTCTGGGTCACCGCCGCCGAGTTGGTCGGGGTCACGGTCGGCGCGCGTCTGGCCCACAGCATCTCACAGGCATCCCTCAAGAAAGTG
>SCEG01000473.1 GCA_004102805.1 Muribaculaceae bacterium Isolate-002 (NCI)
ATATTGGACATTTCGCGAAAGTCGTTGATTCGTCCCAGCGAAGTGCGCAAGGCCCGACGCGTTCTGTCCAGCGAGTGTTTCTGTCGGTACGCCCCGCTGGGCAGGCGTGGCAGAGGGGTCATGCTCAGGATGGAGTTCATGGCCGTGCGGGTTTCGTGGATCATGCGCGCCAGAAAGGGGCTTTTGGCGCGGGTAGGGGAGGACGCCGCCGGGCGTGCGGCATTGAGTTCGGTGATGTACTGCAGCCAGATCAGCAGGGCCGGATTGCCCCGGTAGTTGACGGGACTGACGCTGGTCAGGGTTTCCAGAAGCGGGCCGTCCGGAGCGTCCAGGCGGCGGATGGTCATGGGCGCGTTGACCGTCGGCCGGCCCTGCCGGGCTTCGGCGCAGA
>SCEG01000474.1 GCA_004102805.1 Muribaculaceae bacterium Isolate-002 (NCI)
TTTTTTCAGCAGATCATTCAGCAGGATGGGAATATCCTCGAGACGGCGACGCAATGGCGGCACGCTCAACTTGAATGTGGACAAGCGATAATAGAGATCCATGCGGAACAGGCCCGCCTGCACCAACTGGAGAAGAGGCTTGTTGGAGGCGCAGATAACGCGCACATCGACGGGATACATGCGCTTGCCGCCCACCCGGAGCACCTCCCGCGTCGCAAGAACGCGTAACAGGCGCAATTGGATTTCCTCGCTGATATCGCCGATTTCATCCAGGAAAAGCGTCCCCTTGTGAGCCATTTCAAAAAAACCGGCTTTCCCGCCGCGTTTTGCCCCGGTAAAAGCGCCTTCCTCATAGCCGAAGAGTTCGCTTTCAATCAGTTGCACGGGCACT
>SCEG01000475.1 GCA_004102805.1 Muribaculaceae bacterium Isolate-002 (NCI)
TTCGGAACCATAGATGGCTGTTGAAGAAGCATCTTTCAAGATAGTCATTGTTTCGATGTCATTCGGGTTCAACTGCCCGGCACTGCTGCCTACAATCACACCGTCGATGACCCACAACGGAGCGGTTCCTCCACTCAAAGTCACTTGTCCGCGAATGACCACCGCACCCGACGCACCCGGTTGGCCGGAACCCGGAGCCACGTATACACCTGCTGCTTTACCGTTCAACATATTTTCAACAGAAGGGGTAGTGATGTCTTTCAGCTTACTGCTACTCACTGTCTGCATGGCACCGGTCAAACTTTCTTTCTTTTGTACGCCATAGCCAACTACCACAACTTCTTCCAAGGCCTGAGCATCGGGAATCAATTTCACTGTCAGCTTTTCTCC
>SCEG01000476.1 GCA_004102805.1 Muribaculaceae bacterium Isolate-002 (NCI)
CGCACAGGCGCTCGGCATCTGGTTCCTCCATCAAGAGGTGGGGATGGCCTACGACGAGGCAAATCCCTGCGTCCTCGATGACAAAAATGATTGCGGGGTTGACTTCATTTGGGAGGACAAAGACAGCAAGCGAGTGCTCGTGGGCCAAGTCGAATACGACTCTCGGAATTGGACCAAGCAACCCGCTAACGAGAAAAAGGCAATCGCGACGTTCTCTGAATTCCGACATTATTTGGAAAAAGACTCGTTGCCCGAACGCCTGCACTCAGCGGGACAAAATGCGTGGCGGCACGCAAAAAAAGCGATTACGCAAGAAGCCTACACGGCTCGGTACTACTTCGTAACCCCAAAGAATTTCAGTGAGGCGCAACGGGAGCGTATCCGACACAA
>SCEG01000477.1 GCA_004102805.1 Muribaculaceae bacterium Isolate-002 (NCI)
GTCAAACTCTGAAATGAGACAGGAGGCAGGCACGGGAAAATCCTGACGCTCGACCGCAAAGGACTGGAGGGTATTTTTTTCAAGCAGAAGACGGCGTACGAGATACTGCGCGACTATCTGAAGTGGCAGGACCCTCGCAACAAGGTGTTTATTGTGCACCGTCTCGACCGCGACACATCGGGGCTGATGGTGTTTGCCAAAACCGTCGAGGCCAAGGAGAAACTCCAGCACAACTGGAACAACATGGTGCTCGAGAGCAAATATCTGGCCGTTGTCGAAGGGCGTCCCGACCCCTCGGAGTGCGAGGTGCGCAGCTATCTGGCCGAAAATTCGCGCTATGAAGTCTATTCGACCGATAATCCCTAGGAGGGACAACTGGCCGTGACTCGT
>SCEG01000051.1 GCA_004102805.1 Muribaculaceae bacterium Isolate-002 (NCI)
TGGAACGTGTCGAATTACGACAACTTCTAACCAACCAAGACTTGTCAACCAATTCAAATCAAAATGTCAAAGAACTCTCTTTATTTGATGATTTCTAAACTAACGCGATTTTATCGCACCAGTAGTATTTTTAACATTTATATTATCATTGCAGCATAGTACTTAAATCCAACCAATTTTTAATCACAATTTTAAAATTACTGACATGAAATAACCAATTCATAAAAAACATCATCGGGAGGCAAGGGTCTTGCCTCCCGATGATGTTTTTTATAATATCAACAGCCCTATAATTTTATGAGCTTTTTCAAGTTCTCTCCGTCAGTTTATCGGTCGAGCAGCTGCGACATCTGGTCGCGGAGTTTGCGGGCTTCTTCTCCGGCACGCTCGGCGAAGTCGGTATCGGCAGATGCATAGATGATGCCGCGAGATGAGTTGACAAGCAGTCCGCAGTCGTCAATCATGCCGTATTTCACGACTTCCTCCAGGCTGCCACCTTGCGCGCCTACGCCAGGCACGAGCAGGAAGCTGCGCGGAGCCACACGACGTATATCCTCGAAGAGCTGACCGCGAGTGGCACCGACCACATACATAAGTTCGTCGGGAGTGGCCCACTGCGATGATTTCTCAATGACATTCTCAAACAGGCGACGTCCGTTCTTATCCTCTATAAGCTGAAAGTCGAGACTGCCCTTGTTGGAGGTCAGAGCGAGCAGTATCACCCATTTGCCTTCGTGTCCGAGGAATGGTGTCACACTGTCCTCACCCATATAAGGTGCAACTGTCACGGCATCGACATCAAGTTCGTCGAAAAGAGCGCGGGCATACATTTTTGAGGTATTGCCGATGTCGCCACGCTTTGCATCAGCGATGACAAACTGGTCAGGATAGTTCTTTTTGATATATTGCACGGTCTTTTCGAGCGCAATCCAGCCGGCCACGCCCATGCATTCGTAAAATGCAAGATTGGGTTTGTAGGCCACGCAATAGGGAGCGGTGGCATCAATGATTGCTTTGTTGAATTCAAAAATCGGATCTTCCTTTTCGAGAAGATGAGCGGGAATTTTCTTGATGTCGGTGTCAAGACCGACACAAAGAAACGAGCGCTTGGCGCGGATGTTGTCGACGAGTTGTTTACGGTTCATTGTATCTTTAGTTAGATTGTACTGCTATTTGTTATT
Organism: Muribaculaceae bacterium Isolate-002 (NCI); assembly: GCA_004102805.1. GTDB lineage: Bacteria > Bacteroidota > Bacteroidia > Bacteroidales > Muribaculaceae > JAGBWK01. The sequence goes on from SCEG01000051.1 coordinate 1,182, forward strand.
ATTCAGTCTACGCTTCTTTTTTTTGCGTGACCGACCAATCGACACTATGACGACGATAACGAAAAATACGGCCCACACTGCGAGAGAAGATTCGATATGGCGAAAACTGAACTTTGATAATATTTGAAGTAAATACGTCATATTTCAGATTCTTTTAATTTTTCGGCATTTTCGGCGACAATGAGATGGTCGATGCAGTCCTGTATGTCGCCGTCCATGAAGCCCTGAAGATTATAGACGGTGTAGTTGATGCGGTGGTCGGTTATACGTCCCTGCGGATAGTTGTAGGTACGTATTTTGGCCGAGCGGTCGCCGGTCGACACCATTGTCTTGCGTCGTGAAGCGATATCGTCGAGATACTTCTGATGCTCCTTGTCATATATGAATGTGCGCAGACGCGAAAGAGCGCGCTCCTTGTTTTTGGGCTGGTCGCGGGTCTCGGTACACTCGATGAGTATTTCCTCGGTGACGCCTGTGTTGGGATTACGCCACATATATCGCAGGCGCACACCCGACTCTACCTTATTGACATTCTGACCGCCGGCACCACCCGACCGGAAAGTGTCCCACTTGATTTCACCCTCGTTGATCTCGACATCAAACTCTTCAGCTTCGGGAAGCACCGCCACGGTAGCCGCCGACGTGTGTACACGTCCCTGAGTCTCGGTGGCAGGCACACGCTGCACGCGATGCACGCCGCTCTCATATTTCATCGTGCCATAGACACCTTCGCCGCTGACTGCGAACACAATCTCTTTATATCCGCCGGCAGCGCCCTCGCTGACACTCGATACAGCCACGCTCCAGCCTTTTGACTCGCAGTATTTGGTATACATCTTGAAAAGGTCGCCGGCAAAGATAGCCGCTTCGTCACCACCGGTGCCGCCTCGTATCTCCACGATAGCGTTCTTACCGTCCTCCGGATCGGCGGGAATAAGCAGCAGCTTTATCTCCTCCTCCACCTTGGGTACTTCGGCCGTAGCGTCATCGAGCTGCTCGCGAGCCATTGCCCTCATGTCGGCGTCATTCTCATTCGCGAGTATCTCTTTGGCTTCATCGATATTGGAAAGCAAGTCACGGTAACGGTGCGTGGTTTTGGTCAGGCGCTCGAGATCTTTGTATTCTTTTGTTAGCTTGACATAGCGTCGCATGTCGGCTATCACAGACGGATCGGTAATCAAGGTCGACACTTCGGCAAATCTGGCGTCAATGCCGTCAAGACGCGATAAAAGGGAATTATCTGACATAATTATGCAGTTGGATGGATTGATTTCGGATGCGAAGTTACGAAAATTATTGAAATTAATTTGTATATTTGCGTATCATACTTATAATATATATCTCCATGAAAAGAATTAAAGCCTTAGCTGTCGGTCTGGCGGCCGGCGCATTTTCAATTTGCGGCGCACGCACCGCGCCTGATGCAATCACCAACATCGAACCGCCATATTGGTGGACCGGCATGGCCAATGACACCCTACAGATTATGCTTACAGGCAAAGATATCGCCAAGGCGGAATTCACCGTTGACTACTCAGGGGTGAACATCATTGAGCAACTGAGCCTTGACAGTCCCAACTACAAACTGCTGTATCTGACTATTGATCCCGACACCAAGGCTGGCAAGATGCAGTTGCGCTATACGCTTGACGGAAAAAAGGCCACGTTGCCATACGAACTGCGGCAGCGCGACCGCGCGGCATCTGAGTACAAAGGCTTTGATGCCGGCGATGTGCTTTATCTACTTATGCCTGACCGTTTTGCGAAGGGCTTTGATGACAAAGATATCGACGCTGGCAGAATGGACTACCCTATCGGAACTGACCGTGCCAACCCCAATGCGCGGCACGGCGGTGACATGCGCGGCATCCGCAAGCATCTTGACTATATCGACTCGCTCGGCGTGACCGCCATCTGGGTTTGCCCGGTGCTTGAGAATGATATGCCGGGCGGCAGCTATCACGGCTATGCCACAACTGACTATTATAATATTGATCCTCGCTTCGGCTCAAACGAAGAATATTCGCAACTGATAAGCGAAGCCCACGAAAAGGGGTTGAAGGTGGTGATGGACATGATTTTCAACCACTCGGGGTCAAACCACCCGTGGATGAAAGATGCACCGTCAAAAGACTGGTATAACCACCCCGGACAAGATGTGATGACGAACTTCCGTCTTACGACAGTACACGACCCATACGTAAGCGACTACGACCTCGACCATACAGTAAACGGCTGGTTCGTGCCACAGATGCCCGACCTCAACCAACGCAATCCGCACGTAATGAAATATCTGACACAAAATTCGATATGGTGGATTGAGTCGGCCAAAATCGACGGCATACGAATGGATACATATCCCTACGCCGACATGCAGGCTATGGCGGGCTGGGCTGCCGATGTGCTCCGAGAGTACCCCGGGTTCAATATTGTCGGCGAGTGCTGGTATGGCAACGAGTCGGGAGGCGCTTTCTGGCAGGCCGGCAGCAAACTCAATGCGATTGACACGCATCTGCCCAGTGTGATGGACTTTTATTTTGTACAGGATGGACGCAAGGCCTTTTATGATGACACCGACCCTTGGCATGGACTGAACGATCTTTACGACCACCTTTCACAAGACTTCATGTATCCTGAGCCACAGCGCATTCTGACCTTCCTTGACAACCACGATTCAGATCGTTTTCTGCTCGAAAAGCCCGATTCGCTCGACAATTGGAAGCAGGCAGTGACATTTCTGCTGACTTCGCGAGGCATACCTCAGATATATTACGGCACCGAGATACTGATGAATGGCAGCAAAGAGGGCAGCGACGGATATGTGCGCGAGGACTTCCCCGGCGGGTTTCCAGGCGATAAAGTCAATGCCTTTACACGTGAAGGACGCACGCAGCAACAAAACGAAGCATGGGATTTCATATCAAAGCTGCTGCAATGGCGGCGCAACGAGGCTCGCGACGTGATGGCTCGCGGCTCACTCAAGCACTTTATGCCGCAAAACGGCCTGTACGTCTACCAGCGTAAGCTCGGCGACAAAGAGGTGACCGTGATAATGAACGGACGAGACAAAGAGCAGACTCTCACCATGGAGCGCACTGTCGAGATTATGCCATACGGCTCTTCGTTTTACGACATTATCAGCAGTCAGCCAGTAAAAATAGAGGAGACAATGACATTTGCACCGCGCCAGATAATGGTGTTACAGAACTGGCAGAACAATTAAACCTCGCAGTAGATAAAAAATCCGCCTGAAGCGGATTTTTTATTTTTTCACGTATTTGCCTGAAGTAATCAATAATTTTATCCATAAATATTGTTAATTTTGCACATAAATTCAACACTCATCACATGCCCAGCATAATATTGAACTCATTATACACTCAGGCTACCGACGCATTGCCTGACAAGATTGTCGAACTCACAGGCTCCGGCTCCAACCGACGTTATTTCAGACTCGAGGGGAGCAAAGGCACTTATATCGGAGTAATCGGAGAGTCCGTCGAGGAAAACAAAGCGTTTATCAAGCTTGCCAACCGGTTTGCCGACCGCGGGCTTCCCGTTCCCCGGGTGGTGGCAGTGACTGACAGACGCAACGCCTACCTTCAGGAATATCTGGGTGACACGCTGCTTTTTGACGCCATAGCCTCCGGACGCTCCTCCGGAGTATTTTCAGACGAAGAAAAGCGACTTCTTACAACGACAATACGCAGTCTCGCTGACATACAGTATCGCGGCGCAGATGGTCTCGATTTCAATATATGCTATCCGTTGCCTGAATTTTGCCGGCGCACCGTGATGTGGGATCTCAACTATTTCAAATATAATTTTCTGAAACTGTCAGGCATACAATTTAACGAAAGTCTTCTTGAAGATGACTTCGAGCGGCTTGCCGACTATCTCCTTGCTGAAAAATCATCGACTTTCATGTATCGTGATTTCCAGTCGCGCAATGTGATGATAAAAGACGGACATCCGTGGTTCATCGACTTTCAGGGGGGTCGGAAAGGTCCGGCGCACTATGATGTAGCATCCTTTCTGTGGCAGGCCAAAGCCAATATTCCTGCCGGACTTCGTGACGAGCTTATTGACGAATATCTCGACTCAGCATCACGTTATGCCGAGATTGACCGCGACAAATTCAGGGAACGACTGCAACATGTCATACTGTTCAGACTAATGCAGGTGCTCGGCGCATACGGTTTCAGAGGACTTTTTGAGAAAAAAGCCCACTTCATGGAGAGCATACCTCCTGCTCTGACAAAGGTGAGGGAACTTATTGCAGCCAACGGATTTGAGTGCTACCCCACTCTCACAGACATATTGTGTCGTCTGGCCGATCGGTTTATATCCGACGCAGCGGCGCCTGACCATCTTACCGTGACAGTGCGCAGTTTCTCATACAAGCGCGGAATTCCCGACGACTCTTCCGGCAACGGCGGCGGATATGTGTTTGACTGCCGCGGACTACACAATCCCGGACGCTATGACGAGTATAAGAAACTTACCGGCATGGACACTCCTGTTATTGACTTTCTTGAAACCAGAGGCGAAGTGCAACCATTCCTTGAACATTGCTTCGCGCTTGCCGACAGCTCGGCAGAAGTATATCTGCGTCGTGGGTTCACTTCACTGACAATAGACTTCGGATGCACCGGCGGACAACACCGTTCGGTATACTGCGCGGAAAAGATGGCAGCACATCTCAGTGCCAAATATGGAGTAGACATAAAACTTCAGCACCGCGAACAACGGATAAACAAACGTTTCACTACACTCGGCCAACAGATTGTCGAAGAGGGTTAATGACATGAAAGCTATAATTTTTGCCGCAGGACTCGGCACACGCCTCCGGCCGTTCACGCTTGAGCACCCCAAAGCCCTTGTCGAAGTCAACGGCAAGCCGATGCTTCAACGCGTCATCGAGCGTCTGCGCGCTGCTGAAGTGACACAACTTGTGATAAACGTGCACCATTTCGCGCAACAGATTATCGATTTTCTCAATGAAAACGGTAATTTCGGCTGCGACATAACAATCAGTGACGAGTCACATCTGTTGCTTGATACCGGCGGCGGCATAGCCAATGCCGCGTCTGCGCTTGAAGGCGACGAACCATTCATAGCATACAACGCCGACATACTGTCGGATTTCGACATCACCGGAATGATTGACGCGCATAAAAAATCGGGCGCCGACGTCACTCTTCTGACATCGGCGCGCAATTCATCGCGTCAACTCTACTTCGACAATACCAACCGCCTGCGCGGCTGGTGTAACCTTAACACCGGAGAATGCCGGCCTGACAGTTTCTCTCCAGACCGCTGCGAAGTGGCAGGAGCTTCATTCAACGGTGTCCATATTATCGGTCAAAAAGCTCTCGGATTGCTGAATGAGTTGTCGACAAAGCAGCCGGTGTTCTCAATCACACCTTTTTATATCGATAATATCGACAGTCTTGATATCCGGTCTTACACCCCGGCAGAAAGCTATCAATGGTATGACATCGGCCGCAATGAAACCCTTGCCTCCGCACGCATCGAATTCAAGGAATGAATGTTTATAGGATTTTAGCATCGAAGCCGGCGAGGCGGACAGCTTCAATCACTCCAGCGGAGTCAACGTCTCCGTCGACGGTAGCTTTGCCGCTTTTGAGATCGACCACAACTCCGGTCACCCCCTTCACACCCTGGATACTTTTAGTTACCGCTGCCTGACAGTGCGGGCAGTTCATGCCTGTAATCTGATATTCTTTTGCCATGTCTGATATATTTTTATGTTTTTCAAATAATCGTGATATTAAAAGTGTATATGTCAATAGTGCCACAAGTATTGCCGAACAGACAGTCGGAAACAATGGAAGCGTATAGCCGACGGCATGACAGGCACCTGCATGCATTGCAGATATTGCAAACCACTGCTGCGGAAGAAAATAGTCAATAATCAGACCGAAACCAAGCGCGCCGATTATAATCGACCCGAGATAAGCAGCGGCTGCACGGTGCCCCATCTCTCGCGACACAAGAGTATAGGATGCGAAGTTGACCGCAGGTCCGGCCATAAGCAGCACAAATGCCGTGCCGGGCGACAATCCTTTGAGCACCAGGGCAAGTGCGATAGGAATTGAACCGGTGGCGCACACATACATCGGCACTGCCACCACCAAAGCCACAAGCATTGACAGAATGGGCGTTCGTCCGAGCACTGTAAAGAAATCATCGGGCACATACACGGTTATAACCGCGGCTATCAGCAGACCGACCACGAGCCACCCGCCGATGCCGCCTACAAGATTGACAAAACCGTAGCGCAATGCGTCTGTCAAACGTCCGAAGAAATTATCCGCCCGGTTTCTGTCGGCCTCTACAGCCTCAATGTCGCACGAACCGCATTCGACTGTATCATTTCCTTTATCGTAACGCGACACAAACGTACCGCCGGCTACTGCCGTTATCAAAGCAGCTACGGGGCGTACGATCGCGAATGCCGGACCGAGCAGTGACCATGTGGCCGCGATTGAGTCGACACCTGTCTGTGGTGTGGCGATAAGAAATGAGGCAGACGCTCCGCGGGAAGCACCGTTGCGCCTCATGGAGATTGCAGTCGGAAGCACTCCGCAAGAGCAAAGCGGCAACGGCACTCCGAGCAATGCAGCCTTGAGCGCAGGTTTCCAGCCGCTTCCCGACAGGTGGCGCGCCATTGCCGCACGCGGCACGAACACATGAATCAGCCCCGCGATGAGAAACCCCAGCAATATATATGGTGACATGCTGTTGAGCATTGACAATAATGATTGTAACATAATATTGATTTTTAATTATATTCAAGTTCTTTGTTGCGCGGTCACAGATTGCGGCCTCGCGTTATTTCAACTGCAAAATTACACAATCTTTCACGCAACCGGGTTGCAAATATCAAAATTTATAGCCGTCAATACTTTTTATACCATAATTTGTTTTAACTTTGCGTAAACATTAATTAAAAAAATAAAATAGCCTAAAATTTAGAAACATGTTGAAGACAATATTATCGGTTTCGGGACGTCCCGGCCTTTTCCGTCTGGTAAGCCAGGGTAAAAACATGCTCATCGTAGAGTCATTGCAGACAGGCAAACGCGGTCCTGTCTACGCCCATGACAAAGTAGTGTCGCTCGGCGATATCGCCATCTATACATATAACGATGAGATACCGCTTGGTGAAATATTCGAGACCATCAAAGAAAAAAATGACGGCAAACCTGTAGATGTAAAAGCTCTTGGCGGCGATGACAAAGTAAGAGAATATTTCGCCACCATACTTCCCGATTTCGACCAGGATCGCGTATACACCAATGATATCAAGAAGGTATTCTCATGGTACAATCAGCTTATCGCAGCCGGAGTAGATAAATTCAAGGATGAAGAGATAAAGGAGGACGAGGCAGCCGAAGCTGCTGAAGCAGCCGACGAGAAAGAATAATTTCTCCCTGACACAAACTACAGCGGCCAATCCGTCATGACGGATTGGCCGCTGTAGTTATATAAAACAACCTCGGGGGTCAATTGAATTTCTTTCTATGGAACACAAATCCGCGACCGAGATATTTTTCACGAACCACCGGATTTTCAGCAAGCTCTTCCGAAGTGCCCTGAAATAAAATTTTTCCTTCAAAAAGGAGATATGCGCGATCGGTAATCGAAAGTGTTTCAGGAGCATTATGGTCAGTAATCAGAATGCCTATGTTCTTTTCCTTCAGTTTGTAGACAATCGACTGTATATCCTCTACGGCAATCGGGTCGACTCCTGCAAACGGCTCGTCAAGCATGATAAACCGCGGATTTATGGCGAGGCAACGTGCAATCTCCGTGCGTCGGCGTTCGCCTCCAGACAGTTGGTCGCCGAGATTCTTACGCACTTTGCCAAGACGGAACTCCGCGATAAGACTTTCAAGTTTGTCTTTTTGCTGCTCGCGTGTCAACTTCGTCATCTCAAGCACAGAGCGGATATTATCCTCGACAGTGAGTTTGCGAAACACCGAAGGCTCCTGTGCGAGATATCCGATACCGTTTTTAGCGCGTTTATACACCGGATAATTCGTAATATTGAGGTCATCGAGAAAAATCTGACCTTCATTGGGTCGCACAAGCCCTACGGTCATATAGAATGTGGTTGTCTTGCCGGCTCCGTTAGGGCCGAGCAGACCGACAATCTCGCCCTGCGTGACATTAATCGACACATGGTTGACAACAGTGCGCTGACGATAGATTTTCACAAGGTTGTCGGTGCGGAGCACCATCTTGTCGGTGTAAAGCTGTTCGCCGGTGTCCGACAGGTTGCTGTCGGTTATTATCGTCGGCGGGGCATCCAAAGCCGAAGCCACGGCGATAACAGAAGGCTCGTTGGTTGATGATTGGTCACTTGCCATTTTATAATTCTTAAGTCGTTGAATATCGGAGAGGTAGTCAACCGGCATCCGAGCCGGAGCAATCTGACGCTTTCTTTTCCGTGTCGGCAGCGCTGTCATTCCCGTCATTGTCGGGAGGAAGCTGCTCAAACGGCGTCATTGTCTCGTCAACAAAGGTCAGGGTTGGTATCTCCTTGTCCTCTTCGTTCTGTTTGTAAGGATAGCTTAGCGGCATACAAGTAACTTTTCAAAATATTTTCTCATTTCAATTAAGGAACAGTCTCCTGTCTTACTTTGTTTTCTGGGCATGTTTGAGACGGCCTTCGATATAGTCGGTAAGAAGTCCGATAGCCACTGTGTTGGTGCCACCCTGCGGTATTATCAGGTCAGCAAAACGTTTTGAAGGCTCGATATACTGGCAATGCATCGGTTTGAGAACCTCCTGATAACGGTTGATTACCATTATCGGCGTACGACCACGCTCCACACAATCACGCGATATCACACGTATCAGCCGGTCATCGGGATCGGCGTCGACAAAGCATTTGACATCAAGCAGGTCGCGGAGCACAGGGTCGGTCAGCACGAGTATCCCTTCCACAATCACAACGTCACGAGGTTCAACTGTAATTGTTTCCTTCTGACGCGTGCAGGTAAGATAAGAATAGGTCGGCATTTCGATGGCCTTGCCCTCTTTCAGCTCTTTGAGCTGCTTCACAAGAAGCGACCATTCGATAGCCGCTGGCTCGTCGAAATTGATTTTCGAGCGTTCTTCGACGGGCACATGACTGGAATCCTTATAATAATTATCCTGCGGAAGCACTGCCACTTCGCCGGCGGGGAAACTGTCAATAATCTTGTTTACGACAGTAGTTTTACCGGAGCCGGTACCTCCGGCGATACCTATAATCAGCATATTCTTGATATAATTGTTTTATGTTACATAAAAAACGGGGATATCAGAAAATCAAAATATACCCATAGCCACAAAATTACAACTTTTTTCCGTCATTTTTCGCAATACAGTATAAAAAACACTTAAAGAAAAATCCATGCAGGTGCATAAATCGAAAAAAATCGTACCTTTGCAAAGTAATAACAGCCTCCTGTCACCGTGCTTGTGCCGGTGACCCGGAAAGCAAAACATCGAAAGAAAAACTGCACTATGGCACTAACCAACTCAATAGCCGTATTCGGGCGCTACTGCATGTTCATGCGAAAAGTGTTCTCTCTGCCCGACAAATGGCGTCTGTTTTTTAAACGCACAGTGGCGGAGATTTCCAAACTCGGCGTGGACTCGATACCGCTTGTGGTAATCGTATCAATATTTATCGGAGCCGTCATCACGATACAGATGGAAATCAACACCTCCTCCCCTCTTATTCCTGCATATTCAGTTGGTCTTGCCACACGCGACATTGTGCTGCTGGAGTTTTCCAACTCGATATTGTGTCTGATACTCGCAGGCAAAGTAGGGTCGAACATAGCATCGGAAATCGGCACGATGAGAGTGACGGAGCAGATTGATGCGCTTGAGATTATGGGTGTCAACTCGGCATGTTTCCTTGTGCTTCCCAAAGTGGTGGCATTCGTGCTGTTCATACCGGTGCTTGTGATTTTCTGCATGGGCACGGCAATGCTCGGAGGCATGGCGGTGGCCTATTTCACCGACATAATCTCAATCTCGAAATTCACCTACGGACTGCAGGCCATGTTCAGCGAGTGGTATGTGTGGTACGGTATTATAAAATCTTTCTTCTTCGCCTATATCATCGCCTCGGTGGCATCGTTTTTCGGATATCATGTCAAAGGCGGCGCACTTGAAGTGGGCAAGGCAAGCACCAACGCCGTGGTCACGAGCTCGATACTTATTCTACTCTTTGACGTACTGCTAACCAAAATGCTTCTGCAATGATTGAGGTAAAGAATATCAACAAGACATTTGACGACAAGCAGATACTCTATGATGTATCCGCTACGTTCCATACCGGAATGACAAATCTCATAATCGGACAGAGTGGTTCGGGCAAGACCGTGCTCATGAAATCGATAGTGGGGCTTCTGCGTCCTGACTCCGGAGAGATACTCTATGACGGACGCGATGTCATGAGGATGGACTCAAAAGAGATACATAATCTGCGCAAGGAGATAGGCATGCTTTTTCAAGGGTCGGCTCTGTTTGACTCCGAGACAGTGCTTGGCAATGTGATGTTCCCGTTGTCGATGTTTACAAAGATGAGTCAGGGCGAGATGCGTGACCGCGCGCTGTTCTGTCTGGAGCGCGTCAATCTCAAAGGCGCCGACAAGAAATATCCGTCAGAAATCTCAGGCGGCATGCAGAAGCGCGTGGCGATTGCGAGAGCGATAGCGCTTAATCCGAAATATCTGTTCTGCGACGAGCCCAACTCCGGCCTTGACCCGCGCACGTCAATCCTCATTGACGAACTGCTTCACGACATCACGCACGAGTATAACATGACAACTATCATCAACACCCACGACATGAACTCCGTGCTCGGCATCGGCGAGAATATCATCTTCCTTAACAAAGGTCACCGTGAATGGATCGGCAACAAAGAGACCTTGTTTGAGACCGACAACAAGGCGCTCAACGATTTTGTCTTCGCCACAAGGCTCTTCAAAGAAGTGAAGCAATACATCATTTCGGAGAAAAACGGCAAATAGGATTCCCATCCGCACCATTATACTCCATGAAAGTATCCGCATCGACAGTCATTTACCGGACTGATGACGACGAATTGCGCCGGTGTCTGGAATCCCTTGTCAGCAACGGCATACACAACATCTGGATAATTGACAATTCGCCTGAAGCAACCGACATCAGCAATGTGGCTGCACTCTTCCCCGACACGGAATTAAAATACAGGCATCTTCCCCACAATCCAGGCTACGGGGCTGCCCACAACTGCGCCATACGCGAGGCTCTCGATCTCGGATATGAAGCACATCTTGTGGTAAACACGGATATCATGTTCTCGCCTGATACCATAGCGAAGCTGACACGTGTCATGGTTTCAGATACCAATATCGGCCAGATTTCGCCACGCATTGTCTCGCCTGACGGCAGCCAGCAATACGGCCAACGGCTTCTGCCTACACCATTTGACGTGTTCGGACGACGTTTCCTGCCATCGTTTGCAATGAAGAGCCGCAACCGCCGATATATGCTTACGGAACGCAGCGAAGACACTCCGGCCAACATCCCATATCACCAGGGGAGCTTCATGCTGTTTCGCAGTGAGGCATTGAGAGTGACAGGCGGATTTGACGAACGCTTCTTCATGTATCCTGAAGATATCGACATCACACGGCGCATCCATCAAAAATACACGACCCTCTACTACCCTTCCGTCACCATCACACACGCCCATCGGGCATCAAGCTACAAAAGCCTGAAGATGCTCCGTGTGCATTGTGTCAACATGATAAGATATTTCAACAAATGGGGCTGGGTGATAGACCGCGAACGACGTGCAGTCAACAGGATGACGCTCAAGTCAATGGGGCTGACACGCCGTGGCCGCCGGCACAATTAAGAGAGTGTTGGAATTTTAGCCGTATTAACAAAAAAGAGAACGAGAGTGAAAACTTCAAATTAATCCTGAAGTCTTTTTTGGTCAATTCCGCGAGTTTCATCAAAAAATCCTCTCAGCCTTAATTTGATTTAAATCCAGACACTCTATAAACCAACTCACAAATCCGCTGTCACTATATGGGAGAGCGGCGGGAACGCATTCCGCATTCCCACCGCTCCGGATTATTGATAACGATTGGACTATTCTTCGCTGTTCTGCTCCGAGTATTCCTTGAGCAATTTTTCCTGAACATCGCCCGGCACAAGTTCGTAGGAAGCGAACTTCATGGTGAATGACGAGCGACCGCCGGTGATTGAGCTCAATGCTGTAGAGTAGCTTGACATCTCCTTCAAAGGCACTTTTGCCGATATTTTTTCAAATCCGTTTTCGCTTGACATGCCCATGATTATTGCACGGCGTCCCTGCAGGTCAGACATCACATCGCCCATCACATCAGAGGGAACCATAACCTCGACGTCGTAGATAGGTTCAAGCACCTTTGGATTGGCATTTCGGAAAGCCTCGGAGAATGCATTACGTCCTGCAAGACGGAATGAAATTTCATTGGAGTCAACCGGGTGCATCTTGCCGTCATAGATGCAAACGCGCACATCGCGTGCGTAAGAACCTGTGAGCGGTCCCTGCTCCATGCGATCCATCAGGCCTTTCACTATAGCCGGGATGAAACGCGCATCAATCGCGCCACCGACGATACAGTTGTGCACCACGAGTTTGCCACCCCAGCTGAGAGGTATTTCCTGAGTGTCACGCACACTCATCTTGAATTCCTGATTGCCGAACTTATAAGTATCGGGCACAGGAGCCCCTTCGACATACGGCTCTATGATCAGATGCACCTCGCCGAACTGACCGGCACCACCTGACTGTTTTTTATGGCGGTAGTCGGCACGTGCGGCCTTGGTGATAGTCTCGCGATACGGTATCTTAGGCTCTTCAAATATGATGGGGAGCTTGTCATTGTTTTCCACACGCCATTTGAGAGTGCGCAGGTGGAATTCTCCCTGACCGGATAGTATTGTCTGTTTAAGTTCTTTTGACTGCTCTATTTCCCAGGTCGGGTCTTCCTCATGCATGCGGTTAAGTATGGCATTGAGTTTTTCGGCGTCGCTCTCGGTGACTGGACGGATGGCACGCTGATATTTGGGTGCGGGATATTTCACGAAGTCAAAAGCTATTTCACATCCCTTTTCGTCGAGGGTGTTGCCGGTGCGTACATCTTTGAGCTTGACAGTGGCGCCGATGTCGCCGGCACACAGTTTGTCGACCTGAGTCTTGATCTGTCCGCACACACAATATATCTGCGCGATACGTTCCTTCGAGCCACGGGTGATATTGTCGAGGTCAACGCCAGCGGTCAGGGTTCCGGACATTACTTTGAAATACTGAACCTCGCCGATATGCGGCTCTACTGTGGTCTTGAACATGAATATAGAAAGCGGGCCGTCGGAATCGGGCTTCACCTCGTTGCCTTCGGTGTCGACCGGAGCAGGCATGTCATTGACAAAAGGCACAACATTGCCGAGGAATTCCATCATGCGGCGCACGCCCATATCTTTCAACGCGCTGACACAGAATACGGGGAAAATCGAACGGTCGACCAAACCTTTGCGTATGCCTTCACGCATTTCATCTTCAGTAAGATGTCCCTGCTCAAAGAATTTCTCCATTAGAGTCTCGTCATTTTCAGCTGCAGCCTCAACGAGTTGCTGGTGCAGTTCATGCGCGCGCTCCTTTTCCTCTTCCGGTATTTCTTCTATTGTGGGAACGCCTCCGTCAGGTCCCCATGAATATTTTTTCATCAGAAGCACGTCGATCATGGCATTGAAACCCGGGCCGCACGACAGCGGATATTGTATCGGTGTCACCTTAGGCCCGAATATCTCGCGCATCTGTTCGATTACATTATCATAGTCGGCTTTTTCTCCGTCAAGCTGGTTGAGCGCAAAAATCACCGGTTTCTTAAGCGACGCCGTGGTGCGAAATATATTCTGTGTGCCGACTTCCACTCCATATTCAGAGTCAATGAGGATAACACCGGTATCTGTCATATTGAGAGCGGTGATAGCATTTCCGACAAAATCATCAGCTCCCGGACAGTCAATCACATTGAGTTTTTTACCAAGGAATTCTGCATAAAAAACTGTTGAAAACACGGAGTATCCATACTCTTTTTCAACAGGGAAATAGTCACTGACTGTATTTTTTGCATCAATGGTGCCGCGACGTTTTATAACTCCACACTCGTAAAGCATAGCTTCAGCGAGTGTGGTTTTACCCGAGCCTTTGCTTCCGAGCAAGGCTATGTTTTTGATTTCATTAGTTTGGTAGACCTTCATGTTATCAGAAGTTTTAAATGGATTAGACTTTAAATATATAACAGTCGATTTCCGAACCGGAAAAACTAACTGAGCGCAAAGTAGTAATTATTTTTGAGAAAACAAAGCAGACAAAACATGTTTGAAAACATAAAATCACCGTAGCCAAACACGGCATTGCCGACACGGTTGCTATATTGACGGAAATTTAGTAACTTTGGCACGCATTTTGCATTATCTCACACTGTCGGGTATACTTTGGTCATCATTCTCACCGAAAGAAATGACTCTGACATGCTTACGACATGCGGCTGGGCAAATCAGTCATCGTATATAACCGACAATTTTTCCAAACCTGAAACTTTCCGTTTAATGAAATTCAGCAACAATAACGACCAGGGACAAATATTTTCAATCGGCCACATCAATCTTGGCGAGCCCAAGCGCAAGGAACTGGAGGTCGACCCGCTTGACGTGCCTATTCTCCCCACACGCAACGTGGTGCTTTTCCCTAATGTCACCATACCGATAAAGCTCGGGCGCGAGACGTCGCTCCGCACCGCAGAGTTGGCAAAAAAACGCGGCATACCTATCGGCATTGTGTGCCAACTTGACGCTTCGGAAGATGACCCGACGCTCAATTCGCTGTTCCACTACGGCGTAATCGGCGATGTGCTTCAGGTAATCCAGCTCCCCGACAACACAAGCACCGCCATCGTGCGCGGTACTGCCAAATTCAAAATAACAGGCAAGGGCGCAGGCATACTTATGCCTGAAGCTCCGCTTAGCGCTCAGGTCAAATTCATCAATGAGACAGAGCCGAAAGAGACCGACAAGGAATTTTCCGCACTGTGCGATGAAATAAAATCGACTGCATCGAAACTTGCATCGGCAGGCTCGGAATCGCCGGTAGAGGTCGATTTTATTTTCAATCTCACCAACAACGGACTGAAACGCGAGGAGCTTGTTAACACTACAGCCACTCATGTGCCCATCGACATAAAGGTGAAAATGTCGCTTCTGGCAATGTACCGTATAAAGGAACGAGCCCAGACACTGTTCAACGAGCTCGTCAAACATGAGGAGATGCTGAGCATAGCGCAGTCAGTGCACCAGCGCGCACGCGAATCATTCGACGACCAGCAACGCCGCGTGTTCCTGCAGCGCCAGATGGAAGCCATCGACCGCGAGCTCAACGGCGATGAAAACGATATTGACAACTTCAGGGAGCAGGCGGCCAAAGTGGCAATGCCGGAGAAAGCCGCTGCACATTTCGCCAAAGAACTTGACAAATTGCAGAGACTCAACCCACAGGCTCCCGACTACAGCGTACAATACGCCTATCTGGAAACTTATCTCGAACTTCCCTGGGGAGTAAGCAGCGAGCTCAACCGCGATTTCGGCAAAGCTGAGGAACTTCTCAATTCATGCCATTACGGTCTTGAGAAAGTCAAGCAGCGTATTCTTGAGCAGATAGCCGTACTGATGCACAATCCCGACGGCAAATCACCGATACTTTGTCTTGTGGGACCTCCCGGAGTAGGAAAAACTTCACTCGGGCAATCGATAGCCGATGCGCTCGGGCGCAAATTCCAGCGCATATCGCTCGGCGGCCTGCATGATGAGGCGGAAATACGCGGTCACCGCCGCACATATATCGGAGCGATGCCTGGACGCATCATAGAGGCCATACGTCGTGCGGGCAGCTCCAATCCGGTGCTCATGCTCGATGAAATCGACAAAATCGGAAACGACTACAAAGGCGACCCTGCTGCAGCGCTACTTGAAGTGCTCGATCCAGAGCAGAACTATCGCTTCCATGACAACTACATTGACATGGATTTTGACCTGTCGAAAGTGCTTTTCATAGCCACTGCCAACACGCTTGAGACTGTGCAGCGCCCTCTGGTCGACCGTATGGAGATAATCGATCTTTCGGGCTACATACTTGAGGAAAAGATAGCCATAGCCCGAGATTATCTGCTGCCGCGACTGCGCAAGGAATACAATCTCAAAGATGAGGAACTCCAGCTTGATGACGAGGCTCTGGCGCTTATAGTGGAAAGCTATACAGCAGAGAGCGGAGTGCGTCAGCTTGAAAAGGCGCTGGCATCGGTGGCGCGCAAAGTCGTGTACCGCACCATCGGACAGAAAGATGTAAAGATGCCTATCTCCAGCAACGATATAAAAGAATATCTCGGAATAGCGAAATACAGCAAAGACCGCTATGAAGGCAATTCATTCCCGGGAGTAGTGACAGGCCTGGCATGGACTGCCGTTGGCGGTGAAATACTTTTCATAGAGTCATCGCTGAGCAAAGGCAAGGGAGAAAAATTGACGCTGACAGGCAATCTCGGAGATGTAATGAAAGAGTCGGCCATGATTGCACTGCAATATGTCAAATCACATGCTGATATACTCGGAATTGCATACGACCGCTTTGCTGACACCGACCTGCATATTCATGTGCCGGAAGGAGCCATTCCCAAAGACGGACCTTCAGCCGGCATCACTATGGCCACTTCAATAGCGTCGGCATTCACAGGCCGCAAGGTCGCCGACCGTCTTGCCATGACCGGAGAAATCACTCTGCGCGGCAAAGTGCTTCCGGTGGGTGGCATAAAGGAGAAAATACTGGCGGCAAAACGAGCCGGCATCACCGATATCGTTCTGTCGGCTGAAAACCGCAAAGATGTGGATGATATCGCCGAGAAATACCGCTCCGGACTCACGTTCCACTACGTCAATACCGTAAGCGAAGTATTCGAGACCGCCCTGGTATAATAGTAGACATACAATATATAATTACAATGATTCGGTAAAAATTACCAAAGTAGTTGAAACTTAAGTTAATATCTCGAATTGTCAAATACAAATGAATCGCCAAAGCGTTCATTATAAAAATCTTATACCATGAACGTATTGGCGATTCTCAAAGACTTCACCTTTCGGTGTAAGTCGGTATTTAAAAATACTACAACCAAGATGAGCAAAAGGTTCCTCAACTGGCTGATTTTAACAATACGCACTGTGGCGTTGATTCCGGGCAAAGTCAATTTTACCCGGCTGTCGCGCTATGGCGGTCGTACAGCCAAGACCTTTGCCTCCAATTTCAAGACATCCGTAGACTGGATGAAAGTCAACATAGGTATGGCGCAGGATTGTTTTGGGTCGGCCGATGACATGGCAGTGGCAATCGATCCGTCGTTCATTTCAAAGTCAGGCAGCCTGA
>SCEG01000478.1 GCA_004102805.1 Muribaculaceae bacterium Isolate-002 (NCI)
GGCCAGGCTGCAGATTGAAAATCTGGCCACGGCCGTGAAGAAATTTTATTTGGACAACGGCTTTTATCCCACCACCGAGCAGGGCCTGGAGGCTCTGGTCAGCCGTCCGTCCACCGGCAGAATTCCCAAGAATTATCCGCCCAACGGCTACATTTCAAAAATCCCCAAGGATCCCTGGAACAACGACTATATCTATACCGCGCCGGGCCGCAAAACGCCTTTTGAGATCATGAGCCTTGGGGCCGACGGCGCGGAAGGCGGCGAAGGCTATGCCGCCGACGTCTGGAACGAGGACGTGCCGCGTGACCGCTGAAGCGCAGCGCGCGCGGGGCTTTACCCCCCTTGAGCTGCTCGCCGTGCTGCGGATCGCCGGCACTTTGCTCGGCAGCG
>SCEG01000479.1 GCA_004102805.1 Muribaculaceae bacterium Isolate-002 (NCI)
AAGATGGCAGGAAGGGTTGAGACGAGGACCCCGGGGCCGCAGGGGTAGAAGGTGGTCCAGGGGGGCCCGGAGGTCCAGGTGGCGGCCAGCCAGACCACCGCCGCCGGCGAGACGCAGGCTGCCGCGCAGGCGGTCGTAGGGGGTGTGTTCCAGACGCATGCTGCCGGTCAGGGGGTTGCCACCGCCTGTCGCGTCCGTCTCCCCCGCTCCAGCGTGCCGGACGTCCTCTTTTCCGGTTCTGGCCGCAGCCTGTTTCCCGTCCAGATCCAGACGCAGATTGATGTCCGTGAGCAGTACGCCCAGCAGCAAATCCTCGTAGCGGGCCTTGTTCACGCGCAGGCCGCCGGTCACGCGCGGCGCGGACAGGGTGCCGCCAAGGTCCAGATTCAG
>SCEG01000480.1 GCA_004102805.1 Muribaculaceae bacterium Isolate-002 (NCI)
GATGGTTTCCCATCGGATTCGCTTACCTCCTCCGCTACTCGGATGCCGCGGCTCCCACCGGGAACTACACCCCGGACGACTGGGGGCGTTATCGTAGTGTCTACTTCAGAATGGTAGAGAAGGTAGATGCGGGAATAGGAAAGATTGTCGACGTCCTCGACCGAAAGAAGCTCTGGAAGAATACGGTCGTTATCTTTACAAGCGATCATGGCGACGGTGTGGGCGCTCATCGCTGGAATCAGAAGTCGGCACTCTATGAGGAGGTGGTGAATGTACCCCTGATAGTGGTCTCACCCGAAAAGAAGAATGCGGGCGTAAAGCTGCCGCAACTGGTGAACAGCGGAGTGGATTTCTTTGCTTCGGTATGCCATTGGGCCGGCATATCTCTGC
>SCEG01000481.1 GCA_004102805.1 Muribaculaceae bacterium Isolate-002 (NCI)
GCATCAACGACCTTGTGGAGCCTTATGAGCGTTACAACATACACCCCGCACAAAAGGAGGCTGTGGGCCGTCGTCTCTGCGACTTGGCTCTCAACAAGACTTATGGCAAGAAGCAGTTTCTCGCCGGAAGTCCGCGCTACAAGAGCCATCGCACCGAGGGCGACAAGATGCTTGTGGCCATCGAGTCGCCCAACGACGGTGTGTGTCGCAATTATGATATAGGAGGATTTGAGATTGCCGGAGCCGACGGTGTGTTTCATCCGGCCGAGAACGTTAATTTCCGCTGGCAGACCAACGAGGTCGAGCTGTCGTCGCCTGCTGTCCCTGTGCCGGTCGATGCGCGCTATTGTTTCCGCGATTTCCAGCCCGGCACGCTCCACGGAGGCAACT
>SCEG01000482.1 GCA_004102805.1 Muribaculaceae bacterium Isolate-002 (NCI)
GCAAGTCTTCGCGCCGGGGGCTTTCCCCGCTGTCCGGTTCGGGTATATAACAGCCTGGGGGTTTCGTTGGGCTGTCTGTCTGATGGGGCATGACGGCCGCTCTTTTCCGGTGACGCGGCGTCGTCGGCAATAAAGGGGGAGTTCTTCGTATGAAAAAGGTCATGGGAAAGATCTGGACAGGCCTGATCCTCAATCTGCTGGTCATGATCGCGGGCATCTTCAGTCTGAGCGGGGAGTATGGGTGGAGCCTGTTCACCAAGGGCTTCGCGGCCGTTATGCTGCTCGCTTTTCTGACGTCCCTGACGGGTGTGATCATGCTGATCCGGGGCAATCCCGTGGGAGGCATCGTCGGAGCCGCGGGCAGCGTCTTTTTTGTGCCTATCGGGCTGG
>SCEG01000483.1 GCA_004102805.1 Muribaculaceae bacterium Isolate-002 (NCI)
GGATAACCATATCGATAGGGATGTCTGGAAGCTATCGGCAATGAAAAATACCTCACAACTTCAAAAGGATAGTCTTGTTTCTCCGGATTCCAGGGGGTCACAACGCAAGGGGTGTGCCCCTTGCGGCTTAGCCAATAGACATAATTCTCCACAGCGAGAGTAACCCCGTCAAGAATCGGGGGGAAACTGTCGTTAAAGATACCATATAGATCTTTTGACTCCGGATATGAAAATAACCCTTTCATAATAATGATGCAAATTTAACTTAATTTAATAACAATCAAACCCCCGATTTGAATGTTTTTATTTAAATTTTTTACAAACATCTGATAATAAATGATAAATGCGCGTCCGCTTATTCACATATCCATGTGAGTGCCGTGTGGCAT
>SCEG01000484.1 GCA_004102805.1 Muribaculaceae bacterium Isolate-002 (NCI)
AATAAAGCCATACTACTATCAAAAAACTGATGGCACAGATAATTATATGGAAATAGTCCAAAATATTTGCCGTAATTTTACGGATATGAAGCTAATGCGCGATCGCGTAGTCAATAAAACATTCTGCGAACCCCTACCTCAAGTCAAGTGATAATATAGTTATGGCAAAAGAACAATATACTAATATATTCCACAATCTCATTAGCCATTCCGAGAACGAGGTTGGGGAGTTTAAAAAAGCGGAGAACAACTTCGACTTTGATGACTTGGGTAAGTATTTCTCGGCGTTGAGTAATGAGGCGAATCTTCGCGGACTTGATTTCGCGTGGCTGATTTTTGGTTATGACGAGAAAAAGCATGAGATTGTCGGCACGTCATATAAAAACGGC
>SCEG01000485.1 GCA_004102805.1 Muribaculaceae bacterium Isolate-002 (NCI)
TTCTTTCTGCTGATCATTTCGGGCTTCGCCTCCGGGCTGGGCCTAGTGGAGGGCGTTGTAAGCGCCCTGGGCGAAGTTCTGGAGCTGGGCCGCGACACAACCCTGGCGCTGGTCCTGTGGGCCGTGCTGCTGCTGAGCCTTCCCACCCTGCTCTCCTATGGCGAGCACGCGCCCTGGGCCGGCATCCGGCTCTGGGGCAGAAGCATCTTCGTCTTCATCGAATACATGGTCACGGCCCTGATCTTGGCCGTGGGAGCGCTGCTTACAAGCCTGTTCGTGGCCCGGCGTTTCGGCTTCGCCGCCTTTGCCGCCGAGGCCAACAAAGGCGCGGGCAGACTCCGCGTGACCCGGCACTGGCAGTTCTTTGTGGTCATTGTGGCGCCCGGCGC
>SCEG01000486.1 GCA_004102805.1 Muribaculaceae bacterium Isolate-002 (NCI)
GGGCAACGCTTCATGGATCCGCCGCATGTTCGAGGCGGGCGGCCAGCTCAAGGCGCGCTTCGGCGCGGAGAACGTCTATGACTTCAGCCTGGGCAATCCCGACCTGCCCGCGCCGCCCGCCGTGGCCGAAGGGCTGCGCGATTTCGCCGAACACGCGGGCGAACCCTTCGCCTTCGGCTACATGCCCAACGGCGGCTTTCCCTGGCTGCGCGAAAAACTGGCCGCACACCTCAGCACCGAACAGGGCGTCAAGCTCACGGCCGACGACGTGCTGCTGAGCTGCGGCGCGGCGGGCGGGCTGAACGCTTTTTTGCGCGCCGTGCTCAATCCCGGCGAGGAAATGATCAGTTTCGCCCCCTACTTTGTGGAATACGGCTTCTACGTCGCC
>SCEG01000487.1 GCA_004102805.1 Muribaculaceae bacterium Isolate-002 (NCI)
ACTCAAGGTATCCATTACGCTTTTTCAACTCCTTATTCTCAATCTTTATCGGAGCTACTTCATCTTCGAGTTTTGTTAGTCTTCCAAGAATATATCGCAATGCTTCATCAGCGTCAAGAATTACGTCAGGGTGTACGTTGTTTGTACAAGAATCCTTGCGACTCTTGGCATGTAACGCCCTGCTGGGAACTTTGCTATTTGCTGATTTCTTTGCCTTCATTTCACCTACAAAGGTACAAAAAAAAACAAATATGCAAGTAAAATAATGTTTATTTTCTTGATATTCAATAGCTTTTATGAGCGTCAAATGCGAAGTGATAATTGAACGTTAAGCTGCTATTGTTTCGTCATAATATGAGTACGGCATACCTACCTGAGTAGTTACCAT
>SCEG01000052.1 GCA_004102805.1 Muribaculaceae bacterium Isolate-002 (NCI)
GTGCGAAAAGTGTTATATTTGCCATAGGAAGTAGTTGAGTTGGTCGCTCACTACTAAGGTAGTCATTTTTTGCCTTAGTAACTACTTCCTATTTTTATTTTTGCCCAAAACGTTTAGGACAATATTGCCATTTTGTACTAATTTCTTGTCAACATTCTCATTTGTGTTTCATTTTTCGCATCAAAGATGCAATTGTGCTATTTTCGTGACGCAAAATTTGCATGAAAAGCCTGACGTAAAATTTTGACATCAGGTGCCGGCTCCTGCTTTTTTCAAAAAACGGACTCCTCGCCGCATTTCTGACGCACAGAAAAAAAGAAAGAGGCCGCCTCACGGAAGCCTCAATGCTTTAAACCAATCATTATCACATTTCTTGCAATGGAAAAAGTAATTCTGCTATGTACATGTAAAACGGTTGCGCGACAATAAAGTTCACGCCGCCGAAATATTTAACACTTATCAACAATTAACCAACTATATATTTTCCAAATGGCAGACGCGAAATTACTGAAGTGATTGCAAAGCATACCATATAAGTTGTCAGGGCTGTGACAAGTATCACACAATAGACTGGCATGTTGAGTCCGGAATACATCTCAAACACTGCCGGCAACAGCATCATGTGCATTAGATATATGCCATAGCTCATGGCCGAAATATGACGCACGACACCATATACAGAGCCTTCTGAAATCCGTATCATACGTATGAGCAGAAATGCACCGAAACTCATTATTGCCGGAGCGAAAGACGAAGGTTGCCAGCTCAATTCAAGGATACGCACCTCTTCGGCAACATCCGACTGATAATAGAACCATCCCACACAAAATGCATAGCCGATAACCATACATGGTATCGCCACCATAAGTGTTTTCTTCACACTCCAGTCCACATAAGTCCTTATGTAATGCGCAAGGAGCACGAGCCCAAATGTTCCTGACACATAGTAGAACGTAGGATATGGATTCCACCAGCACTCACCTGCCACATCACCGACATATTCATGCAAATGCCATGAGAAGGTAGTCAAAAACCATATTCCAAGATAAAATTCTTCCTGTCGACGAGACACATTTTTAAGCCATGGTGAGATTATAGGCGCTATAAGATAAACGCCGAGTAGCATATAGATAAACCACAGATGTGACCCGCGAGGATTGAAATTGATCCATACCGTCTGCAGATTGTCCAGCGACTGACTCCAGTCCCATTCGCCCCAAGCTGCAGGCAAGACCGCGTACAACACCAGCCACACGGCAAACGGGACAGCCACCCTCGTAAATCTGCGCTTGAAGAATGTCGACACACTGCCTTTCATCGGCAACAACAAGAATGACGAAGCCATTAAAAACAACGGCACAGCCGGCCTCATCAACCCGCTTATCAACATAACGCTCCACAGACTGGCTGAATCCGCGAAACTAAATGAATAATCATTGGAATATACACACTCGCATGCATGCACCATTATCACCATAAGGCACGCCATCGCGCGCAGCCAGTCGAGCCACGCGATGCGCGTAGTCGTATGGCTTGAAGCCATTCCTGTAGTAACACAGGACACCTTTCCTAACATAACTTTATTTTCCATGGTCATTAAGGGGAATATGGTGCAAAATTAATATTATCGTATTTTCTTGTATAGAATTAATGTGTCATAAAATAAAAATAATACACCTCTCGCCATTGATATTTGCAATAAGCCGCGACTGCAAGGCCGCGGCTTATTTTTGTTTATTCACGTTGCATTTTATTCGGCAGGCGACATTTCAAGCTGCACACGATTGGCGGGGACCACTGTTTCAGCTGCGAAAGCCGCCACATCGGCCGGGGTCAGACTCTCGACAATCCCGGTGTAGCCGTTGTGCATGTCGCGGCCGAACTTGTCAAACATGCGAAGCACCGTTACCCAGTAGCTGTTGTTCTCGATGTTCTGCGCATACGATTTAAGCATATATTGCTTTATTTTCAGCAAATCGTCATCAGATATATTGGCCGGGTCAGCAAGGCGATCAGCCGTTTCGGCCACGATAGCGAATGTCGAGTCAGCGTTTTCGGGAGCGACACGGATATACACCGGCATGATGAAATTCGAGGGGTCATCGCCGTTCATGCCTGCCCCTACACCGCCGTGGGCCTTTATGGAGTAAGTCCAGCCACGGTCCTCGCGCAAGTCTTTGAGCAGAGCCGACTGCACGAGACTTCCGAACGCGTGACCTTTGATTACGTTTGTCAGATTGTATTCACACGGACTGTTGTAGAACGTATATGCGATGGTCTGCGGAGTCTCCATCGGAGTGGTGAAACGCTTATGCTGACGCCCGCGGATATAATGATAACCGATATCCTGCGGCTTCTCACGGCGTCCGGCAGCGGGAAGCGACGCGACATAGCGCTCGACAAGCTGACAAAGCGAGTCGGTATCGAAATCGCCCACAATATAAAAGTCGAAGTCAGTCATGTCGCCGAAACGATCGCGGTGCATCGCGATGATACGGTCATAGCTCACTTTGTCAAGGTCATCCTTGCTGAGCTTGGCGCCCAGAGGGTGACGGTCATAGACATAATAGTGGATTGAGTCGGCCATCGTGAAAGTCGGATTGGTATTTTGCGACGACAGCTTCATGCGGTGGTTTTCGATAATGGAAGCGAATGCCTGGTCGTCGCGCTCGGCTTTGGTGGCCTTGAGGTGAAGCAGCTGCAACGCGGTCGGCAGGTCGGCACGCGAACTGGTGGCAAGTATCCGCTCCTCCATGTTGTCGATGCCGATATCCACACGCACAGATTTACCGGCCGTCATGCGACGCAGTTCGGTCGCCGTGTGGCCTCCGTAGGCACCGGCGGCAAGCAGATCGTTGACGAGATGATATTCCGGAGCAAGTTCCGGATTGTAGCCGGCCGAGAATCCTCCGGGCGAATACGCCGAGATAAGTATCTGGTCGGGAGCGTAAGATGTCTTTTTCAGATGCACGCGGATGCCGTTTGAAAGGGTCCACACCGTAGAGCCGAACAGCGAGTCAGACTCTTCGGCCACAACAGTGCCGGCAACGGGCTCGGATGCGAGCAACGGTTTGTCGAGGTCAGGCAGCTCGTAGGGAGCAAGCGACGCCTCATCGACCGACGAATAGGCTTCGGCAAGCGACGCCTCGCTAAGCGATATCTCATTATTTCCGGGCAGATAGGCTATCAACACCACATTGCCGCAGTCAGGACGCACGACCGAACGTATGTATTCGTTGACCTGCTCGAGTCCTACCTGGCCGAGCACACCCTTCATCATCTTGTAATACTGCTCCTGCGAGGGAAGCGCGCCTCCGTCGAGATAATGGCGCACATACTTGCGTGCATACTGGGTGTTGGTGGTTTTAGAACGGCCGGCAAACTGACGGTCGAGCGAGGCTCGTTCGTCAAGCTTGGCGCGCTGCAGCTCGGTTGCGGTAAATCCGTGAAGGGCAGCTCGGCGCAGCTCGGCGGCAAGGGCATTGACACACTCCGTCTCGCGGCCCGGCGATGTCGACGCCCTGACCATCAGTGCCTCGCGCGAACGCGAAAGCAGGAAGTGACGGTCACCGATGCCTACGCTTGACATCAGCGTTCCGGTCGAAGTCTCCAGATCGGTAAGACGCTCGGCAAGCATGTCGGCCACAAGGTCGCGGGCAAGAGCGCGGCGCAACTCCTCGATGGTGTTGACAGCGCTGTCGGGCAGATTATCGTGCTTTATGTAGATCTGCACCACAGGGGTCACCTGCTCCGGATCAGACTGCACCGTGGTTATGATTTTGTCATTGTCAGGCACAGCGACAGGGGCAGGGGTCACATCGAAATCCGGGCGCTCCACATCTGCCCACAACTCCTTGATCTTTGCCTCTATGACATCGGGATTGACATCTCCTACAACTATCACACACTGGTTTTCGGGGTAATACCACCGGCGATAGTAGTCGCGGAGAGCTTCATACGAAAAATTCTCGACCACCGACATCAGGCCTATAGGCATGCGGTGTCCGTAGAGCGAACTGCCGTAGATCACCGGAGCGGCCTTCTCGAGCATACGGTTGTTGGCTGTACCCTGACGCTGACGCCACTCCCCCTTTATCACACCGCGCTCGGCGTCGATGTCGGCATCGGCAAGCGTAAGGTCGTGGCTCCAGTCGCGCAATATCAGCAGACACGAGTCGAGACTCGACTGACGAGCGGTCGGCACGTCGCAGATATTGTAGACCGTCTCGTCGGTCGAAGTATAGGCATTGAGGTTCGCGCCGAATTTCACACCGATTGTCTCAAGATATGATATCAGCGAGTTGCCCGGAAAATGCTTTGTGCCGTTGAAACACATGTGCTCGAGGAAATGGGCGAGGCCGCGCTGATTCTCCTCTTCGTTTATTGAGCCTACACGCTGCGCGATAAAGAAATCGGCACAATTGGCAGGCGTCTGATTGTTGCGTATGTAATATGTAAGTCCGTTGGGAAGCGTGCCGGTGCGCACTTCGGGATCAACGGGCAGCGGATTGAGTCCGGCCGCTCCCGCCGCCAACGGTGTCAGGAGACAGAGGGCAAGTATTTTCTTTAATATTTTCATCTGTAATAATGCAATTTATAGGTTAAAAGATAAATGACGCCGACACGTCGACACGGTCGGAGCTGACTCCGTCGGCATAACTGTGACGGAAATATCCCGCCGACACGCCGATAGCATAGCGTCGGTTGAGCGCACGCGACAACGCGACATTCACGCCGGCCAGCGTGTTGGTTTTCGACAGTATGTCATAACGGTTGATATCGACAGCCTGCATTCCGGCCGGTATATTCTTGTCGTAGGAAAGCTCGCATATATTGTCGACAGGCAGCGCGCATGCAATCTCAGCCGACAGCGAAGCATGCCACTTCCCGCCCAATATGCGCGAGCCTTTCACGATGACACCGGGAGTGACTGCCGACAGCAGCACCCTGCGCCGCGGGTCGGCATACGACTCATCGCTGCGGCTCCACTCCACTCCCGGTTTTACCGACAGCAGTGACTCCGACTCCGGACGCCATTGCCAGAGCACATTCAGCGAAGCCTCGGTCAGAGTGTGGGAATAGAGGGCACGCGACCCGATCTGCGGATACACATTTCCCGACGGGTCACCGAAAATATTCTCCGACCCGTTGCGGTGCCTGTGGCTCAGGTCGGCGGTCACGGCAAAATCATGTGAGACTCCCGGCGCAAGCCATCCGGCCTGCGCCGAAACGCGGCTGTCGGTGACCGATTGTAACGGAAGTCGGTTGAAACCTGTCAGTATATGGTCGAAATTAAACGACGAAAATTCCACTGAAGCCACCGCGCCGCTGCGCGACGACGGGAAAAGATTGACTCCGGCTCCCCACTGCAGCCCGTTGTAATAATGATTGTAGCCGCTTCCGGCAAAGCGTTCGTAATGCGTACCCAGACCTGTCAGGTGCCATATACTGTTGTCGCTTAATTCATTGACAAACTCGACGTCGCACGACTGCTTGTACTTGCGGAAACTGACCGAAACGGCCGCCTGATAGTCTGACCTGCCGAGACGCAACGCTCCGCCTGCCGCAATGTCGAGACAACCGGTGGTGTTGCGCGGACGCGGGTCGACAGCGCGGTAATATAATCCGGCGCGGTAACCGGCCGACACACCCCATGCCCATCTGTCGTTGTGGTCGGCATATCCTCCGGCAAAGCTGTAGATTTCCATCCGCATGTCGCCGCCTATCGAGTCGGCAGTGAAATAGGGATAGACCATATCGGCATCCGAACTTTCATTCCAGCGTATGCCGCGCTGACGCCCGTTGCTGTAGCCGGCGCTGCCCCAAAGGGTCGAGGTCTTGTGCTTCATATAGCTGTCGGCGCCGACTCGCCAGGCCGACTCGCCGGTGCCGCGGCTCACGTCGACAGCTCTGTTCGAGCCGCTGTAGCCATAGCCGCCCGAAAGAGCGCTGTAGCCGTAATCCTGTTCCCATTGCCTCACCGCCGGGTTGGAGTATGACTGCCACGCCATGCCGCGCATCATATCCTCATGCCGCGCGATGCGCTCAATTATCATATCACCGGCAACAGCCTCAGTGTCCGCCTCATGCCCTAAGGCCGAGACAGACACAGTAAGCGCCAGTGTCGCCGGCGAAAGATATCTTATAAGATTTCTCATTTCACCGGAGTGACACCATCGTATGTGCGTGTGGTGCAGAGAGTGCCGTCGGCATCGATCGCCGTTCCCTGAAGTTCAATTTCAGAGGGAGTGACACGCGCATTGAAATCCTCAGTCGAATTGTTGGTATCCTTCAGCACGGGATTGCCGGCCTCGTTGACATAGAGCATCTTGCGGCGTACGCTTTTGAAGAAGCGGGTTTTGTCTGACGAATTCTGGGCCACGTAGCTCCAGCCGCAGTCAATAGCGGGCGAAGTGACATTCCAGGCATAATTATCGCGGGGCGATATATTGACGACATCGACCACCCACTCGTTGGGCATCATATAGCAGCCTTTCTTTGTCATCGGGAACGAGCCTGCCGCTGTCACGAGCTCGTATGTAGCCGTATAGGCATAGCTCGCAAGGAACTCGTCGGCCGGAACGCCGAGACGGGCTATGCCGAACGCGCGCTGCGACTGGTCAAGTATCGTGATTGATCGCGAGTAGCTGTACACCTTGTCCATATTGGGCACATCGGGATTGTCGGTATCCTGCTGAGAAGCCACCTGCGACACATCATACCATTCGACATCGGCATGTGTCAGGTCAAAAGAATTTTCCGACGCCGGATTTGCACGGTCGGCCATCAGGAAATATTCTCCGGGCTGAACAGGAAACTGAGTGCCGTCGCCGGGCACGGTAAAGAGCGTGCGCACCACAACATGCGTAGGCATCACATCGGGGTCGTATTCATATTTCTGTACGGTAGAGAAATCCGACTCAAAAAGCGACAGTCCGTCGGCATAGATTACCTTGTCGGTATTGTTGTAGAGCTTGACGTAAGAGTCACGGTTCTGTGCGCCGGTTGCGTTGGTTGTGCCGGTGTTGAATACCTCGGCGATAATCAGGTCGTCGGCCTCTATGGTGTTGTAGGCGGTGAGGTTGATCTCATTGTCGCCTGAAGTGATTGTGACGCCCTGCGCCATGGCACGCATTGTGGTCTCGACACCATTTCCCATGCGCACATGCGCTGTATATGTCACATCGTAAAGACCCTCGGTAAGCTCTATCTCCGAAGCCGAAGTGAATGTCTTGACCTCGTTGGTCGACACGTTCCTGAACTGATACTCCTCGTCAAGAATTGTGGCTGAGGCTATCTCTTCGGGCAGATTTACACTCACGTTCACAGGATAATACACCACGGGGGTGTCGTTGTCGGAGCACGATGTCAGAGCTCCCGACATTCCGCCGAGAAGTGCGGCGGCAACAATAAGTTTTGCAATTTTCATCTGTCTGTTATTTAGTTGTTTATAAAGTCAATGTAGCCTCCATGCCGAAATATGCCTCCGAAGTGCGTCTCACCCTGAGGCCGTTGGCCGTATAGTCGGGCAGGTAGTCGAGTATGCGGTTGACAAAAGCCGACAGTCTTACCTTTCGCCCTATCTGCTTGGTCGCCTTCAGATTGACATAAAGCGCGATCGGCACTCGCTGCGTGTCAAACACCCTGTCATTGTATGTCATCACAAGATGCTGCAGCATCGCGTCATGCGCGTCGGCTTCGGTGTAAGGATGAAGCTCGCCGTCGACCGCCGACAGATAGCTCGTCGGAAGCGGATTTTCCCGTGTGCGGCGCTGCTTTGTCCACCACGTCGTCTGCACGGTTGTGGTAAATATCAGCCCCCATCGCGGTATCTGGGTATCAAACATGAAACTCGTCGAAAACCGATCGTTGGTGCGTCCGTCGGTAGTGTCGTAAAGACCCACATAAAGGTCGCTGACCGCCGTGCTGCCTATCACTGTGCTTACCGGCTTGTAGAGCTGCTGCGAGTTGGAATAGAGAGTATGAAACCATGCGCCGGTGACTGTCAGCGCCGTGCGCAGCGGCTGCCAGCGCGCGGTTGTGAGCTGCATCTCTATGCCCTGCTTGTCTATACGGGTGCCGTTGGTCACACGGCTGTAGCCGTCGAGTATCGCCCTGTCCTGATACGGCAGCCCCTCGAGCGACGGCGGCCCAGTGAGCGTCGGGCTGTCGATGGCCGTTGCGTCATAACGGCGGTAGGTATATCTGTCGTAGACGGTCGAATAGCGGAAACCTGAACTCAGACGCTCGTTGAAATATGTCACAGAAAGCCTGTTGGCTCCCCATGTAAGCCCCATTCGCACCTCCCACTTGCGGTTGCGCGCCGCTCTGAGGTCATAGTTGGTCGGATCTGTTATATATGTGCGGAGGTTCACTCTGGAATATTCCTCGGGATGACGCACGTCATAATAGCCCAGTTGCACGAAATCGGCATAATGCACCTGTGGAAACAGATAGTCGATTGTCGGCATGCGGGTAGTCATACCGTAGCCCCCGCCCACCGACACCATCATCGGCAGCGAATTGACCGTAAACGACTGAAATGTCCATTCGGCATTGACTCGCGGGTCGAGATACGGACGCCCCGACAGATAATAGCGGCTGTCGAGACCGGTCAGCGCGATAAGGCGCACTCCTGCCTGCGCCTCGAGTTTGCCTCCTCCGGCAAGCAATGTAATGCCGTCCTCCAGATATGCAGATACGGTATTGAGCGCCGGAATATCCCTGAAAGCGCGTGGACGCGTGCTCCACCCGCCCGACAGCGGCTTGAGGAGGTCATACACCTGCCCCTTGCCATAGTTCTTGGCAAAGACATATTCCACGCCCCCCTTGTATTTATGCAGCCATACGCCTGTCGACACTGAGCCTGCGCCACGAAGTTTCGCAGCCACGTCAACCGGACGTCCGTCGCTGAGAAAATCGGCGAGATATGGCGACAGCAGATAGCGCCCGTCATGCACCCCCTCCTCCATAGTCGTGGGCGCGAGCGGCGTGCCGTTGGGGGTGACCTGCTTCTGCCGGGTAACCCGGTCTGACGTATATGACGCCGACACATTGAGGCCGGCCGACTCTATCCATGTGAGCCGCGGAAACGTGACACTCAGATCCGATGTGACACCCACCCTGTTATATTCACCTTTGTAAAGATCGATCTTGCGCTGGTTCAGGTCAGGGTCGGCCTTGGCATTGTCAAACGAGCCGGTATAGTCTGCCGACATATTCCAGCTGTAGACGGCCGACTCACTCTCCCGACGCATACGCGAACGCACCGACGCAGTGACACGCTTGTAATTTTCCAGACTGTTGCGCGGGTCGGTCTTCGAATCAAGATAACTCAGATCGGCATTGATGACATCGCCGCGGCTACCGACGCCAAAACCCTTGCCCAGTGAAAACAGTTTGCTGTATTCATCGGCCTTGAAACGCGCGGTCCACGGCGTGGCCTTGCGTATGCGGCGTATGTTGACCACACCTGAGGTGAGATTACCGTACTCGGCCGACGGTATGCCTCGCAACACCTCTACACTCTCGATATTATCAGTCGAGATGGTGCGCATGTCGACTCCGCGGTTCACCGCCGTGCGTGAGTAGGCGGCATCGCCCGATGTTGCGCCGGGCACCTGCGTCAGCGACGCGTCGGTGTTTATGGCGGCACCGTCAACCACAAAAGAGGTGCCGAGCGCCGATATTGCATAATCGTCTGACACCGTGGTTGTGCCGTCGGGCGAGAAACCCGTCTCGCGGAGCGAAATCGAGTTGACCTGCCCCATCACAGGCGTCTTGCTTATATTTCCGGGGAGCAGTTCGAGCAGGTCGGTGAAACTCGTCGGCTGAAGATGCATCATGGCATCACGGTCGATACGCGACCCCGACGTCAGCGACCTGTTCTCACTCGCCGTCACCACAACCTCGCCAAGCGATTTGCCTGACTGCGACAGTGCGGTCGTTATATTTTTATCTGAAGTGAGATTGACAGTCTCAGTCACCGGCACATAACCGACATAACTGACTGTAACTCTATACTTGCCTGCAGGAAGCGTCAAGGCCCATCGGCCGTTGCCGTCAGCCTGCACTCCGGCTCTACCCTCGCCCGTCATCACCGACGCAAACGGCAGAGGCTCGCCGTCGGCATTGTCTGTGACCGTTCCCGACAGCACGAAATCAGCTGCCGTCAAGCCCGCGACATTAGCCATCATAAAAAGTATAGTCAGAATAAACTTATCCATCTGTTACAGAAATCCTTCATTTTTTCGCTGCAAAATTACCACACCCCAAACCGCCGTCAAATACCTAAATTTAGGTATTTTTATACACCACTCATACAACATATATATACACCCCATCGACACACCCACCCCCTTAACGACCCTAACGACCCTAACGACCTTAACAACCTTTCCCTCACCCCCCGCCTCCACGGCGGCTTCCGAAGGACGCCGATTATGCATAACCACGCACGCCGAGCCCGGCGAGGCTTGCGTGGCTACCCCGCCTAACAAAGCAAAAGGCTTCCGAAGGACGCCGATTTACACCACCCACATCCCATCCCTACCCCCCTCGGAGAGCCGAAGGCTCGATATGACTGTTTCCATCACAAAAAAAGAAAGAGGCCGCCTCACGGAAGCCTCAATGCTTTAAACCAATCATTATCACATTTCTTGCAATGGAAAAAGTAATTCTGCTATGTACATGTAAAACATCTCCCCCACCCGAAAGTTCAGGCAGCAAACAAAACCAAGCGTTAAATTAACTTTATTTAACAATAAACCATAGACAAGTATCTGGAAAACACCTATCTTTGTTAAATTATATGAAAAACCATTATTGCTTTTTTATTAATATTAAATAATCACAATCATGAATCAACAACAGTACAAATTGGGCTGGCAGATAGCATGCTGGTCAACATTGGCAATTGCAGTCTGCCAACTGCTCTTTATTGCAACCAACGTGTTCGGCATCATCAGCGCAATCGCAGTTGGAGCAGTCGGTTATGGCTTTTACACAGCAGCCACCGAACTCGAAAAATCAGGCAATGCCGCCGCAACTGAGATGAAAGCATCTGCCACAACTCTCTTCATGGTAGCAGCAATCAACATTATAGGAATGATTATCGGCGTAGCCGTAAAACCGAGCTCTGCTTCAGGCTTCTCTTTCGCGCTTGTATTTGCCGCTCTGCTTTGTATTGCTGCCGCCGTTCTGATAATCATGTTCAGAAACAAGATTACCCTCGCACTGCGTCACCTCAACCTTGAAAACGGACTTTTCGGCGCCGGCATTCTCGTTTATGCAATCGGCTCTATCGTTGCAGCATTCGGTATTTTCATCTTTGCTGTAGCACCCTCTTTGAGCACTCTCCACTCAATGGGCGTATTGGCAATAATCGGCGGAATCGCTGCCATGGTTGGCGCTATCCTCTGGATCATAGGCATGTTCCAGCTCACTGAAAAAGTCACTAAATAATCCACACACATAACTACAATACAATGAGAGCCGGCCTCCACCACGGTAGCCGGCTCTCATTATATATAAAAGAAGCCCGCAAAATCGACATCAACATCGACTTCACGGGCCGCTTTTATATCAATTCTTTTAGAGAATGTTTGGATTTAAATCAAATTAAGACTGAGAGGATTTTTTGAGGGAATTCCGCGAGTTGAAGAAGGAGCATAGCGAGCTATGCGACTGATGAAACCTGGCGGAATTAACCAAAAAAGACCTCAGGATTAATTTGAAGTTTTTACTTGCATTCTCTGTTATTGTTAATACGGTTTAAATTCAAACGCTCTCTTACAGTCTTGCCTTGATTGCCTCGGTCTCCTTCTCGTAGCCGGGTTTCTCAAGCAACGCAAACATATTGCGCTTGTAATCCTCCACACCGGGTTGGTTGAACGGATTGACATCGAGGATATAGCCGCTTATGCCGCAAGCCTTCTCGAAGAAATAGATCAGCTGACCCAGATAACGCTCCTCAAGTGCAGGAATAGTGACAAGCATATTGGGCACGCCACCGTCGACATGGGCGATACGTGTGCCGAGTTCCGCCATCTTGTTGACCTGGTCGACACGCTTGCCGGCGATATAGTTAAGACCGTCGAGGTTAGCTTCGTCAGAAGGTATGGTAAGCGTATGCTTCTGCTCCTCGACAGAGAGCACGGTCTCGAAGATGATGCGTTCGCCGTCCTGTATCCACTGACCCATAGAGTGAAGGTCGGTTGAGTTATCGACTGCCGCAGGGAAGATACCCTTGTGGTCCTTGCCCTCGCTCTCGCCGTAAAGCTGTTTCCACCACTCTCCGAAATAATGGAGTTTCGGATTGTAGTTGACCATGATCTCTATTTTCTTGCCTGCGTTATAAAGCGCGTTGCGGGTGATGGCATAGAGGAACGACGGATTGCTCTCGCTGGCATCCTTGGTAGCGTTCTCCATCTCTACCGCACCGGCCATGAGCGCCTTGATGTCAAATCCGGCAACAGCGATCGGAAGCAGACCGACGGGGGTCAGCACAGAGAAACGTCCGCCCACATTGTCCTCGATGACAAATGTCTTATAACCCTCCTCGGTGGCAAGCTGACGCAGCGCGCCGCGCTTGGCGTCGGTGATGGCGATGATGCGCTTGGATGCCTCTGCCTTGCCGAGCTCCGACTCAAGCTGCTCCTTGAGCACACGGAAAGCGATTGCAGGCTCGGTAGTAGTGCCCGACTTCGAGATGACGATGATGCCGAATTTCTTTCCCTTCAGGAAATCCTGAAGTTCATAGAGATAATCCTCGCCGATATTCTGGCCGGCGAAAAGCACCTTGGGCGCACCCCCTTGACGGTAAGCGGCAAACGAATCAGACAGCGCCTCGATTACTGCCTTGGCGCCCAGATACGAACCGCCGATACCGATGGCCACAACCACCTCGCAGTTTTCACGCAGCGATTTTGCCACATTCTCGATATCCTCTATCAGCGACGCCGGAGTCGATGACGGCAGATTTACCCAGCCCAGGAAATCATTGCCCGCACCGGTGCCGTTTTCTACCTTCTCAAGCGCAGCGGCGCCTGCCTTGTCGTATGACTTTATTGTTGCCTCGCTAACAGTGGCGAGCACATCTTTTACATTTACTTTGATCATATTCTTTGAATTTTTAATATTCGACTTCTCGGGACAAGCCCGTACTCCTGTTATAACATCTAAACCCGGTGGATAATTCCCGGCTTTACTGTTATTTAAGATTATTTACCGCGACATAAGTTTTGCAAGATACTTGCCGATGATGTCAAACTCGATATTGACCCGGCTCCCTACGCCTATGTCACGGAAATTCGTATGTTCGAACGTGTAAGGTATGATTGCCACCTTAAACGAATTGCGTTCCGACTCACAAACCGTCAGCGACACCCCGTTGACAGTCACCGAGCCTTTCTCGACTGTCGTATAGCCCTTCGACACCATTTCCGGAGCCACATCATATTCAAACTTGAAATACGTGCTTCCGTCAAGCGTCTCGATCCCGGTGCACACCGCCGTGCAGTCCACATGACCCTGCACGATATGTCCGTCAAGACGGCCGTTCATAAGCATCGACCGCTCGAGGTTGACACGCATCCCCGGCTTCAGATCACCGAGATTGCTCCTGTCGAGCGTCTCCTGTATAGCAGTCACGACATAACTGCCGTTGTCGGATATCGACACAACAGTCAGACACACCCCGTTATGAGCCACCGACTGGTCTATCTTGAGTTCACCGGCAAAACTGCATCCGATCTCCAGATTGACATTGCTGCCCGAGCGCTCCACGCCCTTCACCTCGGCCGCCTCTTCTACAATTCCTGAAAACATGTTGATATATATAACTTCTGTTGTCAACGGTCGGGAGTGAAAGAGTCTTTACTCTTCCTCCTCCTTCATGTTATGGAACACATTCTGCACATCCTCGTCCTCCTCGAGCTTCTCAAGGAGCTTGTCGAGAGTCACACGCTGCTCGGCAGTCACATCCTTAAGTTCATGAGGTATACGCTCGAACTCCGCGCTTACGATTTCAAATCCGTTGCCTTCAAGATATTTCTGGATATTGGCAAACTCCTCAAACTCGCCGTAGAGCACGATTTCCTCTTCATCGGCCTCGATTTCATCCACGCCGTAGTCAATCAGTTCAAGTTCGAGATCTTCGAGAGAAACACCCTCCTTGGGTTTGATTTTGAACACACTCTTGTGATCGAAAAGGAATGTCAGCGAGCCCTGGGTGCCCAGCGAGCCGCCATGCTTGGTGAAATACGAACGCACATTGGCAACCGTACGCGTATTGTTGTCGGTAGCTGCCTCAACAAAGATAGCGATGCCAAACGGGCCGTATCCCTCGTAAGTGATTTCCTTGTAATCGCCCGAATCCTTGTCGGTAGCCTTCTTGATGGCACGTTCCACAGTGTCCTTGGGCATATTGGCAGCCTTGGCGTTCTGCATAAGCACACGCAGACGCGGGTTGGTCGTCGGGTCGGGACCTCCGGACTTGGCCGCGATTGTGATTTCCTTACCTATACGGGTAAACGTACGCGACATATTACCCCAACGTTTCATCTTTCTCGCTTTACGGTATTCAAAAGCTCTTCCCATAGTGGTTTTCTTATATTATTTTTTATTATTGTTTCCTGATATTATGTTGGTTTAGCGCAGTTCGGCGCCCAGCTTCTTCTGCAGATTGGCGGTCACCTTGTTCATCACCGCCTCGATCTGCTTGTCCTGAAGCGTTTTTTCATCATCCTGCAGCGTGATGGCTATCGCATACGACTTCTTGCCCTCCGGCAGGTTCTTACCCTCGTAGACATCAAACAGTGTGATATCACGGAGCTGCTTGCGCTCGCTCTCACGCACCGTCTTTTCAACATCCTCCATCGCCACATTCTTGTCAATGAGCAGCGCAAGGTCACGGCGTACCGGCAGCGTCTTGGGCAGCGCAGTGTAAGTCACCGTATGTTTCAGCGACAGCTTCACTACAGCCATCCAGTCAAGCTCGGCATAGAAAACATCCTGCTTTATATCAAATTTCTTCAATATCTTCTTCGACACGATGCCCACACGGCCGAGCACCTTGCCCGAACGGGTCGACACCGCAAGCGACCCCGCATAAAGGTCATCGCCGGCCACAACCGACATCGACAACTGCTTGCCGCTGATGCCCGCACGCTGCAACACCATCTCCACATAAGCGCGAAGATCATAGATGCTCGATTGCTCCGCACCTTTGTTCCAGTTGCCCGCACGCGACGCACCTGTCAGCCACATGCCCAGACGCTGACCCTCGCGGTAAGGGGCAAGCGGAGACTCGGCAGTCGATTCGGCTTCTGAATTGAAGAAATAAACATTGCCGAACTCATACATCTTCAGATCTCCCGACTTGCGGTTGATATTGTGCGACAGCGACTCCAGACCGCCGAAAAGCAGCGTCTGACGCATCACCGACAGATCATTGCTCAGCGGATTGAGCAACCTAACGCACGCCCCCGGTGCATAAGTCTCAAGATCGGCATAATAACTCTCCGCAGTCAGCGAATTGTTCAATATCTCGTTGAAGCCCTGACCGGTAAGCTGCTCCGCAATCCGGCAACGCAGATCCTCGGCCGAGTCGGTCAGCGTCTTGAACGACAGCGACGAATGCAGCGTGTCAGTAAGCTCCACATTATTATATCCATATATACGGAGTATATCCTCTATGACATCACACTCGCGAGTAACATCCACACGATAAGTAGGCACACTGAGCGTCAGCATGTCACCATCGCGGCCCGTCACCTCTATCTCA
Source organism: Muribaculaceae bacterium Isolate-002 (NCI) (assembly GCA_004102805.1). Lineage (GTDB taxonomy): Bacteria > Bacteroidota > Bacteroidia > Bacteroidales > Muribaculaceae > JAGBWK01. Next base: position 15,785 of record SCEG01000052.1, read on the forward strand.
AGCGACTTCAGTATCGAGTCAACCGTCTCGCGGCCGATAACCTTGCCGACAAGCGCATTGCAACGCTCATAGCTGAACTCCACCACAGCAGGCTCAACAGCCACCGGATAGACATCAGCAACCGGACCGGTTATCTCCCCGCCCGCAAGCTCCTTTATCATCAGCGCAGCCAGCTTCAGAATATACATATTGCAGTTGGGGTCGCAGCCACGCTCATATCTGAACGACGAATCAGTCGACAGTCCGTGACGGCGCGCAGTCTTGCGCACACTCGTCGGATTGAAATAAGCGCTCTCCAGAAACACCGAAGTCGTCGACTCCGTAACTCCCGAATCAAGACCGCCGAACACTCCGGCGATACACATCGGCTCATTCGCATTGCATATCATCAGATCCTTATCCGACAGCTTGCGCTCAACTCCGTCAAGCGTAGTGAACACCGTCCCCTCCGCACAGTTCCTGACAACAATCTCACCGCCCGCAATCTTCTCACAGTCAAAACAGTGAAGCGGCTGACCCATGCCGTGAAGTATATAATTCGTGACATCCACGATATTGTTGATCGGACGGACACCTATCGCAAGCAACCGCTCCTTGAGCCATTCCGGACTCTCCTTGACAGTCACACCCTTGATAGTCACACCCGTATAACGCGGACATGCATCAACGTTCTCAACACGCACCTTGACACCCCCATCGGCAACATCCACCTTGAAAGCATCGACATCAGGCCTGCGGGGCGACGACGCCTTGCCATGGCAGCACAGCCACGCCGACAGGTCGCGGGCCACGCCATAGTGCGACGCAGCGTCTACACGGTTGGGAGTCAGATCCACCTCAAGCACATAATCGCTCTCGACATGATAATATTCCGCCGCCGGAGTGCCCGGAGCGACATCACCCTCAATCACGATAATTCCCTCATGGCTCGAACCCACACCAATCTCATCCTCCGCACAAATCATGCCGAACGACTCGACACCGCGTATCTTCGACTTCTTGATCTGAAATTCCTTATCGCCGTCATAAAGCTTCGTGCCGACAGTAGCCACAACCACCGTCTGACCCGCAGCCACATTCGGAGCTCCGCACACAATCTGCGTCGCCTGGCCGTCGCCAAGATCAACAGTCGTAACATGCAGATGGTCACTGTCAGGGTGAGCCTCACACGTCAGCACCTTGCCGATGACAAGACCACGCAGACCGCCCTTGATGGTTTCTACCTCCTCGACCCCGCCCGTTTCCAGACCGACCGACGTAAGCACCGACGACAACTCCTCGGCGTCAAGCTCAAAATCTATATAATCCTTAAGCCACTTGTAAGAAATATTCATAACAGAAAAAGATATATCGAAATCAAATTCTAAAAAGAAGACATTCCGCCTCAGGCGAAACACAATAAATCAACGATTGAATTATCACGCAAATTTACTCATTATTTTATATTTTTTGCGCTAAAAACATACAAAATCGCACCCTTTCAAAAAAAAGAACAAAGAAATTTTAAAAAAATCTTGCACAACTCAAAAATAATACCTACTTTTGCACCGTCTTAACCAACCGACGTCACCCACGCCACCATTAAAAGCGGCAACACCGACATCGAAAGACAAACAATGACTCCGTAGCTCAGTTGGTAGAGCAATTGACTCTTAATCAATGGGTCGAGAGTTCGAGCCTCTCCGGGGTCACAAGACAAAGCATCAAAATGCAGAAAACCTCTGAAATCGTCTGGATTTCAGAGGTTTTTCGTTATCCCCAACCGGCGTTTCTACGCAGAATATGGCTCAAGCCGGGTCAAGCCGAAAGTACGGTGCATATGTTAAATTGGGCAGTTAGAAGTGTTAAATTTTTAGGCGTAGAGTTTGACCAATCGGAAGATGAAGAAGTCGCGGTCTCGGACACCACGCATTTGTGAGCGAAAGATTTTGACTTTAGAGTTGAATGCCTCGGCGGAGGCATTGGTCGCACGACGACGGAAGTAGTTCAGGATGGTTGGAGCGTGGTTCTTGAATGTTTTGATTACCGAGCGGAAGTTGTTGTTACCAAGAGCCATTACCTTTTCATACCACTTGTTCATCCGCCCCATGGCTTTTGTCGGTGAGATTTTAGCGTTGAAAATCTTGCGCAGCTCCATCGCAAGGCTGTATGCAGCCTTCAATATTGGATAGTATTTGAACAGTATGTTGGCGCGATGGCGTTGTATGTCAGTCCATTTGTTCTGCGACATCATCAGAGTGTGTTTGCTGCGGGCCAGTATCTGGCGCATGGTCTCGCCGTTGGAGTACGTTACC
>SCEG01000488.1 GCA_004102805.1 Muribaculaceae bacterium Isolate-002 (NCI)
GTCTCCGCATATAATCTCCTTATATCCGTCTCCGTCGAGGTCGGCCACTGCCGGGCATCCGTAGTGTCCCGCTATGTTCTCCCCGAACTGTCTGAGCAGCGTTCCGTCAGCGTTGAATATCATTATCGACCTGTCGTTGCTCAGCAGGATTATCTCTTTACGTCCTTTCGTGTCTGCGGGCCTGTCAATGTCCGTAACCACCGCCGCGCGGTATGCCGGCACACCTGTCTGTTGCAGCCACTTCCTATCGGGTCTTCCGTCTCCGTCCTTGTCTTGTGCCGAATAGCATACGGCATTGTATTTTCCTGTATCGTCAGTACCCAGCGAGAACGAGACTACGGAAAACTCTCCGTTGCCGTGGAGGTCGGCCACGGTCGGCAGTGCGGTG
>SCEG01000489.1 GCA_004102805.1 Muribaculaceae bacterium Isolate-002 (NCI)
TATATTAAAAGACATTCAAAATAATAATAAGTATGAGGGATTCTATATCAACGACAATATAATAGTTAAAACATTGGATCGACATTTCAAAAAGGGAATAGGTAATGGTATAACACGCCTAATGTTTGACACCTCTGTTCTACTTTATGTTGACAGATTCTGCCCAGAAACATATCCGACAAAAGAAGATAATGAACTGTTTGATCAATTTGTCATATACGCGTTCATTTGGGCTTATTCCTTGAGAGCACAATATACTAATCTTGGTTGGCTTTCTGCACAAAACTACATTATGGGGTGGAGTGAAAAGATTAACACATTTAATATGTATAAACTGATTGCAAAGCAAGATACACCGGCTTCATTACTGAGTGCTTTGGCAGATAAA
>SCEG01000490.1 GCA_004102805.1 Muribaculaceae bacterium Isolate-002 (NCI)
CTGAAGCGTGTCATAAGTAGCTGTGAGTTATCATAAGCAGCTATGAGTCATAGTGCACGTATTGGTATCCGATGTATGTATATACAAAAAAAAGCCTCAGATTTCTCTGAGGCTTAAAGGTGGCGATTACCTACTCTTCCGCTTTCGCAGTACCATCGGCGTGATAAGGTTTAACTTCTCTGTTCGGAATGGGAAGAGGTGGAGCCCTTATGCTGTCTTCGCCTTAATCTCTTCTTTCACGGCGCTCTCGCCGTGTGGTGGGTTTCAGGACGGACCCGACCGCAAGCGGAGAAGACTCGTAGTACACTTAGTTCCTCACGCTTCGAATGACGGTGTTCTTTTTTTCTGAACTGCGGCCAAGAAGGACCGCTCGGCTGAACGCGTCGCC
>SCEG01000491.1 GCA_004102805.1 Muribaculaceae bacterium Isolate-002 (NCI)
GTCAACGAGGCAGCGATCGCCGCGACGCGGCGGGGTGGGGACAAGGTCTCGTTCGCCGATTTCATGACCGCGATAGAACGGATCGTCGCGGGGGTCGAGAAAAAGAGCAGGGTGCTCGGCAAGGACGAGCGGCGCCGGGTGGCCTATCATGAGATGGGGCATGCCCTGGTCGCGGCGAGCCTGCCTGGCGTCGATCCGGTGCAGAAGGTTTCGATCATCCCGCGCGGGATTGGCGCGCTCGGTTACACCATTCAACGTCCGACCGAAGACAGGTTCCTGTTGACGACCGACGAGCTGAAGAACCGTATTGCCGTGCTGATGGGTGGACGGGCGTCGGAGCGTTTGATTTTCGGCGGCGCGGTTTCGACGGGGGCCGCCGATGATCTTC
>SCEG01000492.1 GCA_004102805.1 Muribaculaceae bacterium Isolate-002 (NCI)
GCACGTTCACGCCGTCAGCCTGCACTTCCTTTTCTCCTACCACAAGAATATAGGACGTTTTGGCCAGTTGGGCCTCGCGCACCTTGAAGCCGAGCTTTTCATTGCGCGTGTCCGCCGTCACCCGGATGCCCAGGGCCTGCAATTCGCCGCGCATGCGTTCCACCGTGGCGTCGCCGCCCTCGGTGACCGTGAGTAGCCGGGCCTGCTCCGGCGCGAGCCAGGTGGGCAGGGCTCCGGCGAACTGCTCGATAAGCACGCCGATGAAGCGTTCCAGCGAACCCATGATGGCCCGGTGGACCATAACCGGGCGGTGGCGCTCGCCGTCCTGGCCCACATAGGTCAGGTCGAAGCGCCCGGGCAGGGTGAAGTTCACCTGAATAGTGGACC
>SCEG01000493.1 GCA_004102805.1 Muribaculaceae bacterium Isolate-002 (NCI)
GTGTTGCACCAGCTTATCGTCGGCATCTCCGTCCAGAAAGATCTGGTTCCAGTACTTCTTGTTGAAGTGCCAAGCGGCTTCGATAGCAGAATAACGCTCGCGCAATTCGAGCGCATATTCAGGATCGCATTTCAGGCAGATTTTGTTTGCGCTTTCCAAATCGATAAGCGCAAACATCTTGCCCATGACTTTGATGACGAGCGAGTATTCATCGAACGGAAGGCATTCGGTGGTCGCTTTTTTTCTCAGGCAATATTCGCGAACACTTTCTATATCCATGCTATATACATTAATGATTCTTCGTTTCTCATTCTCTTTCTATCCGAACATCGGCGGATAGAAAGCATCCTTGATGTGCTCTATCCTGAATGCTCCGGGTTGACCTAC
>SCEG01000053.1 GCA_004102805.1 Muribaculaceae bacterium Isolate-002 (NCI)
AGCTCTTTACATACTTCTCTCCGCCGTGTTTTCGGCTGAATTCAACAATTTTTTCACGATTGAGTGATTTTATCAGCTGTCCATATATCGGCTGTCCGAAGAAATTACTACTTTTACTCATGGTTATCCATGGATTGTTTGGCGACACCAAAATAACCATTTAGGGCTGACTCCTGCAATAGGTATCAGCCCTAATTTTTCTATCGTTCAAAAAAAAGTTTAGCGGACAGTAATAAAAGAGAATATCGTTTTCATATTCGTGTTGTTTTTAATTTCTGATGCAAAATTACTGCTGTTAAAAAATTCATGCCATACCCAAAAGTGGACAAATGAGTTGGGAGTTGAAAACATACACTTTTGGGTATGGTACGCATGGTGTTATAGTTCTAATTTTGCAGCAGATTAAACCAAGATATTATGAACAATATAGTGAAGATACTTTTGATGTTGTCAATTCTATGGATAACATCGTGTTCGAGCCCGAAACCCATTACATTCTCTAATGAAAAATGGTCATTCTCCGGAGTCGTAGGCGATATTATAAACTCCGATTCTACTCTAAGGTTCAGCTTTGGGCCCCATGCCCTTAATCCCGCAATGACTCTCATCAGTTGTGCTGATTCTTTATCAATTCACAAGGATGCAAGAAAATATATTACCCGTATTCTGAAAGTCTGCGGTCTTGAAAATAGCACTGTATATTTCTATGCCCCACTGGAAAATACAATGTGGGTGGAGTTGCCAAAAAATTATCGTGATGTCAAGCCTGCTGCTGTTTCCTTTAATCTTAATGATTCCATTCCGGGAACCTCATGGGTATGGGATGATGATATACACGAAGGCGATAGAAAACCTTATGAAATCTATTCCAATACTTATAAAGATAAAAGGAATGGTACTCTAATCGTTGTTGATAAATTGCATTATGGCTCAATACCTATGGCTTGCCTTCATATTTTCCAATCTACGACTCCTAAAACAACTTCAATGGGTTTTCAACCGTGGCATTGGACGAGCAAAGGCAATCTCCTTGACCATACTTATGATGATATTCTCGCTAACTGGATTGACAGTAGAAGGGATATTGTCTTTGACAATTACAGAGCTGGATTGCAAATTGAATATCGCAGGAAAACAAATGATATACGGGCTGAATTGAAAGAAATACTCAAATTGGATCAGGAACCCCGCAACAGAATTGTTACTGCTTGGCAGGAACATCCTCAAGACACCATTTTGCATCAGCAGATAGGCCGAGAAATATGGCATAATGACAGCATAAATCTTATACGGGTATTCGACATATTGGAGAACTACAATTTGGATTTTGGAGAGGAGAATGAAGTCCTTTGGGCTGTAATACAGCATAGTTCTCTTGAACTGCAACAAAAATATCTGCCTAAATTTATAGCGGCGGCACATAAAGGGAAAATCCGTGGCGAACTTATAGCAGTAATGCAGGATAGGATTGCCTGTTGGTCCGGCAAGTTGCAGTTATATGGATCTCAAGGAAATATTGATGAAAATGGAGTATTTGTACCTGCTCCCATATTTGAACCTGAAAATGTTAATACGCGTAGAGCCTCAATGGGAATGTGTACATTACAAGAATACATCGATCTAATGAGTCGTCATTAAATACGCACCAATGACAAGCGAAGAAAGACGCCGGATAGCAGGCTGCCGAATTGCAGTCGTTGGAGCGGGTTAGTTTATTGACAGCATCAAAGCCGAACTTCGACAGTTGGGCTTTGAGTCCATTCAAATAATATCTCGCTCTGATGAAATGCCTATGCCGAGTAATGTTGATGTTATTGCAGAAAGTGTAAATGAAGACAGTTCCTGTTTTTCAAAAGATGTGACTATACCTATAATCCTGCCATTCGACTTTGTAAATGGAGCGGGGGCTATTGTAGTAATGCCTGACGATGACCGAGACATATTGAATAAACCGAATCTCAGACAGTGGGCAGCTAACTATATAGTGGGTTACTGTGCATTTTGGAATGTGGAGGGTTGCGACTGGCTACGTGATTCGCTGTCAGACATTAGAAACAGCGTTACGAGCAGTGCGGCACTTAAAACCGCAGCACATATATGTGCACGGATAGCAGCCAACATCGCTGTCGGACGCGAAGTCAAACATTTTCCACGATTTTATTTGTGCAAGAATTTAGAGTAGCTTGCTATTTGTAGCCGCAACGATGGCTTCGGAGATATTGCGCACATCAAGTTTCTCGAATATGCGCTGACGGTATTTCTTGATGGTGTCGGGTGACAGACAGATTCTGTCGGCAATCTCCGACATGGTGTAGCCTTGAATTGACAGAGTGAGCACAGCCTTTTCCCCGTCTGTAAGAGTCGGCATTTGCCGATTATCCCATCTGCGGGTGTTTCGGTTATATTCAAAATATTCCGCAGAACCTACACGATGCATCTCAATATGACCGGGAGAGGTGTGGGTCGATGCCGACACGACACAGAGTGCAAGCCAAATACGACCGTCAGAGTTTAGGCAAGAGGGGTCAGTTTGTGATTTACGAGAATCTTCTTGCCACCGTTCAGTATATGAAAGTCGTAAGAAATGTACCAGTCTTTCCGCTCCGAGATAGGTATTGAATTATGGAATGAAAATCCTGCCTCGTTCAGATCAATCAAAAACTGCTGTTCATCTTCCGGCACATATTCCAGATAGAAACGATATCCAAGTTTCATCATCTGCTCGGGTGTCAATCCGCACAGGAACATCGGATTGGGCGACACATACAGAAAATTCTGCTTAAAATAGTCGATGATATAGACGCTCTGATATGTGGAGCGGGAAAAAGCCTCTGCCGAGCGGATATATTCATCCACCCGGCTATAATCAAGTTCTTCGGGGAGCTTAACCTCATTATCTGGTATGAAGAAATCGTCGGTCGTTTTCATCTGCATACAGTTCTCCAATTGCAAAATTACTAAAAATCTGCGAGCAATCGACTATACTTAACTGATTATCTTTTGCCCAGAGCCTTAAATTGTAACTCAATTTTGGTTTGATTCTGGCTATATATGTGCCCGACTAAACCTAAACCTATATATGGGAATGGCTGGACAAAAGAAAAAAGTTCGGTACGGTGTAGAGTTGGGTGGCTCCTATCTGGATGCGATTACAGAGTTGATTGCCATTATGAGATTTCGGGGCGTCTCTACCCCGTTGAACAGCAGCTGCGTGCCCTTTGAGGCGTGAGGAGCGTTAAGTCATCGCTTTAGCGCTTAACCAAAGGTTAAGAATATATAAAAACACCCAACTTTGACCGTTTTGGGTGCAAAATTGGGTGTAGATACAACAAAAGCCTGATAAACAGGCTTTATTGCGGAGAGGACGAGACCAAAGCTTTATATAAACAAGCGCGTAACACTCTGAAAATCAATAATTATATTGTTTGATTTTGTGGCGTTTATGTCCGAAATTTGTCCGATACAAATAGGCTGCCGGCGTAAAATCAGTTTTAATAATTATTTGCGAGTAAGGTATTTAATAACTGACTATACGAAAACAACCTATTTATTACCGGGATTATCTTTTCGTTCTATCGCTCATTAAAATCTCGATTGTCCGCTCTTTTTCCTTCAGTAGTTCCTTCAGATGAGCCACCTCGCGGCGGAGTGCGTCGGATTCATCGGCGGCGAATCCGTCGAAGAAGATACCAGCTGACACGCCTAATTCTTTGGCGATTAGCTCTATTGTTGTCGAGTTGGTCGAACCGCGTCGGATTGCGCTCTGTATGGAGCTTTCATCGCGGCCAATGCGTTGCGCTAACTCTCGAATAGTCATTTTCTTGCGCTCGCACAAATCTCTGATTAAAAGAAGATTAGCCATTGATATTATTTATTTTACATTTATTAACGTGAATTATTTACCTGATTAATGGAATTTATTACTACATTTGTAGGGTAAAATTAACAAAAATATTTCAGTTCTACAAATGAAGAATCAAATTAAAGACCTTACGGACTCTAATATTTTGCGCAGTTGGCTGGATTCTCTTCCACGCGCAGAGTACAACAAGCATAAAACCGGTTTGGTTGTCGCTTGCGGTGAAAGCAAAAGCAAAATACTGAACTGGATATACGGGCGTTGCAAAGTGCCAAACTCGGCAAAAACACTAATAAACGCCTATGCCCTACGGGTTTCAGGTAAAGAAATATTCACGATAGCCAAGCCGGAGGAAATGACCGAAGGCGTAAGCGATCACGCCTCCGGCACGGCTATTTAATAACCATATAACACCGCTCGAAATATGAAAAAGATTATCACCTTCGGACAACACTCCGCAGAACTCCACGCCGACGAACATCGCGCAGCTCTCTACATGGATGAAAAAAGCCTACCCGTTGAACTTGCCGACGTACTCAATGAAGCCGGCGACATACACGTCCACAACGTCCAAAAGACTGACGACGGTTTCGGTGTTATCGGTATCACCCACGACCTTCTCGCCTCTGACCTTTTAGCCGAGGTTTGCGACTCTATAACTCGCGTGTACGACACTGATACTACCGTTTCAAATGCGCGTCCCTAAAACGTTGTATGATTTACGCTATTATGCCCGTCGTCGTGGCTACCGTTTCAGTAAAACGGAGCGAGTAGTAACAACGCCGGAGGCGAATCGTTCCGCCCGTGTGGAGGAACGGCTGAAGGCTTTCGGTTATGGGATTCAACTAAATTTATTCAGCGATGAAAAATAATACCGTGTGCGTCCTTCCACCTCCTTCGGTTTATTCGTCACTTTGCAAGACCGTTACCCCTCAATCTCGAAAAATGGGGGGGGTAGAAATCGCCCTAAATTTTTGTAATTATGTAACTTGTCACATGATATGGTAACACCTGAACAGTTATACGCAGCAACAGACGACGGCCTCCGTATCATTGCGCTGCATTACCCCGACGCTCCCGAAGCGGCAAGGAGTAACAAGTCTTTCAAGGCCAGACCCGACGAGCGTACTCCTAGCGCAAGGGTCAAACTAATGAAAACCAAGGATGGGGTGCAAGTCTGGAAAATGACGGATTTCGGCGACGAAGGCAGAGCCGAAAGCCCTATTTCCATACATATGAAGCAAACGGGGTTAACCTTCCGCGAAGCTATCCTCGACCTCTCGGCTATATTCAATATTACCGATGAAATAAATCGTTCAGTCAACCGCCCGGATGTTCGCCGCTTGCCTGCCACAGCAGAACAAGCGGAGGGATTTTGGGATAAAGATATTGACCAAGAGTTTACAAAGAAAGAATGCGAGGTTATGGGGCCTCGTGTCACTCCTGACACGCTGAAGGCTCTCCACTGGTACCGGACTAACCATGTCGTCACAGTCAAGAACCGCGAGGCGATTTATAAATACTCAAACGATAACTATCCGATTTTTATCCGTGAATGTTGGCTTACTGATTCAAAGGGTAATCGTGATTGCTTTTATAAGATTTACGAACCTCTTAACCCTAAAAAGGAATACCGATTTCAATACCAGCCAGCCGGGAAGAAACCACATAGCTACATTAACGGTTTGTTTGAACTTGCCGCCGCATGGAGAGCGTACAACGATACCGAGGAAGCAAAGTGGACCGCCGACCCTGCAAACGAGCATAAGCCCTACCGAGAACAAAAATTACCCGAAGCAATCATTTGCTCCGGCGAACGCGACGCGGTTTGTGTCTGCTCTCTCGGTTACTACCCTTTGTGGTTTAATTCGGAAACCTATCAAGTAAGCCAAGAGGAGTGGAACCAGATAACGAAATACGTCGAAACCGTCTATAATATCCCCGACATCGACGCAACCGGCCGCCTGAAAGGTACGGAACTCGCTTTACGCTTTATCGACATACACACCATTTGGCTACCCGAAAAACTGGCCTCATATCGCGACAATCGAGGGAAACCCCGTAAGGATTTCCGAGATTGGATGGAAATATGGAGCAGTAAGGGCGATTTTCAATATCTTCTAAAACGTGCTACTCCGGCTCGATTTTGGACGGAATCATGGCACGAGAAAAGCAAGAAAATGAAATATTCGATTGATAACACTTGCTTACACGAGTTTCTGAGATTGAATGGATTCCATACAATTCGCGACAAATACACTCAGGCCATTCAATTTATAAAGATTGATGGAAATATAGTTAAGACAGTAACGCCAAAGGAAATCCGGGCATTTGTACTGAAATGGGCTGTTGAAAATAAACCTGAACGCGAATTACGGAACCAAATATTACAGGATTCCAAGTTGTCGCCTCAATATTTGGTTGATTTACAAGAGATTGATCTTGATTTTACCAATCACACCGAGCGTTCGCAGTTCTTTTATTTTCCGAAATTTACAGCCGAAGTCACGGGACGCGAGATTATCAAGCACGATAACCGCGCAGCCTCTGCCGGCCGCTATGTATGGGAGGAGAATGTTATCAACCATAATATTAAATTCCTCCCCGATATGTTCACGATAACCCATCCCGAAGGGCGATACGAAAGCGAAGATTTCGACATCGAGGTGGCCGAGAATCAGCCCTCTAATTATTTCAAATACCTGATTAACGCCTCCCGTATTCATTGGCGCAAGGAGCTGGAGGAGCGGATTAACACCATGCCGCCGGATGAAGGTGCGGCGTACCTCGCAGCTCATCGCTTCGACATCGCCGGCTCGTCGCTGGACACCGCCGAGATCCATGAGCAAAAACAATGTCTTATCAACAAGATTTTCACGATTGGTTACATGCTGCACCGTTATAAATCTATGTCGAGAGCATGGGCTCCGTTCGTTATGGATAACATAATCGGAGAGAACGATCAGTGTAATGGCCGTTCCGGAAAGTCTGTTATGTTCGTCGGAATTGGGAAATTCAACACCTTGCTGAAACTGTCCGGGCGAAATCCGAAATTGCTGGAAAATAATTTTGCGTTTGAGCAGGTGACTAAAAAAACGGATGTAGTCTTAATCGACGACTGTAGCGAGTATCTACAGTTCGACCAGTTCTACGACAATATCACCAGCGATATAACGATTAACCCAAAGAATGTGTCGGCGTATAACATGAAATTCGACGAGTCGCCGAAGTTCGCATTTACCACAAACTACGTCCCGCGAGAGTTTAGCAGCTCCAGCCGTGGCCGAATGATTTTCGTAGTATTTTCGGACTACTACCACGAAATGTCGGAAGATAATGACTATGTCGAAACCCGGAAAGTCAGTACCGACTTTGGCAACCGCGACCTATGGGGTAGCTCCTACACTGAGGCGGAATGGGAGGCTGATATAAATTTCGCGATGCAATGCGTTCGTTTTTATCTGTCTGTAGCTCCACGCGAAGTGAAGATTGAACCGAAAATCGACAATATCATTTTCCGCAAGTACCTCCGGGATATGTCCGACAATTTCCGTGAGTGGGCCGAAGGTTATTTCTCAGTTGATGAGAACGGTTGTGGAGATAACCTTAACCGTGAAATCGTGAGGGAAGATGCATTCGAAGCTTACAAACGCTTCTCCGGTGTGTCTAAAATCACCATGCAGAAATTCACGAAATCTCTGAAGGGCTTCTGCTTTACCTGTGATTATATTGACTGCCTCAATCCCGAAGAACTGCATAATTCAGGATCTCGAATTATGCGACGTATCGAGGACCCGGTAACGCATCAGAAGGTTCAGAAAGAAATGATTTATCTCCGCACCAAGAAAGAGGCCGAACGGCTGAAGAATCCACCGCCACCCCCTCCAACCCAAGAGGAAATGCCATTCTAAACCGTTACAATTATGAAAATACGAATATTCGAGGCGTTCGCCGGTTACGGCAGTCAGTCGATAGCACTCCAACGGCTGAAAGAAGATTTTCCCGGATTCGATTACGAGGTGGCCGGATTCTCCGAAATAGACCGTTTCGCGGTTCTGGCATACTACGCAGCTCGTGACACTAGTTTGCACGGTCAAAGTATCGACCGGCTTAATCTGAAGAAATACGAGCCGTCGCCGGAACTCCTTGCCAAATACCGAAACTTTGGAGATATTACCAAGATAGAATGGGCAGAGGTGCCGGATTTCGATTTATTTACCTATTCGTTCCCGTGCCAAGACATAAGCACGGCAGGGAAACAAAGAGGTTTTGATGAAGGCATCGGTTCGCGATCCTCATTACTTTGGGAGTGTGCGAGAGCTATCGAGGTGAAACGTCCTAAATTCCTACTTATGGAGAATGTCAAGGCGTTGACCTTCAAGAAGCACAAAGACAATTTCAAACGCTGGCGCGATACACTCGAAGCCCTCGGATATTCCAATTACTGGGCTATTCTCAACGCGAAGAATTTCGGTGTTCCGCAGAATCGTGAGCGCGTTTTTATGGTAAGTATCTGGGGGGGGGCAAAGTTACGAATTTCCGCAGCCTTCCGATACTATAACACGGAGGTTAATCCACGTTCTCGAGGAAAATGTGGCTGATTCATGGTATCTAAACGAAAAGCAATTACACATGATTATCAACCACAACGAACGCAAACAGTCTGAAGGGTGCGGATTCTCTACGAGTTTCAAGACGGCCGACGGTATTTCTTGCGCCGTTACTACGCTTTGCGGCAGTCGTCCGACCGATACCTACCTCGCCGAGCCTGTAGCGTGTGCCTATCGAGGGAGAAACCCTGACAACCCCGGCGATCGCCGCGCAGGGATTCCAACAGTTCAAAGGCTGGAGTTAGGCGGCCCGGTGTCCAACTGTATAACCACCGTTGACAAGAATAGCCTTCTCGCAGAACCGAAAGTATTAGGCTACACACGCGACAACAAAGGCGTGGTGGTAGCCCGACACCTCAAAGACGTAGCCGGAACGGTATGCAGCTCAAACAGACGTTACACAGGCTCAACGGCTGAATTTATAGTTGAACCCACGGTTATACAGCTTCCGCACGGTTTCGCCCGTGGGAACGTCCTCGATATTGCCCCGGCTGTCACCGCCTCGGCCTATACCGATAATAATCTGATTTGCGTCGGCTATCTCATACGCAAATTTACACCGCGCGAACTGTTCCGCCTCATGGACTTGCCGGACATCTATATCGACGCAATTCAAGCCGCCGGACTATCGACAACCCAACAACGTAAACTCGCTGGTAACTCTATCGTCGTCGAACTCCTTTACCGCATTTTCAAAAATCTATTTATCCAATGACAACCGACATACTTAAAGAGCGTCAGGCGTGGACGCTGGCACAAAAGGTCGACCACGCTCTCGCGACTATTGACGTATTCATTTCCCGTATGGGCGGTATTCACAAAGTGTATTGCTCATTTTCAGGCGGTAAGGATAGCACGGTATTATTACACCTTTGCCGGATTCTTTACCCTGACATTCTGGCGGTGTTTTGCTCTACCGGCAACGAATACCCCGAAATAATACAATTCGTCAGAGAACAAGCGAAGAAAGGTGCAAATATACAAGTCATACGCCCGGAGATTACACCGCGCCAAGTATGGGCGAAATACGGCTTTCCACTTGTCGGAAAAGAAACGGCCGACAAGATTCATAAAATACGCTACAACCCCAACACAGCAACATCGGCAAAATACCTCGGGAACGGCTACTTTTGTCTTGCCTCAAAATGGAAGTATCTATTAACTGAATCTTACGAAACCTCTCCGGCGTGTTGTTCAGTGCTGAAGAAACGCCCGTTCCACAAGTTCGAGAAGGAAACGGGTCGCCACCCGATAACTGGTATAATGGCCGCCGAGAGTAAAATGCGAATGGGGCAATATGTTCGGTCTGGGGGCTGTAATGTATTCGGAGAGAAAGCAACTTCCCGACCGTTATCAATATGGACGGAGGCAGACGTGTGGCAATATATCGAGGAGCAACGGCTGGATATTGCCGAGATATACCGTAAAGGCGCAGCGCGTACCGGCTGCATGGGTTGCGGATTCGGCGCACAGTTCGCCGACGACCGCCGTTTCTCGATTCTCCTCGATAATCACCCGAAGGCTTACGATATGGTGATGAACTACACGAACAACGGCGTAACCTTCCGCGAGGCTCTACGCAAAGCACTTGCCGTGAACGGGCGATACTTGCCGGACGAGGAGCCGGAGAACCTATTTACCGCATTTTCAGAAACCTATTTATCCAATGAACGAAAATAATAAATATCCATTTATTGACATCACAGAGGTTGTCGGAGTTGGAAAAGATTTTGAACCTCCCTTTTTGCCTATACATGAACATGGAATAGACTACATAACCGATAGAAACGGTAAGTTTGTAGCAGGGATGGACGGACATGGCTCAAAATCGCGCAAAGATTCCATTCTCGCTATGCATATCTGCGATTTATTAAATAATTATTGGCTTTATGAAAAAAGATAAGTACAAACGAATTTCACTAACATTCAAAGAAGCAGATGAAATCCGGGAATTACTCGAAACACTGTTTGCCATGGAAGGAACTCTTGACGAGGATTTCAACCGCGAGTGTAAACGAGCAGGAGTCCACGCCCGTAATATGTGCGAATTATTGCACGGACATAGAACCCCGACATGGGAGAACCCAGAACCTCCAGAAAGCAAATATAATCCCTATGAATAGAATTGCATATTTCGGAACTTGGGGTCGCCCCGGTCACTTATTTAGGGCTATTCGTGGCACTTTCTCACAACAAGATATAAATAACATCTGCAAAATTGATTCACCGGTATATCATGAAGCAATCGAAGCGGACGGCTATCACTATCTTCACTATAAGAATTTTTTGGGCTATGCCATTCCGTACAGCGACGACGATAAACGCGGAGGTTGCATAACTGTGGTTTTTGTGGAAAACGCAACCAGCGCCAAGGACATAATAAAAACATTGGAGCAACACCCAGACCTTCAAAGGCGATTCCGTAAGCGTATGCCGCAACCCTCAGAATTATAGCCGTCGCTCTGATGAACGCACACCACACGCATAAGGTATTTTATTTCGAGCCGGGAGCCGGGTCAACTCGTAACAAACGAGGCGGCCCGGCTCCTTCTTTTAACCTCCGGCCTCGTCCGGCTCCTTCCTTGCCTCCCCAATACCCCCTCCCTATTTTATTATAAATCTTTGTTACCTTGTAACAGAATGTTTGCAAAGAGTGTAACAAAGTAAAAATCAATAGAAAATAAAGAGGGAAAGGCCGTAACAAAAGCGGTAACAAAGGCTATAACAAAATTTTTTCGGTTTGTTACGACTGTCAGCAGGGGGAAAGTGTGACAAAATGGCGAGGGCTGTCACAAATTGCGATTTCGGTTTGTTTCGGACTTACTTTGTTGACTTTCAAAAGGTTGGTAACGAATAACATTGTAACAAAAATTTCCGATGATTTTTGAACTTATAGGGTAAATAAATCAACAACAACGGAATATATTACCCGTATGTCGTGAAATTTATGTACCTTTGCGCTGTAATAATCCAATCCCTCCCCACATGATTACCGTTAAAATATCCGTGGAACAACACGTGGCCGAGTATATCCGAGGGAAATACTACGACCACGAAGCCGGAGCCGTCCGATTTCCGTCGGCTCTCGATATTTACATATTGATTTACGACCTACTGAAGAAACGCCCCACGGGTTGCCCTGTAGATTCCGGCAATCTTGAATTTGCTTTACCTGAAAGGCGCGAGGGCAAAGACCCGGAATATTACAATTATCTATCGGATAGAGCGCAGAAGGTTCTCGGTGATAAATTACGTCTGATGATGTGGGCCGAGCTGCACGACTTTATGGACGAGAACAAACATATAAACGGGGTTCAGTTCAAAGATTCCGTTTTCCTGTTCATGTCGAAATATGGAATCGAGGGAATCACCGAGGATGCCCTGTTGAAAAACTACCAGAGGTGGCGCGACAAGTTACGCCGTAAGAAAAAACGCGGATATAATCGAAAATAAGTTTATTTTTATAGGGTATTATTTCCCCGACATCATGCTCCGTTTTGTCCTTTTTTTGCGGTATTTTTGTCGGAAAAGTGTCGGAAAAATGCCGAGTGATTGATTTACAACATTTTACAACTCCAAAATATGACCCGTTCCACTGTTTCAAGTTGCCACAGCCTTAAAATTATTCCGCTTTCGCGTGTATCGAGGTTCGCCCGGATAAAATCGCGCGTCGTTATGCTTATTCTCGGAGGTGAGGACGACTCGGTGGCGGTGCCGGGCAGCGTCAAGGTATCGACGACCTCCGACAATGGTATAATAAAGAAAAAAATCACCTTTGAGCGTTCCGATGTTTCGGACAGCACCGCCGACGCTCTCGAAGGTTATAAGGTTTCGAGGCTGATAGCTACCTACGTCGATGAATCCGGCAAACGGAGGGTGGCCGGTTCTCCTGATTGGCCGCTCTCGCTTGATTACAGTATCGGCGACGGAGTTTTCTCCGTCACCCTTCAGGGCGAGGACACCGCGCCCGACGCCTTCCTCATGGATTAAAGTCCTTCCGCGCCCGCGCGATCTGTAGTTATTTTGCTGCAAAAATAGCTACATGAATAAGCTACAACGATTTTTCTCCGATAACTGGACTATCCAGCGGCACGACCTCGAAAACACCGTGTCGCTCCTTTTGCCGTGCATACTCAACGGCAATATAGAAGCCGCCGTGGCGCAGCTATCAAAAGCGAAATGCACCGTCAAGGCAACCGCCGCGCCTTATATGGCTAAATGGTACGAACTTGACGACATCACCCTCCCCGTTGATTCTATCGCGGTTATAACGCTGACCGGTAACCTCTATTCGTGGGAATCGGAATGGGTAATAAAGCAGATAGAGGCGGCGGAACTGAATCCGAATATTTGCGGCGTGGTGTTCGTTATCGACGGCCCCGGCGGAATGGTGTCGCACCTCGACATGGCAGCCGCAGCCGTAGAGAATTGCACCAAGCCGACCGCCACAGTTGTAACCGGCATCATGGCCTCCGCTCATTTCTGGTTAGGAACTGCAAGCGACCGCACTTTCATAGCCTCGCCACTTTGCGAGGTTGGTAGTGTTGGTATCGTCTGCACTCATACCAGTTTCAAAGAATTTTTCAGGCAGAACGGAATCGACTACCGCGAAATTTACCCGGACACCGCCGACCTGAAGAATAAGGAATACCGCGCCATTGTTGACAACAACGATGAAACCATGATAAAGCAGAAGGCCGAAAAGATTCACAAGGTATTTGCCGAAACCGTGGCGCGTAACCTCGGAATCACCTACGACCCTGAACTCCCTCTTTTCCGTGGCGAGATGTTCAGCGGCGACGAAGCGGTCGCCGCCGGATATATCGACCAGTTCGGCGGATTGAAAGACGCGGTTACATGGGTACTTGCACAAGCAACGAGCCGGAAGGCAGAACAATTATACAAATAATTTCATCAACCAAACATTTACGAACATGAATTTTGCGAATCTAATCCCCGCGATTCTCGGTATTCTCGGACTTTCCTCCTTTGGCAAGGTGGACGGCAAGGAGTGCCTTTCGGACGAGGAACGCGCAGCGTTGAAGGGCTACGGTTTTACCGACCGTTTCCTCGACGACTTTAACGCCTTCCTCCAGAATCCCCCCGCAGCCGCAACCGGCTCAACCCCCAACCAGCAGATGGCAGCCGTCGCCGCTGTTCTCGGTCAGACTACCGAGCAGCTTCAGGCCAAAACCGCAGAACTCGACGCGCTCAAACAGACCGTCGCCACCGACAAGGCAGCCCACGCCGCAGCCATTCAGGCGAAGGAGGCGGAAATCACCGCTCTGAACGCCAAGATTCAGATACTTTCAGCCCTCCCCGAAACCGATCCCGGCAAGGGTGCCGGTTCAGCCACCGCCACAGCTCCGGCCTTCAACCTCGCCGATGAACAGCAGCTCGGCGGCCTCTCCGGCTCCTTCTTCAGCCTCGAACGCCCCTACAACCAGCGCGCCCGCGCCGCTCTTCTCGCCAACGAAGGAAAGATGCTCGCCGTCGACGCCCCCTCGTCGGTCGATTACAAGGGCCTTCAGGACGACCTCGGCGCGTTCTACCGCACCAGTTGGACCAAACGCCTTCAGTCGTTCCTCGTCGAACTCCCCACAATTACGAAGCTGTTCCCCACTGAAGCCGGACATCAGGACCTCGAAACCCTCGTCAACCTCTGGCTGGGCGAGTTCTCGCAGGCCGACAGCTCCGATAAGAGCGAGTTCGACAAGGTTGCTAAAGGTTCTTACGAGTTCGGACATGAAACGCTCCGTATGTACGGAGTTATGTTCGTTCACAAGTTTCAGAGCCTGAAGCAGCTCGAAAAGAGCTGGATTGGCTATTTCAATCGCGAAGGCTCGAACCCTGTAAAACTTTCATTTATCGAGTACCTCCTCGTTGAAACGGCGAAAGTTCTCCACAACGAACGCGAACTCCGCTACGTCAACGGTGTGCGCCGCGAACCCGACCCCGACAAGCCCGGCCGCGCCATGGCAGCCGCCGACGGTATCTATGAATATCTCCGCAAGCGCGTGGAAGGTCATACCGATTTCACTCCCGACGGCGGTACAACCGGGAAAACTGTTTATCAGATTAAACCGTTTACCCTTCCTCGTATCACCCCCGGCAATATCGGCGAAGTGTTCTACCAAGGCACGAGCATGATTCCCTCCGTATTCCGCGACACCGGTAAAATCGTGCTTTATATCCCCTCGTTCATGCTCCCGTGGTATCACAAGTATAACGAAACCCATTACGGACAGAATCAGGACTATAAGGCCGGTATCAACTATGTGAAGGAGTTCCCCGCGGTGAAAATCGAAACGATTCCCAACGCCGACAATCACCACCGTATCTTCTGGACTATCGAAGGAAACATCAAGTCATTTTGCCAGATTTCCGGCGAAATGCTCCGTTTCCAGATTGAACAGCAGGACTGGACCGTTAAGGTGTGGAGTAACTGGAAAGAATCAATTCAGGCCGAGGCAGTCGGTTACAAGTACACCAACCGCGCCGACATGGACGGTTCTCGCCAGCTCATCTGGTGCAACGACTACGACCTCCCCGAAACCTACTACATTGAAGGCGACAAGGACAGTAACCCCGACGCGCTCCTTCATTCGTCTATCGTCACCGCCTCCAACTCGAAAGTATTCGAGATTACAGACATTGCCAACGCTGAAGTCGGCAAGGTTATCGCCCTCAAATGCGGCGCGGACGGTGAAAACGGCGTGACTATCAAGAAGGCCGGTAAATTCGAGCTGCTGACCGAGGCATGGACACCGAAGAAAGGCGACGTTCTCCGCGTGATGAAACGCGCCGACGGCAAGTTCATCGAGGTAAGCCGCGCAACTGCCGCCGCTGATTCTTACCAGTTCCCCGCCGACGCAACAACCCCCAGCGTTCAGGGCGCGACCGTGTTCATTACAGCCGCCAACACCAATGCGACCGCAATCACCGACCTGACCGACGCAGTAGCCGGAGTGGTTTACACAATCCACGGAGCCGGAACCGCCAACGCCTCAACCATTGCCAACGGTGGAAACTTTGTTCTCACCAAGGACATGACCCTGAGGGCCGGCGCGTTTATCCAGCTCGTGAAGGCAGCCGACGGCAAGTTCTACGAGGTGGCCCGCGGCTGATAACCGCACACCGACAAACACGGAGGGCGACTGCATCCGCTCTTGCCCTCCGTTTTATTCTCTAACTGATATTATTTCAAGGATATGACATATATTAAAAAATCCGTACCACGCGCCGAAGGCAATCCCGGCACAGGTATTCAGCCGCGCGACCAGTTGACACTTATCGACATCGACGACATCGCTTTCATGCCGTCGGCCGACGACAAAGGGGTGGTTATCGCCGATAACATCGTAATGAAGCCGGGCCGCTACGGCTACAACATCTACATGACCCAGGGCACCATCGAGCTGACGAGTGCCGCCGACGGCGATACCGACAAAATCGGCTTCACGCCGTCGATCAAGTTCGAGCATCCGGGCAACGAGCAGGAGGTGCGCGAGTTCAAGGCCAACAGCATCAACCGCAAATTCATCGTGGTGATCCGTTATTGCTCCGGCAAAGCTGCCGATCTTATCGGCACGATCTGCAACCCGTGCAAGCTCACACCATCGTACACCGGCAACAACGAGAGCAACACCAACGAGATGACATTCACCCAAATCTCGAAGGGCAATGATATCTTCATCTACAAAGGTACTGTCACCCTCGAAGAACCGGTGTCGGTTGTCGAGGCCGGAACAAAAGCCGTCACCTTCGTTTCGGAAGGTCAGTACCAGCTTTCGGCCGGTGCAACTACCGTCAACGAGATAGAGGGTGGCGCGCACGATGCTGTTATCACCATTCTCGGAGCTTCAGGCGCGACATCGCCGACCGTTTCCGGCACCGGCGGCAATATCATGCTCCGCGCCGGTGCCACGTTCACCGCTTCTGAAGGCTCACTGATCACGCTCCGCGCTTTTGACAGCGGCGAGGGTAAAATCGTCTGGATAGAGCAAAGCCGCTACAACGCCGCATAACCGTCCGTTTTTTCTTCCCTGCCAATCTCCCCGCAGCTTCACCGTTGCGGGGATTTTTTGTAAAAATATTTCCATATATGGAAAACTTTTATTATATTTGCATTGTAAATATATGAAGCGAGTGTAATGAACAAGCAACCGAAATATAAAATCATATATTCCGAGGAGGTAGACAGGTTCCTCGAATCCGTCAATGAGAAGGCCAGAAAAAAGATATTTTATAATATCAATCTCGTTGCCGGCGGTATCATTGACAAAGAATTGTTCAAGAAACTTGACGGCACAGATATTTGGGAGTTCAGAACGCTTTATAACGGTATTTGCTACCGTATCTTATCATTTTGGGATACTGAAGCGCAAGCGTTGATTATAACAACACATGGATTTATTAAAAAAACTCAAAAAACTCCTAAATCCGAAATCGAACGCGCCAACGCAATAAGAAACGAATATTTCAAACAGAAAAACAATAAATGACGATATGAAATTTTACACTAATGACGAAATGCTCGATAAATATATCGGCGTTAAAGGCACTCCCGAACGTGAAAGTTTTGACGCTGACGTGGAAGCCGCTTTAATTGGTGCGTCAATCAAGAATGCCAGAAAAGCCAATAATTTGACGCAGGCTCAGCTCGGCGAACGCGTAGGGGTGCAGCCTGCACAGATATCAAAAATTGAGAGTGGCAGAAATTTGACGATTTCCACTATTGTAAAGGTTTTGAAGGCTCTCGGTGTAAGTGCGGAATTTTCAATAACAGGTCAAACTCCGGTTAAATTGGCGGTACGATGACTGACCAGGAGCTAACCGAAGAAATCGGCAATAAGTTACGAATCTGCCGAAAGGAGGTTCGTATGACACAGAGCGAACTTGCCGAAAAACTCAACGTTACAAAATCCTATATATCCCGAATAGAAAACGGCTTAATCACTCCAAGCGTCACAGTATTTTACCGCATTATCGAGGCTCTCGGTATGCGCGTGGAAATAGTGAAACCAATTTGCTGATTATCCATTACCTGATTGTAAACCCCGGCGGTGAATCCTCCGGGGTTATTTTGTGTCCTTCTGATTGGTAATTACCGGACTTAATTTTGTAGCGTTAAATATAATAGCCCATTAGTGTCCACTAAAAAATCATAAGAGTTCTTTGAAATTGTTGATATTCTGGTTGTTACATCTAATTTGCAAGCGAACGGATTTCAATTTACTTTTGCGGTCATAATCAGACCGATATGCATAAA
>SCEG01000494.1 GCA_004102805.1 Muribaculaceae bacterium Isolate-002 (NCI)
CATTTATGGTCACGTTTTCGCTTCGGCTGATGATGTTGCTCGCTGTGATGCGATCAGCGCCGTTGCCGCCGTCCACAACAATGGCGCCGGGAGAAAACACGGTTCCCAACTGGATGTCGTCGTTTCCGTCACCTCCGTTTATGGTTAGACGGGAACCATCCGACACGGTTAGGTTCTCAGCTTTTAGTAGGTCATCGCCGTCGCCGAGATCAACAGAGATGTTCTCCACAAACTGACCCGCAATAATGATCTTGTCGTTCCCCGAACCGCCTCGAAGAGAGACATTGGCAGCAAAATTGATAATCGTGTCATCGCCGGAGCCGCCGTCGACCTCTTTGCCGAAAACATTGATCATAATGTCGTTGCCGTCCGTTCCCGCGAAGGGAT
>SCEG01000495.1 GCA_004102805.1 Muribaculaceae bacterium Isolate-002 (NCI)
CGGACGGCAAGGATTCCTTCCGCCCGGCCATTGTGCTCTCGGTGCAGCGCCAGCCCGGCGCCAACGTCATCAGCGTGGCCGACAGCGTGACCCGCCTGCTGCCCGTACTGCAGCAGACCCTGCCCGGCAACGTGGAGGTGCGCGTGGTTACGGACCGCACCACCACCATCCGCGCCACGGTGCATGACGTGCAACTGGAACTGCTGCTGGCCGTGGCCTTGGTTATCTGGGTCATCTGGATTTTTCTGCGCAATGTGGAGGCCACCATCATCCCGGCCCTGGCAGTGCCCCTGTCTCTGGTGGGTTCGCTGGGGGTCATGTATCTGGCCGGATTTTCCCTGAACAATCTCACGCTCATGGCTCTGGTCATCGCCACCGGTTTTGTG
>SCEG01000496.1 GCA_004102805.1 Muribaculaceae bacterium Isolate-002 (NCI)
TTGAACTTGCTCACGTCGTGCCAAGCATTACCGGCTTCGACAAACGTCAGCGCATAGATACTTGTACTGGTTTCCAGCATCAAGGGATATCTTAATTCCAAGCCAAGACGGGTATAAGCATAACCTGCGCTACCATAAGGTGTCAAAGAACTGTTCTCATATCCGCGCAGGGCAACACTTTCCGTCGCATAGCTGGAATAGCCGGTCATACCGTCACCCCCCACATCGAATGTTTCGAAAGGAGATTTCTTGTATTTGTTGTAATGTCCCAGCAAGCCGAACTCTACACGCCCCATCACTACCGGAGTGCGTTTCACTGAAATCGGGTCCATCAACGGGATATAGATCTTGGATTTGAATTTCCATTTATGATATTCAATCCATCT
>SCEG01000497.1 GCA_004102805.1 Muribaculaceae bacterium Isolate-002 (NCI)
CTGCCCGACACGCGCCGGGCCATCATGGCCCGCTTGCGCGAAGTCTTCAATCTGGACCGCGCGCTGCCCGAAAACGCGCCCCTGCCCGAGCGGGAAGAGTGTGAAAAGCTGAGACCCGGCATTCTGGATGAACTGAAAGCCGACGCCGGTGAGAGCTACAAGGACATCCAGCGCTACTCCCTGCTGCAAGACCTGGACCCCTGCTGGAAGGAACACCCGCGCAACATGGACGCCCTGCGCGACGGCATCGGCCTGCGCGGCTACGGCCAGCGCGATCCCAAGCTGGAGTACAAGCGCGAAGGCTTCGACATGTTCCAGGAAATGCTCTTCCAGAT
This sequence comes from Muribaculaceae bacterium Isolate-002 (NCI), assembly GCA_004102805.1. GTDB lineage: Bacteria > Bacteroidota > Bacteroidia > Bacteroidales > Muribaculaceae > JAGBWK01. The sequence goes on from SCEG01000497.1 coordinate 336, forward strand.
CCGTGAGAGCGTGTTCCGCGCCCTGACACGCGTGCGCGTGCAGCGGGTCAG
>SCEG01000054.1 GCA_004102805.1 Muribaculaceae bacterium Isolate-002 (NCI)
AAGCGTTTACGAAGTTCTTCAGATTCTTGGAATCTCGCTTACTGACAAAACCCATATACGGGACTTGTTCGACAAAAAGAATATCAACGATGTCAAAGTTCTATATGGTTCAAGTGAACCGAATTTATTTAATTTTTAACCCCGTCCATTTTTAGTGGACAGTAGTGAAAAATAACCACAAAAAATTTAAAGTCATGTTTGATATCGTACAAGCTCTCGTTCCTATTGCAGTCGCAGTCGTTCTCCCCGTTCTCATCGTGTGGATTGTGTTTCGCGCTGCCAGCAACAAAGACAACAAAAACGCCGAAATCATCATCAAGGCAATTGAAAACAATTCAACAGTCGACACTGACAAACTCGTCAATGCTCTGAGCAAACACGGCAAAACGCCCCAACAGCTGCTTCATCTCCGTCTGCTCCGAGGCTGCATATTCACCTTTATCGGCATCGCAATGGCAATATGCATCGCTATAAAATCATACTCGCTGCCCGAAACCCATCTCCGCTACAGCTCGATGATGTTTTCCGGCATATTCCTTGCCATAGGCATAGCCTATCTGGTGGTTTACTTCGTGACACGTAATGTGAAAGCCAACGAAGATTAACACAGTGATTGATGACCAGGCAGCAATTCATCGAATATGTAGAGGCAAATCAGAGAGCGGTGCGCCGCTTTCTGACTGCCCTCTGTTGCGGGGATACCGCTCTGGCCGATGACCTTGCCCAGGACACTTTTGTCAAGGCTTATATCTCATGCGACAGTTTCCGCGAAGGAGCCAAATTTTCGGCCTGGATCTACCGTATAGCCTACAACACCTTTGTCAGCTGCAAACGTAGCTACCGATGGTCAGAACCGATAACCGAGGCGGCCGGCCTCGACAGCGACGACCGCTCCGACAAAGCGTTTGAATATCAGGAACTGTATGCCGCTCTCGACCGGCTGACCGAAAAAGAGCGTTCGGCCATATTGCTGCATTATATGCAGGGATATGCCATCAACGAGATTGCCGACATAACAGGCTCATCGTCAGAAGCCGTGCGTCAACAGCTATCAAGGGGACGCGCCCACCTTAGAGAGTGTTTGAATTTAAACCAACAATAAAAGAGAATGAAAGTAAAAACTTCAAATTAATCCAAACACTCACTGTTTTTTAAAGGAGTAAATCATGGAAAAGGACAAAATATCATCTCTCTTCGGGAATTATGAGCCAGAGCTGACTTCCGACACACTGTTTATGGAGCGGTTCGAACGAAACCTTCGGGCTGTCGAACTGGTAAAAGGCAAAGTCGGAGAAATGCGCAAGCGTAATCGGCTGGCTGTCGCAGTCGCAGCGCTGACCGGATTCGTAGCCGGCATTATATGCACGCTATGTTATCCGCTGCTGCTCGAAACCATCGGCAACCTGGCAGAGGCAGGCACTGCCGCGGCCGCACACATAGCCGACTATGGCAGCTTCTATATCTGGACTCTCATCTGCATCGTCACGGGCATTCTCACCTATACGGCCTACGACATCACAATGATTGCCACAAAGAAATCAACCCGCACTGCCATGTAGGCCAACTTCAGATATCGAAGAGCCGGAGACTCGGGTTTAATCACAACCACAGGGTCTCCGGCTCTCTGTTTCAGATATTGATATAGCTTTTAAGCACTTCGACATATTCGACAAAAGCGTTGCGGCCGATGTCACTGACCGAGCATATTGTGCGCGGGCGTTTTCCCGACATATCTTTTTCGATATTTATATATCCTGCTGAAGCCAGTTTATCGAGCTGCACACTGAGATTGCCGGCGGTCGATTCAGTTTTCTCTTTAAGATAGACAAAATCAGCCTCCTCAACATTCATCAGTATCGACATTACCGCCAGTCTCAACTGTGAGTGCAGCAATGGATTCAGTTCTTGCATTTTTGTCTGGAATTTAGTTTGTTTCTGATTATAGCCGCCGGCACAATAAACATCACAAGAAAACAAAATATATACAACGGCAGTACCCATACAAGCAACAACTGAACCTTGCACAGCGTCAGAGCCACAATAACAAAGCCGCTTAACATCGATATTACTCCGCCCACGATATACGAAACTTCTTTAAGGACTACCCCCTGCATGGCGGCACCGAAACCTACAATTATAAATGCATAGAACAGCATTGCCATCCAAGCCTGCGGATAACCGCAAAGTTGCATTATAAAACATATTATAGTCAATCCAATAGCAATATATCCGACTATTTTCCATATACCGTCACTGATATTGTCAATGGCAGTTCTTACTCCACCCCTATCCTCGCTTCTTCTGGCAACAACAATATTAACCGGAATTCCTATGACAGGAATTGCAAACCACACGAGATTAATCCATGGTGTGTAATTGACAAGACTTACCGTAAGCACGATTGCTGCCGTAACTATTGCAAGCGTGGCCCACATGATTGATATGCGCAGGTTGGGCATTGACATGCGCTGTCTGGAGGCTTCTATCATCTGAGTGATTACCTGCATCCCCTCCTCCGGAGTGATTTTTTTCTCTTCCATTTTTTTGATTTTTTCTGATTAGACAAATGGTTTATAATATAAACCAAATACTGATAAAAAAAGAGCGGTCGCGCGATTCCACTCATGTTTTCGTTGCAAAGATAGTTTGGTTTATAATATAAACCAAATTTTTCAACAATAAATTTCAAAAATTAGAAAAGACCGATGTGGCTGCGGAGCTCAGAAAACACCATCCAACCATTTCATAGTCCGCTCCGTTATAAATAAGTAAGGCCTAAGAATTATTACTTATAATTATAAATTTAAATTTTTACGATCATGTTTTGGTTTTGGTTTGGCATAGTTGTATTTGCAGTCGGGTTGATTGTCAGATATATATTCAAATACCGATATTACCGCGACTACAAGGCCAACGGACATACACCCCTGCAAAAGCAGGAGATGAAAGCGCACTACCGCCCGCTGATATTTATCGGCCTCGGCATTGAAGTGCTCGGCTGCCTGATAACAGTCATAGCCGCATTCGCATAGACATGATGCGGGCGCACTGCATAAAACAGCTCGCCCGCATCGCTTTTTATAAAATCCCAAATTAACGTCGTGTAGCTTTTGAGGAGTCGACTCCGGCGTCGACATTGACAAGTTTGCCTGCGCCGCGTTTCTGTCGTCCCCACTGCAGATTGTAGCTGAACTGAAGGAATGGCATCGGGGCCATATCGATGCGCAGATGCATCTCGTTGGTGTTGTATCTGTTATAGAGACGCGCGCCCTGGTCATATTTTGTAAACGGGCAGTACACCCCGGCTGCTATCTCCCAATTGTCGTGGCCATAGCCGAGCGACACTACCGAATATGATTCGCCCCACGTCAGTTTTTCACCAAACAGACTTGACTCCGATTTCTGATATTGCGCCATCAGGTTAAATCCCCAGTGCTGCACCACGGCCGTCACACCGCCGCTCCAGTTGTGATTATAGTGACGGTAGCCTCTACCTTTCATTCTCTCTGCTTTATACTGCAGTGTTCCGCTCATCATCACCCAGTCGGGTATCACTTCTACCTGCGGGGAGAGATAGAATGCGAGGTTTTGCAGCCCGTCGCTGTTTTCAAACGACGTGACGAGACGGTCATCTGCCCAGTTGTAACAGGCGGTGATAGCGTCAGGAGAAGAGAATGCACGCAAGCCTAACGCGCCCATCACGCGGGGAAACATGAAGTTGTAATTGAGCGACAGCATATATGACGAGGAGGTCTTGAGATTTGGATTGCCGATCTGCCACTGAAAACCGTCGAGCTGTTGCGGAGCGACATTCGTTTCGGCAAGTGACGGAGCTGTCTGCCATGATGTGAAACCGAGACGCAACTGATGAGACTGCGCCGGCTTGTAGGTGGCGGAGAACTGCGGGCGAAGGTTCCAGGAGCTGTTCCCCTGATTGGTTTCCCTGAAATGAAACGAAGTGTATTGTGCGCCAAGACCGCCGGTCAGTGTCACTTTGCCGATGCGGCGGAAATATTCTGCAAAGAGATACACCTTGTCCTGACGCTGGTTGAATATCTCTCCACCGAGATTTTCGTAAGTAGAGCGGTTTCTGTTGGCTGTGTATGATACACCGGCGGTCAGTTTCGAGTTTCTCCAGTTTCTTATATAGTCGGCCTCGATGCCATACGCGCTGTTGCGGTCTTTGATTGACGTATTGACATCAGTAATATATTCCGGGGCTCCTCCGGCCACCTGCTCTGTATATGACTGGACAGTGCGTCCGTTGTATAACGAGGCGTTGAAATCAACAGCAATCAGCTGATTATGCGTGAAATGCTGCTCCAGATAGGCAGAGAGAACAGGTGAGAATCCCGTGCGGCGGCTGTAGTCACGCAGACGGATATCATTATCACCATTACTGAGCGACATCAGCCCGTCAAACATTGAGCCTTCCGGCCAGCGTCTGTCGCCACGGATTGCCACCCACAACACAGTCGTGTCAGGCTTGATGTAGCTGTAGTCGAGCTGCAGGCTGCCGGATGTGTCATCGACATAGCCGTCGACAGGAGTTTCAGTGCGGGTCAGAATGCTGCCGTCGGGGCGGGTGAATGTCTCGGTATATTCACGATGGGCGTCAATCTTGTTGGTGAGTTTATAGTTGGCGCTGACTCCCCACTGCGAACGTCCGTTGTTAAGTTTCAGAGACGCGCCGTAATTGCCGAACGCCGTATTGAGCGACGGCATCGCCTGCGCCATCAGCGAACCTCCCAGAGTAGGATTTGCAACAATGAAATTGACCACAGCTGTGGCGCCGTTATATCTCAGGCCTGGATTATCGGTCCACTCCACCCGCTTGATTGTCTCAGGCAAAAGCGCTTTCACCTGGTCGATTGTAGCCACTCGCCCATTGATTCGCACCTGCACATCTTTGCCCGACGAGGTAACGGTGCCGAGCACATCGTTGACCGTCATTGTCGGTATAAGCATATTCCTCAGCAGTGCCATACCGTCTTTAGAAGATTCTATGGCACTCTTCGACGGATAGAACACATCCATATCGGCCTTGTGGATTACTTTCGGCGCCTGCACGGTGATTTCGGCAAGGGCGTCGGCCTGAATTGTGTCGGGCACTTCTGTCTGTGCGAACGCGGCTGTCGCGCAAAACATTGTTGCAATCAATGTGGCTGCTGTTTTCTTTTCTCTTGACATAAACATCGGTTTTAAATGATTTTAAAAATTGCTGTCAACCTCTGCTTTCCGCTGCCGGTATCGACTCCGGCATGTCATCGTCGTGTGGTTGACTTCCGATGCAAAATTATGTCTGAAAACGTCTTAACTCCAAATATAAAAGTCTTAACAAGATAGATGCAACACCTTGATAATCAGCACATGTTTTTCTTAAAAATCTAAATTTGCGCCACTGCGGTCTAAAACCGCCTTAACCGGCCAGCTCCCGGCGCAGAAATGCCATTATATCTTCCTTCTCTGCGATGCCGAGCTTGCGCCTTATCGCAGATTTGCGCACATAAATAGTGGCAGTGGTCTGAGATGTTACCACCGACATCTCTTTAGTGGAAAATCCGGCCGCCATGAGCACTATTATCTGAGTCTCTTTCTCGGTCAGGAGCTCGCCATAACGCTCACGCAACCGCGTGTAAAATCCGGAATAAAGATTATCGATGACATCGTAGAGATTATGCCAGTTGACAAGATTGTCACCGATCTCGGCACCTATCGACGATATGCGCCGCAACATCTCGCGGTTCTGCTCCGTCGGAGTCTCCGCCACCATCTTCACTATGCCAAGCTGCTGAAGCATGGCGCGACGGAGTGTGTCACTGTCGCGGCACGACTCTTTCGGGGCGTTACGGAATTCGTCGACCATCTTCTGCAATGCCTCGGCGCGCTCCTCCCCTTCCAGTTCACGGCGACGACGCCGTTTGATTATAAACACAAGCGAACCTGTCACTATCACGCTGACGAGTATAATAACCAGAATGACGATAGTTTTACGCTTGCTCTCCGCTCTCAAAAGCGATCGGCTCTCGCTTTTGAGAGCGCTCCGCTCAGATTCCCATTGCGAAGCCTGCAGGCGATTGAAATACTCCTGCTGCCGGTTGTTGTTCTGAGCCACGAGGCTGAGACTAAGTTTTCCGTTGGCGGAATAGTCTGCCACCGTATGCAATACGCGGCTGTAGCTCTGGTAATACATATCTTCATAGTGTCCGAGTTCGGCCGACAGGCTGTCGGCAAGCGACAAGTGACGAAGAGCCGCGGCAGTCTCACCCTTATTGAAATGATTGAACGCCTTGAACATATACAGAATGTATGACGCGCCGTTGCCCGGAGCCTTACGGAATATCTCGTCAATAGCTTTATTGCTTTCGTCATACCTGCCGAGTTCCGACAACAGCTGGGCGCGTTCAGCCTCAAATATGAAATGCTTGTCGCCCATGCCGTTTTCTCTTGCCAGGTCTATCAGTCCTTCAGTTATTACAAGCGCCGTGTCCATGCAACCGGCATACTCATAGGCCGATACCAGACAATACTGCGCTTCCATGCGCCGTAATGAGTCGGTTTCGACTTCGACAAGCCTTTTCGCAGGAGCGATATTATCCTCACCCTGATATTGCGACGCCCCGAGCAGCACCCTGAGGCGCAACGGCTCGACAATCAGGGAGTCAGCCACACCTTCAAGCCGGGTCAGCGAGTCGAGCATAGCGATAGCTCCGGGTGTATCGTCGGTCCAGAACCGATACCACGCCGTAAGCAGGGCGCAGCGCATGCTTCTCTGCAAATCTCCGTGACTGCGGTAATATTCGTGTGCCATCCCTATAAGTGAATCCCCTACCATCGAGCGGTTTTGCCGCACATGCGCCAGAGCCGTAACATATACATACTTGGCACGCAGGGAGTCATGCTTCATATCTGCCGGATCAATCTGTTCAAGCATAGCCATCGCGCTGTCAGCGCCATGCGACTCAACAACGCGCTCCGCATCAGAGATAACCCGGTCATAACCCTTCTGCGACCGTCCGCACGCCGATAGCAGCAACACTGCAGCCATTATTAACAGGATATAGCCATATTTTACCATCAAAATCAATGCTCAACAGTTTTGAGACTTGTCCAAATTTTAATCGTGCCTAAGATATTTGGAATATTATTTATATCTTATTAATGATGAAAATTCAATAATTTGTAATCAAAAGATGTGTGACTTTTTTATCATTTCTGTTCATAAAGCTTACAATATACTCTTTATCAAAAGCGCGAATATTTAATCCATGACCATTATATAAACTGTATATAAAATCAGTATACTTTATTACCATCATCCATTTTGAATTACATTCATTCATCATAAAATCAGCCAAACGACAATGATCTTCCTTCGTAAATTCATTTTGTGCATAAGTAGAAAACTCACTATCATAAGGCGGATCTAAGAATATAAAATCGTTTTTCTGAGGACGTTTTTTACGAAGAAAAACTTCAAAATCAAAATTAGATATATCTGTATTTACAAAATGGTCCTGCAATCCCTTTGAATGGTAATATTCAATTTTCTTATCTAGAGTTTTTGAATTATAAGCCATACCGCCATAGGGAACATTAAAATCACCATTAATATTATAACGGAACATTCCACTGTAACAATAATTTCTTATAAAGAAAAACAATGCACAATGCATCAACGGATTTGATAAACAAAGATTTTTATCATTGTAAAGATGGCGAAAATACATATAACAGGCACTCTTTATAGCCGTTTCAATATTATCAAAAATATCCTTCTCAGGAAGAATATGCTTTGAAAGCTCAAGAGCTTTCATCCGTTTAACCTTCCTAAATAAATTTTTATGCATTTCTGACAGCATTATTTCATGCGCCATATAGAAATCTTCGCATAAAATATCGACTATATCTTCTTTACTTCCGTTACAAAACTCAAGTATAAATGATTTAAGATTTCTATCATCTATGATATTATTTCTATATTTCAAATATACATCAATCAGATTCAAATGATCCTCCAAGAATCCCAAAGTTTTGTGCCAAGATTTATTAATCTGCTCAATATAATTAAAAAAAACAGGGTTCTCAATCGCGATATTACGATAAAGAGAGATAAGTTCTGTAGAAAGGTCATTTATAAAATACTTCTTAGCATTTATGGACATAAATACAGACCCGCCGCCAATAAACGGCTCATAATAATTATCAAAAGCAGTAGGAATATTTGACAATATATAATCCAATTCCTTTTCTTTTCCTCCTGCCCACTTAATTATAGGCTTTAAGCCACTACCTCTCTCTGCAATCATCGTTATTCGAATTTAATCTTTGACGCAAATACTTTATTGAAAATTTCAATATCTGAAACTCCAGAACTTTCATCAACGCATATTCTATTAATATTATAGTTTGGATTTGGCTCCTCTATAACTCTAATATTTTCATTAATAATTACATTTTTTGAAATTTCAGTTTCAATTCTCTGCTTTGCTGCATAATAATATCTATGATTAATATCGACTCCAATAAATCTCCGTTTCAGAGTGACCGCTGCAACTCCAATAGACCCAACACCCATAAATGGATCAAATATAATATCTCCAGGATTAGATGCAATTGTTATTATTTTTTTTAATAATGCTATTGGCTTTTGTGCAGGATGCTTAGGATTAGGTAAGCGTTCTGGTCGCATACAAATAGGACTCTCAAAAAAATTATGCATCTCCGCTTGTGAAATAAAATTCCATGTATGGCACTTATTCCAACATGTAAAAATCATCTCACAACTATTAAGGAAACCTGCTTTAAAAATTTTAGGAACAGGATTTGTTTTATGCCAGATCATAAAATTAGTAGTATCAAACCGGGCATCCAATCCATTATACCATCGTCCTATCTGATTATATGAAGTAAAAATAAACAGGTTTCCATTTGGTTTTAAAATTCTAACGAAATCGTCAATCCACTCTTCAGGATAAAAATCTATTTTATCCCAATCTGCAACATCATTATTGATTGGAGAGCGCCCAGGTAACGCTATATTTCCAGTTGAGTATTTTCCAATATTATACGGCGGGTCTGTAAAAATGAAATCAATTGAATTATCCGGTATTCTCTTAATCACATTTCTGCTATCGTCACAAAGGACACATTTCTGCCAATCAATATTATTCATTAGACAGATATATGCTTTTAATATTGTCTAATGCTGCTATAATATAGTGTACACAATTTTTATATTCATCAACAACAATATCATAACCTCGTTCAGATTTACACACAAGATTCCAAAAATCACGGCTTATGCATAATTCATCTTCAGAAAAAAACTGTAGAACTCTCCCCTGTCTCCACGGTTTACCTTCTCCATATCTATTATAGGCTGTTGCAAATAAAATCTTTACTTTGTCTTCGCCAAGTTGATTAGTCAGAATACAATATTGTTCCAACAAAGCCTCTTTTTCCGACCGTGCTTTTTTATTATCTAAATCTCCTCCAATTTTCAATTCAATAAGATAACGCATGCCAGTGACCTCATCATATAAGTAATAATCACTTTCATGTCGCTTTTGAATTATATCACCTATACGTTTAGTTATTCCTTGATAATCCAAAACCGATGGCTTTTGAGCATGACGTTTATATTTTTCTAACAATTCTGCAATATAGTCTGTCTGTTCCTTGTATAAGCAACCTTCAACATGCTGACTAACGGTATAATGCAACGTCGCAATGCGAATGGCCATTTTTTCAAGCATATTACCCAGCGAACTATCAAGTGAACGTGCCAATGCTGAGTAATACTGAATTTCAGGCCCAAGCGCGGCGATGAAAACATTATGGATCTTCATGTTTATTGTACCATCATCATCGTCCTTCTCCGAAATATGACGGTCTGAAAAACCAGATGCATATGCTTCCACACATGTTGCAACTATTGCTCGTATGGCTTTTTCGTTTTCTAATGAGTTCATATCTAATAATTTGCCGAGCATACTCAGCATTAACACATTATATAATATTGAAATAATTTTATTTTACTGCTGCCACGAGGGTTTCGAGGGCTTTTTCGATGTTTGAGGCATCTTTGCCGCCTGCCTGTGCGAAACCGGGCTGACCGCCGCCACCGCCTTTTATGGCTTTGGCTGCCTCGCGCACCATTGCAGATGCATTGAGTCCGCGCGCCACGACATCGTCGGCAAGCATCACAGTCAACAACGGTTTGCCGGCCACGTCGGTCGTAGCTGCCACGAATGCCGAGCCTTCTGGCATCTGTGCCCTGACCGCAAACGCCACATTCTTGACAACATCGGGAATACGCACTCCTGACATAGTCATGAGTCTGATGCCGTTGACTTCAGCAGCCGATGCAATCAGGTTCTTTGCAAGAGTGTTGACACGTTCCTGCATATATACCTGAGCCTGCTCGCGCAACTGGGCATTCTCTTCGATGGCTTTCTTTATCGCCTGAAGCACATTGGGCGCGTTATTGAACATGGCAGCCATCTGACGGAGCATTTCGGCAGTATCGTCGATAGATTTCTCCACATTGGCACCTGTTATTGCCTCTATACGACGTATGCCGGCAGCAATCGAGCTTTCTGACACAATTTTTATCATGCCGATGTTGCCGGTATTGTCGACGTGTGTGCCACCGCAGAGCTCAACCGAGTCGCCGTAGCATATCACGCGCACCTCGTCGCCATATTTCTCGCCGAAAAGAGCCATCGCCCCCATTTTCATCGCTTCGGCGATGGGCATGTTGCGGTGCTCTTCACGGGCTATTGCCTGACGCACTTTCCGGTTGGCAAGTTTCTCGACTTTTGAAATCTCTTCGGGCGTCAGTTTCTGGAAATGCGAGAAGTCAAAACGGAGCACATCGGGCGATACAAACGATCCTTTCTGCTCAACATGCGTTCCGAGAACCTCGCGAAGAGCTTCGTGGAGAAGGTGTGTCGCCGTATGGTTGCACGACGTGGCCTGACGGGCTTCCTTGTCGATAGCCGCCGTAAACACGGCAGCAGGATCGGCGGGAAGTGTCTTTGTCAGATGCACACCTACACCGTTTTCTCGCTTGGTGTCATATATCTCGACAATCTCGTCGCCGCACACGAGAGTGCCTCGGTCGCCGACCTGTCCGCCCATTTCGGCATAGAACGGAGTCTTGTCAAGTATTATCTGGTAATATTCCTGATTTTTCTGTTTGATTTTGCGGTAACGCAGTATACGCGCCTCTGCCTCGGTATTGTCGTAACCGACAAATTCCTGCTCACCTTCGCTGACGACTACCCAGTCGTCGGCCTCAACTGCTGCGGCACTGCGTGCACGCTGCTTCTGCGCGGCCATTTCAGTGTCAAACTCCGCCTGATTGAGAGTCATGCCGTTCTCCTTGAGTATGAGCTGAGTGAGGTCAAGAGGGAAACCGTAGGTATCATAAAGCACAAAGGCCTCTTTGCCTGAGATTTCCGACTCGCCGCGGCTCTTAGCCTGAGCTATAGCGTTGTCGAGCAGACGAATGCCGTTTTCAAGCGTGCGCAGGAATGAGTCTTCCTCCTCCTTGATTACTTTCATGATAAGTTCGCGCTGCTTGGCTATCTCGGGATAAGCCTCGCCCATCGATTCGATCAGAGTGTCGATTATGCGGTACATGAAAGCCGAACGCTGGTCGAGGAAGGTATAGGCGTAACGCACCGCACGGCGCAGGATACGCCTGATCACATAGCCGGCCTTTGCGTTGGATGGAAGCTGAGAGTCAGCAATTGAGAACGCGATGGTGCGCACATGGTCGGCGATTACTCGCATCGCTACATCTACCTTTGCGTCCTCGCCATATTTCTTGCCCGACAGTTCTGCTATCTTTGAGATAAGCGGAGTGAACACATCGGTATCATAGTTAGAAGTCTTGCCCTGAAGGGCCATGCACAGACGCTCGAAGCCCATGCCGGTGTCGATTACCTTGGCGGGCAGCGGTTCGAGCGAACCGTCGGCCTTGCGGTTGAACTGCATGAACACAAGGTTCCATATCTCGATCACCTGAGGATGGTCGTGGTTGACAAGATCGCGTCCGGACACTGCGGCACGCTCTTCATCGCTGCGCAGGTCGATATGTATCTCCGAGCAGGGACCACATGGGCCTGTATCTCCCATTTCCCAGAAGTTGTCGTGTTTGTTGCCGTTGATGATATGGTCGGCCGGAAGATGCTTTTCCCAATAGGATGCCGCCTCGTTGTCACGCTCCAGACCTTCCTCTTCCGAGCCTTCAAACACGGTGGCATAGAGCCGGTTTTTGTCGAGATGGAGCACATCGACAAGATATTCCCACGCCCAGTCGATTGCCTCGGCTTTGAAATAGTCGCCAAACGACCAGTTGCCCAACATTTCAAACATTGTGTGGTGATATGTGTCGTGGCCTACTTCCTCAAGGTCATTGTGCTTGCCTGACACACGCAGACATTTCTGCGAGTCGGCCACACGTGTGAATTTCGCCGCCTTGTTACCTAAAATAATATCTTTGAACTGGTTCATGCCCGCGTTGGTAAACATCAGCGTGGGGTCATCTTTAATCACCATTGGAGCCGACGGGACAATCTGATGTCCCTTAGTGCGGAAAAAATCCTTGAATGACTCGCGTATTTCTTTAGCTGTCAACATATTGAAAGAATAATGTATAATGTTGGGATATAATTTTGCTTAAAATAATTAGCAAAATTACGTGTTTTTTGTTAAATTCGCAAATTGTTGCGGGCATTCAGACGCTTATTTATGAAAAAGTGCTGACACCGCCGCCCGCTTCAAATATCGACAAGCGATGAGAAAGAAAATATATTACCGTTACAATCCTTCCACTGAAAACTACGAGAGGGTCTACCCTTCCCGCGGACAGCGTGTATGGGCCTGGACAAAATATATTCTCGAAGGGACTGCCATCGGCGCGGCAATTCTTATCATGCTGTATATCTGCATCGACCTGCCCAAAGAGAAGCAGCTCCGCAAAGAGAACGAAGCTCTGCGCAGCCATGTCGACGAACTCGACGAACGGCTAAACACCGCGATAACGGTCATGGACGATCTGGCCGAGCGCGACAACAACCTGTATCGCGTCATAATGCAGATTGACCCGCTGACAGCGCGTCAACGCTATGCCGGGCTGGCCCGTTTCAGTGCCGACAACATCAAAAACCTGCCTGACAAAGAGAAACTTTCGGAAGTGACGCGCAAACTCGAGCTGCTCGAGCGCCAGGTCTACGTGCAATCACTTTCGTTTGACCGTCTCGCCGAGGCGATTAACCTCAACAGCGACCGACTGTCGCACATACCGTCAATACAGCCCGTATCGGAAGAGGACATGACGCAGATGGCATCGGGCTACGGATGGCGAGTCGACCCCATCTACGGCACTTCAAAGCATCATGACGGCATGGACTTCGCGGCGCCTACCGGCACATCGGTCTATGCCACTGGCGACGGCACTGTCACCGAAGCCGGATGGAACAGCGGCTACGGCAATGCCATAGACATCAGCCACGGATACGGCTACACCACACGCTTCGCCCACCTCAGCGAAATCCTCGTCACCCAGGGGCAGAAAGTGAAACGCGGCGACCTTATCGGCAAGGTGGGAAATACAGGCAAGTCGACAGGTTCGCATCTCCATTACGAGGTGCGTCTCAAAGGAGTGCCGCAAAATCCGGTGAACTATTATTTCCAGGATCTCACGCCCGAAGAATACGCCCGCATGGTCAGCGACTCGGAGAATGCCGGTCACGTAATGGACTGACAACCGTTGTCGCAATCAAACGAAATCTGACCGATGGAAAATATCGAAAAGAAATATTACAAGATAAGGGAGGTAGCCGAAATCATCGGCCTGCCCCCCTCTACGCTGCGCTTCTGGGAACGCAAGTTCACAATCATAAAACCGAAACGCAACGATCACGGCACCCGATTCTACACCGCCGCCGACCTTGAGCGCATACGCCTCGTCGCCTTTCTCGTAAAGGAAAAAGGGATGAAACTCGAGGCTGCCGAGCAGCAGATACGCCAAAACCATTCCGGCATATCACGAAAGGTGGAAGCTATCGAGAGTCTTAAACAAATCAGACTGAAACTCAAAACCATGCTCGACGCCCTCAACTCACGGCAGCCTCCCCGACAGAAACAACCGTGATTGAAAAGAGCTGCTTTACATTATATTATTTAACAAGACAACAAACGGGCTGACACATGATGCGGTGTCAGCCCGTTTTTTATCGGTAGCGTTATCGGTCTACGACCGTAGTATTATTCCATAGCGTCAAATTCGACTGCGGAGTCGTCGGCTTTGGTGTTGGGCGCTTCGAGGCCGTAGTGGTGTTTACGGTCAAGACCTTTCAGTATAAGACCGAAGATGAGGGCCATTACACCGAATGATGCGAAGATGAGCATCGGGGCGGTATAATTGTAGCTGAGCGGGTTGAATACATCGGTATTGGTCGATGCGAGCACTCCGCCGATAACCATCGGCACTGCATAGAGACCGATATTCTGAATCCAGAAAATCACCGCGTATGCCGAACCGAGCAACTTACCGTCTACAAGTTTCGGCACCGAAGGCCACAGCGAAGCGGGAACAAGCGAGAACGAGATGCCGAGCAGCACAATTGCAAGGAATGCCACAACGATGCCGAACACTCTCATCGGCGACTGTATCTTATCGACCACAAGGGTGAAGTCGCGGTCAAGCGCGCGTGACTGCGCGAGATCAAAGCTTGTATCCTTGTCTTTAAGGAAGTTTGTTATCTTCTGCGAGGCAGCTTCATTGCGCTCAGCCTCATCGGCAATGGTGGCATCTGAAAATGCCGCGCGCGGATTGAACACCACCGTCTCACCTGCGCTCTTGCCTACTATAGAGGCTGCCACATCATGGTTGGCAAAGTTCTTGGGGCTGAACACCACGTTGATTGCCACTTCTTTGCCGTCACCGCCACGCTGAGAGTCGATGATTTTTCCCGACACAATCGAATTTTCAGCCACTGCATTCATGTCGCCGCCGCGAAGAGCCGGCAATCCGAGGGCGAATGTCAGGTGACATATTATCATAAGAAGCGCGCCGAATATAAGCATTGTCGCTCCTTTACCCTTCCTGTCGAGGTAACGGCCGAGGAAAGGAGTGATGGCAGCTGCTCCGAGAGGGAACACTGTAAATATCAAAGCGGCCGACTCATCGGAGATGCCGAGATTGCACTGAAGCATATTGGCGGCGTATTTCTGGAAGGGAAATATCGCCGAATAGTAGAGCACGCAAAGCAATGCCACAATCCAGAATACTTTTGACTTGAAGATATACTTGAGATCGGAAACCTTGAACGGATCATCCTTTTCCTCGTTGTTACCGGTCTGTCGTTCCAGTTTCTTATCCATAACCGCATAAGCGATGAAGCTTATGAGTCCGATGCAGAGCAATATCACTGTAAAGCCCACCGAACGCGACACGTTGAGAGTGCCACCCATGCGCAACACCAGCGGCGACATGATGAACACAGCCGCAACGCCTACGCGCGCTAGCGCCATCTCTATACCCATAGCCAATGCCATTTCCTTGCCGGCAAACCATTTGACAATGCCTCTCGACACCGTGATGCCCGCCATCTCCACACCGCAGCCGAATATCATGAAACCGATTGCGGAAAGTTTTGCCGAAGCAGGCATGCCTTCAAAGAACGGGGTTACATTCCACCACGCGTCAGGCAGGTTCAGATTATTTTCAAAGAATGTGGCGAGCGAACTCTGCGTAAAGGCGTCGGTCAGCGCGAAATAGTTGATGGCCGCACCGACAAGCATCACCGCGCCTGAGAGAATGACCGTAAACCTCACCCCCATCTTGTCCAGAATAATTCCGGCAAAAATCAGGAAGAAGATAAACACGTTGAGAAAAGTCTCCGAGCCTGCGAAGTGACCGTAGGTCTCGGGATCCCATCCTTTGGTATCCTGCAGGGCGGTCTGCAGCGGCGACAGCACGTCCATGAACATGTAGCCGAAGAACATGGCCATCGCCAGAAGCACGAGCGCGGTCCATCTAACTGCAGGACGGTCGCTCAGCAATTGTTTTGTTTCTTTCTGTTGCATTTTATGACTGGTTTAAAATTTCATTCTCATTTATAACCTTTACGGTCAAGAGCCGCCTGATATTTTTTTGCATTAGCCTGATGCGAGGCATAATCGACGGCAAAATTATGATATCCGGAGAAGTCTTCCCTGGCGCACATATACAGATATTTGTGCACCGGAGCATTGAGCACGGCGTCTATCGCCGAAGCCTCCGGAATACGTATCGGCCCCGGAGGAAGTCCGGGGTGCTGATATGTGTTATACGGCGAAGATACCTGCAGGTGCTTGTTGAGCACACGCCTGATGGAGAAGTCTCCGAGGGCGAACCTTACCGTAGGGTCGGCCTGAAGTTTCATGCCAGAGGCAAGCCGGTTGAGATACAGACGCGCCACAACCGGACGCTCGTCAGCCTTGTTTGTCTCCTCTTCCACTATCGAGGCAAGCGTAGCCACCTCATCGGGAGTCAGATGAAGAGCCCGAGCCTTGGCCCGGCGGCCATCGTTCCAGAACCGATCATAGTTGGCGACAATCTTCTCCACCACACCCGACGCCGGTTCGTTCCAATAAAATTCATACGTATCTGGCAAGAAATGCGCGGCAAACTCAACCGGAGCCACCCCCGAACTGACAAGCAACGAGTCGGCGGCAGCCGCAAGCGACGCGCTGTCGGCAAGCAGCTGCGCATCAAGGCGAGCCATCAGCTGCCCGAATGTGCGCAGATTGTTGAACGTGACATTGACAGGGTCCTGACGGCGGTTTTCGATGCGCCCGGCAAGTTTCCATGCTTTTTCACCCGGCTCTACGACATAGCTGCCCGACTTGACCTCCGACTTCTCGGAAATCACCGACCATATCTTGTAGACACGACCGCCATAATCGTCGCCGAGACGCTTTTCAAGCGAATCGCGCAATGCGGTCTCACCGCCTGCGGCATCAACATAGATACGCACCCGCTCCCCATCGTATGGTTTTGAGGCATAAAAGTAAACAAAAACGCCGGCGATACAGCCTATAATCACAACCACCGCCAATGCCTGAAGCACCAGTCTGGGCCATTTCTTCTTTTTATTCTTCATAGATAACTTTTCATAACGTAAAGGTGATAAAACCGGAAATCGAGAGACTTCGCTGCTGCAATCTCCGTCATTCGGGTCAGAATACATCTCTATTCTGCAAAATTACGAATAATTTTCACTGGCGTCTTTTAAAATCTGTTAATGCGAAATTATTAAACTCTGTATTCATGTTGGTTACGCGATTTTCAGGCCTGCAAACCTTGTCGCACTTTTCAAATGATTATATTGGGGTTGGAGCCTTAA
>SCEG01000498.1 GCA_004102805.1 Muribaculaceae bacterium Isolate-002 (NCI)
CGGGCGGGACTATCTGCTACGCTTTTCCAGTGCGGAAAACGCCGACGCCTCGGCCCTGCGCACCAATGTGGTCGATGCCCTGGCCTCGGCCTTTCCGGATAACGCGGCCGAGATCCAGCGTCTGGAAGTGGTGGGGCCCAAGGTGGGCGACGACTTGACCAACAAGGCTCTGAGCGCCCTGTATTACGCCGTGCTGCTCATCGCCGTATACATTTCCGGCCGTTTCGAGCAGCGCTGGATGGCAGGCGCCATCATGGCCGCGGCTCTCTGGGGCGGCATGTACGTGCTGGGCTTCACCGGCCTGAGCATGGGCTGGCTGGTGATGACGGCTCTGGCCATCGCCATGGTGGTCTGCTTTTTCCTCAAGCTCAACTTCGCGCTGGGA
>SCEG01000499.1 GCA_004102805.1 Muribaculaceae bacterium Isolate-002 (NCI)
TGCCGCGCATCAAGCGTCCAGTGCTGACCTACGGTTTCGCGGCGGACAATCATCTGCGCGCCGTGCCGCTTGAAAGCGGACTGCGCAGCCGCTTCGAGGTTTGGCGCGGGGACGAAAAACTGGGCGAGGTAAGCCTGCCCCAGCCGGGCCGCCACAATATTCTCAACGCCCTGGCCGCCATAGGCGCGGCTATGGCCGCCGATATCGGCTTTGAACGCTGCGCCGAAGGCCTTGACGGCTTCGGCGGGGTGGGGCGGCGCTTTGAATTCAAGGGCGAAAAAGGCGGCGTGACCGTGGTGGACGACTACGGCCACCACCCGGCGGAAATCGCGGCCACCCTGGCCACAGCCCGGCAGGTTTTCCCCGGCAGGCGCATTGTGGCGGC
>SCEG01000500.1 GCA_004102805.1 Muribaculaceae bacterium Isolate-002 (NCI)
TGGACAACACCGCCGCCCTGGCCCGATGCCTGATGGACGCGGGCTTTGAACTGGTTTCCGGCGGCACGGACAATCACCTCATGCTGGTGGACCTGACCAACAAGGACATCACCGGCAAGGACGCCGAGCAGGCTCTGGACCAGGCGGGCATTACGGTGAACAAGAACACCGTGCCCTTTGAAACCCGTACGCCTTTCGTGACTTCGGGCATCCGTCTGGGTACGGCGGCCCTGACCACGCGCGGCCTGCAACAGGAACATATGCAAACGGTGGGCGGCTTCATCGTGGAAGCCCTGGAAAAGCGCGAAGACGCCCATGAACTGGACCGCATCCGCAAAAATGTGGAGGATTTCGCCCGCCAGTTCCCGCTGTTCACCTGTTAGGC
>SCEG01000501.1 GCA_004102805.1 Muribaculaceae bacterium Isolate-002 (NCI)
TATAGTTCTCTTTCGTTGGCGAATCTTTTCCTTTCCCCTCCTTTTCCTTCTCTTCTCTCCCTCTCTCTCTTCTCTTTTTTCCCCTTCCCTTCTTCTTCCGGCTGCTCTTCTCTTCTCTTCTTTTTCCTCTTCTTTCTCTCCCTCCTTTCCTTTCCCCTTTTTTTTTTTCTCTCCTTTTTTTTTTCTCCCCTTATTCTATCCCCCCTTTTTTTTCCTCTCCTTCTTTTTTCTCCCTTCCTTTCATTCCTTCTTTCTTTTTCTTTTTTTTTCTTTTCTTCTTTTTTTTTCTCCTTCTTTTCTTTTTTTCCAGTTATTCTTTTTTCTTTGTGGTTTGGGCCACTTTCAACATACTTTCTCAGACCGGCTTTTTCGGTCTATTGCCTGA
>SCEG01000502.1 GCA_004102805.1 Muribaculaceae bacterium Isolate-002 (NCI)
ACATCCAGATCTCAATATAATATACTGACGACTGAGTCGCACACGCTGACTCGATTTTCAGCCACGGCCAGAGATACGGCGCCGAAGGTGCATACTGCAACCACGCCGTTCATGGGGATGGGGAAGGTGGGGTTGTGCACGGGATCCGCTAGGTATTTGTGGGGGTCCAAAAAGTTGAAAGAGCGCTCGCCATAAGGACTGCCGGCCATGCCGAAGCGGCAGCCGATGCAGCGGTGGTAGTCCATGGCCACGATGCCGTCTTCCATCCTGTAGGTGGCCTGGGTGGGGCAGACGCGCACGCAGGGCGGATTGGTGCAATGGTTGCACAGCAGCGGATAGTCGGCCTGGCGCGTCTTGTCGTTGATATGGGCGTTCATGTCGTCTG
>SCEG01000503.1 GCA_004102805.1 Muribaculaceae bacterium Isolate-002 (NCI)
TGTCGTTTTATCTCCTGCCGTTTCCAATTCTGCGCGGAAAACGGCAGTACAATTGATTTCAACGAGTCTGGCGGAAAAAAGCGAAAATTCAGCAAGGTCCGCCGAACGGCTTTTGCCGCCGCAAGGGCAAATCCGCCGGAACTTCCCGGCAGGCTGTCCTTACTTGATGTCAATGCCCATGCTGCGGGCGGTGCCCGCAATGGACTTTACGGCGGATTCAAGGGTAGAGGCGTTGAGATCCGGCAGTTTGACCTTGGCGATCTCTTCCACCTGAGCCATGCTGAGGCTGCCCACCTTGTTGCGGTTGGGTTCGCCGGAACCCTTTTCAAGCTTGGCCGCCTTCATGATCAGCACCGCCGCCGGAGGCGTTTTGGTGATGAAGCT
>SCEG01000504.1 GCA_004102805.1 Muribaculaceae bacterium Isolate-002 (NCI)
GCACCAGTTGTCAAACATAGAAACGGCAACTACTGCCTCTGCGTGGCACTGACAGACGGCTATATGCCTTTGATTGAATTAACTCCGGAGGAGGAAGCCACGTTCCGTTCTCGCCATGCCGATGAACAGACCCGACAGAATTTCCTGATGTCAATAGCCATGCTACATCTTACTCGAACGGATGCCGAGGACTTGTCTATTAGTAAATTAAGCCGTTTCAAAAATTATATTATAGCGAAATGTATGCTCCTTGCATGAAGGATTTACGGGGCAAAAGTCGTTGAAGGTGATACCTTTGTATGGTAAATGACGGCTCCATTACCAGAGGTCAATTACCAACATAATAATCTACGAGTTAACCCAATCGAAAATGAATCGTACAAT
>SCEG01000055.1 GCA_004102805.1 Muribaculaceae bacterium Isolate-002 (NCI)
TCGGCTATTTCGCCATAACTCATGTCGGTCTCGGCATAATGCCTGAGAACCTCTTCCCGGATTGCCTGACGTTTTTGTCGCGGCAAACTCTGAAATTTAATCATAATTTGACTCTTTTATGAGTCAACTTTTTTCAGGGCAAGACAGACTGCCACGGAAGTGCGCCTCACGAACTTGCCTGCTACCTGAAAGGAGATGCCGTTTGTGCCTATATCTGCAAACCCGACAAAATTGTCGACAAGCATTACTGGATATGGTATGATTTTAAATTGTGGTTAAGCCGTCATCCCGGGCTGACCATTGAAGAAGCTTTGCACCGTTTCCGTGACGAGCAGAAGACAAAACAACGCCTCCAAGGCCCCAAATTCCACTAACATCAAACGCCACCGAGAGAAGCACTTTCTCGGTGGCAACTTTTTTTCAGCGTGAATTTATGTTTTACAGCACAATAGGCTCAAAAATTCAAAATTTATTGCTAACTTTGCGGTCGCAGACCGCCTTGCAGAAGCCCCCCGGTCTGGGGTTAAGCGGAGCGGGATGTAGTGAAAATACATAAGAAAGCGTTTATCCGCGCTGATTCTTGTCCATTGGGAATTCTCGCAAAATTCATACTTGTGACAAGGATTGAGCAACGGTAGATGCCCGTGGATATGTAATTATCTTGCTTTCGGCACGATATTTCGGGAGAAATATAGCCGGACGCACGGATTGCATATACAGGCGTGGGCTTCTGCGTTGCCGTCCGACACAAGTAAGGCAATGCGAGAAGCCTCCAATGGTAGGACGGTAACAGATACAGATTCCTACGCTTTTTCTTTTATAAACCAATCACGCCAACGAGAGGATGACCGCGGCACATTGACGATATGTGTTCAATTGAATATATATTTCGCGAATGCAACATGCACAAACATGCCTTGGGTGTTGAGTTGCACACTCCAATTGTCTTGTGCGGGAAGTTAACCTCAGAATTAGTCTTGCTCAATGTTGTTTGTACACAACATGAGACAGAGCTATTAACCACGAATGCACTTAATGCGATTAACACCAACAAGGGGATATACTTGGTATCAGTTTCCGATGAAGTTGGCAATCCTCTTAATCCCCAGCGTGTAATAATTGACATCAGTAATATCAAAGAAGTATATAAGATAGTTCCATAATAACCAGTCCTATTATGCATATTGTTAAAAAGACAAGCCCTGGGTTTTGTTAATCCAGCGGGTTAAATCAGTGTGCATAGTATAAAAGTTGCTAATTTCAACACACAGACAATGAGAATAATAAATCTAAATGTCAAACAAAATTGGCCAAGATTCATCATGGCCATATTTCTCTTCTTTAGTTTGACTTTATCTACTTATGCGCACGATTTCCAAATCATTGAAAATGGTCGTACCTATTGGTATAATCTTATATACAATGGCAATGGAAATAATAAAAGTGCACAAATAACTTATCAGGGAGCATCATACGAAAGCACTAATCATTCGCAATATTCTGGGAATATAGAAATTCCTTCATCTGTCTACTATCGAACAAATCGATATCAGGTTATTTCAATAAATCATCATACATTTTGGAATAGGAGGACAACATCTGTCTCAATACCCAGTACTGTCGTTGAGATAGGTAGCTATGCTTTTGGATATTCACCATTGAAGTATATAAAAATTGACAATACGAGCCCAGAAAACATTTCTGTTAATAGCAATACATTCTTCGGAATTAACTTCGATGAATGCAAATTGATTGTTCCTTGTGGATGTAAAAATGCATATGCAAACGCTTCTTACTGGAACCAATTTAAAATAATAGAAGAATCCTGTGAAGAAATAGATATTATACTCAGTACACAAGATTTAGAATTGTTTGTTGGAGATAAAGAAAAGATCATAGCTACGGTTCTGCCACAGAACACCACCGACAAGACCGTTACATGGATATCCGACAACGAGGCGATAGCAGCAGTGTCGGCAGATGGAACAGTTACCGCCGTTTCAGTCGGCATAGCCAACATCACAGCCACATGCGGAGATGCGACAGCCACATGCAGGGTTACTGTTAATCCGGTGTCAGCCTCGGGCATCACGCTCAGCGCGCAGGACATGACACTGCTTGTCGGACAGACTGATAAACTTACAGCTACGGTTCTGCCGGAGAACACTACCGACAAGACCGTCACATGGACATCCGACAACGAGGCGATAGCAGCCGTGTCGGCAGATGGGACAGTTACCGCCGTTTCAGTCGGCATAGCCAACATCACAGCCACATGCGGAGATGCGACAGCCACATGCAGGGTTACTGTTAATCCGGTGTCAGCCTCGGGCATCACGCTCAGCGCGCAGGACATGACACTGCTTGTCGGACAGACTGATAAACTTACAGCTACGGTTCTGCCGGAGAACACTACCGACAAGACCGTCACATGGACATCCGACAACGAGGCGATAGCAGCCGTGTCGGCAGATGGGACAGTTACCGCCGTTTCAGTCGGCATAGCCAACATCACAGCCACATGCGGAGATGCGACAGCCACATGCAGGGTTACTGTTAATCCGGTGTCAGCCTCGGGCATCACGCTCAGCGCGCAGGACATGACACTGCTTGTCGGACAGACTGATAAACTTACAGCTACGGTTCTGCCGGAGAACACTACCGACAAGACCGTCACATGGACATCCGACAACGAGGCGATAGCAGCCGTGTCGGCAGATGGGACAGTTACTGCTGTTGCTGTCGGTAAATCCATGATTACCGCTACAACTAATAACGGCATGAAAGCGATCTGTAAAATTACAGTCTTACATCGTGACGTGCCTGAGCCCGAAGCCACGATTGACGGCGAACTGTTCAATATACTCAGCGGAGAAATGCTTAAGCTGAAAGTAAATTATAAAGGTGGACTTGAAAGTGGTTGGAGCTTCGATTGGCATATAAATGATGGTCATCAATCGGAAAGTAACAAGGCTGAATATGAGTTCGCCGAAAGCGCTGCCGGGAAATATCTTATCTGTGTGCATGTTGTTAACAACTGTGATGGCGAACTGATATATGACCATACATTCATTATTACAGTTAATGTATGGGCTCGTCCTGAATTGCCAGGCGAAGATGATATAGATGTCAATACTCCTGTTTCAGCTATAGGCGATGATAACGCAGTACGCGTTCGTCAGAACGACATATTAATACTAAATGTAGCCGAAGGTCAAGGCGGTTATGACAATGGCTGGACTTATAATTGGAGTAGCGATGGCAAAGATATAGGCGAAGGAACTGAGGTTGAAACCACAGCCACAATGGAAGATGGAGAAGTAAAAGCCATTAAGCGCCATATTTACAGCGTGAACGTGAAGAACGCCTCTCCCGACGGAGTCATATGGGCTGAAAACACTTTAAGCATCGCGACCGACGTGTATCGTCGCCCGGTAACCCCATCATCACTGGTTCGCAAGGGCGATGGAACAACCCATACCTTGATATGTATGCTGACCGTTGCTGACAATCAGCTCGCTCCATTAGGCTACAGCTTTGTCTACGGCTATGAAGCAGCTGACGGCAGCGAGCATGAGATAGCAAGAACCACCAAGCGGTATTGTCGTGCTTCGGGACAGGTCTACAACAACCCTTCCAACCGCTTCTGGGTATATGCTGTCTGGACGTATGATGATGGTTGCACTGTGAGCAGTGGCAAGCGTTACCTTGACGGCAGTGTGGATGAAGAATTCAATGCCTCGGTATTTGACCCATCGCAGACAAGTACTCGCGGAACTGATTTTAGCAATTCGGCAAATTGGATTGATGTTTCAGGCAAATCTGTAGGCGTTTCTGTAGATAGCGACAGTGATACTTTCATAAGTGTATATAACGCCGGCGGCATTATGATTAGGTCACTGGCAGTTGAGGCTGGCACATCTGTACGCGAACAGATAGACCTGAGTACACTTTCTGACGGTATATATATTGTTAATGTGATATCAGGCAACGAGGCAGTGTCTCGTAAATTCATAATTAAGTAAAGATGAAAACTATTTTAAAATATATCAGTGCGGTTTTGCTTGCCGTGGGTGCTATGAACTCCCACGCGCAAAGCGACGTCCTCGACAGCCGCTTTGCGGTTAAGGCACACGGCGAAATCGGAGTCGGTAGCGCTTTGAGTATGAAAACTTCACAAGCGGATATGTCACATAAATCGTCGATGAACAGTTTTGGCATCGACTTCGGCTACATGTTCTGGCAGCACAATGGCATGAGCCTCAGTGTTAATGCCGGTCTTGACTATGACATACTCAATACCAAGCTTAACATCGGCAGCATGAAATACGACTATGCGGCGAATGCCGATGCCGACATGGATGGCGACACATATCGTCGCTATTATCAGTTGAGCAATCTCCATCAGGGAATTGGCATGGAATACATTTCAATACCTGTGTATCTTAATTTCACCTATAGATTCAACGAATGGATAGGTGTTTATGCCAATGTGGGTATTAAACCTGGCTTCAAGACTTGTAGCAAGGTAAAATCTTTTACAGGGGATGTATACAGCTATGGTATATATCCGCAGTACGACAACCTCATGATGAATGATGAGTGGCTCAACGATTTTGGCAACCGTCAGCTGACAGAATCACAGGTAGCAACGCCCGAGGTTAAAGGCTTCAATATGTCTATACTTGCAGGAGCGGGAGTTGAAGCGAAAATTTACGGCCCACTATATACGTCGTTAGGGATAAACTATAATGCCGGACTAACCAACGTATTTAAGAGCAAATCAACTGTAGGTTCTTCAACACCTTTGGTTAGTTACACCGTAGCTCACGGTCAACAAGCAGAATCGCTGACATCTATGATGAGCAAAAGTAAAATCTCCCATCTTGCGGTCAATATAACATTGATTTATCGATTCTAATATTATGGTCCATCCGTATAAACGATAGATTGATTCTTGATCTTACCTATAAATGCGACTGATTTTATCTGGAGATAATCAAGTCGGTTTTAACAGAATTTTAGATTTGAGCGTGGTGACCCAGCGAAAATTTGGCTGAGGTCACCACATTTGACTCGGTCAAGCTTCATAGAGCTAACGGTTTGACAGCTACCTGACGCAATGAAGATGCAGCACACATCTTTCCAGTCATTCTGAAAAGGAGCAATCTATTTATCGCGGATAGCCCACCTGACTGACAGCTGCTCATATCTACATATCCATCACAACCGGCATAGTGTCACGATCTGAGTAATCATTGAGAAACCGGATGTTTTTCTGAAACATATCACGGCCGGCCTCCGGCGAGATCACCGAACTTAACGCAGCGTCAGGCACCAGCTTGTGCTTGATAATATACTGCCGCATTTCAGCCGTAGACAATGAGTGATCCATTATAAGGGCAATGCCGTCATGCGATGCGTCGTTGCTGTCATAATATGGATTATCGTTCATTCTCACACTCTGTGCCCATCCGGGCAATATGGAAACAGTCCCGTCGCTATTCAGAAAGTAAAGGAGATTACCCGCATCACGAATGTCAGCAAAAAGTTTGGCATCAACTTCTGCATTTGGATCATCACCGCGATAGGCAAGTTTTATGTATTCTTCATACGACCCGCATACGCCCATGCGCTGTTTGCCAAATGACATCATGAGATACTTGTAAGCCTCCTTATGATTCTTTTCTTTGGCGATATGGATCTTTCGGCACTCTTCATATACCTCTTCAGGCAATCCATGAACACCTAACCCGTTCATCAGCCACACACCGTCAACCAGTACGAGCGACAGCAGTGCCGACCTTCCGGGCATTATATCCGGTGAAAACCGGCCGCCCGGCATTGAAGCCGCCGCAAGGGTGAGTATTTCACCGTTGACATCTCTAAGAATAAGTTCGCTTTCTCCTACCGTTTCATACTTGTAATAACCGTATGGACGCGATTTCAATGTCTCCAGAATTGATATATACTCCTCCTCTTCAGGCTCATGATACAGACAGACAATCTCGGCAAGCCATTCGTATGCCGGTATTGCCAAAGGTCCTATCAGAGCATTCATCGGCACAAACGAATCGATGGCGTAAGATTCACGCTCCGGGTCATAGTCATCAACTGACTGGATCATCCGGTTTATGAAATCCCTAAATTCCGTCGTAACTTTATCGATATCGTTAATGCACGTCAGATAGCATCTGTCACACAGCCACGCACACAGATTGCGTATCTGATAGAATAATGGTATACCACTCTCCTCTTCAGACAAAAGAATGGGACGAGCCGGAGTGTCGGGCGCGTCATCATAAGCCTTCAAAAGATCCGGCATAAGAGACATGGCAAGCATACGTAGTGCCGGATTGCCTGGATTAAGAACAGTGTCCGGATTTACGTCATTGGCAACATACCATAGCAAGAACAACACCGCGTGAAACGACGGTTTATCATCATCGTAAGGGAAGAGATCTGATTGCTCTCTTATATTGTAAAAGGGAAAACTTTTCCCATATTTCTTCTTGAACAGCGAAGTGAATGCAGCCCACACACCCGAGCCGGCCACAAGATCTTCCACATAACAGGCAAGTATGATAGCCATACGCTTGCTTGTTGCGGGTGTGAAGCCCGGCTGCGCGGAAAAAACCTTTTGGATTAAAGGATATACCTTGTTGGCAACGCCCGTATAAAACATATCGCTTGGCAGTTGCCAGGCTTTAAAATGGGTGGCACTGAAATCGAGGCGCGTGATTTTATTAGAATTAAACGCCGACTTTGACTTCTTTGCTTTTGACATAATTGAATGACATTTTATTTACACAAAGATAAATGTTTTAAGTCAGTCATAAAAATTATGGTGAGTTTATACGACATTACCCTTGTTTAGAATATTATATTCTATAAAGCAGTAATATTAACCTTGCTGAGTAATAGGAATTTGTAGGGTGTTATTAACATCGGTACTTACCCCTCGGTTTGTAAGATTTTCAATCTGCTGAACTATATTTTGTTGAGATTGACCTACGCTGTCAAGACTTTCAAGAATTTGCCCTAAATTCTCATTTAGAAGAGTGTTTGTATCAGATAGACTTTTTGATGTCTCTTTGATAATCTCTGCAGCAGTATTGATTTTATCAAACTGCTGATGAATCTCATTGTTAGAGTTATATGTATATTGAATAGCAAATATTGAAAGTGTTATAGACAACAGGGTTGAACAAACAGCTATATAATCCAACAGTTTCTCGCTATCAATTATTCGTTTAGTTATGATAAAAGCAATGAGGATAATGATGGTTAAGCCTAAGAGAGTTATTAACCACCAAAAATGTGGAGATTTAGTCATGGCTTAATTTACTTTGTTGTTCCCTAAAATAGTCTATGACAATCTTTAATAAAGCTAAACATCGTTCAAACATCAGGTCAATACTATCGTTAGAATATATGAATTGGTCTGCCGTAATCCAAATCATACCATCCTGATTAATGTAGGTTTTTGCAACTTTGAATCTTAAATTTAAATCATTTACTAATTGGCTATACCTGTCCTTATTGTCCTCAATTTTGAAGATATTCGGCAAAATTAGTCTAAAATAGTTGGGGTCTGACTTTTCATACACGAACAGATAGTATAACCCATCTAACTGAAATGTTATTTGTTCCTCTATTTCAGTTGTGGGTGTAATATCCTTTGTTCTAAGATATTGTTTGAATTGACTGAGCATTCGTAGAGTTGATTTTTGTTTACAAAGGTAGCTATATTTTTTCATATCCGCAAATGGCAATCAATATCATTTTATCATTCAATTATGGTGGTTTATACGACATTACCCCAGTCGTTTAGAATGTTTAACATTTAGATATTGCCACAATTACTATATTTGTTTGAAATCTCTAAATACTATAATTATGGCAATGTCTAAATGTTCTAAATGCGATTGTACCCGCTTTGAGCTGAAAGAAGCGAATATAAGCGGAAGTGCTTTTCAGCAATGTTTTATTCAGTGTGCTTCTTGTGGCGCTGTTGTTGGTGTTATTCCTTCTACAAACACCGAGTATTTAATTAGACGGCTCGCTGAAAAATTAAACATTCGTTTGTAGTAGAGCCTTACCGTTACCATTTAGGGCGCTTAACAAATCTAATTCAGAGGGAGGCATCTCTGTGGTAAGTGTCAGGACTTTAATCCCAAACAAACGGATAGTAACGACTTTAGTTATTGTCCGTTTTTCTTTAGTTTCATTGTGGTTCATTTGATTATATATTTTAGAATGTTAACATCTCGACTGTTTTAATATTTATTGGTTCGACGTTAGAATAATGACACCTACATCGTCTCATTTCAACAAGGCTTTTCAAACAATACCTCGGACACTCTAAATGTCCCAATAAAAACGATTGATATGAAAGACCCAAAAGATGAGATATTCGTATTCTCACGTTTGGAACGCGATAAGCAGGGCAGACTTGTTATTGCGCTATATTATAAGAAAGTCTAATTGATTTGTTCCCCGATGTAGGTGCTTTATATATCTAAACTTTGCCGTTTAGAATATTTGACATTTAGTTTTGATACTCCCTGTTATTATATAGAAAACAGCGAGTATGAGAAAAATCAATCAAAATACTTCATGAAATATCGGCTGGAATTCATATACAGCTACTTTGACTATTCTCCTTCCACGGGTTGGTCAGTTGTAGCTGTATATCGTAAGGTCTTAATATAAATCATTCTCATACTCGTTGTTTTATTATCATCGCCTAACTTCCACAGATTTTAGGCGTTTTCTATATTGATTATATAACTTTGTGGAGTTTAAGCAAAAAACACGACATCATCCTTTTTTAATCCCGATTTTCTTTCCAATATCCATAAAGAGAAAGGAGGTGTTAAAAATAGATATGGAAAACAAAGTCAAATTCGAGTGGGTTAAGGTTCGGACTTATCTCACGGTCATTAACGGACAGTACGCCTTTGAAACTCTCTACAAGAAGGTGTACCACTAATCTGAATTGCTTCTGAATGATGTCGTGTCTTTAATTATCGAAACTCTGCGAAGTTAATATAAGAAAGGCGCATCACGATTATTCTCTATTGATAACCCCGAATTTCTTTCCAATATCCCAAAGAGAAAGGAGGTGTTTACAGCAGAGACAAAGAACAAATCCAAATTTGAATGGGTCAAAGTTCGGACTTACCCCATTCTCATAGATGGTAAATGGGCGTTTGAAACGCTCTACAAGAAAGTTTATCATTGATTTCTGAACTGTTCCTAATCGTGGTGCGTCTTTATTATCGAAACTTTGCGAATAGAATACGAAAGGTTGTCTATCAAAAGAAAAGGCTTCACTTATTCCAGGACACTCTAAATGTCCAATAAACGACAATGCTAATATGGAGATTTTAGTATGTACTCGTTTGGAGCGTGATGAACAAGGAAGGCTTGTCATTGCGATGTATTATAAAAAAGTCTAATTGTTTTCGTTCCTCCAACCTTTCGTATTCTATTTTTCGCAAAGAATATTATCGTTAACTTTGCGAATAGAATACAGAGAATTTATTTATACCAAGGACTAATTCATAGGAAGCATTTTCCAATACACCATAAAATGAAATTCCGATATGAAAAAGTCTAATGAAATTCTAATTAAGACAACCCAGGAATTTGACACCAAGTTAAAACGCTGGATTATCGTCAAGCATTACATATGCTATTGAGCAGAATGTTCTTTACTTGGATGTAAACTTATCCGTATTCTATTTTTCGCAAAGAAATTTTGTCACCAAAGTTAATAAACCCAACCTCAAACTGGTTGGCTTATGAACGAATTAAACTTTGGAGCATTTAACTCGCTGTATGACTTCTTTGAAGCATTCCCAACGGAGGCATCTTGCATCGCCTTCCTCGAAAGTAAACGTTGGGCGAATGGAGTGGTGTCGCCTTATGACCCCACCTCAAAGGTTTACCACCGTGGTGATGGCAATTATCGGTGCAAGAACACGGGCAAGAATTTCAACGTGCGTGTAGGTACGATATTTGAAGGCACAAAGTTACCGCTACGCAAGTGGTTTATGGCTATATATCTTATCTGCAATCACAAAAAGTCTATCTCCGCCACACAATTAGCAAAAGACATATCTGTAACGCTGAAAACATCGTGGTTTCTCCTGCATAAAATCCGCAGGACATTCCATAGTATTCATTTGGAGAAGTTAGACGGTAAAGTTGAACTGGATGAAACCTTTGTTGGAGGTAAGAATAAAAACCGACACGCCAATAAAAAGGTCAAGAATAGTCAGGGCAGGAGTTTCAAAGATAAGGTTCCTGTACTCGGTATGCTACAACGTAGCGGAAACGTGATTTGCAAGGTGGTAAACGATACTTCCGTTAAATCCCTTACACCGCCTATCTTAAAATCAATAGCAAGGACGGCAACACTGTTTACCGATGAATGGTGTGGCTATGACTTAGTGCGTAAACTTTACACTACGAAAATGGTTGACCACGGCAAAGGTCTGTATGTTGTCGGTGACGCTTACACCAATTCCATAGAAGGATTTTGGGGTAACTTCTGCAAGCGTGTTGTCAACGCTATTTACAACTGGGTTAGCAAGAAGTATATGCAACGATACTTTGATGAGTTCTGCTTTCGTTATAATACCCGCAAAGTTAATAACCACGATAGGTTTGAAACTGCGGTTATAAATTCTTTCATTAGAGTCACCCAGAAAGATATTATCGCAGCCTAAAACGAACATTAGAAAAAGATGAGCCGATAATTTATTTAGGCAATACGAATGCGCTTTATTAGCGCACCGTACATATCTCCATGTTCAGTGTGGAACCATCCTTTCCACACTATGACCTCCCGATATTGAGGTCTGTCTAAATTCTTCATATATAAGTTATCTGCTCATCTTCTCTAATGTTTTCTACTTATTAGAACAAATATAATGCCAAAAAGGAATAAGTCAAAGAAGGATAGAGAATATATGGCAATACTTGACCGACCCATTGAGGAATTGAAAAAGCCAATGGGTCAGCCAGTGGATTTCGGAAGAGTCATATCCCAATTATTAAAGGATAGCGACAAGAGAAACAGTCAAAAGTAAGTACGTTGAATAACGGCATACCATTGACCTTGTATAAGATGTACACCTAATCCTCGTTCGTCATAATTCTTGCTATTGTACTTGTAATTATGATTTACATACAGAAATTTGATTACAAAGTTATTTACCATAAAACAAGTTTTTATCTGTATTCAGTAGTCCTTGGTTATTGTTCATTTGCCATAATTAAGAGTGAATAAATTGAACAGTCTTGATTTACGGTTGTGCTGGTAACACACCATAAATATACGAAGGATTTATGGAATATACAAATGCCCGATATCTGTGAAGACATCGGGTATTTATTTCTCTTTGTAGGAGGCGGTTAGGTATTATTCAGATTGACATTTGAATATTACCTGAGCCATTTTGTTTCCCACCTCTTGAACATAGCAGCGTTTCTCGCCCTTAGCGTATGTTTTCTGTGGCACCTTAGCACCATTTCCTAATGTTGCGTTCCCATTTTCTATTAAGTTGTAACCTACTTCTGTTAGGTCGTTATCAATATTATTCCAATACGACCAACCGCATAAGAATGATAATTCCTTCAATTTCTGGTTGGGGAAAGCATCAACTACCCACATAAGAGCTTCGTCACCTTGTCCTTCTACATCCATGCCAACCACATGAGTTTCGGAGTTGCCAGGTGCATCTTCATCAAACATCATTTCATGGATTTCAAACAACTCTTTTACCTCGGCAAAGGTTTCTCTATCCAATGCCCAATTTCCCAACACTACTACTGTTGAGACTCGTGTCATCGTTTGACACCACGCGCTTAGACTGCATAGGAATACAGTCATAAGCAATACCATTACTTTTTTCATATGGCGATTTTACAAGAGTTCTCCGCAGGCAGTCAGTTGGAGAAATTTTCTTACTTGAGTTATATATAGAAAGTGGGCTGCCATCCTTGCACTCTTGTAGGTATCGCCAAACACCTGAATACACGCACGGATAGGCAGCCCACATCGTATGGAGCTGTCACCGTGCCTCGTGTATTCTTAGATGAGAATTGGCGATTTCACAAGAAGTAAGGCACTTTCCTTGTTATTTCAAACTTTGTCTTCTCAAAGACAGCGCAAAGTTACAAAAATTTTTGCTAACTTTGCACTTGAAATTCAAACAAGTAGATAATATGGCTCAATTATGTCCAAAATGCGGTTGCAGCAAGTTTCAGCTTCAAGATATTGATGTTGAAAATACGCCATACGGCTTTATGGCTATTCAATGTAAGGTTTGTGGCTATCCAATTGGCGTTACTACACTTGAAAATGTTCCTGCAACATTAATTAAATATGGCACGAAGATATTAGACAAGCTTGATTTAATTGAGCGGAAACTCAATCAGAAATAATTTTGGGTGTTCGCGGCTTTACATTGCTAATTTCAGAAAGTGGACAACCTACTTTTGCGTTACCATCACATTCTATGCGTTGGTTGCATTCTATGCCTAACCTTTTATACACGCATTTCCCCTTATTCTGTTTTTCGTTCATTTTACAATCTTATCTCTAATCAATCTTCCAAAACACTCTCTAAACTCTCTTACATTGCGGAATTTCCGTTCATCAATCTCTATTCCGACTATCTGAGAAAACCTACGGATATGGACTAAATCGGTAAGTGGAAATTTAATATTCCGCTCTTGCTCGGTCACTATACGACCATTCATCTTATTACTCTTTCGGATAATCCCGATAAGGCTACTTAGAAGTGCTACGGTAGCCGATTTTCCAGCACTCTCGCCACTCGTTTCTCTCTCGGTAATATCGTGTAGTGGAGGCATATTATCCAACGATAGGAATGCCTCTCTAAAATGCGTCTGATAGTTTATATCTCCACTGACCGATATGTCATTACTGCCATCGGGATTTTTTACCCTACGGATTGTTATGCTTGACTCATTCATTAGTTAAATCTTTGTAAAAATTCTGCTTTCAAGCAGAAAACTTATGCTTGCCTGTTATAAGGTAGAAAAAGTGAACGCTATGGCAAGGCAGATAAACTCCAACAATGGAAGCAAAATTAAAACGGCTTATAAAAGCCAAGAAAATTCAAGTTAAGTTGGGACAACTCTACTGTACCACGGATAAACACGGAAATATCGTGTGGCGCATAGAGCAAGTCCCAATGGTTAAGAAGTAGTCTGCTTATACCATAGCGCCTTGCTTTCCTAACTAATATTCTATAACCTTGTAAAAAATCACTTATACTATTTGTTAACATAACTGTCAGGATGACAATTCGGTGATATTGGCACATTTATTGCTATATAAAAAGTGTCAGCCCAACCCTTGACACGGAGGCTGACACAGATGTTTAACTTCAACTAAAACGTATATTATGAAAAAATTATTAGTCAAAATAACCCAAGAATATGACTCCCGTCAGAGACGTTGGATTACAGTTAAACATTATGTTTACTATTAATTATAACTTTGATAATTAGCTGGACTCATCAGTAAGATATGAGACACCAAGCGCAACTGGTAGGCGTTGCGCAGATGTTTAACTCTTAAACAAGAAAGGAGGTATATAATGGCAGATTTTAAGAAAGGAGATGTGGTATATCTAAATTCAGACCCCACGATGAAATTCACGGTGCATTCAATTCTTAAATTCAGAGGTGAAACGCAGATTGAACTTGTGTACTTTAATCAGCAGAATAATCAGTTTGAATATCCAAAATTTGCACCTGAATTACTCACCTTGGTTAATAAGGAGGGTTGAATGATAGATAGGAATACCGAAAAAGTAGATTGTAACCTTTATTGATTTTTTATAATCAGAGTTGCCGTTTTCAACGGTTCTTTTGGAAATTATTGCTTTCATATCGTTTGGTTTTATTTCGCCTATAACTGATATGAAAGCATTCTATTATGCTTATGCGTCACTCATATCGTTTTTGGCGTATTATTTGTTATATTTAAGTAAAAGAAAGCAGGAGGTCTTATCCATAGGAACCATTTCCACAATATTTTCAAATGTGTTTCCTTAATGAAAAAGAAAAAAGAACTTTTAATCAAAATAACCCGCGAGTATGATAAACGACGTGCTCGCTGGTTTACAGTTAAACATTATGTTTGCTGGTAGTTTGTATTGAATTGCTCCTACTCCTGTTTTCTTTATTCCCTTATAATTGCGTCACTCTGTTCGGGATAGTTTCGTAAACTCACCTTAAAAATTTGGCGATTATTCAAGTTTGAAGCACTTTCCGTTTTATCAAAATTTTGTCACTCTTGACTTCTCAAAGATACTAAGAATTTTTATAACTTTGTGTTTTGAAAACGGAAAGTTATGGAAGATGAAGTAAAATGCGGAGTTTGTGGCGGTAATAAATGGATAACTGATGAGAAATATCCATTTATACGCAAATGTGCCAAAACTAATTGTAGTGGATTACATCCACATGATATCAGCAAGTTAAGAGATATTGAAGGATACATATTTGATTCTGTCAATAATGAAATGACAGACTTTGATGAATTAGAAAAACGTGTGAAATAGAATATCTAATAATGTTTCTATTCTCTTTGACATATCCCTATCTTCTCTCCAACCGATAAGTTGTTTGTCGAGCATCGCTGTATACATATCCTCCGTAATTCCTTTATCTTTTAGGTCATAGGCTAACTTCCGATATTCGGCCGTTCCATTATTATCTAATAAATCAATCATCTCTTATTCTAAATTTCGTTTTAGGGTAAACTCGTATAAAGTCACCAAAATTATTTTATGATTCAGTCCCGATTTCTCCGGAAAGATTTCCGGAAACAAGACGGCGCCGCAATTTAGGAGGGGTTGTTGTGGTGACCCAGAGTGGTATGATTGAATAAAAGACCGCTAACTCATTGAGAATTAGCGGTCTTTTGTGGTGCCACCAGAACCTGAGTTTCTGAATGAATACGAATGAATTTGAATGGTTTGTTTAGGCAAAATACTGAATAATAGCGCAATATGAACTTTAATGAATTTTGCCGATTTTCAGATTTATTCAAAAAACGTGGTGACCTGCGTGGTGACCCGACTTGACAAAATGCGGTTTGGGTTGTTATATTTGCAGAACCAAAGTGGCTGATTGTGAACGAATACAAACGTCACTATTCAGAAATTTATAACATCGAAGATATGACAAAATCACCCTCTCCGAAATCATCGACGCAGTCGCTTCGCCCAGCGAAGAAACTGACCCCGTTTCATGTCCGCACCAAGGATTTGAAGAAGGACACTGCGACCCTCTTTATACGCTAGCCTTTACCCACAAATATCCCCATATTCGAGTTCTCCAAGAGGTATTGGTAGATTGTTTCCAATCTGTCTATACCTCTTTTGAATGTTATTATACCCGGCTTCGGTTGTGATGGCATGGCACTCCAGCCGCCTTCGCAGGCCACAACCCATGAAGCCCATGCCAGCGAGCCCTTCGGGTGCGGATTCTTGTATATCTTCCTGGCGGTATTAAAACGCCTGTTGAGAGTGTCCACGATTTCGATCTCCAGAGGAGTGAACGCTATCGAAGCCGGATCCGTATCATCGTTTCCGTCAAATCCTTTTTTGACCAACGCCACCTCATAGGCGCTTTTAATGCTTACGGCAAGATTTATCTCAAAGGCATGCGGACTTTCCACCTGTATATCCTCTATGCCAAATCCTTTTTTCTTTAGCAAGCGGTGGAAGTCCTCGATAAACCATCTGCGCTTGTAATAGGAGATGATTTTGGCCGCGTCATCATTGTCCGCAACAGCTAACGATGTGAGTAACAGCCAGTCAACGGTCTTATCTTTAGGATTGGCGTCTATTTCGGAAACTCTCACAAAATACATCTTCACGCTTTTTTGCGGGTATACCGGACTATGTGGTCTCAATATCTCTATTTCCCCATATCTCACCTGCGCCCGAATCTTCCTTGCTTTCTTCCCCGGGCCTTTCCTGACGGTTATTTCAACAATTTCCCGCACAGGTGTTGAGCCGGTATAGTCAAAAATATCCATGCGACTGTTGTCTCCGACACGAATCTTGCGTTTTTTTGAAGCACGCACAACGATGTCGAAATTGGACAACTCGCCCGGGAGTGTCAGCAACGGATACATATCACCCTCCCGGTCCTGTACCATGGTAATGTGTACATCTGCGGGTAATTTCTCACGGACATATTTGGCTGAATCAATCCAACGTGCCGATTCCGAGTCCCTTTCGGTTATAGGAATGGAGTATTTGTAACGTGTCTTGCCTGTCTCCGGATCCTCGATATAGTAGGAAGACTGCCTTTTGCGGTCAGGACTGAAGTCCTCTTCCTTAATTTCCGACAGAGGTTTCGGTGTTCTGCCCCATATCTTCAGATAGCCGAAACCAAACGGAACTCCGTCAGCTTCGTTCATCACAATTGCCGAGTGCGACCTCATGCCTTTGTTGGTTCTGGCGCATTCAAGTACCGGTTTCCCTGATTTTTTAAGACGGTTAAGCACATTCTCCCGCACCGTCTCCATTGTGTCCTGCGCTATAAGCACATCGGTCACAGCCATACTCTGCACATTGTTTACACATTGATTGACAATATCTTGGGCGATGCGCTCAACAGTGACATTTTCATTGTTTATGAATCTGTACGCAGCCTTTTTGTGGCTCGGTTCCTCACAGGCTCTGTTTATCACGGAGCTGCCTGATGATGAAAAGTCGACAACAAGCCGATTATACTCCTTATCAAGCCTCTTGTCTCTAAAGATGCTTTGTGTTGCCATATTAATCCCATTTTGGTCGGGTTAATATAACAACATCTGTTTAATTATAGTTGTTGATTTGTGGGAAAAGATTAGCGGTAGGTTCTCGTCTGTCTTGCCCTGAAAAAAGTTGACTCATAAAAGAGTCAAATTATGATTAAATTTCAGAGTTTGCCGCGACAAAAACGTCAGGCAATCCGGGAAGAGGTTCTCAGGCATTATGCCGAGACCGACATGAGTTATGGCGAAATAGCCGA
>SCEG01000505.1 GCA_004102805.1 Muribaculaceae bacterium Isolate-002 (NCI)
GAAGCGGCAGGTTTCGACGTGCTAGCATTGCTCGGCGATCAAAACGCCGAAGCAGCTCTTGTCTGAGCTCAGCCTTTTCAAAATGCCCCACCCTGTCCGCCTGAACAAGTCCTTGAACGCATAGCGGTTCGGGGGTAATCCGTTCTAAAGCTCCCCGAGCAACAACCGCCGCAAATCCGGCACAGTCGCGCAAAGATAGTCCGCGCGGGCTTCCGCCAATTCCTCACGCGAGCCATATCCGTACAAGACGCCAGCGCAGGCCATGCCCACCGCATGCGCGCCCTGCACATCATATTTACGGTCTCTCTCCATCAGACAGGACCGCATATCCTCAATGCCCCACTGCGCGCAGGCATAGCGCAAGACATCCGTCTTGTTGTTGCG
>SCEG01000506.1 GCA_004102805.1 Muribaculaceae bacterium Isolate-002 (NCI)
CCTCATCCAGTAATTGCACTAGAGTTTCGACCCCTAGGGCTCCGGCGTGCTATAGGAAGGCAAGGGCGTCCCCTTCCGCCCGTTCCTCCACGGCGGCAATCAGGAGCGGGACCGGCGGGTAGACACGTAACCTGTGCCCTCCCTCTTCGGCCTGCGCAACGCCTCCTTCCTGGCCATCGATCACATGCAGGAAGAGCGGGTCAACGTGGCCCGCCTGCGTGACAAGCTGGAAAGCGGCTTGCTGGAGCGCATCCCGGACTGCATGGTCAACGGCGATGTGGAAAACCGCCTGCCCAACACCAGCAATATCGCTTTCAAGAATGTGGAAGGCGAAGCCATCTTGCTGATGCTCGACCGCCTGGGGATCTGCGCCAGCTCCGGTTC
>SCEG01000507.1 GCA_004102805.1 Muribaculaceae bacterium Isolate-002 (NCI)
TTACCATGCGAATCCGTCTTTTTATGCCGCTGGTTTTTGTGTTGAGTTTCATGCTGCTGGCCTGCCAGCAGACGGAAACCAAGGATGCTCAACCCAAACTGGCGGTCGTGGATATGGCGCGCATCATGCGCGACAGCGAGCCGGGCAAGGCCGGCGTAAAATTCCTGGAAAGCCTTCAGAGCGGCATGCAGGAAAAACTCAACGCCATTCAGGCTCGTCTGGAAAAAGATCCCAAGGACGAGGCCGCGCAGAAAGAACTGCAGGGCGTGTACATGGCTTCGCAGCAACGCATGCAGGCCGAACAGCAGAATGTGGTCAATCTGCTTTATGACACCATTCAGCGCGTTCTCAACGCCTACCGCGAACAGCAGGGCTACGACATC
>SCEG01000508.1 GCA_004102805.1 Muribaculaceae bacterium Isolate-002 (NCI)
GGCCCCGGATGTCGCCCAGGGCCTGCGCAAGGCCGGACCGGCCAATACGGGCGGCCGCCGCGGGGGCATGCCCGACGCCTGGCGGGCCATCGCCAAGGAGCAGCCCGAGCGTTTCGAGGCCCTGCAGGAGGCCTTCATCCGCGAAAGCCACTACAAGCCCGCCATGGAAGCCATTGTGGAGCGCACCGGCCTGGAAGCGGACAAACTTTCCCCCGCCATGCGGGAAGTGATCTGGAGCACCGCCGTGCAGCACGGCCCGGCCGGCGCGGCCCGTATTTTCGACCGGGCCGACAACCTCAGCGGCAAGCCTACGGACCCGGCTTACGCGCGCAAGCTCACCAGCAACGTCTACAAACTGCGCGCCGGGCAGTTCGGTTCCTCCC
>SCEG01000509.1 GCA_004102805.1 Muribaculaceae bacterium Isolate-002 (NCI)
AACTTGCGCCGGAACTTTTCCACCGAGCTCTCATGTGGCAGTGCACTCCATTGCCGTGTCTGCGTTGACTTGTAGAACCCAAATCCGAGATATTTGAGTTTGTTAGGTCGGCACACATGGGTTTTGGTTGCGTTGACCTTTAGCCCGAGTTTATGTTCTATCCATTTGGTTATGGTGTGCATCACTCGGTTGGCACTCGCACTGCTACCTACTGCTATGACGCAGTCATCGGCATAGCGGACGTAGCGCAACCCTCTATTTACGAGTTCCTTGTCAAGCTCGTTGAGCATGACATTGCTCAATAAGGGGGAGAGATTGCCGCCCTGCGGTGTACCGAGTTCCGTGGCCTCATACATCCCATTCTCCATAACTCCCGATTTGAG
>SCEG01000510.1 GCA_004102805.1 Muribaculaceae bacterium Isolate-002 (NCI)
GAAAATTTCCAAATTGAAATTGAGGTCGTGGAAGAGTGATACATCTGTGACAATTATAAAATGATTCCAGATAATACGGCACCGGAGCGAAATGGAACTCCGGTGCCGTGTCGGTTATTGTTATTATGGTGTATACTGTTATTTTAATTGCAGTCTGACAACATTCTCGACATGATGTGTATGGGGGAACATATCGACAGGCTGGACATCCGTCACACGATATGCGCAGTCGAGAAGTGAAAGGTCACGCGCCTGTGTGGCAGGATTACAACTTACATATACGATTACCGAAGGACGTGCCTTAAGTATGACTTTGATTACATCCTCGTGCATGCCTGCACGAGGAGGATCGATAATCATGACATCTGGTTTTCCATGAGAAC
>SCEG01000056.1 GCA_004102805.1 Muribaculaceae bacterium Isolate-002 (NCI)
GAATCGCCAATACGTTCATGGTATAAGATTTTTATAATGAACGCTTTGGCGATTCATTTGTATTTGACAATTCAAGATATTAACTTAAGTTTCAACTACTTCGGTAATTTTTACCGAATCATTGTAACTAAAGGGTAATGAAATAGTCATTTTTCACTGTCAAAACCATTTCATCGCCCGATAAGTTCTCCATAAAAAACTCAAAAAATAATCCGGTGCAGCAAAAAAATCAAACAAATGTTTGCACAATAAAAAAATTAACCGTAAATTTGCAACGCAAAAGCCGATAGAGCCATCCGAATGGCAACGGCAAAGCAAACTGCTTCAGTAGCTCAGTTGGTTAGAGCACCTGACTGTTAATCAGGGGGTCGTTGGTTCAAGCCCATCCTGAAGCGCAAAAAGAGACATCATCAGATGTCTCTTTTTTTGCATCCAAGAGATCCAGAGATTATAGGGGGAGGGACGGCCGCAGCCGGGACGGGGGCGTCAATAGCCCCCCCCTGTTTCCCTGTACTTTTGTTTTATACCAAACGGGTGACAGATATCTCAGCGCTCCTCGGGGTGCTTGCGGTAATATTCCTCAAGGATATAGCGGATATTGAAATAGTATCCTTCCGGAGTCTTGTCGCCCGACTCGCCGTCCTGCCGTATCTTGATATAATCGTAATAGGGAGCGGTAAACGTCACATCCTCCGCAAGGTTATTCTTGAAATTCAGAATATTGTATTCATGCTTCGGGTCAATCACAATCCACGCGTTATCAGTGTCGAGCCCCGTACCGGTCGACAATATCGCTTCGAGCAGATGATTGAGGCGAAACTGCCATATCTTCGCACGGTTTATCTTGCCGCGGTTTTGCAGCGCATAAATCAGAAAGTTGATCTGCTGGAGGTCAAACGGATCGTCGAGCAACGCCTGCTCCGCATACTCTATAATGAGATCGAACTCCGCACGCGTATGCAATTTCTTGTAATAAAGCTGCTCTATCTCGCTGTCAAACGGCGAACGTCGGTAAGGATTGTAATCCTCCTGAAACACGCTCCCGAGATAGAGATAGCGGTAATCCTCGAGAGTCATCAGTGTGTCATTTTTCTCATAGTCGGCCATCAGTTTCGGATAATAAAACCGGCTTGTCGGATTGAGCACTTCCGATTTTATCATATCCATATCAGGACGTACCGCTGTAGGCTTCACGGCCACAGCCTTGCCGGCAGCGGATGCCCCTGCGACGGAGAGAACCGCAACTGCGGCGAGTATTAAAGTTTTAAGGCAGTTCATATCATAATTTTTCATATACCGGCACAAGCCGGCTGCGGTTACTTATAGAAATTACGTTTCACATTACGGCGTATGGCCATCATATTCACAGCCGTGACAAGTGCCATCAGCCCGAATCCGGCAAGCATTGTCACACCACACCCCGTGGTCGACAGACCCAGAGAGCCAAACAGCCCCTTCCAGAGATGCGACGCCACGACAAACACCACAAGCGCCAGCACGAGAAGCGCTCCGTTGAGCAATGACACGAGACGGTAGTAGTATCCGGCCACCTGACGCGGAGTATATCCAAGCATAAGCAGGTCGTGGATCTTATCTTTGTTTTTCTGCAACAGCAGGCTGATGCTCAGCATCAGTATTAAGAACGCGAGAGCGCATATCACCAGCCCGATGGCGATAACCACCGCCGACACTATCGACAGGAAGTAGGCCGCGCGGCCCTGATTGAGCTTCTCACCCGACACCTCGATGCCTTTCTCGTCGAAATACTTGGCAATCTCCGGATTGCCGGGGTCATCGGTCCTGATTATCAGACGCGACACATCGGCCGCCTCGGTGCTGTCGCCGAACTCGGCGTTGGCCCAGTTCATAAACGTTTCAGGCACAGCGATGGTGTTGAGACGCGACGAAAAGCCCACAATCTTGCCTGTGCGCACCACCCGCTTGCCGTTACCGCTGAGCGACAGCCGCAACGGCACCGAGCCTACGATCTGCTCGCTCAGCTGCGGCAGGCCGCGCGATGCGGCGAAACCGAAATTGTAAAGCGCCAGATAGTCGCGTGATATCACGATAGGCACTACTGCCGTGGAGTCATTCGGATTATACCCCCAGCCCTGAGGCTTGACATCGAAAAATTCATCGGGTATCGACTCGAAGAATAGATGCGTCGACATGCCGCGGCCGCCGAAGTCGACAGCTCCGTTGACATGAAACCGCGAAGGGGTGAACACTCCGAGAGCTTCCACCCAAGACTTGGCCCTGAGCTCGGCGATATCACCGTCGGTGAAACCGGAGCTTTTGCCCTGAAAAGTGTTCAGGTCGCTTACATGCTTCGACAATATCATGTAATCGGCCGAAACAAACGAATCGTCGGCAGCATTTTCCGCCGCCGTGGTGTCGCGGTAAAACTGCAGCGCCGTGAGCAATATCGCAAGTCCTACGAAATTGGCTATCGAATATCCGGCGAGCTGCCCGACCGATATGTTTTTTCCGAGAAGCCGGCTGACAGGATTGTGAAGTATCATAAGCGAAGTATTTTATTACTGTCGATCGACAGGTGATTGCCTACCGACGTGGCGATTACCGAAGCATGACGCGACTCGGCATGGCTCGTGATCATCTGCGCCACGATATCGTTGTTGCGCGCGTCGAGATGGCTGACAGGCTCATCAAGAAGAAGGAAATCAAACGGTTGCGCCAACGCCCTGACTGTAGCCACACGCTGCTGCTGGCCTATCGACAGCCTTCCGGCCACAGTGTCGGCGCGGTGGTCGATCGAAAGCTGCTCGAACATGCGGCGTATGTCGGCCTCCGAATAGTAGTCGGTCAGTCGGTTTTTGAGCAGCACATTGTCAATAGCGGTAAGTTCCGGAAAAAGACTCAGTTGCTGAGGCAGATATGCAAGCGCCGCACGACGCAGCTGCGACCATTTCTCAGCACTGTAGCCTCTGACATCGTTTCCGTCGAAGAGTATCGTGCCCTCATAGTCACGCCTGCTGCCGTAGAGAAAGGCGCACAACGACGATTTGCCGGTGCCTGACTCGGCAAACACCATGTATGACAGCGGCTTCTCGAACGACAGATGACGAAGCCATACATCCGACCGGCGTATACGCTCCGTGTCTCTCTCGTCGCCGAAAACTTCAGGCAACAGATTGTTGATTGTTATCTTCTCTATCACAGTCGTTTAAATATACAGATAAATATTAAAGCCGGAAAGCCGCGAAGCGAGGCCCTCCGGCGAGGCCGGTGTCTTTTCAACACCGGCTCCGGGCTAAGGGTTTAGAAACTGTTTAAAATTCATATCACTTTGCTTTTGAGAGTCTTGTCGGAGTCTTTTTGTTTATTCGTCACGTTTTTGTTTATTCGTCACGTAGCTACGGCTACGCTCCCTCATCACAAACAAAAATCAATCCGACAATCCTTCTCAAAATCTGTATCATATGAATTTAAACAGTTTCTTAGAATTCTTCGCTATAATCGTAATAGTCGTCGAAATCAGGCTCGTCGTATAAAACCGAACGCTCCATTTCCATGAAATACTGCATAAGATTCTGCAGATTGTTCATGTCGGTCAGAGGCTCGATAAATGCCTGGAGATAGTTGGCCGAAGTGCCGGTAAGCTCCACTTTGAAGCGAAGTGCGTCGTCATCAAGCCACAACAGGCCTTCCGAACCGTAGTTCCAGCCGAAACGCGCCATTACGGGATTGGCATCGGCTTTGCTGTAGATTGCCAGATGTTTGCCGGCGAACTTGTCGGCAAGCGTGTTGGCGTTGCTCTTTATGTCGAAGTTGGCGAATGTAAGATAGTCGTAACGGTTGCCGAAATAGAGGCTGAAGCCCTGTTCGGAGTCAACTTTGTAATAGCCTTTGCCGGCGTAGTCGGGAGTCGCGCCGGTGTTACGCATGAAGTCGAAAACCCGGGCGGCGTATTTTTCCACAACCTCAGCGGGATAGTGAGCCATAGCCACCCACTTGATTTTGGTAAACACTGTTTCGACGAGCTGCATCTCCGACATATTGACAAGCGACGCAGGGTCGATGGCAATAAGGTCGTTGCATTCGAAGGCAAGCGCCGCAGTGCCGTCCCAGAGGGTAAGCAGGTCAAGATATTGCGCGTCCTGGCTGTCTCCGGCCTTTGCCTTGTAGTCGGCGACAACGCTGTCGATGGCGCTCTTGAGGTCGGCATCACCGATATTGCCGCATGCCATGACAGCATTGGCGTCGGCGGGAACATTGGCAAGGAAATCGGTGTCAATCACATTGAGCACTTTGCCGAACTCGCTGCGTTTGCCATCCTTGTCAACGAGGAAAAACTCACCGCTGACAGTGTTACCCTTGAATGCCATCGAACCGCAGGCATAATATTTCATCGCGCCGGCAATCTTCTCTGCGAGAGGTGCGGGCACGTCATTTCTCTCAAGCTTGGCAGCTACATCGATGCCCTGAGCTTTAAGGGTCTTTTCGATTTCGGGAAGCGACACCACAAAAGCGAAAGCATTGTCGTCGGCAAGGAATTCGCTCACACCGCCGACCGACGCGAGATTAGATTTCGCGGCCTCGGCAGAGATGCTCTCGATGGCCGCCATATTGTCGGCCACCCACATCATCTTGTCATTGACAGCGATGACGACACCGGTGTTTTTAAACACAGTGTATCCGTTCTCTTCCGTCTGGTTTCCGAAAAGCTCTTTGAGATGCGCCTTTACAGGCTCGGCGTCACTCACGAGAGCTGTCATAGCGGCGCTCTTTGCACCGGCGTCTGCAGAAAAGAGCATGATGGCGTCGAGCTTGATGCCTTCGGTATATGCGAGATACTGATTGACGACATTAAGCATTGTCGCTCCGGCATTCTCTTTGATTACGTCGCTGTATTTCTTCGACAGCACAATCTTTCCGTTGTCGACAGAGCATCCGGCGTTCTCCAGCACCTGCTGCGGGTTAATCTTGAGAACAAAAACTGACGATGAAGGAATATTCTCCACCAGAGTGTCGGCGCTTCCGGCGCTTTTGCCGCAGGAAGTGAGCATACAGGCGGCCAGAGCCACAGCCATCAGTCCGCCGAGCGCGTTAAGCGCAAGCCTTTTTAATTTCATACGTGATTTTATTGGTTATTAAACAGTTGTTCGTTATAAAAAACGTGCATCCATAAAGATAAACGCACGATGCGTCAAAAAGTTACAGACTTCACGTGCATACGTATCATTTTATCGCAAAGATACTCATTTTCATATAAATCAGTATCCCGCGGGATGCTCCTTTATAATTATTTCACATTTACGCGACCGATGCGCCTGCGCGCCTGGGCAATTGCCGGAGCAAAAAATCGCACATTTGTATTATCACTGCCCACGATTGCCGTTTTAGTTTTATATGTATATTTGCAATAGACCGCCTGACATCTCAGGCCCTCACCGACCATTCATTACCTTAACACGACTCACCATGAAGCGATTG
Source organism: Muribaculaceae bacterium Isolate-002 (NCI) (assembly GCA_004102805.1). Lineage (GTDB taxonomy): Bacteria > Bacteroidota > Bacteroidia > Bacteroidales > Muribaculaceae > JAGBWK01. The sequence goes on from SCEG01000056.1 coordinate 5,455, forward strand.
CTTATATCCACCGTCGCCGCTGTTGCTGTTGCCGCCACCGTATCGGCCGCGGCTGCCGGCGCGGAAAACAGACCCCGCGTCTACCTCGTATCTGACGCACATCTCGACACCCAGTGGGAATGGGACATACAGACCACCATCAGCCGCTATGTCCGGAACACCGTCAACCGGAACCTGACACTTCTTCAGAAATACCCCGGATATGTGTTCAACTTCGAAGGGGGCGTGAAATATGCGTGGATCAAAGAATATTTTCCCCGCGAATACGAACTGATGAAACCGTATGTGAAATCCGACCGGTGGCACATAGCAATAGTCAACCGGCTCCACAGCCCGCATCTACGAATTCGCCCTCTACCGCTGACCTTCAATCCTGCATCTACTGCAACGGCTGTTACAGTAACCTCTGTTGCAGCAGTGACGGGTATATTTATATAAATAGGTAATGCGGGCGGATTGCCTCAGGCTGTGGCGCAGCCCGGCGTGGCAAATTCTGACATAAATGCTCCGTTTTGCTATTAATTAAAATAAAAATGCTATCTTTGCCGAAAATTTTGTAAAGTTATGACACATATCTCCGAGCTTATACAATCGCTCTCCCCTTCGGCCACGCTGGCTATGTCGCAAAAGAGCAACGAACTCAAGGCGCAAGGCGTCGATGTTATCAACCTCTCGGTCGGCGAACCCGACTTCAACACTCCCGACCACATCAAGGAGGCCGCCAAGCGCGCCATCGACGAGAATTTCACATTCTATACTCCCGTTCCGGGATATATGTCGCTGCGCAAGGCTGTGTCACGCAAGCTCAAAGAGGAAAACGGCGTCGACTACGCCCCTGAGCAGATAGTGGTGTCGAACGGCGCCAAGCAGGCTCTCTGCAATGTCATACTCGCCTCAATCAACCCCGGCGACGAGGTGCTTATCCCCACACCGGCATGGGTGTCATACGTGGAGATGGTGAAACTCGCGCGAGGCACCAACGTGCTCGTGCCCACCACCCTGGAGGACAACTTCAAGATCACGCCCGAACGCCTCGAGGCCGCCATCACCCCGCGCACCCGCATGGTGCTTCTGTGCTCACCGTCCAACCCCACCGGCTCGGTCTACTCGCGCGAGGAGCTTCAGGCACTTGTCGACGTAATCGCAAAATATCCCGACATCATTGTTCTCTCCGACGAGATATATGAGCATATCAATTTCACCGGCAGCTTCACATCGCTGGCATCATTCCCTGAAATCGCCGACCGCGTGGTCATAATCAACGGCGTGTCAAAAGCCTACGCGATGACCGGATGGCGCATCGGATACTGCGCCGCTCCGCTGTGGCTCGCCAAGGCTGTCAACAAGCTCCAGAGCCAATACACCTCGGGGTGCTCTTCGATAGCCCAGAAAGCCGCCGAAGCAGCCTACGAAGGCCCGCAGGATTGCGTCAGGACAATGTGTGAGGCATTCCGACGCCGCCGCGACCTTGTGGTCGAACTTGCCCGACAGATACCCGGACTGGAATGCAACGAGCCGCAGGGCGCGTTCTATCTCTTCCCCCGCGTGACTTCGTTCCTCGGCAAATCAGACGGAGAGACAACAATAAACACATCAGGCGAACTCGCCCTATATCTGCTCGACAAAGCCCACGTGGCGACAGTCGACGGCGCGGCATTCTGTCTCGACGGATACATACGCCTGAGCTATGCCACTTCCGACGACAATATCCGCGAGGCCATGCGCCGCATCGGCGAGGCTCTCGCCCGACTCAGATAACGACCTTAAAAACACCGTTTAACACTAACATACGACAATGGACTTCATACAGGAACTCACTTGGCGCGGCATGATTCACTCAGTGACTCCCGGCGCCGACGAACAACTTAAAAAAGGCATGACTACGGCCTACCTCGGCATTGACCCGACGGCCGACTCGCTTCATATCGGGCACCTCGTGGGAGTGATGATGCTCAAGCACTTCCAGCGCGCCGGCCACCGCCCCATCGCTCTCGTGGGCGGAGCCACCGGCATGATCGGCGACCCCTCGATGAAAAGCCAGGAACGCAAACTCATCGACGAGGAGACCCTGCGCCACAATCAGGAAGCCATCAAGCGTCAGCTCGCCAAATTTCTCGACTTCGACTCCGACGCCCCCAACGCGGCGATACTCGTCAACAACTACGACTGGATGAAGGAATTCTCATTTCTCGACTTCATCCGCGACATCGGCAAGCACATCACCGTCAACTACATGATGGCGAAAGACTCGGTGAAGAAACGTCTGTCGGGCGAATCGCGCGAAGGAATGTCGTTCACCGAATTCTCCTACCAGCTTCTCCAGGGCTATGACTTCCTCCACCTCTACAACGAGAAGGGATGCCGTCTGCAGCTCGGAGGCTCCGACCAGTGGGGCAACATGACTACCGGCACCGAACTGATACGCCGTATAAAAGGCGCCGACGACGCCTTCGCCCTCACCTGCCCCCTCATTACCAAAGCAGACGGAGGCAAATTCGGCAAGACCGAGAGCGGCAACGTGTGGCTCGACCCGCGCTACACGTCGCCCTACAAATTCTACCAGTTCTGGCTCAACGTATCTGACGCCGACGCAGAGAAATATATCAAGATATTCACCGATCTGCCCAAGGATGAAATCGACGACCTCGTGGCGCAGCAGGCTGCCGATCCCGGCCAGCGTCCGCTCCAGAAGCGCCTCGCAAAGGAAATCACCACAATGGTGCACAGTGCGGCCGACTATGAAGCGGCCGTAGAGGCATCGCAGATACTCTTCTCAAACAAAGCCTCCGAGACACTGCGCAAAATCGACGAGGACACCCTGCTTGCCGTATTTGAAGGAGTGCCGCAGTTTGAGATTTCGGCCGACGACCTCAACGGCGAGCTCAAGATCGCCGACCTGCTCACCGACAAAGCTCCGGTGTTCCCCTCAAAGGCCGAACTGCGCAAACTCGCGCAGCAGGGAGGATTTTCCATCAACAAGGAAAAAGTGAGCGACGTCTATGCCGCCGCCACTGCCGGCCTGCTCCTCAACGGCAAATACATACTTGTGCAGAAAGGAAAGAAAAACTATTTCCTGCTCCGCGTAAAATAACAACAGATACGACCATATATCGCCGCACTGACCTGACAGCGGCCGTGGCGCGTCAACAGAAACGACGCACCACGGCAGCCTACATTTCCAGATATCAGACAGGCTACACATAAGCCTTCACAACCGACAAAACTGAGTCAAAGTGACTCAAAGCCGTAAAAAGCATCAAAACCGTGGCCGGAATTTGGAAATTAAAACACAAATTCATAACTTTGCAACGCGTTAATAACGACTAAACGGACTTTATTATCAACTACAGACCCCAACAGGCCCGCATGCGGCCTCGCCGCAGCAAAATGGCACGAAATGAAACTGCTTGAATTTCACAAAATTTTGCAAATGACAATTGAGCCCGAGCTTTTTGGGACACACCTTATAACCCGCTGATTTGTACGCCAATACACAATTAGCGGGGATAGAAAGAATTGTCTGCAGCCTAATAAAGCCTTAAACATAGCCGACCAATCACGTAGCGGGTCACGCACACAGATCACACTCAGGCCAATCACACCGCAATGGCTACCGAAAACTTACATTTCAGCCCCCTCTACATTCAGAACGCCCCCACCGGCAACGATGACGGCGAAAAGACCGTATGGGTAGTGATGCGCTCCAGAAAGGAGAAAGTCAGCGTCACGCAACAAAGCTGCGGCACAACCGCCGCAAAAGCAGAGCGCCTCTACGGCTATGAGCTGGCACAAAGGATGGTACGCCGTTTTTTCATGCCTATGAAAGAGAGCGTGACCGTGAAATGCGGCCGTCAGGTAAGGAAAATATCACCCGCAATCCCCGACATATTTTTTGTCAATGACACCATAAGCCACATCGACTCGATAGTGCGCCGCAACATCGGCATCGAATATCTCTACGTAAAGGGACAGCCTTATCGTCAGCCGGTGATAATACGCGACGCCGAGATGGACAACTTCATAGCCGCCACCACCACAGAGCAGCGCATGACATTTCACGCCGCCGGCGACGACAACCTCAGCCGCATCATAGGCCGTCGCGTGCGCATACCACACAACGACAGCCGGATAGAAGGCGAACTGCTGACCGTTCGCGGCTCGCGCTACCGCCGCCTGCGCGTACGTCTGCAAAACTGCCTCGTGGCCTACATCGACCTCACCCTCCCTCCGACCGCCATAATCGAAACCCTCGACTGACCGCACTATGATACTCCCAAAACAAAGCAATATACCATACCCAACAAAGATATAAGCAAATGTCAGCAATTACCCCTCTCTATTGTAAGGCCCAAAGAGACAGCAACTTAGAACTATTACGCATTCTATCCATGCTTGCCATTATAGCCCACCGTTACGTAGTCAACTCCACCGTCTCAAGTCAATTCAACTACGAAAACACCTCTACCCAGCAATATTTTCTGGAGATATGGGGTCTGTGGGGCAAAACCGCAATCAACAGTTTCATCCTGATTTCAGGCTACTTCCTGTGCCGCATGAAACTGACATTGCAAAGATACCTGAAATTAGTGGTAGAAGTCATGTTCTACGGTATACTGATAATGCTCATATTCGCATTGACCGGCTACGAACCCCTGACAGTAAAGAATATAGTATTAAAAATATCAGAACCGCTACGCGGTATAAATGCAGGCTTTACAGCCAGTTTCCTTTGCTTCTATGCCTTTGTACCATTCTACAACAAACTTATTGACCACTGTTCACGCCGGGAACTGTTATGGCTGGTCAGCGGGCTACTCCTGATAATGTCAGGATGCGCATGCTTCCTCAAGGCACATCAGGTAATGAGCGAACCTCTTTGGTACATGACCATGTATTTTGTAGCAGCATATATACGCATCTATCCAAATAAATATACTGAAAGCTTAAAATTGTCAGGTATTATATTAATAACCGGGATTGTCATAGCAATAGCTATCAATATATCGTCCATATATCTGAGCAATGCGACTGGCGACATGAGATACTTTCATTGGCGGCACTATTTCCTATTCAACTCCAATATGCCCCTTGCTTTCATAATAGGGCTCTCATCATTCCTGACATTCAAGAATTTACCGAAATTCTACAATCGCACAATCAACTTCTTGGCCGCAGGCACATTTGCAGTGTTGCTCATACATGCTTCAAGTGACACCATGCGCAGATGGCTGTGGCAGGATGTATGCAATGTTCCTGACATGCTGTATGCACCGATGTGGACATTAATCCTGCAAGCACTGGCAGTTCCATTGCTAATATATTTAGCATGTTCTTCAGTCGATTATTTCAGACGTCGTTTTATTGAGGGGCCTTTATTTAAACGATTAAGACAAAGACAAACTCAAATTGGCGCCGTATAACGCACTCGTGCTATCAGGCTATCACATTGTCGGCCATACTTACAATAATAATATCGTGTAGTTTTCCATATAAAATTAAATCCATATAGCATAGTGATGCCAAATATCGATTTTACAAAAGTACAGTTTGATTTCTTAGTATCAGCTTTACATCCCGGACTTTTCGTCTCAACTGACCAAGTGTTGGAATGGATGGCCGAGCAAAACCGCATTGTCGAAAGCGAGATTGAACAGATACCGTTGGAGCAACTGAAAGGCTGGAAATATACTGATGACCGCATACGCCATGAGTCCGGAAAATTTTTCAGCATTGACGGCATACGCATACACACCAATTACCGTGGCGAACAAACCTGGGACCAGCCGATAATAAACCAGCCGGAAATAGGTTTTCTCGGATTTATCGTAAAGAAATTCAACGGTATATACCACTTTTTAGTCCAGGCAAAAATAGAGCCGGGAAATATTAATGTCGTGCAACTCTCTCCGACACTTCAAGCGACCCGAAGTAATTATACCTGCGTACATAAGGGGAAACGACCGTCGTATCTTGAATATTTCAATGGGGAAAAGCCCGTAAACATATTATTGGACCAGCTCCAGTCAGAACAAGGGGCACGCTTCCTGCATAAACGCAACCGTAACATCATAGTCGAGGTTCCCGAAGATATGGAAATTGATGCCAAAGAGGGCTTCCTATGGCTTTCACTGGGTCAGATCAAAGAGTTGATATCACACCCAAATGTGCTCAATATGGATACCCGAACCGTAATATCGTGCATCACATACGGGGGATACAACGAAGCTACGTTGATGCTTGTCAATACACTCTTGCGCAGCCGCAGGACACATAACGAGGGATATCTTTATTCTGTACTGAGCTGTGACAACCATCTTAACGACCTACAGCAGATAATACAATGGATTACAAGTCTTAAATTCAAATATGACCTTGATGTCAAACAGATAGGCATATCGCAGATGGAGAAATGGATTTATGACGGAAACACAATACACCATCAGGACAACAAATATTTTGATGTAATAGGTGTGAACGTATCAATCGGCAACCGGGAAATCATCTCATGGGACCAACCGATGATACGCTCTGCTCAGGAAGGCATAATAGGTTTCCTTGTCAAAAAAATCAACGGCATATACCATTTTCTGGTACAAGGCAAACTTGAAGCCGGCAATTTTGATATCGTCGAAATGGCTCCGACAGTGCAATGCCTTACCGGTAATTACAAAAAGGGCAAAAATGAGTATGCCATACCGTATATCGAATATTTCATCAATCCGCCGGCTGAAAGTGTCTGGTACAGTACCTATCAGAGCGAAGAGGGTGGTAGGTTTTTCCACGAACAGAATCTAAATATAATTGTCGAGGTCGGCGATGATTTCCCGATAGAAGTCGATCCAAATTACTGTTGGATGACTTTAAACCAATTGATGTCATTTGTCACCTACAACAATTATCTGAACATAGCTGCACGCAGCCTTCTGTCTTCTATCAAATTTAACTGAGCAGAAATATATCGAGTATGAAAATAGGAATAATAAGCCCATCCGAGATAGCATTCCGCCGATTTCTTCCGGCGCTTATGAAGCATGGAAAGTTCACCTACGCAGGAGTTGCAGTACCTTCGGCTCAGGATTGGAATGGGGAGGACACAAAAGCAGATACCGCCTTTAATTCGATACATACCCGCGAATATGAAAAAGCAATCGGCTTTAAGGAGAATTATGGCGGAGAGATATTCGAAGGATACTCCGCTTTGATAAACAATCCGGAAATCGAAGCGCTCTATATACCTTTACCTCCGGCGTTACACTACACGTGGGCAAAAAAAGCGATGCTCGCCGGTAAACATGTTTTTATAGAAAAGCCATCAACATGTAGCCTTGCCGACTCCACAGAACTCGTTGAGATAGCCCGCGAAAAGGGACTTGCTCTGCATGAAAATTATATGTTCATATATCATAAGCAGATAGAAGATGTCAATGAGATAGTCAAAAGTGGCAGACTCGGTGAGGTAAGAAACTATAGGATTAACTTCGGATTTCCGATGAGAAGCCAGAATGACTTCCGATATAACAAAGCATTAGGCGGAGGTGCTTTGTTCGATGCCGGAGGATATACGCTCAAATATGCGCGCCATCTGTTGGGACCTACAGCTCGAATTATAAGTTCACATCTTGTATATACTCCGGAATTTAATGTAGATATTTTCGGTTGTGCTACTTTGGCAAACAACGATGGAACGTCAGTTCAGGTAGCCTTCGGGATGGATAATGATTATAGATGTGTAATAGATGTATGGGGCTCAAAAGCGTCTCTTACATCGGACAGAATACTGACCGCACCTGCCGGGTTCTCGCCGTCATGCACAATAAAAACGAATCAGGAGTACGAAGACCGGGCTCTTTCGGCCGACGACACATTCACGAAAAGCATCGAAGTGTTTGAAAAGTGTATTGCCGACGAGGAAACCCGACTGAAGGAGTATGACGAAATAATAGCTCAGGCAACAGCCGTAAACGATTTTATCTCACAATTGGACTGATGGACAAAAGTTGTATCATAATCGGCTCTGAAGGTTATCTGGGGAAACATATCGTGCACTACGCGCCTGAATACGGCTACAATATTGTAGGGTGCTACGACATATCCACCGAGAGCACGAGCCCTAATTATGCGAATGTTGATCTGACCAGCAAAGAAAGCGTCGACAATATCAATATTGATGTCGACTACATCTTCATGTTTGCCGGTCTGACCGGCACATACGCCGGATTTGATTCGTATGAGAAATATATCGCAATCAACGAGACAGGGCTTCTCAATCTGCTTGACAGCATGCGTCGCAAAGGAAGTACGGCAAAAATTATTTTCCCTTCGACCCGACTTGTTTACAAAGGATTCGACAAACCACTTAAGGAGACAGACGAGAAGGATCCCAAGACAATTTATGCCGTCAACAAACTTGCATGCGAGGCAATACTGAATACCTATGCCACATCATTCGGCATTCCCTACACAGTCTACAGGATATGCGTGCCTTACGGCAATGAAATTTCAGGCGACTATTCTTTCGGAACAATAGGCTTCTTTCTCAATCGGGCCAAGTCAGGAAATCCAATAACACTTTATGGCGGCGGCACACTGAAAAGGACTTTTACCCACGTAGCTGACATTTGCCGTCAGATTCTGCTCACTGCCTCTCTGCCCCAGACCGATGGAGAAATCTACAACATAGGTGGAGAGACATATTCCCTTCGTGAAGCCGCAGAAATTGTCACACGCAACCACAGCACTGACATACAAGCTACGGAATGGCCCGACAAGGACCTGCTTATTGAATCCGGCGACACTTATTTTGATGATGAAAAGATTCGTTGTCTCATAGACAAAACTGTCACAATAAGTCTAAAAGAGATTAACTTCTGACACTGCATAATGGAAACCATACACATTGCATTACCATCTGACGAGAACTATGTTATCGGACTTGAAGTCACTGCCGGCAGTATAGCGTATCACGCATCGAAAGATGTCAGACTAATGATACACATACTCGACGGAGGCATAAAAGATGATACTTTTGCAAAAATGGAGGAGAAAATCAAGCGCCTCCATCCTAATGTTGAGTTTCATAGGATTGCTGTCGATGAAAATCTTTTTCATAATTTTCCTGTCTGGTCAGGCAACAAGATGACCTACGCGCGCCTTTTACTGTCGGAAGCTCTACCGGAGGTGTCTCATATCATATATTCCGACACCGACTTCCTGTGGCTTATCGATATAGCAGAACTTTGGAATGAACGGAATGCAGACGATATCATCATCGGCGTACAGGATCATCCCTCAACAATTAAGCGTGAGGAAAAGTGGGCACAAGACCACAATATGCCATTCGACCCAACAAAGTATTTCGGTGCCGGACTTTCATTCTATAACCTCGATAAATTCCGCGAGGAAAACATACTTGCACAGGTAGCCGGATTTTTACAAAAGCATCCCGACGTAGAATTTGCAGATCAAACGGCATTAAACTACTTGCTCCAAGGCCGTATAAAGTTCGTACCCGAAAGATGGCAAACTCTGTCTATTGCACTCACACCGGATCACATGAAGGCTCCTCTTGCAATACACTACGGAGGAGACATTCCTTGGCGTCGCGATAAATTCTGGACATTCCCCATCTCGGACAGCACGCTTTTATGGTATGCCATGCTCGACCACATAAATGGCCGACGTCCCGGCACATCAATAAAATCACATCTCACGACATGGCAACGGGTATATAAACGAGCATTAGCCAATATACACCGTCACTCTGTGTCAAGGGCGATATTCAACCGTGTGCTCAAAGCTACCGGACGTGCATCTTATATTGCCAATCTGAAAAAATTCGCCATAGACCTCGGAATGTCTAAGAAAGCACTTAGACAACGTGCATTAAGTCGGGAATAGTAAGTTTTAAATTACAATTATGGATGATTCATCTATTAAACATAAAACATTAAACAGCGTTTTATGGAAAATACTTGAAACTGGAGGAACTCAGTTCATTCAATTTGTTATAAGTATATTCCTTGCCAGACTTGTATTGCCGGATCAATTTTCTGCTATTGCACTGATGACTATTTTCATTGCCGTAGCAAATGTATTTGTCGACTCCGGTTTTTCAAATGCGTTAATACGAAAGCCGGAACGAACTCAGGCTGATTGCTGCACAGTTTTTTATTTTAACATTGCAATTGCAATCGTAGCATACCTAATTATCTTTGCAATATCCCCTTTTGTTGCAGATTTTTATAATCTTCCGGAACTGAAGATATTACTTAAAGTAATGTCTCTGAGTATAGTAATAAATTCTTTCGCCGCCATACACCGTACGCTTTTCATAGCTGAGATGAAATTCAAAGTACTTGCAATTTATAATATGGCATCGCTTTTTATTTCAGGTATTATAGGCGTTTTTCTTGCATACAAAGGATATCAGGTATGGGCTTTGGTGCTACATTCTTTGATTAATGCCATATTAAGCACAATATTTGTGTGGTTCAGTTCAACATGGAGACCGTCATTCATTTTTTCAAGACAATCATTAAAAGAATTTTTTGGATTCGGATCAAAACTGTTAGGATCACGACTGCTCGACACCATATACAACAATATTTACGGAGTCGTTATCGGAAAAGTATTTGCCCGTGCTGACCTCGCATTTTATAACCGGGCACAGGTTTTGAGTATAATGACATCATCCACGCCCACCAATGTCCTCGCCTCAGTGTCTTACCCGGCTCTCTGCAAAATTCAAGACGACAATGACAGATTACGAGATGGTTATAGAAAAATGATCTCGTTAAGCGCTTTTGTCATTTTTCCACTTTGTCTGGGAGTCGGAGCTGTTTCATATCCTTTAATCGACGTATTATACACAAATATTTGGATTTACGCAGCAGCTCTCCTGCAAATTATAGTTTTCGCAGGTATGTGGTATCCGATCCACGCCATAAATGTAAATTTTCTGTTGGTAAAAGGAAGAAGTGATTTGGTATTCAGAATTGAGATTTTAAAGAAAATAGTTGGTGTTGCAATATTGGCCGCAACCATACCTTTTGGGCTTGAAGCGATGTGCTATGGTAGCATCGCATCCTCAATTATATGTTTAGTTATCAATACGCACTATACCGGAAAATTCATTGGCATGGGCATTATGCAGCAGGCAAAGGACTTCAGCCCGGCTTTAATTCTTTCGCTAGTGATGTTTGCCGCATGCAAGGCATTATCAACATTCATGGGAAACGGATGGGAAAGCCTTGTGGCTTCTATTTTGCTAGGATTTGTTATATATCTCGGGGGATCTATAATTTTTCGAGTAAAAGGGTTACAACTTCTTTTGAACTTACGTAAATAATACGATTCGTAGGATTATTCTATAATCAATGATTCGGTAAAATTTGAGGTTGTTCATCCTAGGCTAAGCCGCTAACTGAGTCAACCGATGATTTATTTTCTGAATTATTTTGATATGCGGAGATTTTCCGCAAGTCGAAATAATTGTTGAGGC
>SCEG01000511.1 GCA_004102805.1 Muribaculaceae bacterium Isolate-002 (NCI)
GTTGGAAATTACTTGATTATAGTTTGAGGTTGCATGCCACGTCGTTGTACCATGCCAGCAGGCGGTAGTTCTCGCGGCTGAATCCGGATGCCGACGTCGGCAGGTAGGTGGTGAGTCCGCAGTGGGTGTTTACGGTGAAGGTGTTCTGCAGGTGGATGCCCGGAGTGGCCCATTGCCCGGCCACGGCTTCATGGAGCGCGTCGGCAAACTCTGAGCAGACGGCCGGTTCCTGACCTGCTGCTCCGCCAATGGCTGCTGCTGTGGCTTCAAGGTCGCAGTAGAGGCGGGCGCCTGTCTGCGGGGCAAACTGCTGTATCGCCGAGGTGAGGCCTGTGGCGGTGCCGGCGGAATATATCTCCCTGACGCTCTGTGCGAGGCGGTCC
>SCEG01000512.1 GCA_004102805.1 Muribaculaceae bacterium Isolate-002 (NCI)
CCTTCCAGAGCGCGTTCCTGCACCCGCTGCTTTTCAGAAGCTTTGCCCTTCAGCAGCATGCTGTCGCGGCTGCCCGGCTGGATTTCATTGTCCGGTCTCCCGCCAGTTCCGGAAGGCTCGCCGGGCGCACCCATACTCGCGGCCGGAACGTCTTCGCCGGAGGGGGTGCCGAAGTTCGGCGCGCTGGCGACATCCGCCTTCTCCTTGCGCTCCGGCTGGGGAGGCGGCGGCAGTTTTTCGCGTTCCTTGGGGAAGAAGGGCAAACCCTGTTCCAGATCCCCCTTGCCTTCGGGGAAGGTGCCGGATTCGACCACGGCAAACACCAAGGGCAAATTGCCCAGGTAGCGAACCATATAATAAAAAGAACCCGTGGCGTTGGTGCA
>SCEG01000513.1 GCA_004102805.1 Muribaculaceae bacterium Isolate-002 (NCI)
ATGGAGCACCACCTTGTTAAGGGAGTTGGCGATAAGTTTGTCGTGTTCAGCGGCGCCCAGCTTGTCGCGCAGAGCTTTTTCAGCCGCGTCCACGATTTCGTCGGCAAGGGCGGCGCGCACCTCGGCCAGCACGGAACGCCCTTCATTCTCGGCGGTGAGGCGGGCCTGCTCCACAATCTGGTCGGCCTGACGGCGCGCCTCTTCCATAATGCCCTGCTTGAGGTTCTCGGCCTGCGCCCGGCTTTCTTCCAGGATGGCCTTGCGCTCCTCATCCAGACGGGCGATGCGCGCCTCCACGGCGGCCAGATGCTCTTTGGCCTTGGCCCGGCGTTCTTCCAGATCATCCAGGGTTTCCCGGATCATCTGGCGGCGCCCCTTGAAG
>SCEG01000514.1 GCA_004102805.1 Muribaculaceae bacterium Isolate-002 (NCI)
AAAGCCGCGTTCGCGCTCCTGCATGTATTCCACATGGTGGAACCAGTCCGGCGCGGGCAGGAAGGTGTGGGGGCCGCGCACCTGCACAAAGAGCGTGGGCAGGCCGTCGTAGGGCGTGATGCTGAAGCCCTGCGGCAGTTCCGTGGTGTGGGCGTTCAGATGGGGATTGGCCGTGGTCAGGGCGTGGAAGTGCCGGTAGGCCAGCAGAGGCTTGATGCGCAGGGTCAGGGGCGGCAGCTTGGAAAGGCCCTGGATGGACCAGCGCAACACCAGGCGGCTTGTGCCGTGGATCAGAAGCATCTCCCGGCGCAGGCGCACGTCGCCCACCCGGTAGGTGAATTCGGGCCAGCGGTCCAGGCGGACGCTCTCCAGGTATTCGTGC
>SCEG01000515.1 GCA_004102805.1 Muribaculaceae bacterium Isolate-002 (NCI)
CGACAAAGACGTTTTTCACACCTGCCTGGTCTTCCTTCTCGCCAAGGGCGTGGAACTGCTGGCCTATCCAGTTGGTGACGTGTTCGGGCAGATAGTGAATAAGGGAAAAGAATTTGTTGGCCGTCATGATGACCACGATGCCGAGGATGACGAGCATGGAGAACGTGCCGGTGATGCCGATGATTTTTGTCTGCATGGTTCCGCCGACAAATATCTCGAAACCCGCGCCGAGCAGTCTTCCCACCACGTTCATGAGGATGACGGCGGCAAAGAAGCCGCAAACCATGAGCGGCGGACGGATGATGATGCCGAGCAGGAGGAAATAGCCCCGTTTGCCGTGCTGTCCCGCAGCGCCGTCCCCTTCGGGCAGGGCATGGGCACA
>SCEG01000516.1 GCA_004102805.1 Muribaculaceae bacterium Isolate-002 (NCI)
TTTCATCCGCTGCACTTGCTCTGTCTTCCCTCTATGCTGATTCGGGTAAAAAGAAAGAAGGCAAGCCGCTATATGCGGGCTAATTTCATTGTTTTAACTCTTTTTATAGCCCTTTGGGTAATAATTCCTCAAAAATTCCCGCTGACAGTATTACCTTTGGCACTGTGTTTGCTAATACGCTCAGGAAGCAACCTCTTTTTGACGTATAAAAAGAAATGAAAAAAGGACTGATAACCTCCATACTTGCACTAACATTCGGTGGCCTGCAAGCCCAACCGCAGCCTGCCACCCCCAAACTGGTGGTGACGCTCACCGTTGACCAACTGCGCACGGACTATATGGAAGCTTTCTCGTCCTTATATGGGGAAAAAGGATTCAAACG
>SCEG01000517.1 GCA_004102805.1 Muribaculaceae bacterium Isolate-002 (NCI)
AATAATCTTCCTCATTCTAAAGGCGACACCGTGTCCATGGGCGTGACACAGCGCCCCCGCCACGGTGGGCTAACAGATGGGCAAGCTCAAACGGTCCTCGTGGGCCTGCGGACCAGCAAGAACGAGAGCAAAACGCGCGGAGACGCCCGAGGGGTACACTCCCCACGTTCCCGGCTGGTGAGGGATTCCCGCCGAGGTGATGCTGCACGCATCCTGGACTAAGACGTCGAGGCGGCGCGGCATGATGGAGTTACGGTTGTCCTCCGTGCCGAAATCAGCTGCGACGAGCGTGAGGTCGTCGCTCCTGCACACGATTCGAGCTTGCTGCCCCGCTTCCGGCAGCGCGGGGCGGCAGTCGAGGTTGCGCCACGGGGCGCGGCCA
>SCEG01000518.1 GCA_004102805.1 Muribaculaceae bacterium Isolate-002 (NCI)
TGACATGCCGTGCGCTATGCTGACGCGCCGGGGCGCGATTCTTACATTCTTTTCAGCATATACGCCACGCGCCGTGCGCGCAAGTCCGGGGAGCGGGCGGTCTTTTCCGTCCGTTTGCGGAAAACGGTTTCAGGGCTTGACCACGGCGCGGGCAACGGCTAGGGTATGAAGGCAGTCACGCTTATACCCCGCGGCCGGTTTCCGTTACGCAGGGGTTTTTTGCCGCATCTGCCGTGCTCCCAAAATTTTTTCAGCAAAAAGTCGCGCATATGCTCCGCTGCCCGGGCAGCGGACGCTTTTTTTGTGCGCTGTGAGGTTGGACATGACAAATATCCCCATTTCCGTGCAAGGCTACAAGAAGCTGGAAGAAGAACTGGCCCC
>SCEG01000057.1 GCA_004102805.1 Muribaculaceae bacterium Isolate-002 (NCI)
CTTCGGGCTACGCCCTCAGTCAACTCCGCCCAGGGATATATCCCGATCAGTCAACCCCACACAGACAAAGAGGAAACATCAATCAGTAAACATCACAAACCGAGTCAACCTATTTCAGGAACGGACAAACGTCATGTGCCCACAAAACGGAAATTCATTATTTTTTTGTATCTTTGCCGACAGTATGGGACGATTGCTTTCAATTGATTACGGACGTCGTCGCTGCGGCATCGCAGTGACCGACACATTGCGCATTGTCGCTTCCGGACTCACAACGGTCGACACGCCGAAACTCGTTGATTTCATTAAAAATTATGTGGCGCGCGAACCGGTCGACGCCATCATCGTGGGTCACCCCACCACCCTGCGCGGCGAGGAGTCTGACTCGATGCGCTACATACGCCCCGGCATCGGACAGTTGCGCAAAGCCCTCCCCGGCATGGAAATCATATTTTTCGACGAGCGCTTCACCTCGGCCATAGCCCACCGCGCCATGATCGACGGCGGCATGAAAAAGATGGCACGCCGCGACAAAGCCATTGTCGACGAGATTTCCGCAACAATCATCCTCAACGACTACCTGCAGAGCCGACAATACAACATATAAATACATATAGACAAATACATATAGACAAGATGAATCTTCCGGTATACCTCTATGGCCACCCGGTGCTCCGCGAAGTCGCCGACGACGTGACTCCCGACTACCCCGGCCTCAAAACACTCATCGCCGACATGTTCGAGACAATGTACACCTCTGAAGGTGTAGGTCTCGCAGCCCCCCAGATCGGCAAAAGCATACGCCTCGTTGTCATCGACGCCGACCCCGTGGCCGAATCATTCCCCGAATGTGCGGGAAAGAAAATGGTGCTCATCAACCCCGAGATCGAAGTGCTCGACGGCGACAAAGTCACACGCGCCGAAGGCTGCCTCAGCCTCCCCGGACTCTCGGAGGATGTACGCCGCACCGAATGCATACGTCTCAACTGGCTCGACGAAGATTTCAACGAGCATGAGGAGACAATCACCGGCTTTCTGGCCCGCATCGTGCAGCACGAGTGCGACCATCTCGAAGGCATGGTCTACATCGACCACATATCTCCGATACGCAAACAGATGCTCCGCCGCAAGCTCCTCAACATCGTGGAAGGACGCGTGAGCTGCGAATATCCCGTGCGCTACGCCCCCCGCAAACGTAAATAATTCATAATTCAAAATTCATAATTCATAATTTCACTTCGCTAAAAAAATTCATGATTATACGCAAAAAAGTAGGGACGCACGGCTCGTGGCGTCCGCCAACACATTGATTATCAGGCGTGATATTACGGTTTGAGCTGCCAGAGCCTCAATATATCACCGCTTAAGCCCCGGGCAATAATTATGAATTATGCATTGTGAATTATGAATTAAAAAAATACAAACTATGGCTGACGATAAAAAAATCATTTTCTCGATGGTAGGCGTCTCAAAGACCTACCCTCCCCAGAAACAGGTTCTTAAAAACATATACCTGTCATTCTTCTACGGTGCGAAAATCGGCATCATCGGTCTCAACGGCTCAGGTAAGTCTTCACTGCTCAAGATAATAGCAGGCATCGACAAAGACTATCAGGGCGAAGTCGTATTCTCTCCGGGCTACTCCGTCGGATATCTCGAACAAGACCCGCAGCTCGACCCCTCGAAAACCGTAATCGAAGTGGTGCGCGAAGGCGTGCAGCCCATTATGGACCTCCTCGCCGAATATGACAGCGTCAACGCCGCGTTCGGCGACCCCGACGTGCTCGAAGATCCCGACAAGATGGAAGCACTCCTGGCCCGTCAGGCCGAGCTTCAGGACAAACTCGACGCCGCCGACGCATGGAACATCGACTCCAAACTCGAACGCGCAATGGACGCCCTGCAGTGTCCGCCCGACGACCAGCCCGTCAGCACACTCTCCGGCGGCGAGCGCCGTCGAGTGGCTCTCATACGCCTGCTGCTACAGCAGCCCGACGTGCTGCTGCTCGACGAGCCCACCAACCACCTCGACGCCGAGTCAATCGACTGGCTCGAACAACACCTGCGCCAATATGCCGGCACAGTGATCGCCATCACCCACGACCGATACTTCCTCGACCACGTGGCCGGATGGATACTCGAACTCGACCGCGGCGAAGGAATTCCCTGGAAAGGCAACTACTCCTCATGGCTCGACCAGAAAACCAAACGCATGGCTCAGGAAGAAAAGCAGGCATCGAAACGCCGCAAGACCCTCGAACGCGAGCTCGAATGGGTGCGCATGGCTCCCAAGGCACGTCAGGCAAAAGGAAAAGCCCGACTCAACTCCTACGACCGACTCCTCAACGAAGACCAGAAACAGAAAGAGGAAAAACTCGAAATCTTCATCCCCAACGGCCCCCGTCTGGGCAACAAGGTAATCGAGGTCAACAATCTCGGCAAGGCGTTCGGCAAGAAACGCCTGTTCAACGACCTTACATTCTCCCTGCCCCCCAACGGCATCGTAGGTGTCATCGGCCCCAACGGCGCCGGAAAGACCACGCTCTTCCGCCTCATCATGAAGCAAGAGCAGCCCGACTCCGGTAGCTTCGAAGTCGGCGAAACCGTTAAAATAGCCTACGTCGACCAGACCCACCACGACCTGCTCCCCGACAAATCGGTCTACGAAGTGATATCGCAGGGAGT
Source organism: Muribaculaceae bacterium Isolate-002 (NCI) (assembly GCA_004102805.1). Taxonomy (GTDB): domain Bacteria; phylum Bacteroidota; class Bacteroidia; order Bacteroidales; family Muribaculaceae; genus JAGBWK01. The sequence goes on from SCEG01000057.1 coordinate 2,686, forward strand.
TGAATCGTTCCGCATGGGAGGCCGCGACGTCAACGCCCGCGCCTACTTGTCGAAATTCAACTTCACCGGCGCCGATCAGGAAAAGAAAATCGGCGTGCTCTCCGGCGGCGAGCGCAACCGCCTGCACCTTGCCATGGCGCTCAAGGAAGAAGGCAACGTGCTGCTTCTCGACGAACCCACCAACGACATCGACGTCAACACGCTGCGTGCCCTCGAGGAAGGTCTCGACGACTTCGCCGGCTGCGCCGTGGTCGTAAGCCACGACCGCTGGTTCCTCGACCGCATCTGCACCCACATACTCTCATTCGAAGGCGACGGCAATGTCGTGTGGTATGAAGGCTCATACAGCGACTACGAGGAATACAAACGCCGCCTCAATGACGGCAAAGAGCCCCCCCGCCGCCGCTACCGCAAACTCATGGAGTAACCCCAATTTCCTGACACATTCGAAGCCGTCACACTCTTATAAAGGCTAAGAATCAGGCAAAAAACAGAAAGAAAGCGAAAGTTTTTTCGCTTTATTTCGCTTTCTTTCGCTTTCTTCCCAATTGCATAAAAAACTTGATTTAAATCCAAACACTCTTTTATAACTAAAGCCGAAAAAGCGAAAGAATTGCAAAATTCTTTCGCTTTTTTATATCTATATCCGTCGCAGGCGGAAAACATACCGGTTTATTTCCGGAATTTTCGGAAATAAAATTCGGAAATAAAATTTAATTCCACATATTTTTTTAACCATATTTTGGAGAATAAGAAAAAATTGTTAACTTCGCGGCCACAGACCGCATCACGCAGGGGCCCGGTCAAGGGTATGCGGGCGGGGCTGTGACAACATTTTGGAAAGCGTTTACCCTGACGCTCTTTCTTGACTGCTTGAAATCTGGAAAATTTCTTTTGGTATAGTCAAGGATGCAGCAAACGGTAGATGTCTATGTGGATATGTATATTCAGCCGACGGCCGGCGCGCGAGCGCTGACAGCCGGCTTATAAACATATTCTGCGTGAGGCTTCTGCATGTTTGCTCGTTCAACTATACCGGGCATTCCAGAGCCTCAAGCAGTGGGACGAGCAACGAGTATGGCTCTCACGCTTTTCTTTTTCATACCAATAAATGGTGTTAGGGAGTTGCACCATACTGACAGGATATGAAAAGGCTTATCTTTTTACTATTTTGTATATTATCTGTCCCCAATATTTTTGGAGAGGTCTCTGCCAAGTTTTCAAATTGTTCATGGACAGAGGAGTCCGGCAATATGATATTGCATTTTGATCTTGATGTAAACGGCTGCAAAGACCAGCCGCTGAAGGTCATTGCTTATTTTTACAACTCCGACGATACAAAACTGGCCGATAAAAACGGTAGCTATAAAACCACAGACGGACAAGTCGCCGCCCACATGGATATTAAACCAAGATATGACAGCAGCCATTGGGATGACCTGACAATTACTATCCCGGTATCAGAATTACACCCGCGCCCTGGAGAAAATAGCTATTATATAAATTTTGAAGTACATAAAGGCACAAACTCCATCGGAAGTATATCAAAGGCTTGTTCCTATAAACTAAAGGGCGGATCTTCCAACAGCCATTCTTCAGGCAGCACCTACTCATCAAGCAACTCAGGAGATATTTGCACGGGTTGTAGCGGTACTGGCAAGATGACATGTACCGTATGCAGCGGCACAGGCACTAATCCAATACCAAGACCAATCGTAAATTATTACACATATCAAACGACTTACGTGTATGACAAATGCATGATGTGCGGAGGCTGCGGCATAAGGGCATGCTGGATGTGCAACGGCACTGGCAAAATACCTGAAAATTACGGAGCTGGTGCAGGAGGTTATTACTATTATCCAGGCTTCGACGACGATTTTGGCTCCGGCTCTTCTTCGCATGGCAACTCTAATAGAAACAGTTCCTCAAAAGCAAACTGCCCGTATTGTAATGGCACCGGTATCACTATGAGCCAAAGTAGCGGAGGAAATTTGAGTAGCCATGTTGCATATTATAATTCCGAGGGAAGCACATGCCCTTATTGTGGAAGAAGCAATAAGCATTACCACACAAAATGCCTGCATTAATATAATACCTTTACCTGATATTTAACTTAATTAATTCATACCTTTTTATTAACTTTTTTATTAACCAATTAACTTTTTTATCACAATGAAAAAACAAGTTCTTTTTGCAGCAGCTGCTGCCGTTTTGATGCTCAGCTCTTGCTCTACAATCACACACACTGCAACTACCGAAAGTGTCGACACCGAGATGTTCAACCGCTCTAACGCCGACCTCAACGTGTCATCTCAGAAAATCTCGTTCACTTACAACCCCGACGCATCTCATCGTCGTGCCGGCAAGAAAGCCGTTATCCGCGCAGCCGTAGCCAAAGCCCTCGAAGCCAACGGCAACGCCGATGTTCTCGTAGCTCCCCAGTATGAGGTGAAAGAGACACGCGGCCTCTTCACAACCAAAATCAAATACGTCACCGTCAAAGGCTATCCCGCAACTTACAAGAACGTTCACCCCACCACTACACAGGAGGCTCAGATTGTCAACATACTCGACGGCGGACAAGTGATCATCAACAAGTAAAACAGTTACTTATGATGACACGCAAGATACTGGCAGCCGGCATAGCCGCGCTGGCATTAAGCTCGTGTTCGACCATAACCCACACATCGCAGACAGCTTCTGTCGACACCCGGCTCTACAACCTCACGGTGGCCGACATGAAAGTGGCCAATGCCAAAGACTCCGTCACAGTCGACTGGAAATGGAACCCGCTGTCGACCATTTCGCTAAAGGCTCAGAAGGAATCAGCCACCCACGCCCTTCTCAACCGCAACGACGCCGATGTGCTGGTCGAACCCCAATATATTGTAACCCGTCGCGGCATATTCCGCGGAGGCTCGGTGACAGTGACAGGCTATCCCGCCACCTACACCGATTTCCGCCCCATGAGCAGCGAGGACGCCGAGAAGATTGCCACCGTCAACGGCGACGGCAGCACTGTGGTTGTCAATCCCGTGATTTCAACCACAGCAGGCAAAGTCGTCAAAAACCGCAAGCCGACATTCATTCCGTCACGCAAACGCGTGGAGGCACACCATCAGTTTGTCAACCTTATCGGCGGCGCCGTAATAGACATAGATGCAAGTATTGATGATGGTTATCAACTGGGCGCGATGTACGGCTCCTACGGCAAAAGCTGGGGGTGGTACGGAAAGTTCGTACTTAACAGTGGAATCTGCTATGACGGACGAGAAAGCGATGAAAGCCGAAAATGGACACCGTCACTCACCGTAGGAGGAATCAAGACTATCTACGGAGGTTTGAGCGCATTCGGCGGCTTAGGCATAGGCGGCTATTTCGTCAACGACGGGGAATACGGCTACAACGCCTACGGTTACGAAACTTATTTCAGCATCGACAAAGCTAAATTCACCATTCCGGTGGAACTCGGACTGATGATGCGTATAAGCAAAGTGAACATATCTGTCGGAGCCACCTACACCACCCCTCTATGCGGAGGATACGGCAACGTCAATCCATTTGCCGGCATCGGTTATTCTTTCTGATACGACATAAACCACAACATGAAACGACAGGTGAGATTTTAACGGCTCACCTGTCGTTTTTATCAATAGGGGTTATCAATAATAATAAATCACACTAAGCGAAATCAATACTTATATTGAGTTTACCGCCAAGACCTCGTTCCACTATATCAAACAATGTACGGAGTGTAATATTCTCACCATCAGTTTCAACTTTCGAAATGAAAGTTCGTTTTTTATTCACTTTCTCAGCAAGTTGAGATTGTGTAAGATGCTGTGACTCTCTTGCCGCACGGATTTTCAAACCGATACGTAGCGCTTCAAGTTCATTTTCAAGTCTGTCGCGCTCAGGCATACCTACTTCTCCATAAAAGCGGGTCTTAATCACATCAAGTGTCTTTATGTTATCTGCTGCTTGGTTTTTCTTCATAATATTCATTCATTAGTTTTACTGCCCGCTCTATCTCACCTGCCGGCGTTTTTTGCGTTTTCTTTTGAAATCCAGAAAGTAAATCTTCAAAGTAATGCTTATATACTATAACTTCCCGAACTTTCATAGCACAAATGTAACTTAAAAATTACATTATACAATAATATCAACGAATAATTTAAATAAAAGTTTTTAGCATATATACAACAGAACAGGAGAACAGTCGCGTTAATGATTTTGCGATGCTCTTCTCCTGTCAAATATTATCATGGAAGCGTAATCACGCCTTGTTGCGGCGGTTGCGCCAGTAGCCGGTCATCTGCTCGAGCGTCTTGCCTTTGGTTTCGGGCACCAGGCGGAGCACAAACCATGCGGCGAGGATACATATCACGCCATAGAGCGCGTATGTGAACACGTGGCCGAAACCATCGCCCATCGAGCCGAGTTTCATGTTATACATCGGAATGAATGTCGACGACACTATGAAGTTGAATATCCACTGGAAGGCCACCGCGATGGCAATAGCCGCGCTGCGGATGGTGTTGGGGAAAATCTCGGAGATGAGCACCCAGCATATCGGACCCCACGAGAACATGAAGCATGCCGAATAAATCATGATGGCCGCCACTGACACAACGGGAGGCAACGCCACCACATTGGGCAGTGCCACACCAAACGCTCCCGCCGCCATGCCTATCGAGCCGGCGATGAGCAGCGGCTTGCGACCCCACCGCTCCACTGTGAAGATGGCGAGCACAGTAAACGCTATGTTGATCACTCCCATGATCACGGTCTGCACCATCGGATTGCCCATGCCCATCGACTCGAAGATACGCGGCGCGTAATAGAGCACCGCATTGATGCCGATAGCCTGCTGGAACACCGACAGCATGATGCCGACAAACACCACCATCATGCCGAACGAGAACAGCCGCTCGTTTTTCACGCTTGTCGTGGCCTTGATGTCGGCAAGTATCTCGCGCGCTTTTGCCACTCCGTTGATGCGGGCAAGCACATAGAGCGCCCTGTCGTCGCGGCCTTTCATGGCAAGGTAGCGCGGCGACATCGGCACGAAGCACACCAGAATGATGAACGCACCGGCCACAAATGCCTCGCTGCCAAACATATACCGCCATCCGGTCTCGACAGTCCACTGCGCCTCGGCCGGATAGATATGCTGTGCGATCTGTTCGACGGTGGGCTGCAGATGGTCGCCAAGTATGATGGTGTTGACGACGTAGACAACAAGCTGGCCGAAAATAATGGCAAACTGGTTCCACGACACCAGAGCGCCGCGTTTGTTGGCGGGAGATACCTCAGCGATATACATCGGACACACGGCCGACGCCAGACCCACACCCACACCGCCTATTATACGGTAAAGATTAAACATGTAGAGAAGGCTCAGCGACGGCTTGCCATGCTTGAAGAACAGGAATTCCGGACAATAGCTTCCCAATGCGGAAATAAAAAAGAACACTCCGGCTATCAGCAGCAAGCACTTGCGTCCGAAACGCGAGGCAAACAACCCCGAAAGCGCCGAACCGAGTATACACCCTATCAGCGCGCTCGACGAGGTGATGCCGTGCATGGTGTCGGTGTATGTGAAATCGCTTGCGCCCGAAAAGAATGCCTGCAATCCTTTCTCCGCACCCGATATCACGGCGGTGTCGTAGCCGAAAAGCAGACCGCCCAGCACCGCCACGGCCACAATGCTGTAGAGATAGCCCGTCGATCCCTTCTGCGGTAAATTCATATAGTTGCTCATGGTATTGATATGAGGGCGTTGCAGAACGCCATATTGTAGGGACGCACGGCGCTCTACAACACCCTCTTTGTTAATCGGTTACACATACATGTTGACGATAGCCTCGTAAAGCTCCTGCTTGCCTGATGTCTGGGCGGGTTCGCCGTTCTTTCTTGCGTAGGCCACGACATCCTCAAGCGACAGCTTGCCCTCTTCAAACGCTTTGCCTTCGCCGGCGTCGAACGACGCATAGCGGTCGGCAAGCATCTTCTTATAGGGTGATTTCTCAAGCACGTCGGCAGCCGAGAGGAGCGCGCGCGCCATAGCGTCCATACCGGCGATATGCGCGATGAAGATATCCTCGAGGTCGGTAGAATTACGACGTGTCTTGGCGTCGAAGTTTGTGCCGCCGTTGCCAAGTCCGCCGTTACGGATAATCTGCATCATGGCCTGGGTCAGCTCATAATTGTCGATGGGGAACTGGTCGGTGTCCCAGCCGTTCTGATAGTCGCCGCGGTTGGCGTCGATCGAACCGAGCATGCCGTTGTCGACAGCCACTGCGAGCTCATGCTCGAAAGTGTGGCCGGCGAGGGTGGCATGGTTCACCTCGATATTAACCTTGAAATCCTTGTCGAGACCGTGGGCTTTGAGGAAACCGATCACCGTTTCGGTGTCGACGTCATATTGATGTTTCGACGGCTCCATCGGCTTGGGCTCGATCAGGAATGTGCCTTTGAACCCTTTGGCACGGGCATAGTCGCGCGCCATAGTGAGCATTGTGGCGAGATGCTCTTTCTCACGCTTCTGGTCGGTGTTGAGAAGGCTCATGTAGCCCTCACGGCCGCCCCAGAACACATAGTTGGTGCCTCCGAGCTCGATGGTGGCGTCGATGGCGTTCTTGATCTGCACGCATGCGCGGGCCACGACGTCGAAGTCGGGATTGGTGGCGGCGCCGTTCATATAGCGGGCGTGACTGAACACGTTGGCCGTGCCCCAGAGGTTCTTGATGCCCGTCTCGGCCATCTTCTCCTTGATATATGCCACCACGGCCTTGAGGTTGGCCTCATACTCCTCTATAGAGCCGCCCTCGCTCACAAGGTCGACATCATGGAAACAGAAATATTCAATTCCCATCTTTGTCATGAACTCGAAACCTGCGTCGACTTTCTGCTTCGCAAGCTCCACGGCGTCGGTCGAGCCTTCATTCCAGGGGAATTTCTTTGTGCCGCCGCCAAACTGGTCACCACCCTCGGCACACAGCGTGTGCCACCATGCCATCGCGAATTTAAGCCATTCTTTCATCGGCTTGCCGAGCACCACGCGTTCTGCATCGTAATAGCGGAAAGCCATCGGGTTATATGACTCTGTTCCTTCAAACTTGATTTTTCCAATACCGGGAAAATATTCTTTCGTTTCCATAATATAAATGTTTATGTTAGTGATTTATTGTCGGTTGATTGTGTTTTCGAGAATTGATTTCCAGCGCGCGTATGCCTCGAGATAGGGGGAGCGGTCGGCCGCCGGCTCTATCTCTCCGATAAGCTCGAGCGAGGCGAACGCCTCGGCCGCATCGCGATATATTCCCGCGCCGATACCCGCGCCGCGGGCTGCTCCGACCGAGCCGTCGGTCTCGTAAAGACGGATTGTGGCGCCCGAAACTGAGGCCAGCGTGTCGCGAAACAAAGGAGATAGAAACATATTTGCCCGACCGGCTGATATACAGTTGATTTTCATGCCGAGACCTTTCATTATCTCCATACCATACATGAACGAGAACACTATGCCCTCTTGCGCGGCGCGCATGATGTGACGGCGGTCGTGTATATTGAAGCTGATGCCGTGGATAGAGCAGCCGGTGTCTTTATTCTGAAGCACACGCTCTGCGCCGTTGCCGAACGGCAGTATCGCCACTCCGTCGCTTCCCACAGGCACCTCGGCTGCCAGTGCGTTCATCTCCGCATAGCCGCACCCCTGCGGCGCCACGTTGCGCTTTATCCATGAATTGAGTATGCCGGTGCCGTTGATGCATGTCATCACACCGATGCGGGTGTTGCCTGCGCTATGGTTGACATGGGCGAAATTATTGACACGCGACAGCGGGTCATAGTCAACAGTGCCGTTGATGCCGTAGACCACTCCCGACGTGCCGGCAGTCGATGCCACCTGACCCGGCTCAAGCACACCGAGCGACAGGGCGTTGTTTGGCTGGTCGCCGGCGCGGTATGTCACCGGAGTGCCCTCCGCGAGGCCGAGTTCTGCCGCCACTGCCGCGGTTACAGCGCCCTGCGGACCGAACGTGGCCTTTACCTCTGGCAATATGTCGCTGCTGTAGCCGTAATGGTCAAGCAGAAACTGTGCGGGAGCGTTATCCTTGAAATCCCACAGCATGTATTCCGAGAGCCCCTCGGGATTGGTGCATATCTCGCCGGTCAGACGATAGGCGATATAGTCGCCCGGAAGCATCACCTTATATATCTTTTCAAAAATTTCAGGCTCATTGTCTTTCACCCATTGCAGCTTGGCTGCGGTGAAATTACCCGGCGAGTTGAGCAGCCGGCCCAGACATTTTTCCGCCCCGATTGCCTCGAAAGCGCTCTCGCCGTATGGCACACCGCGTGAGTCGCACCAGATTATGGCGTCGCGCAGCGGCTCTCCGTCGCGGCCTATCGCCACCAGACCGTGCATCTGATATGATATGCCTATGGCCTTGATGTCGGTGGGACTGACCTTCGACTGCGCCAGCACCGAGGCTGTCACCTCCTTCAGGTAGAGCCACCAGTCGGCGGGGCTCTGCTCGGCCCAGCCCTGACGCAATGCCTTTATGGGTGCTTCGGCGCGGGGATAGAAATCGCCGGCGACCGTGCGCCCTGTGTTCACTTCAATTAACGATGCTTTGACTGACGACGACCCTACGTCGTAACCGAGAAGATACATGGTGATATCAAGGATTTGATGTTAGGTAAAATCAATATTTCAACGGCATCTGCCGACACCTTTCTATAATAACAAACGAAGCGGCAAATTGTCAGAGACCCGTTGAGTCTAAAAGCAAATTTACTGATATTTACCTGTCACAAATACTATTAATACACCTATTTATGGTAGGTTTGACACCTTTCTTGCCCCAAAAAAGCGCATTTGTGTCAAAAAAGTGCCGAATTGACGCATTACGACGTATCACCACTCTATCACCACCGCCGCAGAGTCCATCTCGGAGCCCGCCACCGGAGGTGTGAGTTTCGCAACTCTGACACGTCCTCCCTCAATCTCGCCGAAGCGGCCGAGCAACGCCTGACGCAGACGCAGAGCCAGATGCTCGAGCAGCCGCGACGGCTCGGCATTGACCTCGCGCACCACATCCACGATGTCGGCATAGCTCACCGTAAGGCTGATGTCATCGCTGCCGGCGGCATCAAGCCATGGCACTATCACCTCGACATCATAACTGAACAGATTGCCCACACGCGTCTCCTGTGCGAACACTCCGTGATAACCCTGCATGCGCAGTCCGTTGACCTCTATCTTTGTTGTCATTGCCATAAGTGTAATTTTATATCTTATTCAACATCGACCTTGCCGCGGCGTCGGCCTGCAATCATCGTGCGCAACACTCTGAACGCCATCACCGACGACACCGCCGCCACTGCCGCCGGAACAAAGCGCAGACCCTCGACCCGCGCCCACGCACAGCCCGCTGTAACAACCACCGCAGCAGCCGACAGCAATGCCACCCTGCGGCTGATGCGCATGCGGTAGCGCCGGAAATAGACTATGCCGATTATTATGACATAAAGACCGTACCACGCGCTGTAGGCGATGCCGAGACCGTCGAGACCGCCCGCACGGTAGCCGATGAAGCTGAAAAGCAGAAACGCTGCCCCGCTGGCGCTCTCGGTCATGAGATACACCCGGCCGTCGCCTCTGGCAAGAAGCGTGTAGGCCATGCACCACGACACGGCACGCAGAGCCGTTCCGGCAAGCGCAAGATTGACATAGCCCACAGCCGGCATGAACTCGCTGCTATACAGAAGCCGGATTATCACATCGTCAAATGTCATCATGAGCGTCGCTCCGGGGAGCACCACCAGCACTGCCACCATCACTTCATGGCTCATGAATGCCGACACCCTCGACACCGAAGCCTGCACTTTGCTTATCCGTGGAAAAAACTCAAGGCCGATGGCGGTGAAAAGCAGCCCGAGATACTTGTTGACTATCGTGTAGCCCGCCTGATAACGGCCCACCTCGTCAATGCCCCCCTCATGATTGAGGTAAGCCATGAAAACATAGTTGACCGCCATCGCTATAAACACCGACAGTGTCATGTAAATGCCGAGCTTCACAAAGCCTTTCCCTTCGGCAAGCAACTCCCTGCCGGTGAGCCTGACGCAGGGCTGCGCGGCCTCTTTCCTGACGCGCATAGCCATCACCGCCGCAGCCTGGCATGCGAAATATGCCACTATCGACCACACGATGCTCCGTTCGCCAAACCAATAATAGAGCGGCACCGACACGGCAAGACCGCCGAGCGTGCCCCACACAGTGGCCCGCGCCAGACGGTTCAGGCGCTCCATGCCCTGCATTATGGCAAGCTCTCCGTTGGTGACCGCCGACAGCATCACCGCCGCCGAGAGAATTATAAACCCGAGGGTGTAGTCACCGCTGCCAAACGTGAGACGGCTCAGCAGCGGCGAGAAAACAAGCGTAAGGAAAGCTCCGGCTATGCCGAGCAGCCACGACCAGCGCCTGACCGCCGCCACTATGCGCCACAGCGCGTTGCGGTCGGCAGCTGCCGCGATGTCACGCACCGGACTTTGCCTTATGCCGAGCTGCGTGAGGGTGGTGACAGTGTCGAGAGCGGTGTTGAAAAGGCAGAACAGACCGATACCGAGCGTGCCGATCCACAGAGCCACCAGTTTAGTGCGCACGATGCTGCACGCTATTCCCGCGAGCTGCACCCACGAGAAGAGCCACATCGTCTTCACCACCTTGCCCGACACATTGCCGCGGGCGCTTTTCACCGCAGCCATACCTCAGGATTTTCCTTGGTTACGGATTTGGCATTGACGGCATTGCGTATTTCAAAGTGGAGTATCGAGCGGCCGTTGTCACTCTGGTCGACATAGACTGTGCCGAGGCTCTGGCCGGCTTTCACCTTGTCGCCGGTGCGCACTGCGAGCGTGCCCAGATTGGCATAGACGGTAAGATATTGACCGTGGCGCACGAGCACCACATTGTTGTAGCCGGCGGGGCAGAATATCGCCGACACTTCGCCGTCAAAGACGCTCATCACGGTGGCTCCGCTCGAGGTCTCCATGTCGATGCCGGCATTGTCGGTCATCACCTGCTTGTGGACAGGGTGTTGCTGACGGCCGAAACGACGCACGATATTGTGGGGGTTGACCGGATAGCGCAGACGACCTTTGTTGGCGGCGAAATCTGACGAGCTCACCGGCGACGGCGTCACCTTGCGCTCTTCGGCTTTGGGCTGCGGAGCCGGCTTCGGCGCAGGCTGCGTCGGTTTGGCCGGCGTCGTTTTCGGGGCATTGGCTGAAGGCTTTCCGTCAGCCGTGTCAGCCATCTTCTGCTCTTCAGCCTTGCGACGCTCCTCGGCTTTGCGTTGTTCCTCAGCACGCCGCTGCTCCTCTTCGCGCTGCTTGCGCTTCTGCTCTTCAATCAACGCCTTGCGCTGCTCTTCCTTGATGATTTTGTCGAGCTCGCGGTCAAGAGCCGTGGCCTGACGCTGCTGTTCGCGCAGCATTTTTCGCAGGTCGCTCTCCTTGCCTTTGAGCGAGGTCACTATTTTATCGGTTTCGGCAGCCCGTTTGCCAAGCTCGGCATGGCGTGCCGACATGCTTGCCACGAGCTGACGGTTTTGCGTCATCAGAGTGTCGATATAGCGGCGGCGCTCGTCGAGCGAGGCCTTTACCGATTTGATCTGGCCTACCTTACGCTCACGCCATCGCGAAAACTGCTTCAGCGCGTTTGCACGGCGGAATGCCTGCGCGAATGATTTCGATGAGAATATAAATGCGAGATTGCTCATAGCCATGCGCGAATGACGGCTGTCGCGCAATATGGCGGCATAGGCCTTCTGCAGGTCGGCGAGCTTGCGGTCGAGAGTCTCTACAGAGTCGCGCGCGGCCTGCTCGACAGCGGCGAGCGAGTCAATCGACGACTGAATTCCGGCAATGGCGGCATTGATGCTCTGCGACTCGGCCTGAAGCCTGTTAAGGTCGTTGAGCTTTGATTTGAGCTGACGGGCGTTCTCCTTGATCCGGCTGTCGGTCTGCTTTATCTTCTGCTCGGTCAGGCGCTGCTGTTGCCTGACACTCTTTGATGTGCGCTGCTTAGCTCCGGTCTCCGTCACACAGACCAGACACAGCACAACAAAGCCTATTGCGATAAAAAATTTCCTCATCCCTTTATTTCATTCTGACAGAACATCTACGCCGGATATAACACAAAGATAATGAAAAAATATTCATGGCTACCGAATTTTTTTAATTATTTTTTAACCGACAGTAAAAAATCAGACTTCAGCAACATCAAATTGAAATATTATTCTATATTATTCAAACAAAATGAAACAGGGCTGGCGCATGAGATTTAACTTTCCTTAAAGACCTTGAGGAGATAGTCAATATTTCGGCCACATTTCTTGCGTCTTCGCTTAAGGCTGAGTTTATCGTCCTGCTTTTTGAGCATTTCCAACGCATA
>SCEG01000519.1 GCA_004102805.1 Muribaculaceae bacterium Isolate-002 (NCI)
AACTTGTATTCGCCCGACTCGGTGGCTTCGATGTCGCCTTCATATTCCACATGGCTGCCAGAGTAGTTGAAATCCTGCGGGAGATTGACCACATGCTTGAGCTCCTTGCGTATGAGATGCTCGAAGTAGATGGAGTCCTCGCGCTGCACTATCTGAGGAGTGTCGGCCCCCTTGGGAGTGTAGGTGCCTGTCAGCGCGCCTTCCTTGCCATCCTTGTCATAAATCTTGAACACCTGGCCGAGCTGGCGGTAGGGCTCGGGGTTGCCGAAGCGGCACAGCGAATAGCTGTCCCAGAGGATGCCGTAGTTGTCGGTCGACACCACGAAGGGCACCGACACCTTGGTATTATATTGGAAAAGTTCTTCGTTGCGTCCCTTGTAG
>SCEG01000520.1 GCA_004102805.1 Muribaculaceae bacterium Isolate-002 (NCI)
ATGGCCACGGAAATGGTCAACATGATCATCACCCAGCGCGGTTTCCAGTCCAACAGCAAGGTGGTGACCACGGCGGACCAGATGCTCCAGAAGGCCATGGAGCTGAAGCGCTAGGCTCAGCCCTTATTACATCGCCGTCCGCGCGAACTTTCACGCCGTGCCGGGAATTCCGGACGCCGGCTGCGCCGTTTCTCCGGCGGCCGCGAGAGGGTCCGGCCCGTAAAGGTTGGCCCCCCGCACGCCCCGTTGCAAGGTCATCCGGAGCAGGACCAAAGTATACACGCAGTTCACCAGCAGCAAAAAAAGCGGGATGCCGGGATCACCGCGCATCAGGCTATGTTCCGCCGCAAAGCCGGAAAAGAACTGCACGAGCGCATAGCC
>SCEG01000521.1 GCA_004102805.1 Muribaculaceae bacterium Isolate-002 (NCI)
AGCCCGGCTTCTCCACAACAGCCCGTTACAACTACGACAACCTGCAATGGGCCGCCGACGTCGCATCGGCCCTCGAAAGATAATTAAAACCATACCACGCACCAGGTTTTTCTTCCAAGACAATCCGACCGACACCAACCCTGTAAAGGATATCGACATAGACGAAGGCTTCGTGCAACTGAAACGTTTTTCACTCAGTGATTTCATCTCCGACCTCTCGCATCCCCTCGTCAATTTCGACATCGAGGGTGGGAAACGCAACTCTGTCAGTATTACCGGCAGATTCATCATACGCCACA
>SCEG01000522.1 GCA_004102805.1 Muribaculaceae bacterium Isolate-002 (NCI)
CCCCGCAAGGACCATCCGCGGCCCTGTCCGCCTCAGGCGTCCTCCTCGCGCGCAGCGCGCGTCAGGGCCGCCAATTGTGTCACGTCATTGTCGCCCCGGCCCGAAAGAGTGACCAGCAGCACCTTGTCCGAAGACATGGCCGGGGCCATCTTGATGGCCTGGGCCAGAGCGTGCGAGGAGTCCAGCGCCGGGATCACGCCTTCATGGCGGGACAGGGAGAAAAAGGCATCCAGAGCTTCCTGATCCGTGACGCTGACGTATTCCGCCCGGCCCAGATCCTTGAGCTGGGCGTGTTCCGGACCCACCGAGGGGTAATCCAGACCGGCGGAAATGGAATAGACCTCGCACGCCTCGCCCTCGGCATTCTTGATCATGTAGGAA
>SCEG01000523.1 GCA_004102805.1 Muribaculaceae bacterium Isolate-002 (NCI)
CGCCCGGCAACCGCCCGTCATCCTTCGTCCGCAGGCCCGAGAGCTCAGTTCCGGGCCTGCTCCTGCTCTGCCTGCCGGGCGAGGGCTGCGCCCAGTTCACGGGCTTTTTGACAGTCCAGCGGAAACTGCTCTTTTCTGCGCCGGGCCTTTTCCTCTTCGGAAAAGCATTCGACCTTGTATTTGCTGTATTCGCTGTACTGGTACGTATCGTAGACATAGAGCACGCCGGGCCTGGAAAAGAGTCGTTCCATAAATGATTCCGTGGTGCGCAGCTTTTCCGGATAGCTCTGCTCCAGCATGAATTCACGCGTCACGTTCATGGTATAGATAAAGGCCGTGGCTATCTTTTGGGGCGCCAGCGAGGAATACTGCTTGTCATAG
>SCEG01000524.1 GCA_004102805.1 Muribaculaceae bacterium Isolate-002 (NCI)
TTTTTTCCGACAAGGAAAGTCTGCACGTGCGTCAGGGCAAACGCATCTAATTTCAGTTTTGCCGGTCTGTTATTTATCGTGATTATCCGTCAAACCCGGCCTTTTCGGCACCGGCGGCGTCATCCGGCGATTTTTGCTGCTCACGTACTTGAGTACATCTCTGCTCTCGATGCCCGTAAGCTCGCTACGCTCGCCAACGGGCACGGCCCTTTGGACCGCCTTCCGGTCGGTTTCCACGCAAAAAGCGCCATTTTCCTTGCCAGCGTCGAAAAATCTTGCTTCAGCCGTTGCGACGCAGGAGCTTTAGCCGTAGGCGAGCTTGTGAGCCGTACGGATAAAGACAGCACTGCCAGCTACGGCTGAAGACAGCAATGAGTTACA
>SCEG01000525.1 GCA_004102805.1 Muribaculaceae bacterium Isolate-002 (NCI)
TAAAAAAACAAAAAAACAAGCTCCCTCCGGAGCCTTTCCGAAGATTCTGATTTTTTGTCTTTTCCTCGCTTTTCCGCTGCTTTTTCGTCACTTCTCCGTATCACCTTCGTATCACCTTCGTTTCACCTTCGTTCCCTCTTCGTTCTAAAATTGAATAAATATTTACTTAATATCTGTGAAGGAACGAAAATGAATGCTTCGTGAAGCGAGTATAAAGCGGAATTTGACGCTTGATTGTTAAATGATGTAAACTGATGGGCGGCTTGTTGCGTTTTTCAAAATGCGGACAAACTCTCTCTTATTGCGTTTGCATCCGTTAACAGAACGGGGCGCCTGTCGGAAAACTTTCTCCCGTCGGTGATTGTTGACTGCATTGAAGC
>SCEG01000526.1 GCA_004102805.1 Muribaculaceae bacterium Isolate-002 (NCI)
TTACACATCCAGAGCCAGGCCCACCGGGCAGTGGTCCGAACCGCGGACGTCGCTTTCGATCCAGGCGTCGCTGACCGCCGGGACGAGTTCCTCGGATACGAAGAAGTAGTCAATGCGCCAACCGATGTTCTTTTCCCGCGCGCGGGTTTTGTACGACCACCAGGAATACTGGTCCGGCGCCTCACCGTGCACCTTGCGGAAGGTGTCCACGTAGCCCAGGGCCGTGAAGCGGTCCAGAAAGGCGCGCTCCTCGGGCAGAAAACCGGTGTTTTTCACGTTCTGTTTGGGCCGGGCCAGGTCCACGGGCTTGTGGGCAATATTGAAATCGCCGCAGACCACAATGGGTTTGCTTTTGCGACACTCTTGCGCATAGCTGAGAA
>SCEG01000058.1 GCA_004102805.1 Muribaculaceae bacterium Isolate-002 (NCI)
AGCTCCCTGCTTGTCAAGGAGCATATCAAGGACTTGTTGACTCCAGAACCGGAGCCAGCACAAATAGCAAATTGCCATCCAACTCTTGACCTCGAATTTGATTAACACTTTTTAAGAGACACTAGTGATAAAAAATGAAATGTCAAAGTCGAGAATACCTAATCAATGAGAGAGAAAGATTATCTGCACTAAGTTGCTTTGCAATATGCGTAGCTGCAACGGTACGCAAATATAAAAATTTATTTTCAATTAGCCGTAAAGAATATTTACAAAAATAATCTGCAATTCTGCAGTCAAAAGGTTAAAATTTATAAATTCAAGTTATGAATACGGTATAAGTATCTGTTTTTAAGTTAATATACAAAAATATACATTCAGCATTCTGCAATAATATACCTATCCTGAATTACAGCAAAACTATATATCTCCGGCCAACGCCCACATTGCGACGTGGGTAAGGAGCATCAGTATTATTATAATCCATGTCATCTCGGTGCGACGGCCGTAGCACTGCCATGCCAGGAAAGAGGCCGCCAGGATGTAGGCCGGATAGATCCATAGATAGTATTTGTCAGCGCCAGACAAAGTGGCGGACACAGAGAGCATGAAAGGAAATGCCAGCACGGGAAGAGCGGCGATTATTATCACTGCAATGACCCATGCGGGAACTCTTCGCTGTCGTTTCATATAAGTCTGTTTTAATCAATCACTTTCAATCTACGGGATGCTGAGTTTTGCACTTAACCAATCTGTGACAATCAGTGTCAGTCGGCTGATTTCTTTTTCTTGCCGGCGAGGTAGGCGTCGACAGTGGCACGGACACCGCGCTCGAGGGGGAAGTCGGCGTGAAACCCGAAGTCGGCCTGCGCGTCGCTGACGTCGCAATTCCAATTGCGCTGTTTCATTATCTTATATTTGTCGCGGTTGAGTGTGGAAGCCTTTCCGCGCCATGCGGCAATCTTTTCGGCAACTGCCGACACAGCGAAAACCGTCCACATCGGCAGTTTGAGGGGGAGCACCCACCGGCCGCCGAGGGCTTCCGCCACCATTGTCCGGAATTCCTTCTGAGTATAAGCCCTGGGCTCGGATATAATATATGTCTTGTCGCTGACTCCGGATGCAAGCGCGTCGAACATCGCGCCGACGAGGTCATCGACATAGATGAAAGTGAGCATCTGCTTTCTGTAGCCCATGCCGACGTCGATATGTCCGTCGATGCTCTTTATCATCATCAGATAATCTTTTTCACGGGGACCATATACGCCGGTTGCCCGGAATATGATATATGGAATTCCGGAACGATATCTGAGATAGTCTTCCGCTTTCATTTTGGAAAGTCCGTAGCGGGTGTTGGGGTGCGGGGTGTCGGCGTTGGTTATCGGCCGGTAAGATTTCTCGTCGACGGGCCCCATAGCGCTCAGTGAACTCATAAAGAGAAAACGTTCCGGCATTTTGCCTGTGACTTTGAGAGCCTCAACGATGTTGACGAGGTAGCGGTAGTTGATGGTGTCGAAATCCCGGAAATTGGCGCATTTAGTGGCTCCGAGATTATGTATGACATAATTCCACCGCTCCCCTTGCGGAAGAGCCTCGCGCATAGCCGCGGCAACAGCGTCGGCATCGCCGTAGTCGAGCACAAGGAAATTCAGCCGCGGGTCGGTCAGATAACGGCGCGATGTCGACTCTCTGACAGCCACTGTGACATCATAGCCGCGTTCAAGACCCTGACTTGCTATGAACCCGCCGATAAACCCTCCGGCGCCTATTACGAGTAATCTTTTCATCTACTTATACTTATATTTCTATTTTTTATCATTCAAAACAAATTCAGAGACCGTGGCATTGCAGCGCCATGTCATAACTCGCGCGCAGTCCGCCGGCAAAATTCTGCAGAGAGAAGCGGGAGATGTGAGTCTGCCCCGCGCCGACGAGACGAGTGCGATAGTCATGGTCGTCAATAATACGGCGAGCGAAAGCGATGTATGCGTCGACATCGTCAGGAGCCACGACGGGAGCGCCGGGACCGGCAGCCTCTTCAAGACATGAGCCGGAGGCAATTATCACGGGAGTGCCGACGCTGAGCGATTCAATGACGGGAATGCCGAAGCCTTCGTAGCGTGAAGGATATGAGGAGAACAAGGCGCCGGCATAGAGGGCGGGAAAATCGGCAAAATCGGCGTTTTCGACAAACCGAACCCTGTCATGAAGCGCGTTGGCGGCGATGAAACGGTCAATCTCAGCGGCGTAGCGGGTGCGACGCCCTACAATGACGGCAATTATATCATCGGGAAGTCCGCGCAGAGCCTTTATGGTAAGAAGCTGATTCTTACGTTCTTCAACAGTTCCCACACCAATGATATACGGGCGGTCGATGGCATATTTTCTTTTGACTTCGTCGGCACGTGAATGGTCGACCGGATGAGCGAACTGCGGGTCACATCCCTGATATACAACATCAATTTTCTTGGGGCTGATGCCGTAGAAATCGATTATGTCGCGGCGGGTACACTCCGAAATCGCAATAACGCGGGTGGCGTTGCGGGCCGCTCTGCCAAACTTGTAGTCGTAGATTGTGCGGTCGATCGGCCTATAGCAGCGCGGGAAGTGCCGGAATATCACATCGTGGATTGTTACTACCGACGGTATGCCTGAAGACGCGATGTTGAGAGGGAGCTCGTTGCTGAGACCGTGAAACAGGCCGATTTCATCGCGCCGCAACTGAGAAGTAACACCGTAGGAGCGCCAGAGCGAACGGAAATGTCGGGCGAAGTGCGAGTCGGGCAGACACAACGTGACATTCTCGCGCTCGAGCAGCGGCATGAGCCTTTTGTTAGGTCGCAGCTGAGGGGCGTAAAGCAATAGCGAGTCATCGCCCGATGAGGCGATTGTGTCGATGACAAGGCGGCTGTAATTGCCGAGGCCGGTATTATTGTTGACCGCGCGCTTGGCGTCATATCCTATCTTCATATCAGCAAAGATAAATAAAAACCTGACTCCTTACAAAATTCTGCGGCAATAGATTTGTGAGATATTGCAATAATCAGTATATTTGTCTCAGACAAATCAGAACAATACCGCTATATGAGAAAGAAATACAACCGAATATTGCTCAAACTGAGCGGAGAGTCGCTTGCCGGCGGCAACGGCTCGGGCATTGATACAACCCGCCTCAATGAATATGCCGCACAGATCTCAGCCGTTGTGGCAGGGGGCGTGCAGGTGGCAATCGTGATAGGCGGCGGGAACATATTCCGTGGCCTGCAGGGCGCGTCGAAGGGCTTTGACCGAGTGAAAGGAGACCAGATGGGCATGCTTGCCACTGTCATCAATTCGCTTGCACTGTCGTCGGCGCTACAGGCGTCAGGACAGCCAGCCAGAGTGTTTACGGCCATCAACATGTTTCCCATCGGCGAGCATTACAGCAAGTGGCGCGCCATCGAGGCGATGAACGCCGGAGAGGTAGCCATCATCGCGGGAGGCACCGGCAATCCGTTTTTCACGACCGACACCGGCTCGGCGCTCCGCGGCATCGAGGTAGAGGCCGACGTGATGCTCAAAGGCACTCGCGTCGACGGCATCTACACTGCCGACCCTGAAAAAGACCCGACCGCGACACGTTTCTCGGAGATAACATACGATGAAGTCTATACCCGCGGCCTTAAAGTGATGGATCTCACCGCCACGGCATTGTGCAAGGAGAACCATCTCCCTATCATAGTCTTTGACATGGACACTCCCGGCAACCTGAAGAAGGTGCTTGACGGAGAGCCTGTGGGCACGCTCGTGTATTGATACTGTAAAATAAATAATTTAGAACACATACTTAATATCATTATGACAAACCCCAGCACATATCTCGACCCGGCGGAAGAGAAGATGGAGATGTCGGTAGCCTACCTTGACGAATCTCTCGCACATATCCGCGCAGGAAAAGCCAATCCGAAAATTCTCGACGGCATACGCGTAGACTATTACGGCAGCGCCGCTCCCATCTCGAATGTAGCCAACGTGGCAGTGCCCGACGCGCGCACAATCACCATCACGCCTTGGGAGAAATCGATGTTTAAGGAAATCGAGAAAGCCATCATCAACTCCGAGCTCGGCATCATGCCCGAGAACAACGGCGAAGTGATACGTCTGTCAATCCCCCCGTTGACCGAGGAGCGCCGCAAACAGCTTGTAAAGCAGTCGAAAGCAGAGGCAGAGCAGGCAAAAGTGTCGGTGCGCAACGCACGCCGCGACGCTATCGACGGGCTTAAGAAGGCTGTCAAACAGGGCATGCCCGAAGATGTCGAGAAAGACGCCGAAGCGCAGGCTCAGAAGCTCCACGACAAGTATCTCAAGAAAATCGACGAGCTTTTCGCCGCAAAAGAGAAGGAAATACTGACCGTATAAGCGTAGTAATTTCACTTCAGGTGAATGAAGTTTTTTTGACATTTACCCCGCAAGCACCGCAGTGTGCGGCTTGCGGGGTTATGCATAAATCAGCGTCAGTCAATATCTTGATTATCATATATTAATTTCGGACGCGCAAGCCGTGCGTCGCTACAATATGAAGTCAGGCGACGCCCTCATTGTATTTCCATAAAAAAACAGTTAACGCATGCAGACTGTATTATTCACATCAACGATATTCGGCCCGATACACAGCCGACGCCTCGGCTCATCGCTGGGTGTAAATCTAATGCCGGCCGACGGCAAAGTGTGCTCCTTCGACTGCCTCTACTGCGAGGCAGGCTTCAATGCGCAGGGGCCCGGGAAGAAAGGCATTCCACCCCGCGAGGAGGTGGGCAGACTGCTTGAGGATAAACTCAAAGAGATGCAGGCCGAGGGAATGCCGCTCGATGTCATCACATTTTCAGGCAATGGCGAACCGACACTGCACCCCGACTTCAAGGGGGTGGTCGACGATGTCATCGAATTGCGCGACAGGTATTATCCCGCAGCAAAGGTGAGTGTACTGTCAAACGCCACACGGCTGCATAAGCCTGATGTCGCCGACGCGCTGCGCAAGGTCGACAACAATATACTCAAGCTCGATTCGGCATTTGACTCCACCGTCAGACTATTAGACCGGCCCACAGGCAGCGGCTACAGCGTGGCAGACGTAATAGAGGGGATGAAACAGTTTGACGGAGAGTGCATTGTGCAGACGATGATATTGCGCGGAGAGCATGACGGCAAAGTAATAGACAACACCACCGACACTGAAACAGACGCCCTCATAGCGGCATGCAAGGAGATAGGGCCGCGCGAGGTGATGCTATATTCAATCGACCGGAAGACACCGGCCGAACATCTTGTGAAGGTGGAGCACGAGGAGCTCGAAAAGATTGCCGACCGATATCGCGCGGCCGGCCTTAATGTAAAAGTAAGCTGAATCGCCATGCCTGTCTACCCTGCCCCACTGCGCAAAGGCGACACAATAGCGATAGTGTCGCCGGCAAGTATTATCGATCCGACGCTCGTGACCCGCGCGTCGGCAACACTGTCGCTTCTCGGCTATAATGTCAGGGTGATGCCACATGCGCTCGGCGCAAGCGGCTCATATTCGGGAAGCGCCGCAGAGCGCCTCGACGACCTGACGGCAGCGCTGACCGACAAAGAGGTGCGCGCCATATTGTGCAGCCGCGGAGGCTACGGGTGCGTGCATCTGCTTGCGCGGCTCGCCGAACTTGACCTCAACGCCGACCCCAAATGGTTTGTCGGTTTCAGCGATGTGTCGGCGCTGCACGCGCTCATGGCATCGCGCGACATAGTGAGCATACACGGCTCGATGGCAAAGGCTCTGGCATTATATCCGCATTCGACGCCGTTTAACGCGATGCTGCTCTCAATGCTCCGCGGCAAACGTCAGCCGCTGCAATTCGCCGCACAAGCATATAACCGCAACGGCGTGGCGGAAGGGCGTCTGCTCGGGGGAAATCTCGCAGTGCTGCAGGCGCTTGTGTCGACTCCATACGACCTGTTTGACGAGGCGATACTGTTTATGGAGGATGTGGCGGAACCGATATACAAAATCGAACGCATACTCTATCAGCTGAAACTTGCCGGACGGTTTGAGCGGCTGAGAGGACTCGTCATCGGGCAATTCACGCTCTATGACAGCGACCGCAATTTCAATGACATGTATGACATGATCAGGCAGATTACAAGCGGACTTGACATGCCGGTAGCCTTCAATGCCCCGATCGGTCACATCAGGGAGAATATGCCGCTGCTCCACGGAGCCGTTGCCAGACTTGCCGTCGGCGACGCGGGAGTCAGCATCAGTTATCTTTAAGCGTTATCTTTAAGCGTCATACCGCCGAGAGTGTTTGAGAGATTAAAAAAAAATATTACTTTTGTAGTTTGATAGTTGCAGGGATATCCGCAACAATAATTTTTCATCTATTTCAGAGAGTATGAATTTTGCCATAATAGCCGCCGGAGAGGGGTCGCGCCTCCAGCAGGAGGGTGTAGCGACGCCAAAGCCTCTCGTATCGCTCAACGGACGTCCGATGATAGGACGCCTCATCGACATATTCGTGAACTGCGGTGCTGAGTGCATCTCGGTGATAGTCAACGAGCAGATGACTCAGGTGAGGGAATATCTCGAAGATCTTGCCACACGACTGCCGGTCGAGCTGCGTCTTGTAGTCAAGTCGACCCCCAGCTCGATGCACAGTTTTTATGAAGTGAGCAGCGTGCTTCCCGAAGGGAGGTTCATACTGACCACAGTCGACACCATATTTCACGAAGATGACTTCCGCAGATATGTCGACGCCTTCGCCGGCGAAGGGGCTGATGTCGACGGGCTCATGGCCGTCACTTCATATATCGACGACGAGAAGCCTCTCTATGTGGATGTGGACTCGCAGATGCGCATTACGGCATTCAACGACACTCCGTCGCCAGAGGCCAAATATATCTCAGGCGGGATATACGGACTTGACCGGACGGCAATCGGCGTGTTGCAGAAATGCATCGACGGCGGTGTAAGCCGCATGCGCAATTTCCAGCGTGCGCTGGTGGCTGCCGGACTCAATCTGCGCGCCTACGACATGGGCAAAATCATTGATGTCGACCATCAGTCAGACATTGAGAAAGCCATAACTCTCATAAACCGATAAATCACAACTCCAACATAATCATGGCTGATATAAAAATAGCAGCAATAATGCGAGCCGGGGCCTACTCCCCCAATCACATAGGCAACGACGCGGCAATACTCAACGCCGTCACCGAGCAGTTGCGCAAACGCGGCTGCGAGGTCAACATATATTCGGAAGAGCAATTCATCAACGGTAATGTCAGCGAGGATATAATAGTGAACATGTGCCGCGAGCGCCGCTCGATAGACCTGTTGCAGAAGCTCGAGGACGAGGGAAGTCTTGTCATCAATTCGGGCTACGGCATCGAAAACTGCACGCGCGAACGCATGACCCGCATACTCATGGGCCACAATATACCCTATCCCGAGAGCCTCATGGTTGACACCGACGAGGTGGTGAAGGGAAAACTTGTCAAGGGAGGATTTTCGCGATGCTGGATAAAGCGCGGCGATTTCCACGCCATGCATAAGGAGGATGTTTCGTATGTGCGTCATCCGGAGGAGGCGCAGGAGGTGCTTCAGGAGTATTTTCTGCGCGGCATAAAACGCGCGGTCATCAACAAGCATCTTGTGGGCGACCTCATCAAGTTTTACGGAGTGTCGGGGTCGCGGTTCTTTTATTGGTTCTATCCGTTTGACGAAGGTCACAGCAAATACGGCCACGAAGCAATCAACGGCAAAAGCCGCGGACTGGAGTTTGACAAGGAGAAGATGCACCGTATATGCCAGGAGGCATCAGATGTGCTTGATGTGAAGATTTATGGCGGCGACTGCATAATATCGCCCGAGGGTGACATACGCATCATCGACTTCAACGACTGGCCGAGTTTCGCGCCATGCCGTGACGCGGCCGCTCCGCATATAGCGAAATATATACTCTCTGCCATCAAACAGCGCTGATGGTCAGCGACAAAGCTACAGGCATCAAGTCTCAGAGAGTGTTTGAATTTAAACCGTATTAACAATAAAAGAGAATGATTTAAATCCCAACTCTCTATCAACCAAAAGAGAAAAAAGCAGTGGAAACAAATCAACAGACAATGCAAATAGACAGAAACGCAGCCGACAAGGTGTCGTATCGCGACACACTGAAGTCAATGGACACGGAAGAACATATCGACCTGTGGTTCTATCGTCCGATCGGCTATATGTGGGCCAAACTTGCGGCCCGCTTCGGAATAACGCCCAATGCTATAACCATAGCGTCGATATTTCTTGGCGTAGGCGCGGGCGTAGCCTTCTACTACAACAATATCTGGATCAATATCTTAGGCATGATACTTCTGGTGTGGGCCAACTCATTTGACAGTGCCGACGGCCAGCTTGCGCGCATGACCGGCCAATACTCCCGCCTGGGGCGCATACTCGACGGTCTGGCCGGCGACCTTTGGTTTATCACCATTTATTTCTCGCTGTGTTTCCGCGAGATAGTCACATCGCCGTTTTTCATCGAACATCACTGGGTGATATGGACACTTGCCGTGACTACCGGCATCTGCCATGCCAAGCAGACATCGATGGCCGACCATTACCGCCAGTTCCATCTTTTCTTCCTCAAAGGGAAAGACGGCAGTGAGCTCGAAAATGTGGATGACCTGCGCGCCCGTCAGAAAGCCACTCCGTGGAAGGGCAATTTCTGGAGCAAGGTGACAATGGCATTTTATATCAACTACACCGTGTCGCAGGAGAAGATGACCCCTGCCATGGAGGCGCTGCGCAAGGAGTTGCGCGAGCGTTTCGGCGGCGGTACTATCCCGCAGCAGTTCAGAGACGATTTCCGCGCCATGAGCCTTCCGCTGATGAAGTATACGAACATACTGTCGTTCAACTGGCGCGTCATAGTGCTCTTCATATCACTGTTCGTAAGAATGCCCTGGATATATTTTGTGTTTGAGTTCACAGTGCTCAACACGCTTATGATCTATATGGTGGTGCGTCACGAGCGCTTCTGCAAAATCCTCACCCAACGTCTAAAAGAAGGAAAATATGGCAACTGAGATAAAAGGGATAATATTTGACTACGGAGGCACAATCGACAGCCACGGCGACCACTGGAGCGAAGTCATCTATGACGGCTACAATGCCTGCGGACTCAATGTCGACAAGGAGGAGTTCCGCACGAGCTATGTCTATGCCGAACGTGAACTTGCCCGCACGCGTCACATCTATCCGGAGCATACGTTTCTCGACCTGATGGAAATAAAGATGCGCCTTGAACTTGACGATCTTGCGGCACGCGGAGTGATAAGCCGGGAGGACGCCGACAGCAAGGCATCGCCGATAGCGGCGTATTGCTACGAACGTGCACGGGCCTCGGTTGATGATGCCCAGCCGGTGCTTGAGCGTCTGTCAAAGCGTTATCCGCTTGTGCTTGTGTCAAATTTCTACGGCAATGTCGAGAGTGTAATCCGCGACATGGGCATACGCGAGTATTTCCGCGGCATAATAGAGAGTGCGGTTGTGGGAGTGCGCAAGCCCGATCCGCGCATTTTCACACTCGGTGTTATCGCACTCGGCCTTAAGCCGGAAGAGGTGCTTGTGGTGGGCGACAGCATGCGTAAGGACATCATGCCTGCCGAGTCGATAGGCTGCCGCACAGCGTGGCTTAAAGGCAAAGGCTGGACGGCTGACGAAGATGCGATGACACATCCGTCGCAGATAGCGTCGCTTGACGATCTTCTGCCTCTGACAGGCACCGAGGCATAAGGAAATTTATTAGTCAGAACCAGAAAAACCGCTGCAATGAAAAAGAAAGAGATCAAATCGAAGTTTCTGCATGGAGGAGGCATATTCATGTTTCTCCGCTCGGTTGTCACGTCGCAGATTTCAGCTTACACCGATTTCATTGTCAGTTTTGTTTTCTACGCCCTGATATCGCTTTCGGCGGGTATCTCGGCGATGATTGGCGCTACGGCGGGCGGCATTGTCAACTGTCTGATAAACTACAAGTTCACATTCCGCATGCGCGAGAGCTCGTATCTTGCCATCGGCATAAAATTTTTTCTTGTGTGGCTTGGGAGCCTCCTGCTCAACACATTCGGCACGCAGTATCTTACCAATCTGCTTGACAGCAGTTCGCTTCTCGACTCCGTCAACATGGTCGACAATATCCGCTTCACCATCGCCCGTATCATCACGTCAATAGTTGTGTCGGTGGTCTGGAATTTCATGCTGCAACGCTATTTTGTGTTCCGCGCAACGGCATTCGACAACTTCATCGACCGGTGTCATTATTTTCTCCACGCCACATTCTCGAAGCGTTATTGAGGAAGTTTCAGTAGAAATAAATCGGGCTTCGCAGCAGTCACAGCAACGAAGCCCGGGAGATGTCTATATTCAATATTTATAGTATAAAAAAATTGTTTTTACTTTCGTTCTCTTTTTTTGTTAATACGGTTTAAATTCAAACACTCTCTTACTTCAGGTTGGCGAGCGCTGATTTGAGCAACTGTGTGATTACGCTGTCGCCGTCATCTGCCATCAACTTTTTTAGCACCTCACGCGCGGTAGCTCTGTCCTCGCTGCTGACATCTGATGTGTTTTTGCAATGCTCGTAGATTTTTGCTGCCATAGCCTGACGGGTCTTAAGGTGTTCTGACGACATCATGTTCACATAGCCCATAAATACAGTGAACCAGCTATTGATGAATGAATTGTCAGTGTTGCCAGAGAAAGTATATTGCATCGGGCGGTCGCCGTTGTAGACAGTCACAGTTCTGGCAGAGGATGCAGACTGGCGATGTTTGAGAGTAGTGGCGTATGTGACAATGAGAGTGCCGTGGATTTCGCCGGATTTTTCCTCCCAGTTCATGGCGTAGGCGTAACGGTAGTTGCCTGACGGATCTTCTTTGGGAGACGCGAGAAAACATGCATATACATAGCGGCGTCCTGTCTGAGTCACCTGCACACCGCCATTATTGCCGTCACCCACCGCGAGAACGATATCTCGGTCGTCGGCCGCTGTGACTCCGCTGCTTGTGCTGTAGGCGAGATTGTCGTCGTCACGGAATGCCTTGACAATGTTATCGACAAGGCCGATCTTCCTTGAAGGGAGAACGAATTTATATATATCTGACTGCGACTGTTTTATGCCTGTGTCAGTATCCTTTTCCTTTGAATGACTCTCGGAGAGTGTCACATCGCCGCTCAGTATGAGCTTGTCAAACGCTTTACGGATATTTGTCTGCGCTTCGGCGCCGAGCGGCATTGCCGCCATGAGAATACAGATAATTGATAAGATTTTTGTTTTCATACCGTTTGTATTTATAGCATTATTATTCTGTCGATATCGGGGGCGTTGTCAATCATTGCGGCTACAGTCTCGGCTGGCAGCGAGGTGCATTCGGCAAGTTGAATTGCCGCGCCTATGTAGGCATAATATTCATCTTCGTAGATGTCGGCCATTGTCATGGCGATATCGTTGTCGATGCGTGCCTGCTCAATTCTCATTAATTCGTCGATGCCTATTTCTTGGGAGGACACGGAGGCTACAACTTTTTCTTCAACATTCGGTTTCCGCGGTGTGCGGTGTGGCGGAGCGGGTTGCTCTGCCGGCTGAGCCGGTTCAGAGGCATTCTCTGCCGCAACAGTCTGCACCGGCCGCGCTGTCTGCGCCTTTACCTGCGAGAGAGATGCCGTCGGCTCCCCGGAGAGCCGGGTCGGGGTTGATATGATGCCGGGAAGGAACAGCAGACCGGCCAGAGCGGCTGCAACTCCTGAAACCAGCATGAGAAGTAGCCGACGGCGGCGGTGCAACCTCGGGCGGAATGCCTTCCACTCCTTGGCGGCATCGATATCGGGCGCGTGCATTAGCGACTCCTGCAACAGAGCAGACATTTCATAGAGTCCGCGCAGCTCTTCGTCAGCCATGATTGTCGCGATTTCATCGGAAGAGAGCTCTCCCGGGCGGTCAATCATCTTTTCGACAATACTATTTCTGTTTTCGTCGGTCATGGTCTATTGGTTTTGAAATGAGTCCGTAATTTTTTAAGAGCGCTCACTATGCATTTATTGATCATCGACACCGATACATCAAGCCGCTCGGCCGTCTCTTTATATGACAGACCTTCGGCGTAGATTTTATCGACCACCTGGCGTTCACGCCCCGACAGGAGAGACTGCACGGCCGACTGCACCATCAGGTGCCGCTCCTCTATGTCTGTAGAGTCGGATGTTTCGTCAAGCGGAAAACGTCGGCGGAAACGTTCACGAGTGTCAGCGGCGGCTATGCGGTTGAGGCAGAGGTTGCGCACAGAGCGTATGACGAACGCCTGCGGGCTGTCGATAACCTTATCAGCTTCCCAGAGCCGAAGGAATATCTCCTGCACCGCGTCACGCGCATCATCCTCATCGTGAAGGAGACTTACGGCGAGCC
Source organism: Muribaculaceae bacterium Isolate-002 (NCI) (assembly GCA_004102805.1). Lineage (GTDB taxonomy): Bacteria > Bacteroidota > Bacteroidia > Bacteroidales > Muribaculaceae > JAGBWK01. The sequence goes on from SCEG01000058.1 coordinate 12,468, forward strand.
TCATTGCGGGAGGGAAGCAGCGCAGGTATATGGCTTCGAACTCTGTGACTGAATATTGCATTTTAACCGTTCTTTACAGTGTAGACAGGCATATCGGGAAAATCATTACCGCAATTTATGATTTTTTTTCTGACAAAAGCGGTATTTTTACAAAAAACTGCAGCCCCCGCATCTGTAAGCCGGCAATGGCAATGCAGATGCAGGGGCTGCGGTATTCCGGCATGACAAGGTGCGTGAGCCGGAAAAGTAAGGTGATATTATGCCTCGATGACTTCGGCTATGCGGTCGAATATCTCGTCGATGGAACCGGTAGCGTGAATTGAGCAGTATTTTCCTTCATTGATATAGTAATCACGCAGAGGGAGTGTCTGGTTGTGATATACTTCAAGACGCTTGTTGATGGTGTCGAGATTGTCGTCGGAGCGACCTGACTCCTGACCGCGCTTGAGGAGGCGTTCCACAAGTTCGTCCTCGGGCACTTCGAGACCGATTACCGAGTCGATTTTCATGCCGCGCTCGGCGAGGAGCTGTTTGAGGGCTCGGGCCTGGGGGATTGTGCGGGGAAATCCGTCGAGAATGAGGCCTTTTGACACTTCGGCGTCATTGTCGATGGTGTGAGCCAGAATTTCGATCATGAGGTCGTCGGGAATGAGCTGTCCGCGCGAGCAATATGAGTCAGCCACGATGCCGAGTTCGGTCTTGCGCGCTATATGGTCGCGGAGGAGCTCGCCCGTCGAGATGTGACGTAGATGATATTTTTCGATAATTCGTTCGCTCTGAGTACCTTTACCGCTTCCGGGCGCTCCAAAAATAATGATATTGGGCATGATTGTTATGATTTAAAAATTACATAAGTTGACTTACGGCTCCATCGTGTCATGGCGGAGCCGGTGTCTTTGCCCGGTATTTCGTGTTCTAAGGTTAAAATATATCTCCTGTCGACGGAGATTGTGTCAGTTGCTTTCTTTAAGCACGTAGATATCGTCGAGATTACGGGCGAGTCCGTCGATATCGAGGCCGAAGCCTATGATGAATTTAGATGGTATTGCGAAACCGACATAGTCGGGTTTGACGTCGACTTTGAGCGCGTCGGGCTTGAACAGGAGCGTAGCCACTTTGATGTCGGCAGGCTCTTTCTCCCTGAGCGTTTCGAGGAGCCGTATTATAGTGTTTCCGGTATCGACGATATCTTCCACAACTATTACCGTGCGTCCTTTGATATCTTCATTGAGGCCGATAACCTCTTTAACCACACCTGTCGAGCCCATTCCCTCGTAGCTTTTGAGGCGAATGAAAGAAATCTCGGCATCAAAGTCCACCGCTCTGAAGAGGTCGGCGGCAAAAGGGAAAGCACCGTTAAGCACACACAGGAACAAGGGATTTTTGCCTTCGCATTCGGCTGAAATCGTCCCCGCTATCTCTTTAATGCGCTTGTCGATTTGCTCTCGTCGGATGTATGGCTCGAATGTGAGCCCGTTATATGTTACCTGATCCATTGTATAAATGTAAATTAGTGCAAATTTACGTAAAGAATTTTATAAATCATCTACGTTGGGGCAAGTTTTTTTGATACGCTGCAATATTGTCCTAAACGTTTTGGGCAAAAATAAAAATAGGAAGTAGTTACTAAGGCAAAAAATGACTACCTTAGTAGTGAGCGACCAACTCAACTACTTCCTATGGCAAATATAACACTTTTCGCAC
>SCEG01000527.1 GCA_004102805.1 Muribaculaceae bacterium Isolate-002 (NCI)
CCTAACCATTACTTCCATTATAGTATCCAAGATCCCTGTATCTGCTAGAGTAGCTCGACGTGCAGTTCTCATAGCGCTGTTACTAGGTAATCCTCTGGGATGTCTGGCAGCTCCCCATCGTGGAAAGACACTGGCTAGCGTGATCTACGTGATATCCACCTGTGGTATTGCGGTAACAAACTTCGTTATATGTACTCTCCTTCTGAATTTCCTGGGAAGTAAGGTAAAGATACTGCCCACCTACGGAATCGGCACCTGGAAGCATTATGTGATGCCCGTGATCGCACTGGCATTGTACCCAACTGCTTATATTATGAGACTGATGCGTTCTTCCATGCTGGATGTTCTGGGACCGGATTATATGAGACCCGCTACGGCGA
>SCEG01000528.1 GCA_004102805.1 Muribaculaceae bacterium Isolate-002 (NCI)
TCTTCAATGTACTTCAGTGTAACAATTCCGTAACATTATAACATTCTATTTCCGCCGCTTCAAGCTGTTCGTCCATTTCTTCAGAATTTCTTAAATCTTTCTAATATTGTGGACTTTCTTTCCGTATAATAGTAAAATCAGAATAACTCTTTTTACCACTTAAAAACAGATACTTGAAAAGGAGAGATAGAATGAAACGAGACGAACACGTGAATGACATAACTGATATTGAGATTGTAGACCTGGAAAATGAAACTGTGCAAGACACAGATTTTGGAAAATCCGATATTTCCGATGATTTCGAAGGAAATCCGGATGATGAATATGAAGAAAATGACCGGGAAGAGGAGGAAGAGGAACATCCCGCTCCTAAGGGTATC
>SCEG01000529.1 GCA_004102805.1 Muribaculaceae bacterium Isolate-002 (NCI)
ATACACGGTGCTTGTCATGGATCAGATACCCGGCTTTTCAATCATGGCTCCATCGGATACAACGGCTATCGGGGCTTCTTCAGAAGCTCAATCCCCCACAAATGGGGACACTTCTTCCGACACTGTTGGGGACACCTTTGGGGACATATATTATATAGATAATAATATAGATAAAAATTCTCTCTCCCCCGCGCGTGAAGGAGAAGTTTTTGAAATTTTTTCAAAGGATACGGCTTCGCTCGACGAAATAGCCGGAGCCTTGCACTGCGAAAGGAAGATACTTGAAAATATGCTTCCTGACTTTTTTCAGGAGTGCAGGATCAAGAAAAAGAATCATCAGACCGTGCAGGAGTGCAAGGATCATTTTTTCAACTGGGCCC
>SCEG01000530.1 GCA_004102805.1 Muribaculaceae bacterium Isolate-002 (NCI)
CGGCGGCAGGTGAGAAGTGAAGGCGGGTCAGTCCGCCCGTCCACTTCCACAGCTCTTTTCCATCCTGTTTGTTCAGGGCATACAACGTGTTGTCCCATGCACCGAAGATAACCTTGTCTTCCGTAACCAACGGTTTGGTTTCGATGTAGCCTTTCGCACCGGCATAGATCCAGACAAGCTTTCCCGTGTGTATGTCTATGGCTCGGAACATGCCGTTGCCGTCGCCTATGTAAGCAATGCATTTGTCGATGCTCCCCGCTCCGAGCACCGGTGCTTCGGCTTCCACCCTCCACAGCAGACTGCCGTCTTCCGCACTCAATCCGTAGATGCGGCGGTCGGCCGAGCCGAATACGACGACGCCTTCGCTTGCAGCCGGAGTG
>SCEG01000531.1 GCA_004102805.1 Muribaculaceae bacterium Isolate-002 (NCI)
CAGAGGAAGCACGATGGTATTGAAAGTACGGAACTCACCGGAACCATCGATTCTCGCTGCCTCTACCAGAGACAGGGGCAATGCGCTCTCCATGTACTGCTTCATATAGAAGAAAGTAACCGGAGCAGCGATTGCAGGAACGATCAAAGGAATAAAGTTATCTTCCAGTTTCATGTCTGATACTAACTGCAGGAAACCAAGTGCGGTAACCTGTGTAGGGATCGTCATGACTGCCATAATGAATGTGAACATAAACTTTTTGATCTTAAAATCATATACATGAATCGCATAAGCGGTCATAGTCGAGA
>SCEG01000532.1 GCA_004102805.1 Muribaculaceae bacterium Isolate-002 (NCI)
GCAGAGCTTAACAGAAAAATTTTAAAATTAAAGATATACATACTTTTACCAAGGAATATCTGCTTTCATGGTTCCCGAACTTGCTTTCTTTCCAAACATTCAATTATAGATTGAATTTGATGCCGGAAGCAATCAGCGAACTTGTCAGGCAGTTAATCCATTCATTCAAACCTCAAGATTGTGACAGTATGAAATCATTAGTTGACTCAATGACTATCATTACTTGCGCAGGAAAGAACAGTTGGATAAAGTAGCCACTGAGATTACTTTCAACGGGTATTCTTCGACAAAGAACATGTATTACTCCGGACTAAAACTCCATGCAGTGGTTTTTCCATAGAAAAGGAACTATACCTTTTCCTGAAACGCTCATACTTTC
>SCEG01000533.1 GCA_004102805.1 Muribaculaceae bacterium Isolate-002 (NCI)
GCGGCGCATTCTCCGGCAAGGACCCCTCCAAGGTGGACCGCTCCGGCGCGTACATGGGCCGCTACATTGCCAAAAACGTGGTGGCCGCCGGTCTCGCGCCGGTCTGCGAAGTGCAGATCGCCTATTGCATCGGCGTGGCCCAGCCCGTGAGCGTGCTGGTGTCCTCCCAGGGCAGCGGCGACATTCCGGACGAAATCCTGACCAAGGCCGTGCGCGAAGTTTTTGACCTGCGTCCCTACTTCATCAGCAAGCGCCTGAACCTCAAGCGCCCCATCTACGCCAAGACCTCCTGCTACGGGCATTTCGGCCGCGAACTGCCGGAATTCACCTGGGAAGCCACGGATGCGGTGGCCGATCTGCGCACCGCCGCGAAAGTCTA
>SCEG01000534.1 GCA_004102805.1 Muribaculaceae bacterium Isolate-002 (NCI)
CCGTTCCGGGCCATCAGGGCCGGGCAAGCGCGGGCAGCATACAATATACCCCAAGGAGCAAGCCAATGGAAAATCTCAATTTTGTCGGTATGACAGGCAGCCTGCGCCGCGCCTCGCGCAACAAGGGCCTGCTGCGCTGTTGCGCGGCCCACCTGCCGGAAGGCGTGCGCATGGAGATTGCGGATATTTCCGCGCTGCCGTTTTATAATGAGGATCTGGAAAAACCTCAGGCGGTCAAGGATCTGGCCGCGCAGGTCACTGCGGCCGACGCTCTGGTGCTGGCCTGCCCGGAATACAACTATTCCATGGCCCCGGCCCTGAAAAATGCGCTGGACTGGCTCTCGCGCGAACCCAATCTGGCCCCGCTCAACGGCAAGCC
>SCEG01000059.1 GCA_004102805.1 Muribaculaceae bacterium Isolate-002 (NCI)
AATCCGAGGTGTACATTTCTAAATCATTTCTTTTAATTGTCAACAAATAAACAATTTAGAAATGTCCTCTCCTTTAGCAGAGGCATTTTTGCTTGTTACTCTTAACAATTGTTATGAAACACCCTCTAATAACTCTGATATTTTAGTTAATGTTTGTATATCTGGCTGAGAGATATTAGTGCACCATTTGGAGACGGTGACGGGGTCTTTGCCTAATTGCTCGGCGAGCCATTTGCCGGTGTGGCCGGTTTCTGCTAATACTGCTTTTATTCTGTTTAGTTTCTGTCGTTCTGTTTTTGTCTCCATTGATTGATTTATTAAATTTGAACGTAAAGTTACTAAAGATAAATGAGACGGCAAACGAATATGCTGTAGAACATAGTTCTTGCCGTCTCATTATAGTTGGTCCTAAGATGTTACATCACTTCCGAGCACCTATCCGGTGTTGGAGGAGGAAGGCGTCGAGGTCGCGCGGTTGACGTAGATTTTACGGCATATCTGCGAGAAGGGGATGGGGCGTTGAATATTCAAACATATCCGTCCCCAAAAAGCGGACTTGATTTCTGATTTCAGGTCGGCTTTTTTCGGAGAGATACAAAGAAACTAAACTTCAGGCCACGGAAAAACTCGGTTTTTCAAATCCGAATACTGAGAGTGTGTTTGAATTTAAACCGTATTAACAATTAAAGAGAATGGGAGTAAAAACTTCAAATTAATCCTGAGGTCTTTTTTTGTTAATTCCGCCAGATTTCATCAGTCGCATAGCTTGCTATGCTCCTTCTTCAACTCGCGGAATTCCCTCAAAAAATCCTCAGTCTTAATTTGATTTAAATCCAAACACTCTCTGAGTTCTTCCTACAAATCGCTAATTTTGCACTTGCCAGTTTAACCTGCGCTGAACCTGCTGCATCGCAAATTATGCATTTTGACTGCGTTATTGGATTGCGGTTATGGGAAAAATGCGTAATTTTGTATGCTCTGCCGGGATGTGGGCTGTCGCTTTTTACTGACGGAGCGTCATTGCAATGAAAAGTGGAAAGATATTCAAGATTATACGTGGCGTGCTGATGACATGCATCGTGCTCGCCGTCATTCTGCCGGCGCTGCTTTATGTGGCGCTGTCATTGCCGTGGGTTCACGATGCCATACGCCATAAGTGCGAATCGGTGCTGACCGAAAAGCTCGGTGCCGATGTGACTATCGACGACCTCGGCATACGTCCTTTCAACCGCGCCACAATACGCGGCGTGACTGTGGTAAACGCCGGCGACACAATCATAACTGCCGAACGGCTCGGCGCCGGCATCAGTGTCTACGAACTGCTGATGCACGGAAACATCGCCATCGACTATGCCGAAGTCTCAGGTCTTGACCTGCGCCTGCACAGAGACTCCCCCGATTCCCCTCTCAACATTCAGCCGGTCATCGACGCCCTCTCAGGCAAAGACAAAGACAAAGACAAAGCTCCGGCTAAATTCGATCTGCGCATCAACACTGTCGTAATCCGCACCTCGACCGTGAGCTACGACGTGACTTCCGTCCCCCGCCGTCAGCCCGGCGTCTTCGACCCTTCGCACATAAAGATAACCAACCTCCGGGCCGACCTCAACATACCCCGCCTGAGCAACGACGACAGCCGCATCAATCTCCGTCGGCTCGCCTTTGCCGAACAGTCCGGCCTTGAAATCACCGGCATGAAGGCCGACTTCCGCTATTCTCCCGAAGAAATCGGATGGAAAAACCTGACCATAGAAATGCCCGGCTCAAAGATTGAGCCTCTCGACATGAGCGAATCACTCTCTTCGCTCGGCGGCATCGCCACCGGACTTTCAGGCCGCATGCTCAGTCTCGGCTTTAAACCGGGCAGCCACATACAGCTCTCCGACATTGCCCCGCTCGCTCCCGAACTCGACGGTTTTGACGCAACCGTAGCTTTTGACATGGAAATTGATGCCGGCCCCCAGCACATCAGCCTCAACTCCGTCAACATCTCCGACAACACCGGCCAACTCACCATGACGCTGCGCGACGGCATCATCGACAATCCTCTCGACCCGAAAAAACTGCATTACAAAGTCGATGACATGTCACTGCACGTCGGCGGCAAAATCTACAACATGCTCGCAGCCTCCCGTCTGCCAGCCCTGAAGAATATTGCGCTACCCCACGGCCTTACGCTCAAAGGCAGCGCCGAGGGCAACGCCGTGTCGGGTCGCGCAAAAGCCGACGCCACCGTCGACAACGGCACAATCGCGATGCAGATGGCCTACAGCCATCCCGACGAGCACACTCCTCTGTCAGCAAAATTCAACGTCACGGCAAAAAATATCGACCTGCGCGAGGCCACCGGCATCGACGGCATCGGTCGCCTCAACGGCAACTTCAAGGGCGAAGCCACAATAGCCGGCAAGAAAAGCAAAGCCCGGCTTGACGCCACCGTGGCCGACTTCACTTACCGCGGACACACCTACGGATGCATAGCCGCCACGGCAGCCTACAACGCCGGCACATTCGACGGCAACGCATCACTCGACGACGCCGCCGGAAAAATCGACCTTGCATTCAACGGCTCCATAGTCCCTGGCAAGGAATGCCTCAGTGCAACGGCAACCCTCGCCGACGTCAGTCCGCACGGACTCAACATCTCCGACAGCTTCAATGACTATATCGTCAACGCCCGTATTGAAGCCAACCTCCGCGGGGCTCTTCCCGACCGCGCCGACGGCTCAATACACATCGCCGGACTCGACATCGCCTCACCGCAGCACGACAAAAAACTGACATTCGACAGCATCACTCTCATAAGCCGCGCATCGGAACTGCCGCGCCGCCTCGAGATTGAAAGCGACATAATCAACGGCGGCATCACCGGCGACTTCCGCTTCACCACACTTGTGCCCGCACTCCGCGACATTGCCATCGAGGCGCTGCCGACACTCGCTGACTCCCCCGCTTCATTGAAGGGACGCAGCGCTGCCGACATTGCCGGAAACGACTTTGATTTCAGTTTCACCCTCGACAATCTTGACCGCATTTCCGACTTCTTCAACCTCCCGGTCTACGCCATATATCCCGTCGACATCGACGGAAATATCGACGCCGCATCCTCGCAGGCATCAATCAACATCGACGCCCCCTATCTGCGTCAGGGCAACAGACTCATCGAGGGCACACAGCTGACCGCATTTGTCGACGGCGCCGAAGGCATAGACCGCGCCGTGCTCAACACATCGTTCCCGTCAAAAGACGGCATGACAGCTGTAACCCTCGCCATGCAGGCCAAAGCCAATGTCGTCGATACCGACATAAAATGGAAAATCGACCGCAAGCGCGACTACAGCGGCGCTGTTGCCATGTCAACACTGATCGACCGTCACGACGGCATGCTCAGCACCTACACCGACATACACCGCTCGACAATGACATTCAACGACTCCGTATGGACCGTCTCCCCCGCCCTGATTGTCACAGAAGGCACATCCGACATACGCATATCCGACTTCAACATCAGCCGCAGCAACCAGTTCGTCAAAATCGACGGCACCATATCGAATGACCCCGACGACACCGTCGACATCGACGTGCTAAACCTCAACCTCGACTACATTTTCGAGGCAATAGGCATCGACAAGGTTATGCTCGGCGGCGATGCCACCGGAGTGCTCACTGCCTCACACCTGCTGTCAGGCTCGCCGCGGCTGTCGACCGACGGCATCCACGTCACCGATATCAGCTACAACCGCTGCGTGCTCGGCGACGCCGACGTGCTCTCCCGGTGGGACAACGACCTCAAGGCCGTAGCCATCGACGGCACCATACACCAGCACAACGGCAAGACCGCCAAGGTCGAGGGCGAGATATTCCCGCTGAGCTCATCGCTCGACATACGCCTGCGCCCCGACGAAACACCCGTCGGCTTCATGGGCGAATACATGAAAGCCTTCGCCTCCGACATCAGCGGCCTCGGCTCCGGCTCGGCACGCATCTATGGCACATTCTCCGACATCGACATGGAAGGTGACCTCTACGTCAAAGATCTCAGGCTCAAACTCGACTTCACCAACACCTACTTCACTGCCTCCGACTCCATAAAGATCACCCCCGGCAAGATCACCCTCAGCGACGTCACCCTCAGCGACCCCTACGGACACACCGCCACCCTCAACGGCACCGTCTGCCACGAATTCTTCCGCAATCCAACATTCGACTTCGCCATCACCGACGCCCGCGGCATGCTCGTCTACGACGAGTCCCCGAAACAGAATGCCGACTGGTACGGCCGCATATTCGTCAACGGAGGCGCCACCATCAAAGGCAAGCCGGGCGTAGTCAACATCGATGTCGAAGCAACCACCACGGCAGGCTCCACATTCTCGTTCGTGCTTTCCGAACTCGAGATTGCCGACGAATACACATTCCTTACTTTCCGCGACAAAAACGCTACGGCCACTGTCGAAGAAGTGACCGTCGACGAGCGTCTCGGAGCCGTCGAACATCTGCGCGCGCTTCTCAACAAGCCCCCCGACGAAGAGTCGTCCGACTACATCATCGAGCTGCGCGTCAACATCACCCCCGAAGCCGAGGTCATACTCGTCATGGACCCCGTCGGGGGCGACCGCATACGCTCCCACGGACAAGGCAACATGCGCATGGTCTACACATCGGCCGACAACGACCTGCGCATGTTCGGCACATATACCCTCGACCGCGGCACCTACAACTTCACACTCCAGGACATAATAATCAAAGACTTCATAATCAACTCCGGCAGCCAGATTGCATTCACGGGCGACCCGCTCACCGCACGCCTCAACATCGAGGCCATCTACCCCCTCAACGCCAACCTCAGCGACCTCGACGAGTCATTCCTGCAAGACAAGGAACTCAACCGCACCAACGTGCCCGTGCACGCTGTGCTTAAAGTCAGAGGCGACATACAGCAGCCCGAAATCAGCTTCGACCTGGCATTCCCGACCCTCACCTCCGACACCTACCGCAAGGTGCGCTCCATCGTAAGCACCGAGGAGATGATGAACCGCCAGATAATCTATCTGCTCGCCCTCAACCGCTTCTACACCCCCGACTACATGGCCTCGACCACAAAAGGCAGCGAACTCTTCTCCGTCGCATCATCCACGATATCATCACAGCTGAGCAACATACTCGGCCACCTGAGCGACAACTGGAGCGTATCGCCCAACTTCCGCAGCGACCGCGGCGACTTTTCCGACATGGAAGTCGACGTTGCCCTATCCAGCCGCCTGCTCAACAACCGGCTCCTCCTCAACGGCAACTTCGGCTACCGCGACAACATGATGAACTCCAACCAGTTTATCGGCGACTTCCAGATAGAATACCTGCTCAACCGCAGCGGCACAATACGCCTCAAAGCCTACAACGTCTACAACGACCAGAACTACTATCTGCGCACAGCCGACACCACACAGGGCGTAGGCGTGATGTTCAAGAAAGATTTCGACAACATATTCTCATTCCTACGTCCGTGGCTCAGAAAAGCTGCGGCAACCGCCGTCGAAAGCAACGACAGCACCGGCCATACCGCGCCGGCAGTCAGCGACCGCACTCCTTTCATCCCCGAGGCTCCGGCCGACTCAACTCGTCAGCAGCCCGACTCCACAGCGACCGCCCTGCTCCGTTTTAACGAAAAGAAACAATCTACAGCAAACCCCTCTAACAACAACTCAAAATGAGCGTAACAATACTTGGCATAGAATCATCATGCGACGACACCTCCGCAGCCGTAATCCGCGACGGCATATTGCTTTCCAACGTAATAGCCTCGCAAAGCGTGCATGAGGAATATGGCGGCGTAGTGCCCGAGCTCGCATCGCGCGCCCATCAGCAAAACATCGTGCCGGTGGTCGACACAGCCCTCCGACGCGCCGGCATCGCAGCCTCCGACCTCAGCGCGATAGCGTTCACACGCGGCCCCGGACTGCTCGGCTCCCTACTCGTGGGGACCTCATTTGCCAAAGGCATGTCACTCGGGCTCAGGATACCCATTGTCGATGTCAACCACCTGCACGGCCACGTGCTTTCCCACTTCATACGCCGCGACCCCGCCGACATCGTGCCCGAATATCCGTTCCTCTGCCTGCTCATCTCAGGAGGAAACTCCCAGATAATACTTGTCAGAGACTATAACGACATGGAAATTCTCGGCCGCACAATCGACGATGCCGCCGGCGAAGCCTTCGACAAATGCGCCAAAGTGATGGGGCTCCCCTATCCCGGCGGCCCGCATATCGACCGCCATGCTGCCAACGGCGACCCCGCCCGCTTCAAGTTTGCCCGCCCGCACATTCCCGGCTACGACTACAGCTTCAGCGGCCTCAAGACATCTTTCCTCTACACACTGCGCGACAATGTGGCTCTCGATCCCGATTTCATCAGCAAAAACATCGACGACCTCGCCGCATCACTCCAACGCACAATAATCGACATTCTGCTTGACAAACTCGACAAAGCGGTAAAAGCAACCGGCGTAAAGACCGTGGCTATCGGAGGCGGCGTATCGGCCAATTCCGGCATCCGCGCGGCCGTCGCCGACTACTGTGAGCGACGCCATATCAAAGCCTTCATTCCCGAACGGGTGTTCACCACAGACAATGCCGCCATGGTTGCAATCGCCGGCTATTTCAAATATCTCGACAAGCAGTTCTGCCCCTACGACGCCGCGCCGTTTGCACGCGTCGGAATATGAGACACCCTCTAATTTAACCGCAATCTATGGTATCAGTCATCATCCCCGCATACAATGTCGAGCGCTACATCGGGGCATGCCTCGACTCTGTTCTCGCCCAGAAAGATGTCGACTTTGAGATTATCGTTGTCGACGACGAGTCGACTGACTCCACAATGCAGATTGTCAGCAACTATGCCGCCGGGCATAAATGCATAAGAGCGGTGCGGCGCAGCCACGGAGGCCTGTCGGCCGTGCGCAACACCGCATTGCAGCTCTGCCACGGGGAGTGGATCACAATGGTCGACAGCGACGATCTCCTCGCCGAAGGAGCACTGAAAACTATGCTCGACATAGCCTCTTCCGGCAATGATATCGACATCGTGGCCGGAGGCTGGAAAAAGTTTCACGGACAATTCGTGCCTCCGCCCTACCGACCTACAGGCATCACACTCCTCTCCGGCAGAGAAGCCACCGAAATCATGCTCTATAAAAAGCGCCGCCATAACACCGTGAACTCATCGGCATGCGGTAAACTCTACCGTAGCTCACTGTGGCGCGACACCACTTTTTGCGAAGGCATAATCTACGAGGACCTGCAACTCATACCGCGGCTTTGCGTCAGAGCGCGGCGCGTGGCTGTGACCGACTGCACCGTCTACGGCTACCGGCACAATGAAAACAGCATTCTCCACACCTTCTCCGAGCAACGGCTCGATGCCCTTAAGGTAACCGAAGGCCTGTGCCGACATTTCGCTGACGACCCTGACCTCTACAAAGCAGCTCGCTCACGACACTTCAGCGCCGCATTCAACCTGTGGCTGCTGATGAACGCCAACAGGGCCGGCCTCCCCCGCCATGTGGCATCATGCCGGAAAATAATACGTAGCCTCGCAGGCAGTCAGATCGCCGGAGGCAAAGTGCGTTTAAAAAACCGCATCGGCGCACTCCTCCAATACCTCCCGTTCATATTCACCTCACCCTACATCTGTAAAAAATTACTGTCAAAATGAAAACAGCTGTCATAGCGATAGGCGACGAACTGCTCCTCGGACAGGTCATCGACACCAATTCCGGAGCAATAGCCCGCATGATTGACCCCGCAGGCTGGAGCCTGGAGTGGGTAAAAGTAATCCACGACGATGCCGAAGCCATAACATCGGCCGTCGACGAAGCATTCCGCGCTGCTGACGTAGTGCTCACCACCGGCGGGCTCGGTCCCACAAAAGACGACATCACAAAACTCACACTGTGCCGTTATTTCGGCGGAGAGCTCCGCCACGACGAGACCGTGCTCGACAACATCAAGGAAGTGTTTGCCAAGCGCGGCATACAGCTCAACCCGCTCACTGAAGCCCAGGCTCTCGTGCCGACATCTTGCCGTGTGATCCAGAACCGCGTCGGCACAGCGCCCATCATGTGGTTTGAGCGCACCGACGGCAAAGTGCTCGTATCCATGCCCGGCGTACCGTTTGAGACTCTGCAGATGTTTCAATCTGAAGTATTCCCGCAACTGCTCAAGAAATATCACAGCGACACACACATCTCCCACCGTTGCGTCATCGTCGAAGGACTGACCGAGTCGAAAGTAGCCATGCAGCTCGACGAATGGGAAGAAGCCCTCCCCGACTTCGTGCATCTCGCATATCTGCCTAAACCGGGCATAATACGCCTTCGTCTCGACGGACACAACACCGACCGCGCCCTGCTTGAGTCAACCCTCGACCGCCTGCATGCCCAGCTTTGCAACCGCTTCGCCGACCATCTGCTCGCCGACTCCGACATGACTCCCGAAGAGTCACTGCTGCAACGGCTGAGGGCGAAAGGCCTTACTGTAGCGACTGCCGAAAGCTGCACCGGCGGTAACATCGCCCACCGCATCACGGCAATAGCCGGATGCTCCGACTGCTACTTCGGCTCAGTCGTATCCTACGACAACAGCGTAAAAACAAACTTACTCAACGTCGACCCCGCAGCAATCGAAACCCACGGCGCGGTAAGCGAGGAAGTAGCCTCACAGATGGCCGAAGGCGTGCGCAAGGCAATCGGCACCGACTGTGCCATCGCCACATCCGGCATTGCCGGTCCCTCGGGTGCCACTCCGGGCAAACCGGTGGGGACAGTCTGCATAGCCATCGCCACACCCGAGCGCACCGTAGCGGCTACATATCATTTCCCGGGCACACGCGACCGAGTCATAGACCGCGCATCGACCACTGCACTTACACTCCTTGCAATGGCTCTGAGATGACCATTAGAGCGTGACTATTAACACCTGTGACCCCTCTTACACCTGACTATGAAAAGACTTATCATATATGTCATTGCTCTCACGGCGGCAGTTGCTTCGGTTGTGCCGGCAGGCTGCCGCCAAAAGACTGCGGCATGGGACCAAATGAACCATGCCGAAAATTTCATCGAAACAAATCCCGACTCAGCGTTGTCAATCCTGTCGGCAATCAACAAACATCGGCTCGGCGACAACGAGGAGCGCGCCCGCTACGCACTGCTTATGTCGATGGCTCTTGACAAAAACTACATTGACACCACAACGTTTGACGTGCTGCAACCGGCAATTGACTACTATCTCAGACACGGCTCCCCCGATGAAAAACTGCGCACTCTCTACTACCAAAGCTGCATCTACCGCAACCGCGGCGACGACGGCAACGCAATGGCATCATGCATTGAAGCCCTCAACATCGAAGGTGTGACAGACACCCTGGTTCTTGCCCGCACGCTGGTCGGACAAGGTGCTTTATACCATAAGCAATATAAGATTGACGAATTTGCTGAAAACAATCTGAGAGCTGCTACTTTATATCTTGATTCAAAGAATTTTCCCCCTGCAATCAGATGCTATGCCAAAGCGCTTAACACAATCGTAACCATCAACAATAAGTCAAAAGCCGACAGTATTGTCAAAATTTGTTTGCCTCTTATTAAGAATAATCCGGAAATGGAGCAATTCTTCAACTGTAATTATCTCTCTTATTTAATCGAATACGGGACAGCTGATGAATTCTTCAAACTGGCAAGCGATCTACAACAATACGACTTACCAAGTGATACAAAACTCGATATTGCCAGAGGATATGCTACCAAAGGAAATATTAATACAGCGCTGTCACTGCTTGAACATATAGAAATAGCTCCGACCACTTCTGATTCATTAAAATATTATGCAGTGATATCAGATATACTGGATACCGCGCAACTTCCGGAGAATGCACTTGACGCATATAAAAAATATATGAATGTCGCCGAACGTTTCCACGTCAGGATGTTCTCTAATGATCTGCTGTTTGCCGAAAAAAAACATCAGCTGGAAATATCAAACCTGATTGAAAAACAAAATAGAGACAAATTAATCAATTACAGTCTGTTCGCAATAATCGCCTTGATGATTGTTTCCGGAATAATTATTTACCGGTATTACAAAATCCGCACTAAACGTATGATGGCCGAACAGGAGAATTTGAAACTGAAACTGGAACAGCAGGCAGCCGAACTTGAACTTAATAATCTGAGATCGGAGAAATCGCAACTCGAGGAGGAACGCAATAACTTAAAAATATTGTTGCAGAATCAGCAAAAAATTGATGCACCTATTAAAAATGTAATAAAGCAGCGCCTTGACATGCTTAACAGTCTCCTCGCAAAAGAAATCTCCGACAATGAATCTCATGCCGCTGCCTACACTCAATGGATTGAATACATACGCAAAAATAAAGAAGAATTTCTCAACTCCACGCGCATAGCCCTTACTGCATCCTACCCCACATTCATGAATAGCCTCGAAACCTACGGCCTTACCGATGATGAAATCAAATATGTATGTCTGTATGCTATCGGACTAAAAGGAAAAGAAGTCGGAGAGTATATGCAGCTTAAACGTCATTACAATATAAGCAGTTCAATTCGCAAGAAACTCGGCATTGACGAGCACGAGACTAATATAGGGCTATATATCCGACGCAGCTTGACATCATTTTCCTGACGCAAATAATACGTCACTCGACCACACCGTTAAACTTTTTGACTACGCGTTAAACTTTGCCTTTTTCGTATTTTATAACGCATTGTGTTTCAATTATATAAAAATACCGCCGTTAAACTTTTTATTTGTTTGCAAACTTTTAAATTCTTAACTTTACTTAGAAACTGTTTAAATTTATATGATATAGATTTTGAGAAGTATTGTCGGATTAATTTTTGTTTGTGATGAGGGAGCGTAGCCGTAGCTACGTGACCGAAGAATAAACAAAAAGGAACCGACAAGACTCTCAAAAGCAAAGTGATATGAATTTTAAACAGTTTCTTAGAATAACCACTAAAATTCTTGACAATGAAAAAGCTATTTTTAATTATTGCTATGATTTTTGCAACTACATTAACGTCGTTTGCTGATGACGAAAGAGTTTCTGTAATTATTAATAAAAAAGAGCAGACATCCAGTAAAAACACATGGGAAAGAGCGCCGATGCGCATACCTGTTGAGGTATACTATAACTCTGATTTAAATACTATAACAATAATCGGCGATGAGTCTGTCACAGCTGAAGTATTTTTATATAATGCATCAGGCATATTAGAGAATTATTCGTCGTCGCTCAATACAGTATTCACACTTGCATCATCGGGCGAATATACTATTTTAATCCAGGGAGAAGGATGGTATGGCACAGCTACCATAATATAATAACAACAGGTAATTCCGACTTTTATAATTTATATCGAGATGCTTAAAAAAATCTTTTTATCATTGGCATTTATAATTTCCATAAATGCCTTGCCGGTTTTTGCTCAGGACTATATTGAACTGACATTCTCCGATACATTCAGCGATAATAATTACTCGTATTCCGGCATACCTGCTTTATCTAAAGAAAAGCGTGTCAACAGCCATGCTCCTTCTATAATAATTTCCGGTGAAAGCGATTTGGAGGAACAGGTATCTAAATCTTTAGATTATGCAATGTCTGTATGGAAATCATGCATAATCGGAGATACAGAAATCTTCATTGAAATTCGATTTGAAGATATAGAGGAAGATATTAAAACAACAGTTCGCTATCAACGAAAAGATGACTTGATGTTTCCTGTTGCCTTATATGCATATCTTGAAAACATGACAGGCAGAGATCAGAATACACCTGATGGAATAATTACCATCAACTCCAATACGGATTGGGATTACAATATTGGTGATAATATATCATCCGATAAAAAGAATCTGTCATTTGGAATTATGAGGGCAGTTGCACGTATCTTGGGATTTGGTTCAAGCATTCAGGTAGAAAGCCAGGGTAATTATAGTTTTGCTGACAAGAGGCTACATTCTGTTTTTGACAGTATGGTATCGGATTCGTCAAACAAGAAATTGACTTCTATCGGTGTGAACAGAGGAAAGCCGAGTCAAGAGCTTAAGGAATATGTGGAAAGTCCCGGCAAGACCTTCTGGCTGAATACCGGCAAAGTCATATACCAGTTGGCTGAACCGCCCTATACGAAAGACAATCCTCCGTTCGTATTTATTAAAGATATGAACTCATTGATGAAGGGCGACTTGTCAACAGGAGATTATATATTGAATGTCGATGAGGCCACCCGTGCAATTTTACGTGATTTGGGTTGGGATGCTCCTGCAACTGCGCTAATAAGCATAGCTGGTGATGATGTTGACGATACCGGACTTGCATCGGCCTATTCTTCCCACAAATTCAGAATCAACAAGGGGAACTTGTCTATCAGTGACCCTAAATGGGTGCTGGAATTACCTCTTGCAGATGGCAAGACACAATCGATGCAATTACCCGACAATAATCTGTCATGCACCACCCCATCCATCAAAAATGAAAAAGACTATAAAATCAATTCTGACGGAGACATTGAGGCTCAATTAAAATTCACATGCACCATAGACGGGGTTGAGGCGAAGGCTTCATTTAAGATCTATTTTGAGTTAAAGCCATTGATTGAATACGCTGTTATTGAACGGATTGAAGATAATGCTCCTTACGACTCATATAATGCATATTATAAAGTCAAATATCGTGGAGCGGAAAAAATTCAGATCTATGTCGAGGAGGAATATGCCCCGAAAGTTAAATACAGTGTCATAAACGAACCTTACATAGCCCACGGAATGGCCGACCATATAACTGCACCATTTTTTGCCTTGATTAACTTTGTGGCAGAAAACGAATATGGCAAATCTATCTATACAATCGAATTAGAGCCATACGGTGCTGTGTCTGATAATTCAGGACTAAGAGATGATTCGCTTGTTACCGGTTTTCATTCCATAAATATTGACAGGAGCGACGACTGCCGATTTGAAGTTTATGACGCCTGGGGCAGAAAACTCGGCGTTTTCACTGATATGTCAGAGATCAAAAGTATACCCCAAAAAGGGATACTAATCATCAGACATATAAACGGACAATCTGTTAAAACCCAATATTGTCCTAAATAATTTTTGAGTGCTACTCAACGTGCAGAGGCATCAGCCTTTGCAAAAATGACATCAGAGTAATCCCCCTAAGGCAAAAACGGCTCTTCGGGAGGCGGTGTGAAGGGTTCGT
>SCEG01000005.1 GCA_004102805.1 Muribaculaceae bacterium Isolate-002 (NCI)
TCGGCTATTTCGCCATAACTCATGTCGGTCTCGGCATAATGCCTGAGAACCTCTTCCCGGATTGCCTGACGTTTTTGTCGCGGCAAACTCTGAAATTTAATCATAATTTGACTCTTTTATGAGTCAACTTTTTTCAGGGCAAGACAGCGTTTTTACAGTTAGTCCGAAATAGTGGATTGTTAAGGATAATTAATTCATTAACAGTTAACTGACTATTTTTTAGTTCGTTCAAGGTCGGTTCTGACTACTTGCAGTATCATAAAATACAGCGGGGCGTTCCATAAAGAGAAACGTCCCGCGTTGTTATTTTTCGTTTGTCAACAACTGTGGTTGTCGGTCAGCGCACAATGGTTTTGGTAGCGGTTGTGCCGCGGCGTTTGATTATGAGCTGTCCGGGCTGCGGGTTATCTATGCGTATGCCTTGCAGGTTGTAGATTTCGGTGGCAGCGTCGCTGTCGTTGTCGGGGGCTATGGCATCTACGGCCGAACCGGCTGATTTTGCGACCTTGATGTTACGGAGTGCCAGACCGCCCCCGTCGGGTTCGGAGCAGGCATGGAAGCCGATATGGTACATTCCGTCTTCAGCAGGAACGAATGACGCTTTTTCATCTACAGGGTCGAAGATGGTGTATTCTTTCTCCTCATGGATCGGATTGACGAGAGCCTCGGGTGACGGTGCTGTGCCGTAATAGACGGCAAGGCGCTCGGGATAACTGTTGCTCGCGGTAGATACCTGGAATTCAATCGAATATCTTATCCCTTTCTCAAAGTTGATAGCCGGGAGTATCAGCCAGTCGTCGGCCTTGTCGGTCGATGAATAGGGATACATGGCGGCGGTGCATTCAAGGTCGAGCGTTTCTATATACCAGTATTCCTCGCGATACCATTCGGCCTTGTCGCCGTTGGCATCGATCACGGTGAGGTCATTGAAACTGTCTTCGTCGTAAAAATCAAGCGCGTAGGGGAGTGCAACGGTTCCCAGACGGTATGCATTGGTGGTGTATGACGACACCGGCATGCCGCGGTATGACATGTCGATACGATAGGAGTAAGCCGTCATCTTCTCGGGTATCTCCACCGGGTCGGTCACGGTGGTATGGGATACTCCATCGGCTATGGTGGCATTGTCGTTAGGGCGTATCACGTCGTAAGTGAGCAGCGATTGGTCCATATATCCCCCGTGCTCAGTGGCGTTCGGGTGTTCCCATGCTATGGTGAACAGGCCGTCGGCGTAGGTGAGCGACGCCGAGGTGAGTTTCACTGGGGTGTCGTGGCCTATCCATTGTGATGCATTGCTCTTGGGTCCGCGGCCGGCGGCATTGGATAGCTCAAGCACGAATTTGTGTTCTCCGTCGGCGTCCACTTTGCCATTGGCGCGGACGGTCTCGCCGGGAGATGCCGTGCCGCGGGCGAAGAGTGAGCCATTGGCGCGCAGCAGATATTCCACTTCCCCTTTGAGCGTTTCCCCTCCGAAATTTTTGTCGGGGACGGTGAAGGTGACTGTGCCTGATAGCTCGCCATTCTTGAAATCAAGTGCCGGGGCTTCAGGTGCGGCGGGTGCTCCGTCGGACGACAGGGGACCGGGTATGTACATACCTCCGATAGCCTCACCGTCGGCAAATTCATAAAGCCTTGTGGCGGTTGCAGCTGTGATGTCGACGGCATATAGCTCGGAAGTGCTGATGCTGTATCCGTATTCGTCGATAGTGGAGGAGTCCTCGTTTGTAACCACTACGTAAAATATGCCTGTGGCTGTGTCGATGGCGCCTGTCGAGCGGCGGTTGGCAGTAAATCCCAGCGATGCAATCTGCTCGGTATTGCCGTTTACCTTGTCGACTTTAAGCAGTGTCCCGTCCATCGCCACAGCGTAAAGTTGGCTGTCACGGTTGCAGCCCAGGGCTATCCATGGAGTCTCGATGCTTTTTATCGGCATGCGTTCGCCGGTGGCTTCGTTGATTGTGCCGAACACAAAGCCGCCTTCCGTCTCACCAAGGTCAGGGTCGGTGGAGAAGCAGCCGTATATTTTCGATGTGGTATGGTCGTAGGCAAGATCGGTGGATACACCCTGTGTTGTACCGAACAGCTGTGAATTTTATTCCCAAGTGTCGGGGGTGAATGTGAAATGTGTCACTTCCGTCCAGCCGTAATCGTTTACTTCCTTTGTGCAGAAATAGAAATCCTCGGTCATTGTGCCGCCGCCGCTTGCGTCCATGTCGGAGTCCTCCTTCACAAGCTGTCGGTCGGCGCTGTCAAATCCGAAACTGTAGAATCCCACTTCGGAGTATCCCGGATATTCTTTCCATTCATTGGTGCTGTATACCGAGGCATAAAACCTCGTGGCGGGTTCCTGTGCCGCCGATGCCGCTGTCGCGGCCGCCGCTGTTACAGCGGTCGTGATGAGTAGACGTAAATTCATAAATTCAAGATTGGTTTTAAGAATAAAATAAATGCAAAGATATAAAAACAGTTCTATATCCTTGCAATTCTTACTAATATATGCTGTATATATGGTATTTATGCGGCTTTATCGGCCATGTCACCTGATCAGGAATGGGTTGTGGGAGCGAGGAGAGCAAGGGCGAGGGATGCTACGTAGATGCCGGGGTGTGAGAGGGGCACGTTGCCTTTGCCTGTCATGTCATCATGGTGTATCAGCATGCCGGTGGCGTTGTATATGTCTGATGTCGCTGTGCCGCCAAGGGTGTTGTAGACCAATGCCCGGTCGAGCGGATAGGACATGGGGGCTTTGTCGGCGGCATTTATTTATTTTTTTACGATAAAATTAGGGAGAGTTACCGTTTACGGTAACTCTCCCTAATTTTATTTAATTTGTATCCTACTGTGCCTCTGCCGGTCAGCGTACAACCATTTTGGTGACTTTCGAACCCTGGCGCTTGATTACAAGCCGGCCTGCTTCGGGATTGTCTACGCGTACACCCTGGAGGTTGAAGAATTCGACGGGTGCGTCGGCATCGTTGTCGATTGCGACATTGTCAACGCCGGCAAGTTTATTGATAGTGATTTTCGCAACCATTTTGTCTGCAACGGAAACACCGCTGACAGTCCAGCTGTAAGCCTTGTCAAGTGCGCTGGGCATGTTGAAACGGCAGGTCGCCACGTTGACAACGCCGTCGGCGTAAGTCGAGAATACGTAGTCGGGAAGTTCAGCCTTTATTTCTTCCTTGGTGAAGCCCATGTCGGCATAGAAGCCGTCGAGGTTGAAGAAATTAAGTTTGTTGGCGCCGTTGTTCATGCCTGAATATATGCCGGGGAGCACACGTACGAACCCGGGGTCGGCGATTGAGAATACGATGTAACCGGCTTTACCGCCATCAAACGGGCATCCTTCGGCCATGTAGGGTTTGTCAAGGCGGTATAGGTCAGGAGTGTCGATGCTTTTCTGTACATTGACAGTCCAGGGATAGTCGGAAGGTTCTTCCCCTGCTCCTGGCACCATCCAGCCATCTTCAAATACTGCTGTGCCGAAATCTTCCCATCCTTCGTTGGGATTTTCATTCTCGATAATGGCTGACATCGAGTTGGCGTAGCACAGATACCACCAGCCGACGGTTTCGTCATTATAGTCGCCGAATGCCCATACATCAAGTTCGGGGAAAACAATGGTTGTGCCGTCAATGGTGCCCACCGATGCGGCAGCGCTTCCGAGACCGTTGACGACGTTGCCTTCATTTGTCACATCTTTAAGATAGAAGTAGTTCTGGTCGCCGTAGCTGTCTTTTCCCAAATCTTGGGGTGAAGGGATTGACACGGTGCCTTTTGCAAAGTCGATAGTGGCTTTCAATACGAAATTCTGGTTGAAGCCCGAGATTGTCGCCGCACCGGTCACCGGATTTGTTACCGTCAGCGTGAGTTCACCACCGGGGGCGTTGCTTTGGAGGAGGTTCTGTCCGGTCCATTCATAGGCTCCGGCCATATCTTCGATAGTGGCGAAGCCGGCTGCGCGTGCGGGCGCTTTTTTAACACCGCCGGCGGTGTTAAATGTTGTCGAGGCCTCGACAACATTGTTGGCTGTAGAAATGTTTTTTACCATGGGTTGGCGTCCTTCCGCAAAGGCAGAACCGCACAACATCACTGAGAGTGCTAATGTGTAGAATTTCTTCATACCGGTTGGTTTTTAGTTTATATTAATGATTAGTCTGTTGTCTGTTGTGATGCTTATTACTGACCGCATGTCGCAAAGATATGTGCTTTTTTTAATTTTTGCAAATATTTTTAACTGAATTCTTGCAAAAAGTTTTCTCCCACATCTTAAAGATGGCAATTTGGCGGATTGTCTGTTGCAAACGCTCCCGTCTCTCCAGCCGGCATGACACCGACGGGAGCGCACCATATAAATAAAGTATAATGATGCGCTCCCGTCGGTAGTTTCGGATGTAAAGATGTAAATTCTCCCCCCTCACAGATCCATATACCGTTATCTGATCAGGAATTTAAGGGTAGTGGGAGCGAGGAGGGCGGGAGCGAGGGAGGCTACGTAGATGCCGGGGTGTGAGAGGGGCACGTTGCCTTTGTCTGTCACGTCACCGTGGTGTATCAGCATGCCGGTGGAGTTGTATATGTCTAATGTCGCTGTGCCGCCAAGGGTGTTGTAGACCAGTGCCCGGTCGAGCGGATAGAGCATGGGGGCTTTGTCGGCGGTGATGCCGTCAACCGAGGCTATTGCGGACGGGTTGAATGTCGAGGTGGCGAAACGGCCCGCCGCCTTGCCGTTGTCGATTGCCTGCACTCCCCATTCATATTGTGCGTTGTCATTGGCGGCAATGCTCAGAGAATAATGAGTCGGCGCGATAGCGGCGGTGAGTTCGGTCACTTTAAGTCGGCCGGAGGCTAAGTCGGCCGGTATGGTCATGTAGCATGAAGTGTCACCGGCTTTTCGCAGATAAAGATTGTAGCGGAGGGCGGCCGTCGGGGTGTTGTCATCTTCGGGAGCGTCCCAGCTGAAGGTGAATTCTCCGCGGGCGGCATCGTATGTCACTTTCAGGTTTTCCGGCACTCCGGGTGCGTTGTTGACAGCTTCGGAGGTGTTGGTGTAGAGCGATGCGCCACAGTCTTTGCCGCAGCTTGAAGCCTGAGCCCAGCCCATTGACCAAGCGTCGAGGCGTCCGTCATTGTTGTAGTCGACAAAGTGGGAGTTGCCGTGGCTGATGCGGTCGAAAGAGAATTTCTTGCCGAACGGGTCGTTATACCAGCCGCCGAACGGTTCGAACACGAAGTCGCCGCAGTTGAGATATAGCCATGTGGTTATCTCATGCTCCGAGCCGTGGCCGCCGATAAGTATGTCGGGCAGACCGTCGCCGTTGACATCGGCCACATCGGGAGTGGCGCCGTCGACACCCTCGAATCCGCATTCGGTGCGGGGCACGAGCGAGAACTGACGGTTGCCGTTGTTGCGGTAGATGAAAATCTCCTTGCTGTTGCCTGAGCCGTAGTTGGCATAACCGGTCACAAGTATGTCAGTAAGGCCGTCGCCGTTGAGGTCGGCGGGCATGCATGATGAGTCGTATGAGCCGAAAAAGCGGCCGGGCATCTCGCTGAATGTGCCGTCGCCGTTGTTCCAGTAGATATGCAGGTTGCCTTCAAGCGGGCCGTAGCCGGAGGTCATGATGTCGAGGCGTCCGTCATTGTCGAAGTCAGCGAAATATACCGAGCCTCGTGTCAGGCCGGGTATGGGGGCGTTGCCGTCGAGCGGCAGTTTCTGGAGCTCGAATCCTTTCCCTTCGAGATTTTTGTAGAGCGAGAGCACGCGGCGGTCGTTGCGTATTATAGGGTCGCCGTTATAGTCGGTGCCGATGTAGTCGTCGTGTCCGATGACAGCGATGTCGGTGTATCCGTCGTTGTTGTAGTCGCCGGTCGACACCCAGTGACGGGAGCGGCCTCCGTCGAGAGGATTGTAGATCGGCGCTATGCCGAAGGCTTCGTCGGCGTTGACGTCGGTGAAGTTGCCGTTGCCGTCGTTGCGGTAGAGATATGAAGATATGTAGCGGATGTTGTCGCAGTCATAGTCGCGGTTGTTGAGGCCGGGCATGAACAGGTCGAGATTGCCGTCGTTGTCGAAGTCGAGCCATACGGGGTCGGCGTAGTAGCATGTGGCGATGTTGTTGCTGACTGTGGTGAAGTTGCCGTCGCCGTTATGCTTGTATATTAACGTACGGTCACAACCACCGTTGAGGTGGTTGTGACGTCCGGAATAGAGGAGTTCGAGATTACCGTCATTGTCAATATCGCCCCAGGCCACGTTTGAGCGGTCGGCCGTGTGGGAGAAATCGGTGGCAGTCACTTTCTTGAACGCAGGGGCTACGGGTGAGGTCGGTTCGGTGAACTCGCTGAATTCCGTAGGGGTGTAGTCGGAGTAGTCTTCGGTGTATTCTATGTCGAAGTCGCCGAATATCGATATGCCGAGGTCCATTATCTGTCCGCCGGAGCTCTGACGGCCGCGCAGGGCTATGAGGTTCCATTCGCCGGGGCGTATTGCCGCCTTGGCCTGGTCGGAAATGTCGACAGGTACATAACCGCCGGTATATCCTCCGCGTGAGGCCGCCCACACTCCGTTGATGTAGATTTCAATATCCTCGTCATGGAATATCACGAAGCGCATGGCATCGATAGCCTCCGGAGTCAGTTCGCCGAGCTTGAACCAGCGGCGCATCACGATGTCGCGGGTGTTCCACTCGGTGCCTACAAGATTTTGCGATGACCCGACATTGGCGCCGAATGCCGCTTCGCCCAGAGGCCACGAAGAGTCGTCAAATCCTTTTTCCTGCCAGTGGCGGGGCACGTCGGAACTGAACGAGTAACGCCATTTGTAGCGGTGGGTGGCGCTTGTCGAAATGACGGGGATGGTTTTCATGTCGCTGTTGGGCATGTCGAGCACTTCGAGTATCTTGGCGCGTATTTTGGCGGGATTGTCGGTCTTGAGCACCTTTCGGTCGTAAGTCAGGAAGCCGTTTTTCTCGATTTCGACATCGGCTATCTGCGTGTAGACCGAAGCGTTAAGCCCCATGTAGTAAAGATCCTTGATTTCGTCGCAGAGCATGTTGAAATAGTCGGTGAAATCGCTCTTTGTCTCTACCACCGTATATTGGAAGTCACCGCCGGGCCAGATGTGTCCGGGTTCCTTGAGTGTGATGCCGCCCATTTCGCCGCACACTGCCGCGCGTGACGCGTGGGTCGGGCATGACGGATGCGGATAGCTGTGCGTGTCGATTATGTCGCCGATTTCATGGTCGGTCCAGCCGCTGGCGTTGCATATCAGCGAAGCCTTGCCGAATCTCGAGGGCGACAGACGGTTGACATTGTTCTGTACGAGTGTGGTCACTTCCGGTGTGTCAAACTGTCCCCAGCCTTCGTTGAACACCACCCAGTGCACAATCGACGGGTGATTCTTCAAGGCGTTGACTATTCTCACGGCCTCGTCCTTGAAATTGGCTTTGGCTATCTCCTCGTAGCCTTTTACAACATTGCCCGAGGGGAGGTCCTGCCACACGAGCACACCTTCTCGGTCGCAGAGATAATACCATCTGTCAGGCTCGACTTTGATATGTTTTCTTATCATGTTGAAGCCGAGATCTTTCGTGGTGCGGATGTCGTAGAGCATCGCTTCTTCCGACGGCGGAGTGTGAAGTCCGTCGGGCCAGAAACCCTGGTCGAGCGGCCCGATCTGGAATATCTGCTCTCCGTTGAGGAAAATTCGCGGAAATCCGTCGACGGTCTTGACTTCTATCTTGCGCATGCCGAAGTATGACGACACCTTGTCGACAGCCTTGCCGTTTTTCTTAAGGGTGATGTCGACATCATAGAGATAGGGGTCTGACGGGCTCCATACATGTGCGTCGGGCACAGTGATGCGCAATATGTTGCCGGCCACGCCGTCGGTTAGCGTTGCCACTTCCTTGCCGTCGCGGTCCTTGACGCTGACATCGACCGAGCCGCCGGCCTCGCTCGCAGTGACTTTGAGGTTAAGCCAGTTCTGTGACAGTGTCGGCTCCATCTCCAGCGAGGTTATATATGACTCGGGTGCGGCCTCGAGCCAGACGGTCTGCCAGATGCCGCTCGAGCATGTGTACCAGCATATCGACGGATTTTTCGACTGCTTTCCGGTCATCTGTCCCTGCACGCCGGTGTTGTCATAGATGTATACGGCGAGTTCCTGCTCTGCGGCGTCGGGATTGACGGCATCGGTTATATCAAAGAAAAACGGGTCGTATCCGCCGGTGTGACGTCCCACCTCTTTGCCGTTGACGTAGGCCTTTGCCTCCCAGTCGACAGCGCCGAAATGCAGAAGCAGGCGTTTACCTTTCATAGTCTCTGGTACGGTGAAGCTGCGGCGATACCAGTAGCACTGTTCGTCGCCTTTCTCCATGACGCCTGACAGCGCTGATTCGATGGGATAAGGCACAAGAATGCTTTTGTCATAGTCAAAGCCGGCGCTGTAGGCCTCTTCAGGCACACCCTTGCGGAGCTCCCAGATGCCGTTGAGGTTGAGCCACCCCTCGTCGCGCACCATCTGCGGGCGCGGATATTCCGGCAGCGGACATGATGTGTCAATCTGTGATGACCAGGGGGTCATCATCGGCGCGGTCTTCATCTGCCATTCCGGTGCGTCGGCCGAGACATTCATTCCCGGCAGACTGGCGAGAAGAAGTGCGCAGGCTATCAGTTTATTATTCATGATATGGTTTTTATGTGGGTTTGATTATTGATTGCTGTCGGTTATGGTAATTGACTGAAGGTCAAACTGGCCGTTGTCGGCACGCAGGTCGAGATATTCTACATCGGAGTTTATCGCCACTTCGCCGACTGTGATGTCGGCAAACCTGTCGGTCGGGCCGTCAAGGGCGATTTCTCCGGTTATATCTGAGCCGTTGGCACTTAGATGAAACTTTGTGTCGGCCGAGCGGGGTCTTATGCGGAACGTGATGTCATACCGTCCGTCGCCGGCGGCGTTGACACTGTAGCGTATCCAGTCATGGCGGCTGATTTCTGTGATATATCCGCCGTCGGCCACGACAGGCGCGTCGGCTCCGTTTTTATGATAGGCGTAATTCTCTCCGCCGTTGTTATAATTCACTGCATCGATCACTAAGGAGGCGCCTCCGGCAGGCAGCATCGGCATTTCTCCGGCGGGTGTCCCCCAGTTGCGCACGGGGCGTATGGTGCCGTCGGCATTATATTCCAGCGGGTCGATGCAGACGCTGCGGAGCTCGTCGCGTCCCGAGGGATTGTTTACATGATAGAGTGCGTACCATTGCCCCTTGTATTCCACAATCGAGCCGTGGTTGGTGCCGCATCCGGTGGGGTAGACGTAGACCCCCTTGTCCTCCCACGGCCCCAGCGGAGAGTCAGACATGGCATAGCGCAGGCAATTGCCGTCGCTGCCGTGATTGTCGCTGTGCGACAGATAATATTTGCCGTTGTATTTGTGCACCCAGGTGCCTTCGTGGAAGTCGACAAGACCCTGCATCGGCTGCATCTCGCCGTCGAGACGGGTCCAGTCGTCGCGACGCAGACGGCCGCCGGTGCATTGTCCGCCCCCTCCGTTATAGATATACGGCTGTCCGTCGTCGTCGACAAACACACATGGGTCGATCAGCGACGGAGCGCCCTCCACGTAGCCTGCCGTATGGAAATCCGACACGGGGCTGTCGCTCACGGCCACGCCCACGCGCCAGTCATGGCCGCCCCACGGCAGCGGTTCGTTGACATGTGGAAAATAGAAGTAATATTTGCCGTTTTCAGGATTGTAGGCGCAGTCGGGAGCCCACATCCATCCTTCGATGCCCCAGCCTGACTGGCGTTTCACATCGTCTGACGACAATATTTCGCCATGGTCGGTCCAGTTGACAAGGTCGTCGGTAGAGAACACATGGTAGCGGTCCATGCGGTCGCAGCCCTGCGGTGGCTCGAGGTCGTGGCTCGCGTAGATGTAGAGACGTCCGTCGGCCCATACATGACCGGAGGCATCGGCGGTATACATCGGGCCGATGCTGTCGGTGCCGTACATCGGCGATGGAAATTCAACGAAAAGAGGATTTTTCATCTCCATCGTGATCGGATACCTGATTTCATTGCCGGCCTGTGAGGCAACGGCCATGCAGCCGAAGGCCATTGTGATAATCGTTTTTTTCATTGCAGATATAAGGTGATGATGGGTTCCGGTATTGCGGAGCGCAGCTGCGGCTCCGGTTGTAAAATTATCAATTCGACACGAATGTTTCAAACATGCTTGGTCAAAAAAATAGCACAATCGTATCGTATGAAGGTGTTTCCCGGGTTATGCGGCCCCCTGAGACAAAGATGAAGGCAGGACGCTCCTTCGCGGAGAATTCTGCCTTCCGGCATCTTTGCCGGTGAAAATGATTGCTATGAGAGTTCTTGACAACCGGCAAAGAAGTTTGCTGTATATTTTACATCAGTTTGCGGGCGTTATTTCACAATTACTTTGAATGATTTCACGCCGTCGGCGTTAATGGCGCGGAGCAGATAGAAGCCGCGTGCCATTTCAATCGATGACTCACCCTCTACGGTGGCTGAAGCCACGCGCTGTCCGTTGAGCGAGTACACTTCAACGTTGGTGGCGATGTCGGCCACGACGATGATTTCACCTGTTGCAGTGAACACTTTCACGTTGTTGTCGGCTTTGTCTTTGGCTACAGAGTCGACTGAAGATGCTTCAACAGTGTCAAGGTAGATGTCGAATACATTGGCGCCGGCGCTGGTGTTGTAGGTCTGGTTGTAGACCATGAAGAGGCTGTGCTTGCCCGAAACGGGAGTCACGATTGTGCCGGCTGTTCTCTTGCGGGTGCCCCATGAGCCTGTTCCCTGCATGCGCACCTGGCAAATCGGTTCGTGGTCGGCGAGAATGTCGTCGAGGTTCTGGTCGAAGTCATCGTCGGTGTACATGAAGCCGGGGTCGAGGTCGATGTAGAATGAGAAGTTTGACTGTTCGATCGGACCTGCGTAGGCGGGTTCGCAAGCGTGGTTTACGATGATGCGCTTGTAAGAACCGTTGCCGAGGTCGATGCCGTCGCCGTTCTCGTCGTAGAATTCGATAACAGTACCGTTGCGGGTATAACCGATGTTGCCGGCTGATTCATACTGGCCTTTGCAGCGTACGGCGTAATGCCAGGGGTTGCCGTGACCGTCGGGGCAGTCGATAAATGTCATGTGGAATGCATCGGCCGAAGGCTCGACATCTTCAAGTATCACACCGCAGTCGGTTGCGATAGGCCATACGTTGTCTTTTACAAACTCAACGTAGCGGAGGTTGATGGAGCCGCCGACCCATTTGCAGATTACTTTGTGGGTGCCGGTGATGGCGGACATATCTTTTGCGAGATTGATGAATACTTTGCCTTCGAGGTTGCGGCCTGCCCATACTGATGTCAGCAAGTTGGATTTATTGACTTCGTCGAGATACACCTCGATGTAGTCGCTGAGGTTTTCGCTCCAGTGGGTAAGGCTGAGCACAATCTGCTTGTAGTCGCCGTTGCCGAAGTCGACATTGCCGAAGTCGGCCATGAAGCCGTTGCCTGTCCAGCCCCATGCATCGCCGTCGAGGCGTGCGTCGGGAAATTCGTCGGGGTTCATGGCTGTTGATTCGGCAGAGTTGATGCGCAATGAGATATCGCCGTAGCCTTCATACCGGTCGGGCGAAAGCAGGGCGATCATATCGTCGATTGAGGGATTGCCGTCATCGTCGAGATTGCGCACGAAGTCGGCGGGAACAAGTTCCTGCTCGTAGAAGTTGACCGAGCGGATGTTGCCGGCTCCGATAACGAATGTCAGATACACATTCTGTTTGCCGGTCGGCTTGGTGAATTCAAGACCTTCTATTGCGGGGCCGTTGCTCCACTGCTCCTGAGGTATATTGCATGAGAAATTGGTGGCGTATGTCACGAAGTTGTCATAGCCTCCGGTTTCGTTGAGGGCTATCTGGGTGAAGGGAACGGATGACTCGAAGTCAGGGCCGGCATGGAGTATCGCCCAGCCATCGCAATACCATCCGTTGGCGAGCTCGATAGATGCCGCCTTGTAGTTGTCGCCGTCTGCGCCGAAATCGACTTCTCCGAGCTCCACTTTGGTGTCGACACCAGTCCAGCCGATATATCCGCTCACTACGTTGAAGTTGGCGCCACAGTCAAAAATTTTCACATCGGGATTGTTGTGATTCAGCGGAATCGAATGGCTGATCTTCGGGATATTCAGTTCTGCCGAGGCTACGTTGCTGCTCAGCATCATCAGGCCTGCGAGACCTGCGGTAATTAAAGTAAACTTTTTCATATTAAAAATAGATTGGTTAACGTTCACATGGTCGTGTTTAAGGTAAATTGTTTTTTTGTGGTATTATGTGACAACGCAAAAATAAGGCATCGCGGAGCCAAAGCCGCTTACACAGCGCTCAAAAAATGTAATTATCGGTGCAAATATATTATTCTGTCATTTTTTTGCCGGCTTTGACTTCACGGAGCACGAGCCTGAGAGCAATCCGGGGGAGCTGACTGTCACTCTGATGTCGCCGGGAGTGAATGTCGTGCGTGCCGCCACGCGCATCAGTCCGCCCTCGGCCTGTAGCTCGGTGTCGCCGGGAGAGTGGTAGCTGAGATCTTTTTCGGGTGTGACATAGAAGTTATACGATCCCTTGTAGGTGGCTTCGCCGTCAATGGCGAATGTCAGCATATTGTCGGCGTGCGGACACCGGTTGCCGTCGCGGTCAACAATCGTCGCGGTGATGATGAATGCGTCGGAGCCGTTGGCGAGCAACGGAAATTCCGATCCGTCGGGAAGGCTTGGTGCCGTGTAGCGCTCCACTGTTATTGCGTAAGGCTCGCCGGCCGAATGCACGCTCTCGCTGCACACTCTGTTGCCCGCTGCGTCGAGACCCACAGCCTCGAGCAGGCCGGGCTCCCATTCCACACCTTCCCACGTGCACCGCCGGGTGGCGGAGTCGGGGGTGACGGTGCCGATGCTGCGTCCGTTGAGAAGAAGTTCCACTTGCGGGCAGTTGCTCCATGCGTCGACAGTCTGTGTCCCCGAATAATTCCAATGGCTCTGCAGTGCCACGCCCGGACGCTTGTCAAACGGCACCCACAGCGCGTCGCGGTAAATGCGATATTTGAGCTTGGGGAAGCGGTTGGCATCCATGGCGCATGACCCGAGACTCTTCTGGTCACGCATGCCGTTGAGATAGATGGTATATCCTTCGCCGTAAGTTTCGGCAAGCATCCAGTCAATCCACCCGCAGGCGTGATTGTTGATGTCGTCGAGGTAGTTCTGCACGTAATACTGTGAGAAAGCCTTCTCGTTGTCGTAGTCGAAGCGGGCTATGCACCAGCTCGGGTTGCCGCTCCAGTTGGTGCCGTAGACCTCGGCGTTGAGCGACGGATAGTCGGGGTGCTTCTCGTAGCGGTTGGTATAGCCGATGACGATAAGGTCGTCGGGGTTCCAGTGCTCGGGATAGCCGTCGCGGTTGAGTACCGGGCGCGGCGCTATGAAATCCCATCTGTCAACCTCCTGTTTGGTGTAGGAGGGCCAGTAGCGTTCGCCGTCCCAGGGCAGACCGTTGTTTGATTCCCACACTGCCACGCATGGGTGGTTGCGGTAGGCTATGATAAGGTCACGGTCATATTCGCGCTTGTAGGTCAGAGCCGGCTCGTCTTTGAGCGCCCACTCGTTGTCGCCGCTGTTGACTATGAGCACCACGCCGTATTCGTCGCAGGCTCGGAAGGCGTCGGGAAACGGTGCCTGGTGGCCGACACGCAGGGTGTTGCCGCCGCAGGCCGCGATGCGGGCCACATCCTGCCACTGGAATGCCTCGGGCAGGGCGGCGCCGAGTCCGGGATATATGTTGCGGTTTCCGAAGCCGCGGAGTATGCACAGCTCGCCGTTGACGTAGCAATGGTTTTTATCCCACGTGATGGTGCGGATGCCCATTCGTTCGGTGCGTGTGTCGGTGGTCTTTCCGTCGACTTTTACCTTATAGGTCACGTCATAGAGATATGGCGTGCCGGAGCAGCCAACGGGATACCACAGCGTGGGGTCGGCGATGGTGTCGGTGTGGTCGAATGTCGTGGTCGAGCGCGGGCCTATGATGCTCCGGTCGGTGCGGCTGAGCACACACCGGCCGTCGGCGTCGGTGACCCTGGTTTCAAGTTCGGCTCTGACAGGCCGTTCGCCGGAGTTGGCGACATTGGTCAGCATTCTTACCACGGCGTGGTCGCTGTCGGCCGACAGTGTGCCGTGATATGTGCCCCATTGGTTATGGGGTGAAAAGCAGTTGCTCGGGATGTAGACCTGATCGGTCACATGCATCATCACCTTGCCTACGATGCCGCCCATCGCCTGTCCGAAACCCTCGTTTTCGGCAAATCCGGGATAGGTGAAAAATGTGTCGCGGCAATTGGATACACGCACCGCCACGGTGTTCTTTTTGCCGCAGACGATATATGGCGTAATGTCGACCTCAAACGGTATCGAGCTGCCCACATGCGTCACGGGCGCAGGCTGCGCGACAGCGCTGTTGCCTTTCATGGGAGTGCCGTTGACATAGACGGCCATGCCGATATTGACGCCGTAGAAATGCAGCGTGACACGTTTACCCTTGTAGGAACGCGGTATGTCGAGACTCTTGCGATACCACACCTCGCCGCGCCAGCAGCGTTCGCCGGTCGAGGCGTTGAGGAAGGTGTCGAATTCATTGAAGCAGTGCGGTATGCCGACTTCCTCCCATTGGCTGTCGTCATAGCCCGGAGCGCTCATCACGGTGTCAGACACAGCGACGGAAGGCGGCATCACCTCGAATTCGGCCAGCGCGCCTCTGACGCTGTTGCCCTGCGCGTCGGTCAGATCTCCGATTTCCACGGTGGCGTATCTGAACCGTGTGTCGACAGGTATGGTGAATGCCGTTGCCACGGTGCGCTGGAAAAAGCCGACCGTATTCTCTATTTCAGCTATATCGTTCTCTTTTACGAGACTGAAGCAGTCGGCAAGAGTGACATCGCCGGAGCGTAGCGGATTGCGGTTGTCGTCGTAGAGCGTATAGGTCAGGTTGCCGCCGTAGATGCTGTCGCCGGCAAATGTGAGCGTAAGCCTGTCGATGGCATGAACCCCGAGCAGGTCGGCGCTGATTGACGATGCGGCGCCTACGTCGGCCGATGTGTCGCGTTTGTCGTCGTTGATGCTGAAGCTGACGTAGCCGTCGACGGTGACAGTGCCGTACCTGAGCAGGTTTTCTGCGCCGTCGACAATTTTTGTGAAGCGCCACGGAGTGTTGCCGATATTGATCGACTCACGGGCGGTGGCCGGCAGAAGCGCGGCCGCTGACAGTAATATGGTGGCGATGCGTTTCATTGCTGCGGCGTCTTATCTTACGATTACTTTATGAGCCGATTTGTTGCCGGCGGTGTTTACAGTGACGATATAGACTCCGGCCGATGCCTCGACTGTAGCAGTCATGAAGTCAACGGTGACATTGGCGGTCATGATGCCCGATGCGGTGTGCACGGTTGCAGTGGCGCCGTCGGGTGCGGTGATGTGTATCCGGCCTTCTCCTCCCTCTACGGTCACAGCCGCGTCGTCGGTGACAATAGTGCCGACCCCGGCAATCTCTATTGCCGATGAGGCGAACTCGCCTCCCTGGTTGGCGGCGTCGATGGCCTGCACTCCCCATTGGTATGAGCCGTCAGAGGGTATTGCCATAGTGTGTTCGCAGCGGCGTAACGCTCCGTTGGTGGTGGCAACGCGGATGTATCCGGTGGCGATGTCGGCGGGAAGTGTCGACATTATTTTTCCGGTGGCGGTGTCACGCAGATACAGGTTGTAGCGCAGTGCGGCGGCGGGTGTGGTGTCGTCGGCGGGTGCGTTCCATGAGAAAGTCACGGTGCCGGCGTCAGTGTCGGTCACGGCGTTGAGTCCGTCTGGCGCTGCGGGCGGGGTGTTGGCTTGCTGCCCTTTGTCGGCACCGGCGTTGAGCCACAGTTCGGTGCTGCAGCCGTTGCCGCAGTCGCCGTTGCACCAGCCCGAGAACCAGGCGTCAAGGTTACCGTCGCGGTTGACATCGACAAGATGGTGTGTGCCGTGGGTGATGCGGCTGAAATGACCTTTCTTGCCGAATGCGTCGTCATAGTATGCTCCGTATGAGTCAAACTCAAAGTTGCCTTTATTGACATATATGAGTGTGGTGTGTTCGTGATTGCGGAAATGGCCTCCGACGAGTATGTCGGCAAGTCCGTCGTTATTGACGTCGCCGACAGCTATCTGTGTGCCGTCGCAGCCTTCGAACTGCTCTCTTGACAGCATCTCGAACTTCCGGTCACCCATGTTTTTGCATATATAGAAGTTTTTGCCGCCGTTGTTAAGATAGTGTCCGGCGAAAATCAGGTCGGCCAGACCGTCACCGTCAAGGTCGGCTACTGTCGATGTGCCGTTGGTGACGGGATAGAAGTGGTCGGCATGCTCGGTGAATGTGCCGTCGCCGTTGTTCCAATAGATATAGATTTCCGATGTGCGGGTGGAGCCGTAGCCGGTGGTGAACAGGTCGAGCAGGCCGTCGCCGTCAATGTCTTCGAGCACTACGGAGCCGTCGGTGAGACCGTGGAACGGTGAGGTGCCGTCAAGCGGGTTGGCGACAAGTTCAAACGTACCGTCGCCGTTGTTGTGATACAGATAGACCGCGCGCTTTGCCTCCATAGGCTCGTCGGAGTCATAGCGTGCCGCCTCGTCAAATCCTTGCATCACGATGTCGGGATATCCGTCGTTGTCGTAGTCGCCAACCGAAATCCAGCTGTGCGGCTTGCCGCCGGTGTTACCGTTGTAGAGCGGGCGCAGTCCGTGACCGCTCACCTCCTGAAATGTCACTGCGCCGGTGCTTCCGGTGCTGACATTGCGGTAGAGGTGGGCTCCGATGAGGCTCAGGTCGGTGTCGGCGTCGCGCCAGCGGTAGCCGTAGTTATCGAGTCCGGCCACGAGCAGATCGATGCGGCCGTCGTTGTCGAAGTCAATCCATACCGGCGACGAGAAGGCTGTGCCTTTAAGCACTCCTTTTCCACCGCGGCGGAATGTGCCGTTGCCGTTGTTGTAATACAGGTTGACCTGCAGTGTGGAGTTGTTGATATGGGAATTGCGGTCGCTGTAGAAGAGGTCGGGATAACCGTCGTTGTTTACATCGCCCCACGCGGCGCCTGTGAACTGGGCGTGGTAGAACTGATACTGGGGGTTACCGGTAGAGGTCGATGATGTCACCGGCGATGCCGATTTTGTGAATTTGACGTTGTCGGCAGGAGATTGTGCCGTAGCGGCGGCTGCCGCCAGCATGACGGCTGTTGCCAGCAGGGTATGTTTCATGGCTGTCAGATTTGTCAGTAGTGTAATTTATTCTTGAGAGAGAGGTGTCATGTCAGGGGTGGTGTCGGTCCAGTTTTCGCTCCAGGGTATCGTCATGCCCTCTTCCGAGAAACTGATAGGGAGCCACACGTAGCGGGAGTCGACGAGATCATCTTTTTTCCAGCGGTCGAACATTGCCAGGAATGAGCCGTCGGGCAGTGGCAGCGCGAATGTGCTCTGGCAGTAGAACGTCTTGTCGGCGTCGACACCGGTGCATGGATTTGGGAGCAGTTGATACGGACCCATCACGTTGTCGGCAACGGCGTAGGCCGCTTCGTTGGGCGACCATCCGGAGCATCCCGACGTGATGATGTAGTATTTTCCGTTATGTTTGAATATTGCCGGAGCCTCGCGTGACTCTCCGGCGAAGTTGCGGGTGAATACGCCGGTCTGTTTCAGGTAGTCGTCGGTCAGACGGCTTATGTAGAGTGTGGCGTTGCCTTCCGACGAATAGATCAGATAGGCGTGTCCGTCATCATCTTTGTAGACGGTGAGGTCGCGGCTCTCGGCGTTGTTGGGACGCACGGCCTCGATGAAGGTGAACGGCCCGGTGGGGGAGTCGCTGACGGCCACACCGGCGGTCGCCTGCCAGTAGTTGGCGTTGTCGATGTGCATCCACATCACAAACTTGCCGGTGTTGTCGTTATAGATGACTTTGGGGCGCTCGACTACCATTGTCGGGTGTATGTCGGAGCTGGGATTCTCAGCGTCGGGCGAGAGCACTATTCCTTCGAATTTCCAGTTGATAAGGTCGGTCGACGAGTAGCATGACACGCCGGTGAAATCGGTGCGGTAGCATTCCCAGCCCACATCGGGCGAGCGATAGGTCTCTTCGCCCTTGTACTCGCCATACCAGTAATATGTGTCGCCGTGGCGCATTATGCCGCCTCCGTGGGCGTTTATCGGATTTAATGATGTGTCGAGCCATACGTCGCCGTTGACCGGAGCATTGTCGCCGGCCCACACGCAGGCGGTGGCAAAGAGTGTGGTTAATGTTAATGTCAGTCGGTTCATTCGTTAGGTTTTTTGTTCGCGCTGACGCTTCTCGAATTCCTTGGGCGTCATGCCGAATTGTTTCTGGAATATCTTTATGAAATATGATGGCGAGTTGATGCCTACGATATAGCACACCTCTCCAATGCGGTAGGAGCCTTCGGTGATAAGGTCGGCGGCTTTCTTGAGCCTGATGAGGCGCACGAAGTCGGTAGGTGAGGTGCCGATAAGGTCTTTCAGCTTGCGGTGGAGTGACGAGCG
Source organism: Muribaculaceae bacterium Isolate-002 (NCI) (assembly GCA_004102805.1). Classification (GTDB taxonomy): domain Bacteria; phylum Bacteroidota; class Bacteroidia; order Bacteroidales; family Muribaculaceae; genus JAGBWK01. The sequence continues at coordinate 18,652 of SCEG01000005.1, forward strand.
TGACAGATTGACCTGGTCGGCAAGCATCTCCACACCGAAATTGGGGTCGGTGAGGTTTTCCTCTATGCTTCGGGTGATTTTGTCGAGCAGCGCCTTGTCGGCCGAGCTCATGCCTTCATTGGTGATGGAGGTCATGAACGGGTTGCGGGCGTAATTCTGGCGGTCGCGCATGCGCTTGTCGAAGATGGCTTTGATCTGTGCGAGCAGATGCTTCATCGAGAACGGTTTCTCGATATATGCGTCGGCGCCTTCGGTCAGACCGGCCACTTTTGAGTTGAGGTCGTTTTTGGCTGTCAGTATTATTATAGGCAGGTGGCTCACTTCGATTTTGTCGCGTATGGCACGGGTGAGTTCCATACCGTCCATCCGTGGCATCATCAGGTCGGTGACTACCATGTCGATGTGGGTGGTTGAGTCAGTGATGATTTCAAGAGCCTCGGCACCGTCGGAGGCTGTCACCACATTATAGTGCCGGCCGAGTTTTTCGGCAATGAAGCGGAGCACTTCGGGGTTGTCCTCGACGAGAAGTATGACCTGAGGGTTCTGTGAATTCTTTTCTGCCGGCCGGTCGATATCGGTGAGCGGACTTTCCGGGCTGTTGCCTGTCATGTCGGTTTCAGCGTCGGCTTCCGTTGCGATTACGGGCGTGGCGCTGTCGTCGCACAGTCGCAGGCGCAGGGTGAAGCAGTTGAGATTGTCGGTGATGCTGTAGGTTAGTGTGCCGCTCATCAGTTCGGCGAGTGAGCGCGCCAGGTTGAGGCCGATGCCTGTCGATGAGTCGGCGTTGGCGTTCTTCTCCATCTGGTAGAACGGATCGAAGATTTTGTCCTGATATTCGGCTGGTATCAGGTCGCCGTCGTTGAGCGTGCGCAATATCATGCAGTTGTCAGCGGTGTGCATGTCGATGGCAATATGCGCGTGACCGTAGCGCACGGCGTTTGACAGCAGATTGTTGATGACCTTGATTATGCCGTTGCGGTCGCCCTCGATGCGGCAGCCCTGCTGCGGCAGTCTGACATCAGTTGAGATGCCTTTGCGCTGCATGAGCGGCTGGAATTCGTTGATTTTCTCCTTTAGTATGGAGGTGATCTCAACGCTTCCGAGCGACAGCTTCATGCGGTTGCTGTCGATTTTGCGGAAGTCGAGAAGCTGGTTGGTAATGGTCATCAGTTCGTTGGTGCTGCGTTGCATCGTGCGGAGGCTGCGCGATATCTCGGGGTCGCCGATATTCATGTCGAGAAGCGACTCAAGCGGTCCGTTGATGAGGGTGACGGGGGTGCGTATCTCGTGGGCTATCTTGACATAGAGGTCGAGTTTCGAGCGGTAGATTTCTTTCTCTTTCTCGTCGGTGAACTGGCGCTCCTTGTCAAGAGCCTTGCGGCGCATGCGGCGGCGCCACAGCATGAACGCGGCGAAAAGCAACGATGCGGCCATCACGACATATACGATTATGGCGAGACTGCTCAGATACCACGGCGGAAGTATGGTGATTGACAGTGTCTGCTCCCCTTCGCCCCACACTCCGTCGGAGTTGGAGCCTTTGACATGGAATGTATAGTCGCCGGGAGGCAGATTGGCGTAGGTCATCGACTTGTTGTCGGTGGTGTAGACCCAATCGGTGTTGACGTTGTCCATGCGGTAGGCGTAGCGGTTGGATGCCGCGTCGATATATGACAGCGCGGCAAATTCAAACGCTATGATATTTTGTGTGCACGGCAGGGTGATATGAGTCGTGCCGGTCACCGACTGCTGCAGAGGCGAGCCGGGGTCGTTGGGCGATATCTCTTCGTTGTTGATGATGAGTCCGGTGATGTAGACCGGCGGAGTCACGCCGTTGGTGCTTATATTGTCGGGGTCGAATGACACGAGACCTTCCGAGCAGCCGAAGTAGAAACGTCCGTTTGACGCCTTGAGCGCCCCCTTGTAGCTGAACTGGTTGGAGGGCAGACCGTTTCCGGTGTTGTAGACGGTGTGTGTGCCGTCGGTCGGGTTAAATCTGACAAGGCCGTTGTTGGTGCCGAACCACAGATAGCCGTTCTTGTCCTCAAGCATCTTGTAGGCGGTGTCGTCGGGAAGTCCTTCGGCAAGGCTGAATGACCTGAAAGTCTCGTCCTTGGGGTTGAACACGCAGATGCCGCCGCGGTCGGTTGAAAACCACAGTTGTCCGCGCGAGGTCTCGATGACGTTGCTGACGGAGTTGGAACTGAGTGACGCGGGGTTATCCTCGTCGTGGGTGTAATGCCGTATCTCGCCTGTCGACGGTGTGTGGCGATACACGCCGTTGCCCATCGTTATGACCCAGATGTCATGGTTGGAGTCTTCCATGATATCGAAGTTGTAGTTGAGGCCGAACTCCGGCATGTGGGTCATGGGCACGGCGCCGTCGGCCGACTTGTAGATGCTCCATCCGTTGCCGAGCCACACGTTGTCGTTACTGTCCTGACAGAGAGCGTAGATACTCTCCTCGTTGATGCCCAGATCGGCTGCGGAGCGGTGGCGCACCTGTCGGGAGACGCAGTCGATGATGTCGATGCCGTTTTTGAAATATCCTACCCACATCTCGTTGCCGCGACTGAGCAGAGTGAGAGTCTTGTCGTCGTGGAGACGCAGCCCTCCGGAGGTGGTGCTGTTGTTGTCAAACAATCCGGTGGATGGATCGAGTATGCTGACGCCGGCGTCCTCAGTGGCAAGCCATATCTTGCCGTCGGGCGACTCGGCGATGTCGCGCACGCGTTTGCTGGAGATGGAGTTGCCTGTCACGGGCACATATCTGATGAAGTTGGAGTGGAATGGCGAGAGATAGTTGATGCCGCCGAGGTTTGTGCCTATCCAGATGCCTTTCTCATGGTCGCGGAATATCTTGCCTATCTGGTTGTCGGAGAGAGTGGCGCTGTTCATCGGGTCGGAATAGATATGAGCTACGTCGCCCGTTTTGGTGTCGATGATGAAAACTCCGGCCTGTGTGCCCACCCATATCTTGTCGTCGAAACTTTTGACGTCGCGTATGATTTTGTAGTGTATCTGCGGAGTGTTGAAGTCGGTTACCGAGTTGCGGCGTTTGTTGAAGCGGCGCAGGCGTCCGGTGTGGCTGCCGACGACTATATCGCTGTCTATGTCGGCCATGCAGTATATATTGTCGCCTTTGAGGGTGTTGCCGTCGCTGTCGCCCAGATATTGCTCGAAGCTGTCGGTGTTGCCGTCATAACGATATATGCCGTTGCCGTTTGTGCCTATCCAAACTTTGTCGCTTTTGTCAATGCAGATGCTTTCGGCGCTGCCGTTGTCGGGCTCGTCGGCAGAGCCGAAGCTGTAGTGCTTGAGCGCGCCGTCTACGCGCAGGCAGAACACACCCTGGTTGGGGAGCACCATCCAGATATTGCCGTCGTTGTCGGCCTTTATGTCTGACACCCAGTTGGTCATCTTCACGCCGTCGTCGGCGGCGCTGTCGATGTAGCTGAACCGCTCGAATTTCGGGTCGAGTATGAATACTCCGATGTCAGTGCCGACGTAGAGGGTGTTGTCCTCCCGGCTGTGCAGGGCGCTGATATTGTTGTTGCGTATGTTCTTGCCGGTGTCATGACAGTCAAACACTTTTATCGTGCGCCCGTCGTAGCGGTTGAGTTTGTTGCGTGTGCCGAACCACATGAAGCCGTCGGGTGTCTGCGCTATCGCCTTGATGTCGGTCTGCGACAGTCCGTTCTCCTTGTTGATATTTCTGAAATAGAAATGATGTGACGGCTCCTGTGCGGCGACACACAGTGCAATCAGACAAAACAGTATGGAAAGCAGATACTTTTTCATGGCGTTAAGGATTGCTCAAAATTAATAATGTCTGTTATTTTAATCGGCTCAAAAAATATAAAAATAGTAGAAAGACGGCTTCAGAGGCGCTTTCGTGCTATAAAATTAAGCTAAATATTATATTTATTAGGCGGGGTGTGTCGGAATTTTAACATAATAATTCCGACATTTGTAAAAAACAATACCTAACTTTGAATGCCATGAAAAAGAAATTCCTGCTGATAGCGCTCGCGTTGGTGCAGATGACAGTGGCGGCCACGGCCGCACGTCGTGTGCTGCCTTTCAACGACGGGTGGTCGTTCTACAAAATGTCTGATCCCGGCGAAGTGTCGGAAGTGACGCTGCCACATTGCTATAATGCGTCAGACGGCACCGACCCCCGATATTATAGAGGTGAGGCTGTCTACACCAAAGTGTTTGACGCCCCCGAGGCGGCCGGCGGCGACCGTGTGTTCATACGTTTTGAGGCGGCAGGTTTTCAGGCCGGCGTCACACTCAACGGCGTGGAGCTCGGACACCACAAGGGTGGCTTCACCGCGTTCTGTTACGAACTCACCGACCTGCTCCGACCCGAGGGAAATGTCATGGAGGTCACGGTCGACAACCGCAAGGATATGACCATAGCGCCGATTAACGCCGATTTCACCATGTTCGGCGGTATTTACCGTCCCGTGAGTCTGCTTGTGCTGCCAAAAGTCAATATCACCCCGATGGATTACGCCTCGCCGGGCGTGTACTTCGAGCAGTTTGAGGCCAGTGAAAAGGTTGCGCAGGCCGCGGTCAAGGTGCTTGTCGACGGTTTTTCTGAAAAACAGCTTGAAAAACTTTCGCTATCTACCGAACTTGCTGATGCCGACGGCAATGTTGTAGCCCGCTCGTTGTCACGCGGCAAGATTATGCATAATGGTTTTACGGCCATTGCCGACACAATCGGAGTGGCAAATCCGCTGTTGTGGGACGGACGTCGTTCGCCGGCGCTTTATACGCTTACCGTGGCTTTGGCCGACGGCGACCGGATAATTGACGAAGTGACGCAGACGGTGGGTTTCCGCACTGTCACTGTCGACCATGGCAAAGGGCTGAGTCTCAACGGCTGTCCCAACAATATACGCGGGGTCAACCGTCATCAGGACCGTCCCGGCAAAGGCTGGGCCATCTCCGAGGCCGACCATCGTGAGGATATGGAGCTTATAAAGGAGATAGGCGCCAACGGCATCCGCCTCGCCCACTACCCCCACTCCGAATTTTTCTATGACCTCTGCGACCGCGAGGGTATGCTCGTGTGGGCGGAAATACCCTTTGTGGAGCAGGCTCCCGACAACGAGGAGTTTGCCGCCACTACCAGGAGCCAGCTTATCGAACTTATACGCCAGAACTATAACCATCCCTCGATATTCTGCTGGAGCCTTTTCAATGAGCTCGGCGGAGAGCCCGTGGCTCTTGTAAGCGAACTCAACGACATCGCCCACGCGGAGGACGCCGGCCGATACACAACAGCCGCCTCCAACAGTGACAATTCGCCGCTCAACGATATTCCCGACATTATGGCCTACAATACATATCCGGGATGGTATTGGGCCGATCCGGCCACGATGCAGTATGCCATCGACTGGAAATACCGACCTGAAAAGCAGCCGCTTGCCATCAGCGAGTATGGCGCCGGAGCGAGCATACGCCACCACGGGTTCCTTACCGAGCATCCCGAGCCGGGCGGTGAGTGGCATCCCGAGGAGTGGCAGGCCACCGTGCATGAAATAAACTACCGCGAAATCGACAAGCGCGATTTCGTGTGGGGCACTTTCGTCTGGAATATGTTTGACTTCGCCAGCGCCGGGCGCACCGAAGGCGACACCCACGGCATGAACGACAAAGGTCTCGTGACCTACGACCGCTCCACGCCAAAGGATGCCTTCTATTTCTATAAGGCAAACTGGAACGACGAGCCGATGGTGCACATCGCCTCAAAGCGGTTTGACCACAGGGAAGGGGATGCCCGTCAGATGAAAGTCTACACCAACTGCGACGGTGTCTACCTGATACACAACGGTGTCAGATATTATCCCGACGGCAATCCGCAGGCTCACGTCTATACGTGGGACAACATACCCTGGGCAGAGGGCGACAACCGTTTCACAGCCCACGCGGTGCGCGACGGAAAGATTTTTTACGATAACTGCATGACAACTTACAGCAAATGAAAAAGTTATTCACAACATTACTGCTTCTTGCGACAACCGTAGCCGTGCATGCCGGAAAAAAGAGTGCCGCGGATTATGTCAATCCGCTTATAGGCACGGCATGGGAAGGGGAGGGTGGCACAGCGCCGTTTGTCGGCCGTCCGTTCATGATGACAAATTTCCTGCCGCAGACGCGTCAGAACAAGATGGGTTCGATGGCCTACGTCTACGAGGATAAGGAGATTATCGGATTTATGGCGTCGCACCAGCCTACGGTGTGGATGGGCGATTACGGCTACGTGTCGCTTATGCCTCAGACCGGAGGGGAAATAAAATACCTGCCGGAAGAACGTGGACTGGCTTTCGACCATGCCGACGAAAAATCTACCCCCTACTACTATTCGGTCAAGATGAAAACGCCTCAGGGGAAGCTGCTCAAAGGGGAGATGACGGCAGCAAGCCGTGCAGCCATAATGCGCTTCACCTTCCCCAAAAAAGAGAAGGTGCAGAATATCATAGTGCAGGGCATCAATCTCAATCCGGCGCTTGCAGACTGGGCCAACGACTACGGGCCCCGCATCGAAAAAATACACGGCTATATCCATGTCGATACTGTCAACAATGAGATATGGGGTTATAACCCCGACAGGCAGTCGTCACAGATAAGTCCGGATCTGCCCAACTTCAAGGGATTTTTCGTAATCAAATTCAACCGTCCGATAAAAGGCGTGATGACATGGGACAATAATGAGGTATATCCTGAAAAACCGAGACATAAAGGAACGCGCATGGGCGCGGCAGTGTCGTTTGACAACCGCTCGGACGTCGTAGAGGCGCGCATAGGCACCTCTTTCATCAGCGTCGAGCAGGCGCGTGAAAATCTCGAGCGGGAAATCGGGTCGAAACCTTTCAGAGAGGTCATGGCCGAGACGCGCGACGCCTGGAATGACAAACTTGCCAAAATCGAGCCTTCTGGCATAGATGATAACACCAAGGCCATATTTTATACGGCGATGTATCATTGCTATCTGTTTCCGCGCGAGTTTTCGGAATACGGACGCTATTACAGCGCTTTTGACGACAAGGTGCACGAAGGCTTCAGCTACAACGACTATTCGCTATGGGATACATTCCGTGCCTATCATCCGCTCATGACTATTCTGGAGCCGGAACTGACCGGAAACTGGATCACTTCGTTATTGCAGATGTATAAGGAGGGCGGGTGGCTGCCGATGTGGCCCAACCCGGGATACACCAACATAATGGTGGGGACGCACGCCGACGCTGTCATCGCCGACGCCTTCATGAAAGGCATTCGCAACTATGATACGGAGCTCGCCTACGAGGCTGTGCGCAAGGATGCCATGGTGCCGCCTGACTGCGACACGCAGCGCCGTTACGGCGACCGTGACCGCTGGACGGCCTACGAGGCCCGTGCCGGCGCCAGCTACTACCACTCGCTTGGATATATACCAGATGACCGCACTGCCGAATCGGTGTCGCGCACGCTCGAGTATGCCTACGATGACTGGTGTGTGGCGCAGATGGCGCGCGAGCTCGGCCATGACGAGGATTATGCACGGCTTATGGATATGTCGAAAAACTACCGCAACATCTACAATCGGGAGAAAGGTTTCATGCTACCGCGAAAATACTCAGGCGAATGGATTGATCTCGACGACCACAACCGCACCGGCCTTACCGAAGGCTCGAAGTGGACATATCTTTTCTGTGCGATGCACGATATACCCGGACTGATTGACCTGATGGGAGGTAACGAGGCTTTCACTGCAAAGCTCGACCGCAACTTCGAGGAAGGGCATTACCGCCATGACAACGAGCCGGGTCATCACTACATCTATCTATACGACTGGTGCGGGCAGCCGAAGAAGGCGCAGGAGCTTGTGCGTCATCACACCCGTGTCAATTATCCGAATTCGCCCGTGGTCAACGGCAACGATGACTGCGGACAGATGTCGGCATGGTATATATTTTCGGTAATGGGATTTTATCCGGTGGCTCCCGCTTCGAATACTTTTGCCGTAGGAGCTCCGCAATATCCTGAAATCAGAGTGAAAGCAGGCGCTGACGGCCATACGCTCACCATACGTGCCGACGGTCTGTCGGAAAATAGCAGATATGTCGCCGGCATAGAGATAGACGGTGTCGCCCACAACGGTAATTTCCTGTCGTGGGACGATATCTCCAATGCCCGTGAAATAGTTTTCCGCATGACTGACTGATTCTGCTCCAATGGGAAATTCCGTAATATTTTTATAGAAACAACGAAGCCGTGACGGGACATCTTGCCCTCGTCACGGCTTCAGCCTGTTATACTTTTTTTATCTCATGCACAATATATCCTCATCGCAGCAGTCCCCCTGGCTATATACGGAGAGCCGGAGGCTACGACGTGCGATATGCCTCCGAAAACCAAGCCCGGGAATGTCGTTTTGTGGTGCTACACAAATAGTTTGCGCAGGCATCCCGATTGAATGCGCTTCAGTGACAGCAGCTTGCGATTTTATGAAGCGAAGGTGGAAATCTACCATTGTGTTATTTTTTGGAATGCATGTTTGGTGCATGTATGGTTTAAAAAGATAAATTTGCGTTAAGCAATATTAATTGCGCAACCGACAGACCAATCATCGAAACCCCTGATTACCTTAAATATGAAAAATATCGGAAAACGAACAATGTTAACGGCCGTGATAGCGGCGACTGCCGCAGGCGGAGCAATGCCGGTGGCAGCGCAGACAATCGAACACGGCAAGTGGGCCATCAGTCTCGACGGAGCAGCCCGGAAAGTGACATTTGCCAAAGACGGCAGCGATGTGCTGTCGGGCGTGTCGGTGCGGTTCGGATATAACGGCGAAGTGTATGACACGTCAGACTATGCGTCGGCTACTGTCAGCGACAAGGCCGTGACCGACAAGGCGGGCGATGCTCACGCCTATACAATCACCTACCGCAGCGACGCCGGACTTCCCGATGTCGACCAGACTTTCCTTTTGTTTGACAATGCGGATTATTTCCTGACGGAAGTGACCCTGAAATCAGATGCGAAGATATCATCCAATTATATCGCGCCGGTATATACTACGGAGCATAACCTGTTTCTGCCGGTTGACAACAGCAACCGCTTCCTGACAGTGCCGTTTGACAACGATGGCTTTGTGACCTATGGCTCGCACACTCTGAGCTGTACGCAACAGGGCAAACCGTCGAGCGGACGCGTGGCCCGCGATTCGATTTCATTTGAAGTGACGGCGATTTTCAACGGCAATACACAGAAGGGTCTTGTGCTCGGTTCGGTTGAGCACGACAACTGGAAGTCGGCCATAAGAATGTCCGGCAGTCCGGTGATACAGAGCTACATGTCAAAAGTCGAGGCATACAGCGGCGCTACACATGCTGCCACCCGCGACCATCATAACGACGATAACGGCGGTTTCGTGATGCGCCACGGCTATCTGAGCGGCACCGAAGTGAAATCGGCCCGCTTCATGGTCGGTCTTTTCGACGACTGGCGCACAGGCATGGAGACATTCGGTGAAATCAACAATGTGTACGCACCCAAGCGCCCATGGAACGGCCCGACGCCATTCGGCTGGAACAGTTGGGGCGGCATGGCCACGAATGTCAACTACGAGGGGGTGATGTCGGTGTCGGATTTCGTGAAGGAAAACTTCCAGGGAAAAAATAATTACGCGCCTGACGATGTGGTGTTTATCGGACTCGACTCCTATTGGGGCAACCTCGACTGGGATCAGCTTGAGGCGTTCTGCAACAAGTGTCGTGAAAACGGCCAGACCCCAGGCATCTACGACACGCCGTTCTCAAACTGGGTGCACAGCCCCGGCGATGCGATGGAAGGCAACAACGGCTACTACTATGACGAAGCTCTGTTGCGCATCAACGGTCAGGTGACCGGCCATCTCGATCCGACGCATCCCGCCACCCTCTCACGCATGAATTATTATATCGACCGCTTCAAGGCACTAGGCATCAAGTATATAAAGCTCGACTTCCTCAACCACGGCTCATGTGAGGCCGACTACTTCTACGCTCCCGGGGTCACCACCGGCATACAAGCCTACAACTACGGTATGAAGCATTTTGCCGAACGTTGCGGCGATGATATGTTTATTGTGCTGTCGATATCTCCGCTCTTTCCCGCGCAATATGCCAACGCGCGCCGCATAAGCTGTGACGCCTGGGGCGAGATGTGGCACACCAACTACATGATGAACAGTCTGTCGTTCGGCTGGTGGCTCGACCGCGTGTACAGCTACAACGACCCCGACCACCTGTGTGTGACCGACCGCACCGAGGAGGAGAACCGCGCGCGTCTGACTACGGGAGTCTGCACCGGCTACTGCATGAACGGCGACAATCTCTCTACCGCAGGCTCTTTTACGGGCACCGTGGCCAATCAGGAAAGAGCGAAGAAATATTTCCAATATCCGGCAATCAACGAGGCCATAAACATGGGGCGCTCATTCCGTCCGGCCTACGGTCACAAACTCTACGGGCCCAACAGCTCTGTTGACCTGTTCTATCTTGAGACAGATGACTCATGGTATATAGCCTATTTCAACTATGGAGAGGCAACCAAGAGCGGCTACCTCGACCTTTCGACGCTCGGCATCGACGCCGACAACGTAGACACCGCGCGAAGCAGGGAGCTGTGGTTTGACAAGGGTGTGAATATTGATTCCCGCGGCCTGCAGTATGAAGTGATTTTCAACGAGGCCAAGCTCTACCGTCTTTATAAGAAGTAATGAGAAACCGACATATAACAAGAACAAACCAATCCTATTACCATAATGAAAAGACTGAACATTTACAGACTGGCATTTGCGGTCGGCCTCATGTCAATGACGGCAGGATTGCAATCATGCAGCGACTCCGACGACAACAAGACGGAGTATAATCCGTCAGCACCTATCGAGCTCACCGATTACTATCCTACGGAGGGTGGTGTGGCAACCAAGCTGATACTCAACGGATCGAATTTCGGAACCGACGCGTCGAAAATCCAGGTGCTCATCAACGAACACCCGGCCGCCGTGGTAAGTTCGGTGGGCGACCAGATCTACGCCATCTGTCCCCGCAAGCCCGGCGAAGGCGACGAGAACAATATCATTGACTGCCAGGTAGCCGTGGTGGTCGACGGCCGCCGTGTAGAATATCCCGTGCACTTCAAATATCAGATACAGACGGTTGTCACCACCGTGTGCGGTATGAAAGGCGCGCCCGACGATCCCGTGACCGGCAACCTTGCGCAGACTTCGATGCCTCCGGTGACTTATCTCGCTGTCGACGACAACAACAATATCTTCGCGTCGCTGCGCAATAACAACAGCTACTACAGCAACAACAAGGTGATGATGGTCAACGAGGACGAGGATTTCAGCAAAATCCTCATTCCCGACACCGGAGCTCCTCTCAACCAGCCCTGTATGCTCGACGACGGCAAGACTGTGTATATCCCCACCGACAACGGTCTGGAATACTGGACAATGTCGTCGGACAACATGTGGAGCCCGATGAAGCAGTCGCTCAAGCCCAACACCGGCCAGACGCTGACTTTCGACTACAAGCACTCGTTTGCCATGTGTAAGTATGACGGCTATATGTATGTGCGACCCAAAAACGGCATCCTCTATCGCTTCGACCCCGAGTCGGGTCTTACCTCGCAGGTTGCCAACGGTCTGATGAGCGGCTCAGACGCCTACATGACATTCAGCTCCAAGCACCCGACGATGCTCTATATCGCCTATACCAACAACCATTGCATCTACTCCTACGATATCATCACAGGCAAGCATGAGCTGATCGCAGGCATATCGTCGCAGTCTGGCTACATCGACGGCAACGGCGCGTCGGCCATGTTCAGCGAGCCGCGTCAGCTCATTCTCGACGAGAACGACGACATGTATATCGCCGACACCAACAACCACTGCATACGCAAGGTGACCCCCGACGGAAAGGTGAGCACCGTGATCGGTATTCCAGGCGAAGCGGGCTATCAGGACGGCGCCCCCGACGAAGCACTGTTCAGCCGTCCCTTCGGTGTATGTATCAACAAGGACGGCATCATCTATATCGGTGACTTCGACAACCAGTGCATACGCCGTCTTGCCATCGAATAACAAACCTGACAAATCAAATACCAATGCAAAGAAGAGTAATATTCATGATAGCATTCCTGTTCATGGCGATAGGAGCCGTGGCGCAGGACGTGACCGTGACAGGTACGGTCTATGACGAGTACAACGATCCGTTTCCCGGTGTTGTGATTCAGCCCAAAGACCGTCCCGGTATCGGTATCAACACCGATATCGACGGTAACTTTATGATAAAAGTACAGAAGAGGGATGTCCTCGTTGTGTCGTGTCTGGGTTATAACACTCAGGAATTTAATGTCGACCAGGTGACAAGCCCGATGCATATCACCATGGAGCCGTCGAGCCAGATGCTTGACGAGGCCGTTGTTGTTGGTCTTGGCACCCAGCGCAAGATATCGGTGGTCGGCGCCGTGACATCAGTCGAGGTCGACCAGCTCCAGACCCCGGCCACCAATCTTCAGAACATGCTCGGCGGACGTGTGCCCGGTGTGATTTCAATACAGAAGAGCGGTGAGCCCGGCAAGAATATCTCCGACTTCTGGATCCGCGGTATCGGCACTTTCGGCGCCAACTCCAGCGCACTGGTGCTCATCGACGGTCTTGAAGGAAATCTGAGTGAGCTTGACCCCGCCGATATCGAGAGCTTCTCGGTGCTCAAGGATGCATCGGCCACAGCGGTCTACGGTGTGCGCGGTGCCAACGGCGTCGTGCTCGTGACTACCAAACGCGGAACGGCCGACAAACTCCAGGTTACCGGACGTGTCGACTTCTCGGTGTCGCATCTGACCCGCATGCCGCAGTTTGTCAACTCATACGACTACGCGCGTCTTGCCAACGAGGCTCTTGCAGTGCGTGGCAACTCTCCCCTTTATTCAGATATCGAGCTGTCGCTCATCAAAAACCATCTTGACCCCGACCTCTATCCCGATGTCAACTGGCGCGACGAGATACTACATGACAACTCGCTCACTCAGACATATTATGTCAACGCACGTGGCGGCGGTTCGCTCGCACGTTACTTCCTTTCTCTGGGCTACAAGAACGAAAGCGCGGCCTACAAGCAGGACAAATCGTCGAAATATTCCACACATGTGGGTTACCAGACATTCAACTACCGTGCAAACCTCGACATCAATCTCACCAAGACCACGCAGCTTTATTTCGGCGCCGACGGCTTTATTTCTGAAAAGAGCGAGCCTGGCAACAACAACACCGACGCACTGTGGCAGACATGCCGCAATCTGACCCCCATAACCATCCCGACACGCTACTCGTCGGGCGAACTTCCCGCATTCGGAACCAACAACGCATATTCACCCTACGTGATGCTCAATCACACCGGTATGACGAAGATACGCCATTACCGCGGCAAGGCCACTCTCGAGCTCAAGCAGGATCTGTCGATGATAACCGAGGGTCTTAAGGTAAGACTTCAGGGTGCATACGACAATGAGTCTGACCTGCGTGAAATCCGCTCGGTGCTTCCCGAAATGTATTATGCATCTACCCGCAAATATACCGGCGAGCTCGCGCTTGTGAAGCGTGTCGACGCTCAGACCGCACGTTACAACCATCAGGACGCGCAGTATTACAAGATACATTTCGAGGGTACCGCCACGTGGGACCGTCTCTTTGCCCGCAAACATCGTGTAGGCGCTCTCGTCTATTACTATATGAGCAGCCAGCAGACAATGGACGGCTCAATCGACGGACGTCCCGAGTCGCTTCGCAGCATGTATGCGATACCTATCCGCTATCAGGGCGTCTCGAGCCGTCTTACCTACGGTTTTGACGATACTTACTTCATCGACGCCAACTTCGGTTACACCGGCTCGGAAAACTTCCAGGCCGGACACCGCTTCGGTTTCTTCCCCTCGGTGGCTGCCGGCTGGGTGCCCACACAGTATAAATTCATCACAGAGAACCTTCCCTGGCTCAACTTCCTGAAGATACGCGGTTCGTACGGTCTCGTCGGCAATGACCGTCTCACCGACGAGCGTTTTCCTTACCTGACGCTGATGACTAACAGCAACGGCGGCGGTGGCTGGGGCTCCAATGTCGGCTATATAACTGAAGAGCGCGTAGGCGCCAACAATCTCCAGTGGGAGAAGGCCAAGAAACTCGACGTTGGTATCGAAGGTCGTCTGTTGAACAATAAAATCGACTTCGTTGTCGACTTCTTCCAGGACCGCCGCGACGGTATCTACCAGCGCCGCACGCAAATTCCCGACTATGCCGGCCTCGTGTCAATGCCTTTCGGCAACGTGGGCCGCATGAAGAGCTACGGTGCCGACGGCAATATCTCGTTCTCGCAGTCATTCGGCAAGGACTGGTCACTTACCGTCAGAGGTAACTTCACCTACTCAGCCAACAAAGTCGAGAACTGGGAGCAGGCCGAACAACCTTACCCCTATCAGAATTACACCGGCTATGTAAACAACGCATTCCGCGGACTCATCGCTCTCGGTCTTTTCCGCGACGAGCTTGATGTCAAGCAAAGCCCGACACAGACATTCGGCAGCTACATGCCCGGTGATATCAAATACAAGGATGTCAACGGCGACGGTGTCATCGACGACAACGACCGCGTGCCCCTCTCTTATCCCAACTATCCCAAGCTGATGTATGGCTTCGGCGGTGAGGTGAGATGGAAAAATCTTACGCTCGGCATCATGTTCAAGGGCACCGGCAACACTGACTACTATTATGTCAACGGCACATCGGGCGGCGAGGGCTACATACCATTCTACAACGGCTCGACCGGCAATGTGCTCCAGCTTGTGGCCGACCAGCGCAACCGCTGGACTCCGGCTTCATATTCCGGCGACCCCTCTACCGAAAATCCCAACGCGCTCTATCCGCGTCTGAGCTACGGCCGCAACGAGAACAACAACCAGCTCTCGACATTCTGGCACACCAACGCCCGCTATCTGCGTCTGCAGGAAATCAACCTCAACTATCACGTGATTCCCGGGCAGCTGCTCCGCACTCTGGGTGTGAGCTCGATGGACGTGCAGTTTGTGGTCAACAACGTGGCTGTCTGGAGCCCTGTCAAACTGTGGGATCCCGAACAGGCGGAATATAACGGCGGTGCATACCCCATTCCCCGCACATTCTCACTCCAACTCTATGTTAACTTCTAATACATGGCAACAATGAAAATATTAAAAGCAATAATACCTCTGGCCGTGGCAGGATACTGTGTGTTCACCCCTTCCTGCAACTATCTTGATGTCGACGGCTACTTCGATGATACTCTTAAATATGACTCGGTGTTTGTGAAGCGCCAGTACCTTGAGAAATATCTGTGGGGTGCGGCCGGCGAGCTGCCCGACGAAAGCGCCATCTTCGGCAACGATGTGATGCCCGGCGAGACGGCCACCGACGAAATTTTTACGCTCAATGACTACGGTCTGTTTCACGGCAAGGCCATGACCCTCGGCCTGGTGTCACCCGCTGATCTGCGCGGCATGAACTCATGGCCGGCATGCTACAAGGCGATACGCAAGGCCAACACCATCCTGGCGCGCATCAACGAGTGTCAGGACATGTCGACGGTGCAGCGTTCCGAGATTGTAGGCTACGCCCATTTCTTGCGCGGATATTCCTACTATATCATATTGATGAACTACGGGCCGGCCGTGATACTCGGCGATGAAATCCTTGACAACAACGAGGAAGCAAGCTATTATGCCCGAGCCCGAGCCACTTACGACGAGACTGTCGACTATATCTGTAACGAGCTTGAGACAGCGGCACAGTATATACCCAACGAAGTCGATATCGCCAACTTCGGCCGCCCGACCCGCGGCGCGGCATACGCTATCATAGCCCGCGTGCGTCTGCATGCGGCATCACCTTCGTTCAACGGCGGACAGTCGGCTACACGTTACTTCTCGGGATGGAACCGCTCGACCGACGGCGCGCCTTACGTGAGTCAGACCTACGACGAGCGCAAGTGGGCGCTTGCCGCCGCAGCCTGCAAGCGTGTCATCGACATGAACAAGTATGAGATCCACACGGTAGAGCGCGTGTCGGCCGACGCCGGTGACGCCACTGCCGCCACTCCAGCGCTTCCGCCGACGGTGTCAGACGCGGCGTTCCCCTACGGCGCAGGCGACATCGACCCGCTGAAGTCGTATGCCAACATGTTTAACGGCACAACCTACGCCGTGCAGAACAAGGAACTTATCTGGGGCAAACAGTCCGGCTCGATACAGGAATTCACCCGCCAGTCGTTCCCAATCTACATGGGTGGCTACAACAGCATGAACATACCCCAGAAAGTCATTGACGAATACCGTATGAAAGACGGCAAGACCATCGACGAGGCACGCCAGACAGGCGAATACTCCGAGACGGGCAACTCGCGTGTGCTCACCTACTTCTCGGGCTACCGTGTGCTCCGCGGCACCTACAACATGTATGTCAACCGAGAGATGCGTTTCTATGCCTGTGTAGGCTACAGCGGCTGCTACTGGCCCGCCACCTCGTGCAACAACAATAACTTCCGCCAGCAGACCGTGTGGTATTACAACGGAGGCAACGCCGGCAAAGACAAGGCGATTGCCGAGCCCCGCAACTACAATGCGACAGGCTACGTGCTCAAGAAATATATCCATCCGGAGGACAACTGGTATAACGGCGACGGCTCGACCCGTACCGCCAAGACATTCCCCATCATCCGCTATGCCGAGATATTGCTGTCGTATGTCGAGGCTGTCAACCACCTGAGCGGCACACACACCGTGGAGCTTCCTTCGGGTCAGACCTACACGCTGTCGAGAGCTTCGGAACTTGAAAACGCAGTGTTCTGTTTCAACCAGATACGTTTCCGTTCGGGGCAGCCGGCTATCGACGCGCAGGATTATGCCGACGAAGAGTCGTTTGACAAGCAGATACGCCACGAGCGTTTCATCGAATTCTTTGCCGAGGGACGCCGTTACTATGACCTTCGCCGCTGGGGCACCCTCGAGGAGGAGGAAAACCTGCCTATCACCGGCATGAACGTCGAGGCAGCCGCCAACGGTTACTATGCACGCACCGTAGTCAACCATGCCGACTTCCGCAACCGCGTGTGTGACAAAAAGATGGTGTTCCTCCCCATACATCGCGATGAAATCAGAAAATCAAGACTTCTTGACCAGAACCCCGGCTGGTAATCCGGCTAACCCCGATTTATAAAACGACTGAATATGAAAATCAGATATATAATACCGGCAGTCATGGCCGCAGCGGCGATGATGACCGCATGCGACGAGAACGACCAGTTCAAAGGCGAGCTCTATGAGAAAGTCATCTATGTGCTGAGCGACAACGACCATCTGTTTGCAAGTGTGCATCAGCTCGGCGAGACAACTACGGGTTATGTCACCGTCTACTGCGGCGGCACAGAGCATATCACCGAAGATGTGAGAGTGGAGCTTGAGCCCTACACCCAGGCGCTCGACGACTACAACTATATCAACTTTGACCTCGACGAGTCGCGCTATGCGAGACTTCTCGATCCGTCGCACTACTCAATCGAAAGCTACAGCACGGTGCTGAGCGCGTCAAGTCCCGACTACTATTCGCTGATACCTGTCAAGGTCAATCCCGACGGACTGTCGCCCGACTCGACCTATATAATCCCGATGCGCATCAAGTCGGTGAGCGACCACAGGGTCAATCCCGACAAGGACAAGGTGATGTATCGCGTGGTGCTCGCCAATGAGTTCGCCACAATGGAGCGTACCACCTACTATCAGATGACAGGTGTCGAGGCTCTCGGACTCTCGTCGGGAGAGGTTGCAAGCGGTATATCCGTGACCCGTGTCGTGGCTCCGCTTGCCAAAAACAAGGTGCGCATGTTTGCCGGCACGCATTCCTACGTGCCCAACAGCGTGTCGCTCGATGAAATCAACCGCTATGCCATGACAGTCACCTTCAATGACGACCATACCATCGACATCGAGCCTTACGGCGACATCGAGGTGGAGATTGTCGACAATGAGGAGAGCAATTACTGGGAATACAACGAGAAGGGCTGGCTGATGCTCTACATGAGCTACCGCTTCAAGGACACCGTCACCTATAACGGCAATACAGAGACCTGCTGGGTGACGATGACCGAGACCAATACGCTCAAACCGGAACAGACCGGCAACTGATGCAGACAGGCTGTCATAACACAGCCTGTTGTACTCTCCCTCTCTCTCTTCCAAAACCTGACATAACCTCCATTATAGATGAAGCAAACCGAAAATAGAAAGACAATAAGGTCAGGCGTAGTGTCACTGATGCTCTCGGTCATGGCGGCCGGTGGTGTCAGTGCCACAAAAACGCCTGTCGATTACGTGAACCCGTATATCGGCAATATCAGCCATCTGCTGATGCCGACATTCCCGACTGTGCATCTGCCCAACGGCATGATGAGGGTGTATCCCGTCAGAGGCGCATATACCGACAGCCGTATCAACGGGCTTCCGCTGATTGTTGTCAATCATCGCGAATGTCAGGCGTTCAACCTGTCGGCCACGCAGAGTCTCGGAGCAGACTCAGAGTTGCCGTATTCGATAGTGACGGATTATGACAACGAGACAATCACGCCTTACAGCTATGCCACCGACATCGACGGCCAGAACATACGCGCCGAATACACCCCCTCGCGTCATTCGGCGGTCTATCGTCTGACTCCCGATCAGGAGAAAGATGACATGACACTGATACTCAATGCCCGCAACGGCGAGATGAAAATCGACGGACGGAGCATAAGCGGCCATCAGTACACCTGGGGAGGTGTCAGGATATATATTTATGCCGAGGTTGACAGAGTGCCGTCGGCGGCAGGAGTGCTGTCGGGCGGAAAGATGTCTGCTTCAAACGAGGGAAAGGGTGATGAAGCGTGTGTGGTGATGACGTTTGACCCGACACTTCCGGTTGAAGTGCGCTACGGCGTGTCGTATATCGATGCGGAGCAGGCGCGAAAGAATATGGAGCTCGAAGTCGGACATTCGGGTTTCAACGATGTCATGAAACAGGCGCGCAAGGCGTGGAACGACGAGCTTGGCAAAATCATTGTCGAGGGTGGCAGCGAAGCCGACAAGGAGGTGTTTTATACGGCTCTTTATCGGTGTTACGAGCGCCCCGTCGATCTTGCCGAATACGGACGTTATCTCAATCCTGCCGACCGCAGAGTATATGCCGGCGAACATCATTACACCGACGACTGGCTGTGGGACACCTATCGTGCGACCCACCCGCTGCGCATACTTCTGTCAGAGAGTCAGGAGGCCGATATGCTCAACTCGCTTATCGACTACGCCCGACGCTCGGAGCAGCAGTGGCTGCCGACATTTCCGGCTGTCAGCGGCGACTCCCACCGCATGAACTGCAACCACGGTGTAGCAGCTATAGCCGATGCAGTGGCAAAGGGTGTGGAAGGTGTTGACATTGCGGCCGGATACAAGTATGGCAAGGCTGCCGTCGACGACAAGACACTGGCGCCGTGGCGCAACGGCAAGGCCGGATATCTCAACCGTTTTTACCGTGAGCACGGATATATTCCGGCTCTGCATCCGGGCGAGAAAGAGTATCTCGACGAGGTTGACGGCTGGGAGAAACGTCAGGCCGTGGCTGTGACACTCGGCACGGCCTACGATGACTGGTGTCTGTCAGTGATAGCCGGGCACCTTGGCCTTGACGCTGACTCGGCCTATTATGCGGCGCGGTCGCAGAATTACCGTAAACTTTTCAATCCGGCCACATCGTTCTTCCATCCCAAAGACAGCGCCGGAAATTTCATCGAGCCGTTTGACTACAAGTTCTCGGGCGGCATCGGCGCGCGCGACTATTATGACGAGAACAACGGCTGGACCTACCGCTGGGACTGCCAGCATGATATTCCCGGACTGATTGGGCTCATGGGAGGCAACGAACAGTTTATCGCAAATCTCGACGATACGTTCAATGAGTGGCTTGGCAAAAACAAGTATGAGTTTTACAGCGTGCTTCCCGACCAGACAGGCAATGTCGGTCAGTTCACCATGGGCAACGAGCCGTCGATGCATATTCCGTATCTGTATAACTATGCGGGAGCGCCGTGGCGCACGCAGCGCCGTGTGCGTCAGCTGATACGCCAGTGGTTTCGTCCGGATGTGATGGGAATGCCCGGCGACGAGGACGGTGGCGGATTGTCATCGTTTGTGGTGTTCTCGATGATGGGATTTTATCCCGTGACCGGTTCGGGTGTCTACAGCGTGGGCACACCGTTCTTCACGAAGGTGAGGCTGCGCATGGAAAACGGCAAGGAGCTTGTTATCGAGGCTCCGGGGAGTTCTGACGAATGCAAGTATATCGGAGGCGCCACAATCGACGGCCGCACTCTTGACAGCCCGTGGTTCACTCACGAAGAAATCAGGAACGGCGCGAAGATAAAGCTGAAGATGAGCCGCCGCCATACCGACTGGGGCTGTAAACAATAATTTACTTAAAAGGAAAAAGATACGCTATGATAAAGATAAAAGGATTGACTGTCGCGGTGTCACTGATGACAGCGGCGCTGGCAGCCGGAGCGACAGATGTGAGAATTATAACCTCGACTCCCGAATCGCAGTGGACTGACGGCGGGGTTGTGGAGTATGCCGCCTACGACAATACAGTAAGCCATGACGTGATGGTGACCCGATATGTAGCCCAGACAATGAAAGGTTTCGGCGGATGCTTCAACGAGCTTGGCGGGAAGGCGCTCAAGAGCCTCGGCAAGAAAGAGCGGCAGCGTGTGCTCGAGGGATTGTTTCACCCCGAGGAGGGCCTTAATTTCAGCGTGTGCCGCACCCCGGTGGGTGCCAATGATTTTGCCACGGAATGGTATAGCTATGACGAGACTCCGGGCGATTTCGAACTGCGCAAGTTCTCGATCAAGCATGACCGAAAATATCTCATACCGTATATCAAGTGGGCGCAGGAAATCAATCCGTCGCTCCGTATATGGGCATCGCCATGGAGCGCTCCGCAGTGGTTCAAGACCAACGGCCACTATGCTAACCGAGCTGACGCAATCAACGGACTCGACCCGTCGAAAGAGGCTCCTACCGGCACCGACCAGATGATACTCGAGCCGGAATATCTCACGGCCTACAGCCGATATCTTTCGCGTTATGTCACCGAATATGCCGCGGAGGGAATCGAGATAAGCATGCTTCAGTTTCAGAACGAGCCGTATACGTTCAACATCTGGCCCAACTGCTCGTGGACGCCTCAGGCAATCACCCGATTTATAGGCGGCTACCTCGGGTCGGAGTTCGAGAAATCGCATCCCGGAGTGGAACTGTGGCTCGGCACTCTCAACACCGACCGCTTCGACCATGTGGAGACAATGATGTCAGACGAGGCGATGGCGCGCTATATCAAAGGTTTTGGTGTGCAGTGGGAAGGCAAGGATATCGTAGGCCGCATATATGAGAAATATCCCGAGCTGCCGATCATACAGACCGAGAACGAATGCGGCGACGGCAGCAATGACTGGGCTGCCGCCGAGCATACCTACGGACTGATGAGAAAATATATCGGCGACGGAGCCGGGCTATACATGTATTTCAACATGGTGCTCGGTGATGATTGCCGCAGTTCATGGGGCTGGAAGCAGAACGCGATGGTCGTGGTGGATACAAAGGCCAAAACAGCGCGTTTCACACCGGAGTATTATGCCATGAAACATGTGAGCCGCTATGTGCAGCCCGGAGCGAAACGACTGATGACACTCGGCAATGACGGCAATCTGCTGGCGTTTGAGAATGCCGACGGCTCGCGTGTGGTGGTGATATATAATCCCGAGGAGCAGACAAAAGAAATGACAGTATCGCTGAGCCGCGACGGAGTGATGAACCTGTCGTTGCAGCCCAAGTCGTTCAATACACTTCTGATAACCGAATGATGAGAGGCATGAAGAAGATAAACCTTACACTGGCGGCCATAATCTGTTGCGCGGCCGCTACGGCACAGAAAGTCGAGATGTTTTCAACCACGGAGACCGCTCCGTGGCAGCAGGTGAAAAATGTGAAATGGAGCGACAAGGTTCCTTCACAGCCTGAGCGTGCGGTCACGCTGACGCCGGTTGAGGCGCAGACAATCGACGGCATCGGCGGCACATTCAATGAAATCGGCTGGGACATGCTGTGCTATCTTGAGCCGGAGCGGCGCCAGGCAATCCTCAATGACCTTTTCGGCAAGGATGGAGCGAAATTCAGCTACTGCCGCATGCCGATAGGGGCGAGCGACTATGGCATGAATTTCTATTCGCTCAACGATGTCATCGACGATTTCGACATGGTAAACTTCTCGATTGACCGTGACCGTCATATACTTCTTCGCTATATAAAGGAGGCGAAGAAAATCAATCCGGATCTGAAGATGTGGGCGTCGCCCTGGAGTCCGCCGGGATGGATGAAAATCAACAACAGCTATGCCAGCGGATATGACTGGAGCGGCACCGACCACAACGGTCTGCAACCCGAGAGGCATATCGAGCTGCCTTGCACCGGTTTCAAGATGCAGGAGGGCTATCTGAAAGCCTACGCGCTCTATCTTGCGAAATTCTGCAAGGCTTACGAGGCCGAAGGGGTGCATATAGAGAATATAAACATACAGAACGAGCCCTGTTCCAACCATATTTTCCCGAGTTGTCCGTGGCGTCCGGAGGATATGGCATATTTCGTGGGTCGTTTTCTCGGCCCGAAGTTTGAGCAGGAGGGTATCGACACGGAAATAATATTCGGCACAATCAACCGCGACAATCCGGCGTTCACACGCACAGCGCTTGATGATCCGGAGGCTGCCCGATATTTCAAGGGTGCCGGCTTCCAGTGGGACGGCAAGGGCGCAATCCCCTATATTAGCAGGGAGTATCCGCACCTGAAGATGATGCATACGGAGGCCGAATGCGGCAACGGCAGCAATGACTGGGCGGCCGCTGAGCATACCTGGTGGCAGATAAGCCATTATCTGCGCAACGGTGCGCGGGTGTTCACTTACTGGAACATGGTGCTCGATGACACCGGCACGAGTCCGTGGGGATGGAAACAGAACTCGCTGATTTCTGTCAATCCGCGCACTCTTGAGGTCGACTATCATCCGGAGTATTATCTGATGAAGCACCTCAGCCGTTATGTCGAGCCTGGCGCGCGGCGCATAGTGACCGAAGGGGGTGACGACGACCTGCTTGTATTTGTCAATCCCGACGGAGGTCAGGTGGTGGTGACAGTCAACCGTCAGGACACGCCGAAAGAGATTGTGCTGAGGAAGGGTGACCGTTATCTGACGGTGACCCTGCAGCCGAAATCATTCAATACGTTAAATATTTAATACCAAGATAAATACAAAATGAAGATACAGAAACTGATAGCGGCCGGGCTGCTGAGCCTGGCGGGCACGGTCTGTGCGGCGGCACAGACTGCCGAGCTTTACAAAGACCCCAATGCGCCTATACCGGAACGAGTGAAGGATCTGCTCTCGCGCATGACAGTAGAGGAGAAGGTGTCGCTTATGATACACAATTCGCCCGGCATACCGCGTCTGGGCATTGACAAGTTCTATCACGGCAACGAGGCGCTCCACGGCATCGTGCGCCCGGGCAAGTTCACTGTGTTTCCGCAGGCCATCGGTATGGCGGCGACATGGAATCCAGCGCTTATCGGGCAGATGTCGGCCGCTATCTCCGACGAGGCCCGCGGCAAGTGGAATGCGTTGGAACTCGGCAAGAAGCAACACGACGGGTCGAGCGACCTGCTGACATTCTGGTCGCCGACAGTCAATATGGCCCGCGACCCCCGCTGGGGACGCACGCCCGAAACCTACGGAGAGGACCCGTATCTGACAGGCCGCATCGGCACGGAGTTTGTCAAAGGGCTTCAGGGCAATCATCCCCGCTACCTTAAAGCAGTAGCCACCCCGAAGCATTTTGCCGCCAACAACGAGGAGCATAACCGCGCTTCATGCAATGCGGTGATTTCAGAGCGCGACCTGCGTGAATATTATCTGCCGTCGTTCGAGCGATGCATCCGCGAGGGCAAGGCGCAGTCAATCATGACGGCCTACAATGCCGTAAACGGGGTGCCTTGCACAGTCAACCATTATCTGATACAGAAGGTGCTCCGCGGCGACTGGGGCTTCCAGGGCTATGTCGTGACCGACTGCAGTGCGCCTGCATGGATGGTGACCCAGCACAAATTCGTGCGTGATTACGAGACAGCCGCCGTGCTTATGATGAAGGCGGGCAATGACATAGAGTGTGCCGACAATGTCTACACTCAGCCGCTGCTCAATGCCTACAGGGATTATCGCGTGACCGACGCCGAGATTGACTCTGTGGCTTACCGCATATTGCGCGGCCGCATGCTTCTGGGTCTGTTTGACGACCCTGCACTCAATCCCTACAACAGCATATCGCCTGACAAGGTGGGATGCCGGGAGCATCAGGAGCTTGCCCTCGAGGTGGCGCGCCAGAGCCTTGTGCTGCTCAAGAATGAGAAAAACATGCTTCCGCTCAATGCCGGCAAGCTGAAGAAGATTGCCGTTGTAGGCCTGAATGCCGACCGTTGCGAATTCGGCGACTACAGCGGCACACCTGTCAACGAGCCTGTGTCGGTGCTTCAGGGCATCCGCAACCATGTCGGCGACGATGTGGAGATAATCCACGCACCCTGGGTGTCGCTCGCCACCGGATATGAGCCTATCTCGAAGGATTTCTTTCCCGAGGGTCTGAAAGCCGAATATTACAGGAATGCCAGTCTGCAGGGTGAGCCAGCGGTGGTACGCACAGATGAAGAGATTTATTACGATCCGTCGTGCCAGCCGCCGGACCCGGCATGGTCGCAGCCTATGTCGGTGAGATGGACCGGAAAGCTGCGCCCCACGGTTAGCGGCGACTATGTGCTGTCGATGAAATCGGACGACGGTTGCCGGGTGTGGATCGACGGCAAGAAACTGATTGATTCGTGGGTGGAACGTCCGGCCACCAATGATGATGTGACCGTCAATCTCGAGGCAGGCAAGAGCTACGATCTAAAGGTAGAGTATTTTGATGGCGGAGGCGACTGCTTCGCCCGCATGTTCTGGCGTGCACCGATACTTGACAGTGTCGACCGCATCGAGCTTTACGGCGATGCCGGCAAAGCTGCCGCTGAAGCCGATCTGACCATCGCGGTGATGGGTATCGACAAATCAATCGAGCGCGAGGGGCAGGACCGCTATACGCTCGAGCTTCCCGCCGACCAGCAGGAATTCATAAAGGAGATATATAAAATCAATCCCAACACGGTGGTGGTCATGGTGGCCGGAAGCTCGCTCGCCATCAACTGGATGGACGAGAATATCCCCGCCATACTCTATGCCTGGTATCCGGGCGAACAGGGTGGCAATGCAGTGGCCGAGGCTTTGTTCGGCAAATATAATCCGGCCGGACGTCTGCCTCTGACATTCTACCGGTCAATGGACGACCTGCCCGCATTCGACGACTATTCGCTCACCAACGGTCCGGGCCGCACCTATCAGTATTTCACCGGCAAACCGCTCTATGAGTTCGGTTACGGACTGAGCTATACGAAGTTCAAATACAGCAATCTGAAGATTGACACTACGGCTGAGGGAGTCGACGTAAGTTTCAAGGTGAGCAACACCGGCAAACGCGACGGCGACGAGGTGGCGCAGGTGTATGTGAAATATCCCGACACGGGCACATACATGCCGGTCAAGCAGCTGCGCGGCTTTGAACGCATCAGTCTGAAGCGCGGCAAGTCGGAGACGGTCACAATCCGCATCCCCTACGACGAACTGCGTTACTGGGATGAGAAAGAACATGGGTTTGTGACTCCGCAGGGACGTTATGAAATCTATGTCGGGGCATCATCGGAGGATATCCGTCTGAAAGGCGAAGCCGAGGTGAAATTTGAGTAAAAAATATATGATTTAAAACCATGAAAAAGAGATATATCGCCGGAATGATTGCCGGAGTTGCGGCATGGCATAATGCAGATGCGAAACTGTGGATCAATGAGATCATGCAGTCGAATATCGATGGCGTTTTTATGGCCGGTGATTTTCCTGACTCATGGTTCGAGATTTACAATGACGGCGACAATGCCGTGCGCCTTAACGATTACCGGGTCGGCGACAGTGACGATTTCGAAAAAGCGTTTGTGTTGAGCGGTTCGGTGGGAGTCGGCGCCAAAGGATACAATCTTATCTATTGCGATAAGGTGGGGAGCGGTTATCATACGGATTTCCGCATCGACTCCGGCAAGGGTAAATTGTATCTGTTTGACCCTCAGGGTGAAATTGTGGATTATGTGTCATACCCGAAGATGCCGGCGCCCAATGTGGCGTACGGCAGGGCAGAGGACGCGTCGCAGGAGTGGGGCTATGAACTGTGTCCCACTCCTCGGGCGGCCAATGGCGGCGGCATCACTTCGGTGACGCATTCCTACATCTATCATCCGCGCGATGCCGCGATGCCGATAGTCTCAATCAATACCAGTCAGGACTATTTCGATGATCCGGCAATAGGATTCTGGAACAATTTCGAGCAGAACTGGCGGCGTCCGGTCAATGTGGAATATTTCACGGAGTTGGGTGAGGAGAGTGTGATAAATCAACTCGGCGAGCTCAGGATACATGGCGGTTGGTCGAGAAACCAAGTGCAGAAGTCGTTGGCAGTGTATGCCAACAAGCGTTTCGGCACGAAGAGATACGGCTATGCTTTCTGGGACGACAGGCCTGATGTCGGTCAGTCGAAATCGTTTGTGTTGCGCAACGGCGGCAATGCGTTTACCGAAGCGCGTATCAACGACTCGTTCGTGCAGACGCTGTTCGGCCGCAACTGCGATAATCTTGACTGGCAGGCCTACCGTGCGGTGATATGTTACATCAACGGCAGATACCGCGGTATATATGCGCTCCGTCAGCGCTCAAACGAGGATTATGTCGAGGACTGTTATGACGGACTGGAGGATATCGACATGCTTGAGAACTGGGATGAACTCAAGGTTGGAACGATTGACAGTTTCGAGGCGCTTAAGGGGCTTTATGAAAACAATCCGGATTATCAACAGATGTCGCAGGCCATCGATGTTGAGAATTTCGCCAACCTGTATATAGCCGATGCGGCGGGTCGCAATGTGGCGTCGGTTTTTCCGTCGGCCGGGGCGGCTATGGTTGAAATCGGCGGCAAGGGGATATATGTGGTTGAGGTGACGCTCGCCAACGGGTCGCGCACTGTAAGAAAAGTGGCTGTGAGATGAAACGGAGACTGACCCGGATGATGCTTGTCGCGGCAATGGCCGCAGCTGTGCAGTGTGCAGTGGCGGAGAGTGCGTTGCAGTTTGCCGACACGGTGATCGATGTGGGCGATGTGAGCCGCAGCTCCTATATGCATGGATGTGTGTTCAGGTTTGTCAATATGTCGGACAGCGTTGTGTGTGTCTATGGGGCGACCACGACATGCGCGTGCACTGTGCCCGATTATCCGCGTGAGCCTGTAGCGCCGGGTGGCAGCGGTGAGGTGAGGGTCGAATTTGATGCCACCGGACAGCCTGTCGGTCCTTTTGTGAAGAAGCTCAAGGTAATGGACACGTCAAGTCCGGGCAATGCGACAGTACTGAAAGTGACGGGTCGTGTGATTTAGGCTCTTGTTATCCGCGGTCGGCGTTGCGGTAGGCTGTCGGGGGCATGCCCATTATTTTGTTGAACAGACGGGAGAAGTAGTAGGTGTCGTCAAAACCGAGTTTGGCGGCAATCTGGTTTATATTCATGTCGGTGGAGTCGAGCATCTGACATGCGGCCTGTATCTTGATAAGATTGAAGTAGGAGATCGGGGCGTGGCCGACGGTGCGTTTGAAGATTGCGGAGAAATGACTGGGGGTGTATCCGGTGAACTCTGCGAGCTGTGACATGGTGATGTGGCGCTCGAGATTTTCTTTCATGAATTTTATGGCCGAGCTGCAGGCGGTTTCCGCAAAAGAGGCGTCGGATGCGGCAGCCGACGCTCCCGCGAGGCGGAATTGCCTGATGTAGCGCAGCGAACCGAGGTAGTGGTGGAAGAGCGAGAGCGCGTAGTGGAGGTTTTCGATGCTGTAGCCGGCTTTGAGGGTGAAGAATATTTCTTCGAAGAGAGTGGTGCGGTCGGCGATGCGTGAGTCGCCGGCCGGCGCGATGAGGTGTGGGGTATGCATTCCGGCGGCATATTGCGGGGCGAGGGTGCCTTTGAAGTGTATCCAGTAGATGGTCCAGGGAGAGTCGTTGTCGGAGCCGTAGGCATGAGGCCGGTCGTCGGGGAGTATGAAGAACTGACCGTCGGTCACGTCGTAGCGGGTGTCGCCGATGCGATACCAGCCGCGTCCTTCTACGCAATAGATGAGCACAAACTGTCCCGTAGCCTCGTGACGTTCACGGAAATGATGCCGTGCGGAGGGGTAATAGCCAATGTCGGTTATGTGGAGCGCGGCGCCGAGACTGTCACGTTCGAGCATGTCGGTAATCATTTTGGGTATGACGAGCGAGCGCTGTCCGCGAAATCCTTCTTTGATACGTATCATGCAGGCAAATATAAACGATTTGGAGATATTCTCGGCGATGAGTGGGGAAATATCGTTGTCAAGTGTGTTTGTTTAACATTTATTTTGTGATGTGGGCGGTGTTTACGCCCATGTGGGGTTGTATCTTTGCATTACTGAAATATATTACTCCCTCTAAAAAACAAGTGTTATGGCAGCAGCAAAGACAAAAAAGACGGCAACGGCCGCAACTGATAAACCTGACAGCAAGGATGCGAAACTCAATGCGCTGAAGGCGGCGATGGGCAAGATAGAGAAAGATTACGGCCGCGGAGCCATCATGCGTCTGGGCGACAGTTCGGTGGAGCATGTCGAGGTGATACCGACCGGTTCGATAGGTCTGAATTTCGCTCTGGGTGTGGGTGGTTTTCCCAAGGGCAGGATAATCGAGATCTACGGCCCCGAGTCATCGGGAAAGACCACGCTTGCAATCCATGCCATAGCGCAGGTGCAGAAGCAGGGCGGCATAGCGGCGATAATAGATGCCGAGCATGCTTTCGACCGGTTTTATGCTGAGAAACTTGGAGTGGATGTCAATGAACTGCTTATGTCGCAGCCTGACAACGGTGAGCAGGCGCTTGAGATTGTGGAGCAGCTTGTGAGATCGGCGGCGGTTGATTTGATTGTTGTCGACTCGGTGGCGGCTCTGACCCCGAAAAGCGAGCTTGAGGGTGAGATGGGCGACCGCAACATGGGATTGCAGGCACGCCTGATGTCGCAGGCTATGCGCAAGCTGACCGGAGCGATTTCGCGCACCAACACCACGTGTATCTTCATCAATCAGCTTCGTGCGAACATCGGGGCCATGTTCGCTCCGTCGGAGGTGACCACGGGCGGCAATGCGCTGAAATTCTATTCGTCGGTCAGGGTAGAGATACGTCCGGGCACTTCGGTGAAGGACGGCGACAATGTGCTGGGGCGTCACGCAAAGGTTAAGGTGGTGAAGAACAAGGTGGCGCCTCCTTTCCGCCGGTGTGAGTTCGACATCATGTTCGGCGAGGGCATTTCGCAGGCATACGAGATACTTGACCTCGGCGTGGAATATAACGTGGTGCAGAAATCAGGGTCATGGTTCCGTTACGGAGGAACAAATATTGCGCAGGGCCGTGATGCCGCGAAGCGTGTGATAGAGGACAATCCGGAGCTTGCCGCCGAGCTTGAGGCGAAAATCATGGCCGCGCTTGCCGAGGCTGAGAACAAGGGCAAGCCAAAGCAACGGAAGGTGTCGGCTAAGGAAGTGGAGGCCGAAACTGAGGCCGTGGCTGAGGATGATGAGCTCGACGATATGCTCGACGATGTGGATCTTGAGCCTATGGAGCTCGACGAACTTTGACGTATTGGATGATAATCGGAGCAGGTCAGACCTGTCGGACAGCTGTCGGGTGGGTCTGATTACATCAGTAGGCGGGTCAGAGGAATGGCAGGGCGTCGCGAGAGGATTGCTCGATGCGTTTGTTGCGCCAGCATTTGCGGCACACGGCGATGTAGCGGTCGTCGCCGCCGATCTCAACCTGGTCGCCTTCTTCCACGAAGTCGCCGTTGGCGTCGATGCGGGCGTTGATGATGGTCTTGTGGCCGCATGTGCAGGTCGATTTGATTTCGTCGATGGTGTCGGCAATCTCGAAGAGGCGGCGGGAGCCTTCGAAGAGGTGTGACTGGAAGTCGGTGCGCAGGCCGTAGCATATCACATTTGAGCCGAAGTCGTCGACCACGCGCGACAGCTGGTCGACCTGCTCTGCTGTGAGAAACTGAGCTTCGTCGATCAGAAACCAGTCAATCACCGACATCGTTTTCTCAAACATGTCGTGGGCGAACTCGTAGAGGTCGGTGTCGTGATAAATCCATTGGCATTTACGCTCTATTCCTATGCGCGATTTGATGACGTTGTCTTTGTCGCGGGTGTCGATGACAGGCTTCATGCAGAGGTATCGCATGTTGCGTTC
The DNA here is from genome assembly GCA_004102805.1 of Muribaculaceae bacterium Isolate-002 (NCI). Taxonomy (GTDB): domain Bacteria; phylum Bacteroidota; class Bacteroidia; order Bacteroidales; family Muribaculaceae; genus JAGBWK01. The sequence continues at coordinate 49,290 of SCEG01000005.1, forward strand.
CTCAAAGTTGTAGGCTGTGGTGAGTAGCAGGGCAGTCTTGGCTGAGCCCATCGTGCCGTATCTGAAATAGAGTTTGCCTTTGCGGTTCATGGTCGGGGGGATAAAAAATGTGGACGGTGATGAAAAATTCCACCCAAAGATAAAACTTTTCATTTCCATCCACAAATAATTCCTGCAAAAGTTGTCAACAGTGGAGCTGACAGCTGCGGCCTATTTCATGTAGAAGCACTGCACTTTGCCTACGGGGAGTTTTCCCTCGAGTTTGAGGGGGATGTGGCCGGATGCGGTTGATATCCAGGCTTCCATGTCGTCGGAGCTTTTTTTGCCTCCTTCGGCGGTGAAGCTGAATGATATCTTGTAGGCCGGATATTCGGTCTTGTCGATATTGACATTCTCGAGTCCGTGGTAGGTGATTGTCAGTTTCTCCTTTCGTTTTCCGGAGAATACGGTGAGCTCTTTCTTGTCGCCGGGTTTCATGCCGGCATAGTCGAGCGAGCGCATGTAGTAGAATGAACTCAGCATGTCGAGGGTCAGACCGTCGGCTTCAAGCTGCAATTCGGAAGCGGTGAGTTTGTCTTTTTTTGATTTCTGTTTCCATCGGCGGCATGTGGCTGTGACGTGGTTGCCTTTTCTGGTGTAGTTGATGAGGTCGCGTTTATATTCGCCCCCTTCATGGGTTATTTTTTCGTAGTAGGATGGTTCCATGGTGGCGATGTTCATCTGCCCGAGCAGGGTGTCGCGCACGGCATAGAATGCGTCAGCCCATTTCTCGGAGCGGGCTGTGAGCCTGGCTTTTATGGAGCCGGCGTCGGCTCTGCGGGTCGATAGATTGACTGTTCCGGCCTGTTTGTTGACAAGCCCCCATTTATACATGACGCGATAGTCAATCGACTCGCCGTCAGTGACTCTTGCACCGCTGTAAAAAGAGATGCCGGCCACAAATAAAAGTAAGAATAAAAATTTTTTCATAACAATATGACAATCTTACGGCCAAAAAGTTTAGACCCCTTCTCCGGGTGTTAACATTTATTTAGGGAAGGGGGCTTAATTCGGACGATTATTCGGCGGCGAGGGAAACGGTGGCGGGATCCAGGCCGGGAGATGTGGCTGTTACGGTGAAAGTGCCTGCTTTGCCGTTGTTTTGTGCTATCAGTAGGGCTTTCCCGTAGAATGCTTTGCGGCTGTCGGCCTTGAAGCGCTCGTGGGTGTACTGGCAGCCGTTGTCGACGCCGGCGTTGAATGCTGTGCCTTCGACACTGAATGTTATATCGTTGTCGGCCAGGGGGCAGATATTGCCATTGGAGTCGACGACTTCGACCGTGAGATAGCAGAGATCGGTGCCGTCGGCGCTGATTACGTTGCGGTCGGGGGTTAGGCGGATGGCGGCGGGAGCTCCGGCGGTTGTCACCGAGTCGCGTGCCACTTCTTTGCCGTTGCGGCGGCTCACGGCGGTGAGGGTGCCGGGGGAGAAGGGTATGCGCCAAGAGGCGTGGAGCCGGTCAGGGGTCTTGGCGCTGATGCCCATCGATTTGCCGTTGAGGTATAGTTCGACTTCGTCGGCGTTGTTGTAGTAGGCCATGATGTCGATGTCCTGTCCTTCTTCCCAGTTCCAGTGGGGCAGGAGATGGAGCACGTCGGTGTCGTTCTGCCATTCGCTCTGATAGAGGTAATACACATCTTTGGGGAAGCCGGCGAGGTCGACGATGCCGAAGTAGCTGCTTCGCGCGGGCCATTCGTAGGGAGTCGGTTCGCCGATGTAGTCGAAGCCGGTCCATACGAACTGTCCGGATATGAAGTCTTTGTCGCGGACGTGTTTCATGGTCTCTTCATGAGAGCTGCCCCAGGGCACATAGCAGTTGTCGTAGGAAGAGCATGACATGGAATCGTGGTAGAAGGGGCGGTCCCAGCTGTCGGGCCAAATATAGTTGTGGTCGGCGGGCATCATGTAGAAGCCGCGTGTCGACAGGCCTGAGACGCTTTCGGTGATGACAAACGGTTTGCCGGGGAAGTTTTTCGGTACATCGGCGAGCCATCCGTTCTGATAGTTGTAGCCGATGATGTCGAGAGCTCCGGAGCGGTAGAGGTGGTTGTAGGTGGCGGCTTCGTTGCATCCGGCAGTGATGGGTCGGGTGGGGTCGAGGTCGCGCACGCGGTCGGCGAGTTTCTTTGTGAGCAGAGCGTTGACCGACATTTCATTGCCCTCGATGTCGGTCTGTTCGACGGCGTGGCCGAAGTTGAGCAGCAGGTTGGCCTGCGCGAGCGAAAGGGTGTCGGCGTCGGCGTGGGTCCACTGTTCGAGCACTTCGTTGCCGATGCTCCATACGATTACCGACGGGTGATTACGGTCGCGGCGGATGAAGTCGTCAAGGTCGCGTTCATGCCATTCGTTGAAATAGTTGGCGTAGTCGCCGATCGTCTTGCGCTTGCGCCACATGTCGAAAGCTTCGTCCATTACCATAAAGCCCATTTCGTCGCAGTAGTCGAGCAGTTCGGGGGCCGGCGGATTATGTGAGGTGCGTATTGCGTTGCATCCCATGGCTTTCAGAATGGACAGCTGGCGGCGTATGGCGGCTTTGTTTACTACAGCGCCGAGGGCACCGGCGTCGTGGTGGAGGCATACGCCGTTGAGCTTCATCGGCGAGCCGTTGAGGGAGAAGCCTTTGTCGGCATCGAAGCCGAAGGTGCGGAAGCCGGTGCGGGTGATGTCGGAATCGAGGATTGTTCCGTCGGTGGAGTCGATGACGTCGGTGGTGACGGTGTAGAGCTCGGGCGATGAGGGGCTCCAGAGGCGGGGGAATTTGATGTCGAGTTTTTGTGTCACTGTTGTGTCGGCGGCGCTGCGTATGACGGCGCGCGATGTAGTCTCGGCGAGAGTCAGTCCGGTGTTGTCGCTTACGGTGGTGCGTATCTCGACAGGCCGGTCGGTGGCCGATGTGTTGCTTAGCGTTGCGTCAATGCTGACGGTGTTGCCGTCGGTGGTGATGTATGTGCCGTCCTTTGGGATAAATACCGGGTTTTCGGCGCGAAGCCATACGTTGCGGTAGATGCCGCAGCCGGAATACCAGCGTGAGTTCGGCTGGATTGAGTTGTCGATTTTCACGGCAATGGTGTTGGCTCCGTTTTCGTTGAGCAGAGGGGTTGCGTCTATGCTGAATGAAGCGTAACCGTATGGACGTCCGCCGGCATATTGACCGTTGATATAGACCGAGGAGTTCATGTAGGCGCCGTCAAAATCGATGTAGATGTTTTTGCCGGCATAGCTCTGCGGAATGGTGAATGTCTTGCGATACCAGCCTATGCCTCCCGGCAGTGCGCCGCCGCCGGTGCCGGCGGGGTTGTCTTTGCTGAAATCGCCTTCGATGGCCCAGTCGTGGGGCAGTGAGAGCGCGCGCCATCCGGTGTCATTGAAATCGGGAGTCTCGGCACCGTTGATGTCGCCGAGGTTGAATCGCCAGCCGTTGTTGAAGTCTACGCCTCGCTTTTGGTTGAAGTCAGCGCTGACACAGCGGGCGGAAGATGGCTCGGTCGCGGCCGATGCGATTGAGGGTAAAAAGGCTGATAGGGCCAGAGCGCATAAAATTTTCTTCATGATAGTGATTTGGGTTTGTCGTTAGGTGGTTAGTCAGAGGGCGTTTGAATTTAACTCCCTCAAAACTTATGTATATGCGAATTGAAATTAAATTCAAATACTCGTTAAATTACGTGCAGTTTCTTATGTAATGGCAAATTTAATAAAAAAAAGAAAAAATGCAATTGAAAATTTGGACAATTGAAAACAAAGTTGTAACTTTGCACTCGCAATGGAGAACAGACAACAGCGGTTGTGCTTAGACATTGCAGGAGTTTACGGCATAAAAGCCAATGACTTCGGAAAATATCAATGGAGAGATGGCAGAGTGGTCGATTGCGGCGGTCTTGAAAACCGTTGAGGGTCACACCTCCGGGGGTTCGAATCCCTCTCTCTCCGCCAAGCATTTTACTGGCCGCCTGAGTATCATCGATACTCAGGCGGTTGGCTTTTAGGGGGTGTTTGAATTTAACCCGATAAAGGGTCGGCGGATCCATAAAAGACGGAAAGATTGCCTGTAACACCTGCTATTGTCTTGGCTCAATGTAAAATTACGGTTGTTAATTTTGATGATTAGGGTGGGGAGGATGGGTGTATCGCTAACAGAATCAGAAAACTTCACTCTACAAAGTGCTTGTTGTCAAGTATATTCCCGGTGAACATCATTGACAAGCTCCAACCGTTGCGTCTAAAATAATTTTTAACTCGGGTAGAATTTTAACATTTCAACCGGGTTTTGCATCTGACCCCTTTGTTGTCATGTGTTTGTGGTGCCTTGTTTGGTTCTGAATGTTGGGCGTATATATAGCAAAAGACCGGAGGGATTTTCCTTCCGGTCTCTTTTGTGCTTTTGATTATTTGTCGGGGTGACTAGACTCGAACTAGCGACCTCACGCCCCCCAGACGCGTACTCTAACCAACTGAGCTACACCCCGATTGCGTTTCAAAAGCGCTGCAAAGTTAAGCATGATTTTTATATTTTGCAAATTTTTTTGTAAAAATATTTTGTGTTTTTTTGAGTTAAAATTTGGGTGTGGTCGGTATGTATTTGAAAATGAGTGTGTTGGGTTGTGAAAAATCTTTTTCCGTCTTAAGCCGGCATATAAGTCTAAATTCAAAATTATATTATATCAACCTTTTTCACTATTTTTGCATCGCAAATCGACATAAAACTGACTGAAACGCAATGCATAGCACCCGGTGCGGCCGCGCATAATTCACAGGCGATGCCTGCATGATGTATCATATATGGTGCCGTCGGGGCTATGATGCTGTATTCACAATATCCACATTAAGAAATAATGAAACGAACAAATATTTGCTGCATCGGGCATATCACGCTCGACAAGATTGTCACTCCGCGCATGACGGTGCATGCTCCGGGAGGCACTGCATTTTATTTCGCTCACGCCATGAGCAGCCTGCATGCCGACAATTTTCTGCTTGTGACCTCTCTTGCCGAAAGCGAGATGAAAGCGGTCGATGACATCAGGGCGCTCGGGGTTGATGTTAGCGTGCTGCCGAGCCGCCACTCGGTTTATTTCGAGAACTGCTACGGCGAGAACCAGGACAACCGCACTCAGCGCGTGCTTGCCAAGGCCGATCCGTTTACCGTGGAAGGCCTGACAGGCATCGAGGCGCGTTATTATCATCTGGGAACCCTTCTTGCCGATGATTTTTCGCTCGACATAATAAAGATGCTGAGCGGAAAGGGGATTGTCTCGGTCGACGCGCAGGGCTATCTCCGCGAAGTACGCGGCGAGAAGGTGTATCCCGTCGACTGGACCGACAAACTTGAAGCTCTGAAATATATCGACATTCTCAAAGTCAACGAGCATGAGGCGGCCGTGCTGACGGGTGCCTCCGACCCGTTGCGCGGCGCGGAAATTCTGGCCGGATGGGGTGTCGGAGAGGTGGTGCTGACGCTCGGCAGCATGGGTTCGGTGATACTCGCCGGCGGCAAGGCATACGAAATACCGGCCTACGCGCCAACCGACATCGTCGATGCCACAGGCTGCGGCGACACTTACATGGCGGGCTACCTCTACATGCGCGACAAAGGTGCGGACTATGCCGAAGCCGGACGTTTCGCGGCCGCCATGTGCACAATCAAACTTCAGGCCAGCGGCCCATTCCGCTCGGCGGCTTCTGATATCGAAAAGCTAATCAACAGTGAGAAATAACAGTATGGCAGAGAAAGTGACGAAGAGCGCAAAGCTTATTGACCGACGGTATATCGTGCCGTTCATATTGATTGCATCGCTGTTTTTCCTGTGGGGGTTCTCACGCTCCATACTCGATGTGCTCAATAAGCATTTTCAGGATGTGATGTCGCTGTCTAAAACGGAGTCGGCGCTGATACAGGTGGCGGTATATTCGGCTTATTTTCTGATGGCGCTGCCGGCCGGACTGTTTATAATGCGCAAGGGCTACCGCAGCGGAGTTGTGCTCGGGCTCATGCTTTTCGCCGCCGGGGCATTCATGTTTATTCCCGGAGAATGGTGCGGCTCGTTCGGGCTGTTTCTGACAGCGTTGTTCGTGCTCGGATGCGGACTTGCATTTCTTGAGACGGCCGCCAATCCTTACGCAGCCGGCCTCGGTGACCCGCGCACAAGCGCGAGCCGTCTCAATCTGGCACAGTCGCTCAACGGCATGGGCTGCATTTTCGGGCCTCTGATTTTCGGCCAGATACTGTTTGGCGGCGAGGATGGCGGCGCAGGCGAGCATCTGGCGCTCCCCTACGGTATACTCGGCGTTATCGTGCTTGTTGCCGCGCTGGTGTTCACGCGTGTAAAGCTGCCTGAAATAAAAAGTGATGACAGTGTCGCGCCCTCTGCCGACCGCTGCATGGTGAGAAGCCTGTGGAAACGACGGACATTCGTATTCGGTCTGGCCGCGATATTCTGCTACGAGATTTCGGAAATCGCCATCAACAGTTTCTTTATCAACTTTGTGACCGATGACGGAAACATCGCGGCATCTACAGCGTCAAAGATGCTTTCGATATGCGGTCTGGGGCTGTTTTTTGCCGGCCGGCTTATCGGTAGCCGTGTGATGAGCCGGGTGCGCGCGGAGAAAGTGCTGCTGATATGCGCGGCATGCACGGTGGCGTGCACGCTTGTCGTTACATTTGCCGGAGGGATGGTGGCTATTGTGGCGCTGTGTGCCTGCTATCTGTTTGAGTCAATCATGTTTCCGACCATCTTCGCCCTTTCGCTCAGCGGGCTGGGCGGTCTGACGAAACTGGGGTCGTCGTTCCTGATGATGAGTCCGATCGGAGGCGCGATAGGCACACTCACGATGGGCTACATCGCCGACCGTGCCGGCATGTCGCTGTCATTTCTCGTGCCGATGGCCGGATATGCCGTGGTGCTGCTTTTCGCAATGTATTACACGCGGCATAAAGACTGACCGTTTTGTTCTTATTGCTTTGACCGGAGGCCGAAGAGTATGAATTTCACTAGCGGTTTGGCGATGCGGATTGTAGGGCGATAGCGCATGGAGCGGCAGAGAGCCTTCCACGCGCGGCCATACATGCGGTGGGCCAGGCAGCGGCTCATGCGCATATTGTACCACAGCGCGAGGTATTGCCGGAGACCGGCCACGCTCTTGTTTTCGCGGTAAAGGAGTTCGAGCTGACGGCCCACCTCGTCGTTGCGTTCAGGTGGCCTCGGGTTGCTGAAGCCGCGATGATAGACCGCCGACGGCTCCGTGGCATACGCGATATCCGACCGCGACGCAAGGCGTGCCCACGTGAGCAGGTCTTCGCCCGATTTTATCCCCACAGGAAAGCATCCGGCTTCGAGCAGAGCGTTGCGGCGCACCATCACGGCCGATGTCCACAGAGGCGGATTTGACTCCGCAGCCATCACAAAGTAATTGTCGATGACACCGGTGGCACCGTCAAACGGAAGGTGTCGCAGGTGATTGGGCGTTATGCGCCCGTCAGGCATGCGGTTTTCATAGTTTGTGGCAAACACCGAGCATTTCGGATATCCGCAAGCAAGGCCATAGAGGGCGTCAAGATGTCCAGGCTTCCACTCGTCGTCGGCGTCAAGAAATGTGACATATTCGCCTTGCGCAAGTCCGATGCCGCGGTTACGTGCGGCGCCGACGCCGGCGTTCTCCTGTCGGACGATGTGTATCGGCGCGATCTGATGTGTTGCGGCATAGCGGCGCACCACATCGGCGCAGCCGTCGGTCGAACCGTCGTCGACGACAATCACCTCGCAGTCGCGGAAATTCTGCATTGCAATCGAGCCGAGAGCCCTCTCTACGAGAGTCCCTTTGTTATACAGCGGTATTATAACAGATATCATAAGTAACGTAAAATTTATTTTAGAGGGTGTCTCATTACACACAAATTTAGTAATTTTGCGGGAATTTTTGAAAAACGATATGATACTAAATCTGAAAGGGCATCTGGCCATGTTCGGTGCCAACCTGACATGGGGACTGATGTCTCCGATAGTGAAATTAGTGCTTGCATCGGGAGTGGTGGCACCGATGCTCCTCGTTGATTTCCGTATGGCCGGTGCGGCTGTTTTGTTCTGGATCACATCATTGTTTCTGCCACACGAGCATGTGCCCGCGCGCGACAAGTTGCTGCTGTGCGGCGCTGGCATGCTCGGCATACTGCTCAACCAGGGATGCTTCATTCTGGGAGTGAGCATGACCACTCCGAGCGAGGCGAGCCTTGTCACCACTACAATGCCGATGTGGGTGATGCTGCTTGCGTGGCTCATATTGCGCGAGCCTATCAGTCTGAAGAAAGCTGGCGGCATAGCCATCGGAGCGTCAGGAGCGCTGATACTCATGCTCGGCAGCCCGTCGCAGAGCGTCGGCGCGTCAAATCCTTTGCTTGGCGACATCATTGTGCTGACGGCGCAGCTCTGTTTCGCTCTCTATCTTACGCTTTACCGCAACTTCATACGCCGGTATTCGCTGGTTACGCTGATGAAGTGGATGTTTCTGGCGGCGTCGGTGCTGTCGCTGCCGGTGAGTGTTCCCGTAGTGACCGCCACTGACTGGAGCGCCATAAGCGCGGTGGAATGGGGCGGCATAGCGGCAGTAGTGTTGTTTGCCACATATCTGGCATATATCTGTGTGATGACCGGACAGAAGCTGCTCCGCCCCACAGTGGTCGGCATCTACAATTATCTGCAGCCGGTAGTCGCTACGGCCGTGGGTATTACGCTCGGCATCGACCGCTTCACTCTGCCTAAGGGGATTGCCGTGGTTCTGATATTTTCAGGCGTATGGCTCGTCACCAGCAGCCGCTCGCTGGAGTCTGACCGCGCAGGGAAATAGAAGACTCCGTGCAATTTCACTGCTCCGAGAAAAAGAGGCCGGGGAAGTTTCTGTTGATGGAACTTCCCCGGCCGGATTATTTCGGATAATTATACTGACGGATTACCATTCGGCGTCTTCGCCGTTGGCATACCATGTGCAGCTCTTGTATTTGAACTGACCTTTGCCGGTGACGGTGTAGACTACCGTCTCAACCGAACGGGCTCCGGTATAGGCGGTGAAGTTGACGGTATATGTCACCTCCATGCCGTCGACGGGCACAGCATCGGGATGAATTTGGGCAAGCACGGCGGGCATTGTCTCGAGGCAGAAACGCTTTTTCATCAGCTCGGTCACTTCATCGTCGGTGTATTGGTCGTAAAGTTCGGGGAATTTGCTCTTTGCGTTGGCGCCGCGAATGTCGGCGTTGCAATAGTAGAATGAAGTGCCCGAATAAAATTCAGAGTTGCCGTATTTCACGTCCATATACGGGCCATCTTTTAACGATACGCCGCCCATAGGTTTGGATATGTTCTCAAATACCCAGTTGACAGCTGCTGTATAGTATGTTATCGACGGCTCTGAGCGGCTTTCGGGAAGAGTGATGACAACCGACGGGTCGTAAATCCAGAAACCGTTGCGCTTGACAAACTGCGACGTTGTCTCGCCGGCGTTGACCGTCCATTCCGAGCCGTTGTAGATATATTGTGTAGCCTGATATGATGACGTCGTGCCGTTGTAGTAGTTGTAGGCCACGATGACCTCATCTTCAGCCGCGGCGTATGGATGCGTCGTCTTGAGGTAGATGGGGAGGAGCTTGGCGGGGAGAGTGCCCGAGAGGTTGTTGTAGCTTTGTCCCATAGCCTTGTAGTCGGCGGGCTGAAGCACTTCGACTCCGCTTGCGAATGCCCATGCCGAACCGTCAAACACCATGATAGCGTTTTTTAATGTAGTAGTGACATCATTGACGGCTCCGCGGCTTGCGGGTGCGGATGCTTTTGCTGCGCTCTCTACCGATGTGATGACGATGTTGAAGAATTTGCCTGAAGAGACAGACGCAAAGTATCCTTTAATCACGTAGGTTTCGTCGGTCGCAATCTGGTCGCGGATGAACTGTGGCACCTGGTAGCCGCTGCCCTGGGCGGTAGTTGCTCCGTCGACGATGAAGTTATAGTAGTTGCCTGATACGGAAGCCTTGCCGGTGATCTGCACGTATTGTGCGAGCTCGTTGGTGGTGCGTGTCACGGCCTCGTCAAGCATCGCGCCGGTGTAGACTGTGGGTGCCGGGTAGGTGTAGGTGCCTGTGCCGTCGATTGTATAGCTCTCGTCGGTTATGGCTATCTGCAGGCCTTTTCCGTAGCTTGCCACTGTTCCGTCGAGTGTAATCTGATTGCCGACGGCAACCGAGTTCACATCAAATCCCGAAGCCTGATAGCAGAGTATCGAGCCGGAGTTGTCGGTCAGAATGAAGCCGCGGTTGTTGACAGCCGTGATGTAGCCTTTGACCTGAATGTCAGCCCCTTCGGCTGCCGTGCCGAGAACTGACGTGGGTTCGAACACCGGTTCGTCGCCACCGCCTATTTCACCGAAAATCGGATTTTCTGAGGCTTCATTATAGGTCACCACTGCATATTGTCCGGCTTCGGCATCGGGGAACTCCCCTTTGAGTATGCCGCTGAGAGTGCGCGCGGATGCCGGAGTTGCCGGTGCGAAAGCATTGATGTAGTTGTCGTCGCTGCCCCATGCGGTCATGTAGTCATCCTCAGAGAGAGTCAGAAGCTCTACGCCCTTGTTGATGGCGAGCACTGCCGGAGTGCGGTTGGTCGCAACGTTGTAGGTCACTTTGACGGCAGAGCCGTTTGAGAGTGCGAAGAAGTTGTTGGTCGAGTCACGCAGGAACGCGGGGATATATTCAAGCGCCTCGGCATCGGTCGAGAATGAGCCGGTGGCACCGATCAATGTCCGCTGTTCGTCAGTCCCTATTGAGGTGTAGGGCGCGTTGCCTGATATTTTGGTATAGTCGGCCGGAGTGAGTGTATAGTTCAACGACTCTACATTCATGCCCGGCTGGGGCACTTCAAAGCCGTCGAGCTTGTCGTTCCAGTCATTTTCTTCGCAACCGGCAAGCAGAGCCACGGCGCCGAGAGCGAGAAAACCGTTTTTTATTATAGTGTTCATATTGTATTATTGTATTGAGTGATTAGAACGCGATTTTAAGACGGAGAGAATAAGTGCGGCCGAACGAGTAGAACACGCGGTAGGCGTTATCCCAGGTGCCGCGGCTGCCCGAAGCGGTGTATGCGTCAACCACATAGTTGTAGTTGAAAAGGTTGTTGACATTGCCGAAGATTGTTGCTTCGAAGCCGGCCATGTCAAACTTGTAGCTTGCCGACATGTCGAGCTGGTTGCCCCAGGGAATTTGCCACGGGTCGGCCACACTCACTTCCTTGAAGGGAATGAGGTCGTTGTCTGATACGGAATAGTCGGAGTAGTTGCGGGCCGAGAATGTCCAGTCGGCACCGATGCGCATGCCCTTGAACGGTTTGACGGTCAGGCCGATGGCTCCGGTAGTCTGAGCCGAGCCGCCGACTTTGCGTCCTTTCTGGTTGAGTATTGACCATGCGTGGTCTTCGGCGAGCACTCCTGAAGCCAATTTGCCGGAAGTGTTGGCAAGAGGCTGTCCGAGCTCGTTGTAGTAATATCCTTTGGCATTAGAGTCCCAGTTCCAGTCGCCGAGCGAGAGCATGGCGTCGATGTCGAGCCATTGTGTCGGGCGGTATTTGAGGTTGAATTCCAGACCCATGTGGCGGGCGTCCACACCTGACATGTTGAGGTAGTAGCGCTGTCCGTCGTTCATAGTCGACGAGCGGGTGGTTGTCTTGTCCATCCACTTGGTGTAATAGGCGTTGAATGTGGCGGTGAACACCGGTGAGTGGAACTCATAACCGAGCTCTATCGAGCCGCATTTCTCGTTGACGGGATTGGGGTTGATGGCGTTTGAAGTGGCCTGTGCGGCAAATACGCCCTTTGCGAAGAAGGGGGCACGGGTGAGATAACCGCCGTTGAAGTAGACGTTGTTGTGCTTGTCGATGTTGTAGTTTGCACCGCCTTTTACCGAACCGGCCACGAAGTTGGGCTTATCGGATGTGCCGTGTTCCTTGTCGTAATATAGACGGTCGACGCGCCAGTAGGTGGTGTTGTTGAGCGAGCCGGCGAGCACCATGGTCAATTTGTCCCTGAGAGTGGTGTATTCGAGCTGTGCGAAACCGCCTTCCTGCACCGTATAGCCGTCGTAGTCGCGGTATACCACGTCTCCCACACCGAGTTTCTGGTATTTCCAGTTGGGGTCGGCGGCTGCTGCATTGTTGGCCGGATTGACGCCTTTGCGGCTTGAGTCGTCCATGAAGTATTCGCCGTTGTAGAGGTCGGTGATTTCATTGGTGTGCTTTCCGATGTAGTAGCGCACATCGATACCGGCGGTAAGGTTTAGTTTCTTCTCGATCAGCTCGTTTTTGTAGGTCGAAACGAGTCCGAACCATTTGTGTGAGTTGATTGACTTCGACATGATCATGTTTGAACCGGTCTCCGACGCCATGTTCATCTCCTGTATCGCGGCATAATCGAATGTGCCGTCGTCGCGGCGGAAGAGCGTGTTGAGGTTGCCGTTTGACGCGCCATACCATGAAGTGTTGCTAAGCGACTGTCCCTTGTAGGTGCCGCGTCCCTGACCCGACGAGCCGTAGCCGCTGGCAAGAGATACATAAACGGCTGAAGACAGCGACGATTTATGGTCGATCTGCCAGATATGGTTCAATGAAATCTGGGGTTTGTGATAAACATTTTTGGTTGACGAGCGCACCTGTCCGTCAAGGTCGTAACCGAATGTCGGATTGTAGCGGTACATGCTTTCGCCGTCCATATAATCAGCCACTTTCTGCCAGTTTTCAATTGACAGACCATCCTGGCTCGAGCGCTTGTAGTGAACCTGAGGCGAGCCGAAAGCGGTCAATGACAGCTGATGCGCGTCATTGATGCGTTTTGACACATTGACAAAATAGGTGTAGGCGTTGAAGTTGGTGCCCTGCACGTAGCCGTCGCCCCATTTGCGGGTGCCCATCAATGACACTGCCCAACCGTTTTTCATCAGGCCGGTCGACACGTTGAACCCGATATGGTTCATGCCGTCGTTACCCATGCCGTAGAACACCGAGCCGCCTTTCTTGGCGTCGATTGAGCGGGTGGTGATATTGAGCGTGCCGCCCACGGAAGGAACGGAGATAATCGACGCTCCCAGACCGCGCTGCACCTGCATCATCGATGTCACGTCAGACAGTCCGGCCCAGTTCGACCAATATACCCAGCCGCCTTCCATGTCGTTGACCGGAATACCGTTGACGAGCATACCGGTGTTTTCCGACTTGAAGCCTCGGATATTGATTTTAGCGTCGCCGTAACCGCCGCCGTCTTTGGTGGCCCATACTCCCGGTGTGGTCTTGAGCACTTCGGGGAATTCCTGGCTGCCGAGTTTGTTTTCAATAAGAAGAGCGTCGACGCTCGATGCCGCAACCGGGGTCTTGCGGGTGCGGGCAATTGACTGGGTCACAACAACGTCTTTCAGCATCTGTGAGGCAACCTCCAGAGTGATGGTTCCCATAGATGCCGAGGCGGGCACATTGGCAGTCTTGTAGCCGATGTATTCGATAGTGAGCTCTTTGGTGTTGTCCGGCACTTTGAGTGTGAAGTTACCGTCAATATCAGTAGTGACACCGGTCTTGGATCCGGGCACCATAACGGAAGCTCCGATGAGAGGTTCCCCCTGGTCATCGATAATTGTGCCACGACACACATAATCGGCAAAAGCCGTTGAGCCGGCTACCAACAACGTTGTGGCAAAGAGAGTGAGTCTCTTCATACTGTGTAATTTAAATGGTTAATAATTGGTTTCATTTTTTAGCTGTCAAGCGTGTCGTTAAAAACAAGCCATAGCTGCTACGTTTTTAACGCTGTTTTACAAAGATACAAATATAAATGTAAAAATATGCTACTGTGAGTCAAAAAAAAATAAAGACAGTCAGGCGTTTATGGTCACCTGTTATCTGTTAAACCGGCATTTTGCATATACACATGCCATAATTGGCCTTGTTTTTATGGCAAAAGTGTTAAATTATAGTTAAATCCATAATTTTTTGCCAAAAAATTATGTTTTATAACATAAAGTTTATATCTTTGCATTGTGTTTTTCATGGTATTAGATTTAAGGTTAAAAAAGATTATTCGTCGGGATGACGGATAATTTTTTTTATTCCCTGTTCCGAACCGCAAACAATCACATATAAAGTAACAGAAAATGAAATCACCGCTTGCAATCTGCCATACGCCGGGCATCAGCGAAGCCGGCTGCGACGAAGCCGGACGCGGTTGCCTTGCCGGCGATGTATATGCCGCCGCTGTGATACTTCCCGACGACTTCTCCCACCCTCTGCTCAACGACTCCAAGCAGCTCACCGAGCGACAGCGCGACTTGTTGCGTCCGATAATAGAGCAACAGGCAACCGCGTGGGCGGTAGGCATCGTGACGGCCGAGGAAATCGACCGGATCAACATACTCAATGCGTCTATTCTCGCCATGCACCGCGCCCTCGACATGCTTGAAGTGACGCCCGGCGCCATTATCGTCGACGGCAACCGTTTCAAGCCTTACCGCGACATCCCCTCGCAGACATTCGTCAAGGGCGACGGACGCTTCGCCAACATAGCAGCCGCATCGGTGCTCGCCAAGACCCACCGCGACGAGGCCATGATGCGCCTTCACGAGCAATATCCCATGTATCACTGGGACGACAACAAAGGCTACCCCACGCGCGCACACCGCGAAGCGATAGCGCAATATGGCCCGTCACCGTTCCATCGTCTCTCGTTCCGCCTCATTGACACCCAGCTCACCCTGTTCTGACAATTTCTCCGTTTCTCCATTTTTTATTATATTTGCACAATCAGCCTGAAAACAGCACAACTGAACAAACACGAATTATTATATACCATGTATCAGACAGACCAACGTATCGTCATCACCCTCGACGCCGGGGGCACGAACTTCGTATTCGGCGCCATGCGCGGCAACCGCTTTATCATAGAGCCAATCACCAAGCCGTCAAATTCCCACGACCTCGACCTCTGCATCCACACTCTCATTTCAGGCTTCGAGGAAGTGATCGCATCGCTCGAGCAACAGCCTGTAGCCATCAGTTTCGCATTCCCCGGACCGGCCGATTACGCCAACGGCATCATAGGCGGATATCTGCCCAACTTTCCGTCATTCCGCGACGGAGTGGCTCTCGGAGAGATACTGCGCCGCCGGTTCGGCATCCCGGTCTACATCAACAACGACGGCGACCTCTTCGCGCTCGGCGAGGCTATGGAAGGGCTGCTGCCTGAAGTCAACGCCCGCATAGCCGCGATGGGCGGAGAGAAAAAATATACCAACCTGCTCGGCTACACTTTCGGCACCGGTTTCGGCATCGGATCGGTTATCGACGGCCGCCTCAACCGTGGCAACAACTCGTGTGTGGAGACATTCTGCCTTCCCGACACCTACGACCGCGACATCATAATCGAGGAGAGCGTGGCCATACGCGCCATCCGACGAGTCTTCGGAGAGCTTACCGGCAATCCCGACCATACACTCACGCCCAAAGATATATGCGAGATCGCCGACGGCACGCGTGAAGGTGACCGCGAGGCCGCCCGTGAGGCATTCCGCCGCTTCGGCACTGCGGCCGGCGACGCAATGGCCACTGCCGTGACCCTCACCGACTCACTCGTGGTTATAGGCGGAGGACTCACCGGCGCCGCCCGCCACATAATGCCGGCGTTGCTTGAGAAGATGCGCTCGTCGCTCAGCACCCTCTCAGGCGACGAAGTGCGCAGAGTGCAGATGAACGTCTATGACCTCGACAACGAAAACGAGTTCCGCGAATTTGCCCGCGGCAACGGCAAAGCACTCAAGATACACGGCACCGAGGACACCGTGACCTACGACCCCGTGAAACGCACCGGTGTGGCCATATCCCGGCTCGGAGCAAGTGAGGCGATATCAATCGGCGCCTACGTGTTTGCTCTCGCTTCACTCGACGGAAAACAATAACCTTACATATTTTTTTACATATTTGACCCATGAACAAGATATTCACCTTCCGCCCCTATCTAAAGACCGTAGTGTGGGGAGGCGAAAAGATAAAGGATTTTAAAGCGATAGACACCGATATGCACAACATTGGCGAGAGCTGGGAGCTCTCCGGAGTGCCGGGGCATGAGTCGGTGGTCGACACCGGCGAGGACGCCGGACTGTCGATAACCGGGCTTATCGACAAATACGGAGCCGCACTCGTGGGCGAAGATGTCTACAGTCGCTTCGGCAACAGCTTCCCGCTGCTGATAAAGATAATTGACGCACGCGACAATCTGTCGGTGCAGGTGCATCCTGACGACGAACTCGCGCAACGCCGCCACGGCAGCATGGGCAAGACCGAGATGTGGTATGTCATCGACGCCGACTACGACGCCGACATCATTTCCGGTCTGTCAACGGAGATTACTCCCGATGAATACCGCCGCCGTGTGGCCGACAACACCATAACCGACGTGCTCGCAAGCCACAAGTCACACCCCGGCGATGTTTTCTTCCTCCCCGCCGGACGCATCCACGCCATCGGCGCCGGAAGCCTCATCGCAGAGATACAGCAGACCTCCGACATCACCTACCGCGTCTACGACTACGACCGCCGGGGCCTCGACGGCAAGCCGCGTCAGCTCCATGTCGAGGAGGCTGTCGATGCTATCGATTATAAGGTATATGACAACTATGTCACTGATTATGACCGCGAGGCCGCCGGCGAGGTGCCGCTGGTAAGCTGCCGTTATTTCGATGTGGAGAAAATAACCGTCGACGGACAATTGTCTCTGCACCATGAAAGCGAATCGTTCGTCGTGCTGATATGCATAAGCGGACAGTGCACCGTCGACGTCGACCATGAAGCGGTATGCGGTCTGTCGCGCGGACGCACGGCGCTTGTGGCTGCCTCTTCACGCACCGTCACACTGACCGGCAACGCCGTCATCATCGCAGCATCCGTGCCAAAACAATAAAGGTCTGCGCAAAACACGCGCCGTAAGAGATATCGCATCAAGGCGGCATCGTGACCCGGTGAGTCGGGTCACGATGCCGCCTGTTTAATATTGCAGCAAATATATCTTTATTCTTGATATTTTGTGACATATTGCCACATATTCGCATCTTTTTATTACTTTTGCGAAATTTCGAACAAAAAAGACTCCGGCGGAATATTAAAATAATGGAGAATGGTTAATATAAAATAATTTTAAACAGTTACTTAATATGAAGAAGCAGACAGCGGCAATACATACCTCTTTCCAGTCCTCCGACGCGTATAATGCTCTGAGTATGCCCGTATATCACACGGCGGCCTACGAATTTGACAATGCGTCGGAGATGTCAGATGCATTCTGCGGCCGGAGCGACCGTCCCGACTACTCGAGAGTGATGAACCCCACGGTGACTTTTTTCGAGAACAAGGTCAAGTCACTCACCGGCGCGCATGAAGTGGTGGCGATGTCATCGGGAATGGCGGCAATAAGCAATTCGCTGCTCGCTCTTTCGTCCGCCGGAAAAAATATCGTGTCATCACGGCATCTTTTCGGCAACACCTACTCACTGATTACCGGCACACTGTCAAGATTCGGGGTGGAGCCGCGCCTCTGCGACCTCACCGACCCCGCCGCCGTGGAGAAGATGGTTGACAGCGACACCTGCTGCATATTTTTCGAGATAATCACCAACCCGCAGATGGAAGTGGCCGACATAAAGGCTCTTGCTGCAATAGCGCGCCGCCACGGCATTCCGCTCGTTGCCGACACCACGATGATACCGTTCACTCAGTTCGGCGCGGCTGATGCAGGTATCGACATCGAGATTGTGTCGAGCACCAAATATCTCTCGGGGGGCGCCACCTCGATAGGCGGTCTGGTGATTGACTACGGCAACTTTCCCGAGTTCAGCAAGCGCATACGCAACGAGATGCTCTTCAACCTTGGCGCTTACATGACTCCCCATGTCGCCTACATGCAGACAATCGGGCTGGAGACGCTCGACGCAAGATACCGCATACAGTCGGCCAATGCCCTGGCTCTTGCCCGCAGGCTGTCGTCGCTCGACGGCATAATGCATGTCAATTACCTCGGACTGGAGGATAACCCCTACCACGCACTGGCTAAGGCGCAGTTCGGCGATACGTCAGGCGCCATGATTACCATCGACCTCGCCGACCGCGATGCATGCTTCCGCTTCATCAACAATCTGCGGCTCATACGACGCGCCACCAACCTTTTTGACAACAAGTCGCTGGCAATACACCCCGCAAGCACTATCTTCGGACCGTTTACCGACGCGCAGCGACAGAGCATGGACATAAAGGAAACCACAATACGCCTTTCGGTCGGCCTTGAAGATGTCGACGACCTATTTGACGACATCCGTCAGGCTCTTTAAACCGCACAAATCAACCGATGACAATGCAGATATATGACTTTGACAAGCCTGTCGACCGACGCGGCACAGGCTCTCTTAAATATGATGCGCTTCAGGAACGTTACGGCAACCCCCGACTGCTTCCGCTTTGGGTGGCCGACATGGACTTCGAGACACCCCCTTTCATCACCGACGCCCTGCGGCGCCGCCTCGACCACTCGCTGTTCGGTTACACGGTCGAACCGCCGGAATATTTCGACTCCATTATAAAATGGATTTACGACCGCCACGGCTGGAACGTAAAGCGCGACTGGCTCTCGTTCATTCCCGGAGTGGTGAAAGGCATCGGAATGGCTGTCAACGTTTTTGTAAAAGAAGACGAAAAAGTGATTATCCAGCCGCCGGTCTACCATCCGTTCCGCCTGACACCGCTCGGCAACAAACGCAAAGTGGTGATGAACCCGCTCAAAAGAAACGGCGACGGCACCTACAGCATGGATTTTGACAATCTTGCCGCTGTGGCCGACGACAAGTGCCGTATGCTCATACTGTCAAATCCGCACAATCCTGCCGGAATCGTCTGGGATCGCGACACCCTTGCCCGCCTCGCCCGGTTCTGCCACAGCAGAAATATAATTGTCATCTCCGACGAGATACACTGCGACATGGCCTTATGGGGAAACAGGCATATACCGTTTGCAACCGTTTCAGAAGAAGCCGCCGCATGCTGCATAACCTTCGGGGCTCCTTCCAAGACTTTCAATATCGCAGGCATTGTCAGTTCATACTCCATCATTCCCGACGACCGACTGCGCGCCCGGTTTCACGAATGGCTCGCCGCCAACGAGTTCAACGAACCGACACTCTTCGCCCCGATTGCCACAATCGCCGCGTTCAGTCAGGAAGGGGAGCAATGGCGCAATCAGATGCTCCGCTACGTCGAGGGCAATATCGGTTTCATCGCCGACTATTGCCGCGAAAACATCCCGGAGATTGTTCCGCTGCGTCCGCAGGCATCATTTCTCGTATGGCTCGACTGCCGCCGTCTCGGTCTCGACCATGACGGCCTGACCTCTCTGTTTGTCAAAGAGGCCGGTCTCGCCCTTAACGACGGCGAGATGTTCGGGCTCGGAGGAGAAGGGTTCATGCGCCTCAATGCCGCAACCCGCCGCGCCGTGCTCGAAGAGGCTCTTGACCGCCTCCGTTCGGCTGTCGGCCGTATCCGGTAGCAAATATACCGCAAACGTGGTATTGCGCGTATCACCGCATACCGGTAACTTTGCAGAAAACAAATTTTTATTACAACGTTATGGCACACATCTACAGAAATCTCACGGAACTGATAGGCAACACACCGCTCCTTGAAGTACAGAAAATCGAAGAAGCCGAAGGGCTTAAGGCAAAGATACTGGTGAAACTCGAGTATTTCAACCCCGGGGGAAGCGTAAAAGACCGCATCGCCCTCGCCATGATTGAAAAAGCCGAAAACGACGGCATACTCCGTCCCGGAGCTACAATCATTGAGCCTACAAGCGGCAACACAGGCATAGGTCTCGCCTGGGTGTCGTCGGTCAAAGGCTACAATCTCGTCCTCACCATGCCCGAGACGATGAGCGTAGAGCGACAGAACCTCCTCAAAGCTCTTGGAGCAACACTTGTGCTGACTCCCGGCAGCGAAGGCATGAAAGGTGCCATCCGCAAGGCCAACGAACTGAAGGAGCAGACTGAAGGCGCCGTGATACTACAGCAGTTTGACAATCCCGCAAATCCCGAAGCCCACCGCCGCACCACCGCCGAAGAGATATGGCGCGACACCGACGGCAAGGTTGACATCTTCGTCGCCGGCGTAGGCACAGGCGGCACAGCAAGCGGCACAGCCGCCGGACTGAAAAAGCATAACCCCGCGATAAAGGCTGTTGCTGTCGAGCCTGAAAGCTCCCCTGTGCTGTCAGGCGGTCAGGCCGGTCCGCACAAGATACAGGGCATCGGTGCCGGTTTCGTGCCGAAAAACTTCAATCCCGACGCCATCGACAAAATTATTCCTGTCAAGGACAACGATGCCATACGCACATCGCGCCTGCTCGCAAAGAAAGAGGGTCTGCTTGTCGGCATTTCATCAGGAGCGTCGCTCTACGCAGCCATACAGCTTGCCAAGCAGCCCGAAAACGAAGGCAAGACCATCGTGGCGCTTCTCCCCGACACCGGCGAGCGCTATCTGTCGACAGTGCTCTATGCATTCGAGGAATATCCCGTTGACTGACAGGCATTCTGGCCATGAACCGGAACATCCTTTTTGCAATTGATGACAACCAGGATATTACCCGCGCAGGTTTGCGCGGGTATATATCCTCACTGTTTCCTGCTGCTCAGGTAGCCGAACCTGCCGACAGGAAGGCTCTGGCCTCAATGCTTTCCGATAGCCACGATGCTGTAGTCATACTTGATTACACGCTGTCCGATTTCAACAGCGTCGACGAGCTGCTGGTGACGGTGAAAAGGTTTCAGCACGCACAATGGCTTCTCTTTTCCGCTGAGCTCAGCGAGACTTTTCTACGGCGTGTCAGCGGAGAAGATAACATCGGCATAATAAACACAATGCCCCTGAGCAGAGTGAACACTGTGGCGCGCACCGATTTCTCAAGACTTTGATAATATCCGATAAAAGCGATATTCAGAGCGAAAAACAGGCCGCACAACGCATATTTCGGGAGACCGGCGCATGCTATATCAAACGCACCCGACTCGGGTGACAGAAACAGTGTGACAATCAGACGTGTCCCGGCTGCCACAGAAACAGTCACTGCTGTGCCGCATATCAGCGCTGCCACAAGCGACGTATGCAGCGACTTAGACACCCTCGACATGTCGCCGGCACCGTAATTGTAGCTGATAATCGGCTGCACCGACTGAGCCACAGCATTGCTTATCGAAAACATGATCGGGAAGAGATAGCATGCGATGCTGAATGCCGCCACGCCGTTTTCTCCCAGAGCATGGATAAAGACATGGTTGCCCGTTAGCATCATCACTGACATTGCAAGTTCCGTAAGCAAGGTGGCAAATCCTATTTTTGCCATATAGCCGGTGTTGCGCACAGTCAGCAACAGGCTCGTAACCGACAGTTTCAGGCGGTAGAACTTCAATGTCGTGGAATATCTCGCGAAATATGCCAGCACCATGACTCCGCCGAGCATGCAGCTCACCGACGTCGCCATTGCCGCGCCCTTGACCCCAAGACCCATCGGAAACACCAGAATATAGTCAAGCACGATATTGAACACGGCAGCCGTAACATTGCACATCATGGCATAGCGCGGCGAACCGTCAAGGCGTATAAGCATCAGCCCCACGCACTCTATCAGCAGAAACGCCATGCCAGGCAACAGCCACAACAGATAGCCCGTAGCCTCTTCCATAAGCGCATCGCTGCTGCCACTCATCTTAGTGGCGCATGGCAGTCGCGCTACAGCCGTGATATTTGCTTCATTATGTTGTTTCTCGCCGACCGTATTCCCGCCGACATCTCTCCGTGCTCCATCATCTCGATTGCGCACAGAAGCTCCTGCGTCAGTTCCGGATAAAACCTGCACTGCGCGAAAGCCTGCTTCAGACACAAGGCCCTGATGCCGTATGGCTCGGTAGAATTGATTTTAGCCATGCAGAAATCAAGATAGTCAGTGCGCACATCATCTTCCGCAACAGGCATTTTATCCAGCAGCGAAAGCATAAGCCGGCGCTTGCCGGTATGCTTCTCCGTCAGCAGGCGGTCAATAAGAATGCTGCGCCTCAGTAGAAGCCAATCTCGCCCCTCGCCGTCGAAATGTGTAAGCACCCACAGCGCATTATATGCCACTCTGTCATCATCGTCAGATATCAATGAGAATAAAGTCTCTCTGACACAATCGTCACCGCCGTCGCAACATTGCAGGCATATTGCCCGGATATCACGCCGGCCAATCCTTCCCGCCAGCATCTCCCTCATTCCTCCATTGTCTGTAAAAGCCATCTGTTTATTAATTACCGTCCGCATTTCTGCTCTTTTCTACATTTGTTAAACGTCCCTCGTCCCGGCTGCTGTCTGCACACCCGTCTACAGCAAAAAATCCGCTGACCCGAGATTACGGGCGGTAGCAGGGGCGGGGGCGTCTCGCCCCCGTGGACACCACGGAGAGCCGGGGGCTCAAACCTGAATTGCAATTAATATTACACTCTCAGTTTAATATTGCTGCGAAGGTATTACATAACTCCGAAGAATACCTCCAAAACGTAGGGATATACGGCTCGTGCGTCCGCCAACACCTTGATTATCAAGTATAACATTCGGGCGCACGAGCCGTGCGTCTCTACAAAACACCCTCAAGGCAAAGCCGGGAATTAGAAGCTGCGGGGTGGGGTATATACAAAAAAAAGAATGAGCGACATTACCAAAGGTAAGTATCACTCATTCTCCTCTCTCTCCGGCGGTATGGACGGGACTC
Source organism: Muribaculaceae bacterium Isolate-002 (NCI) (assembly GCA_004102805.1). Taxonomy (GTDB): domain Bacteria; phylum Bacteroidota; class Bacteroidia; order Bacteroidales; family Muribaculaceae; genus JAGBWK01. The sequence continues at coordinate 72,169 of SCEG01000005.1, forward strand.
GAACCCGCGACCCCCTGCGTGACAGGCAGGTATTCTAACCAGCTGAACTACCACACCGTATTTAAAGATCTCTTTGCTTTGGCTTGTTTGTCGTTTCGTTTGACTTCCTTGCCGTTTGCGTTTGCAAAGGTAATACAGGTTTCCGAGTTGTGCAAATATTTTTGCAACTTTTTTGCGAAAAAATGCATTTTTCTTGTTTTTGTGGATATAAGTGCGAATTATTGGGCTTTTGCGCCATCGAAAATAGAGATAAAACAGCCGTTTTTGCCTCTTTCCTCCGATTTTATTTGCCAACTGCGATGCTGTTTGTGGTTCTGTCGCGGAGCAATTTTTGTTCGCCGATAAGCTGTGGGGCGATTTTCCGCACTATTGTTGCGGTCATAATGCTTGCTGCAATCGATGCGGCGGCTAAAAGATATTCGAATAAAGCGCTGTCGGTAGCGACGTGCATCTGTTCGAGACTCTGTCTTATTATAATCATGAAATGCTGGTGCCCCGCGAATACGACCAGCGAATTTCTCCCGAGATAAGTGATGACCGGAATCTTTCCGACGCCGGAGCATGCGCAGAGTGTGCCGAGCGTGGCTCCAAGAGTCAGCAGTATTATAAGCGGAATGCTGCCGACAAAGATATTGTAGCAGTATCCGGCGTTATATCCGGCCGCGACATATCCGGCGCAGCATGCGATAGCGACAATAGCCCCTGACGCTGCGGTTCTCGGTTTAAGTCTGTCGCGGCAGAACCCATATCGCGCGAGCATGTTGCCGATATAGAAAAACGGAAGCCAGCTCATCGACGTGTCAAAGCTCAGCGGAAGAGCCGCGTATCGGCTGAGTATCCACCCTGCCACGCCGACACTCAGGCATAACGCCGCCCGCTGTGTATCGCTGCGGGTTATGCGGCTTATCGCGCCGTGCAGCATGTAGCACCAGAAGATGCTCAGGAAGAACCATAGCGCGGCGGGGTAGGGCAGGTAAGTCCGGTCAGCCGACAGTATATTGAACAGATGCCATTGCATCGGCTTGTGCAACAGCAGGCAGTTGCCCGCAGTGTAAATCGCCAGACCGGCCGCCGCATAAAACATGAACGGAATGATAAGCCTCCGGAATTTACAGGTCACGAGACCTCTGAGCGTCCCGGTGTCTTTACAGGTGTATCCGGCTACCAGATAAAACAGAGGCACGGCTATGACGAGCGCCCCGCGCAGCAGAGTGCCGCTTATGCCTGCATGCACCATGACCACAACAAGCACTCCGATGCCGCGCAGTGTGTCTATTCCGGTGTTGCGTGAGCTGCTCATGACTTCTCCGTCTTAAGCACATCAGGCCGTTCGTCAGGCAGATGTGTCGAACGTATCGCCCATGCCTGCGGATATAGATTGTTTGCCCTGTTTCCAAGATTTTTTACAAAACCGAGCGGATGGCCGTCATACGTGAGCAGTATAATTCCTTTCGGCGCGTCATCAAGCGTGATGGCCTGGCGCGACAGAAACTGAAGCGCAGTGCTGTAATCGACCTCGGCCTCGGCCCACGTCTCACGCCTCAGCAGCCGGCTTGCCGCAAGCGCCTGCGACGGTATCGCATCGCGACCTTTGACAATGGCTATTTCCGTGCCTGCGTATATGACATTGAGATTTTTTTTAAGAAGATTGATGGTTGTCAGCCACCTCTTGGGCAGCGCCGTTATCCTGTCGCCGTCGGTAGTCAGTTCATAATCGTCGCCATCTATCCAGGCTTCTGTCGTGGCGGCTCCGGAGCTGTGTTTCTCTTTCTGTCGGCTTTCTTTACGCCGGTCGTGACGTTGTGATGCGGCTGCCTCATCTTCCGGTTTGCGCATTACCGCTACAAACAGCCCTTCGCCTTCGGTGCGTCCGGGTATGAACCGTGCCGCGGGATAAGGCGTGTCTATCCCCGGAGCAATTGTCTCAAATCTCTCGCTGAGATGCATGTCGACAGGTATCCCTCCGAGTGTTTCGGCGATATAAGCCACGTTTTCCTCATTCTCGGTGCGGTTGAATGTGCATGTCGAGTATATGAAATAGCCGCCGGGCTTCAGAGCCTTCCACATATTGTCGATAATCGAGCGTTGCAGTGCCGCACACTGCTCTACAAGTGCGGGCGACCATTGTTCCACCGCCGCAGCCTCCTTGCGCATCATCCCCTCGCCCGAGCATGGCACGTCGGCAGCTACGATATCGGCGATGGGGCCGAGGCGGGTGTAGCCGGCTGTATCGCATGAAGTCACTGCAACGTCAGGATAACCCCACTTTATTATATTCTCACACAAGGCTTCCGCACGGCGGCGGTCATATTCGTTGGCGATCACGAGCGAGCCTTCGGGCAGCGCGCTTATTGCTGCTGTGGTCTTGCCGCCAGGCGCGGCGCATGAGTCGATATATATGACCGGCTTGTCGCCGGCAAGCTCGCCGGCTATTGCGCCTATGACCATCGATGACGCGTCCTGCACATAATACCTTCCCTGATGCATCGCGGGGTCGAAGGTGAAGCGTGGACGCAAACCGTCGACATACACTCCGTCTGCAGCCCACGCCACTCTGCGCATTCCTTCCGGTAGGCTTTTCTCTTTCAACGGATTTATTCTTATGGCAACAGACGGATCGTCGTTTTCAAGCGACTCGGTGAGGTGACGTAGCGCTTCCCCGCCCGGAAGCCGGCAGAGGGCGCCGACAGCCGCTGTGAAATCCTCGTTAAGCTTTCTTTTCATCGTTGTGCTGTTCTGCTTGTTTTGTGCGCCATTTCTGTAGCGTGAACACGAATTCAAGGCCTCCGTGCTCGCCGTTGTTGACCGATATCGACCCCCCTATGGTGTTGAGCGAGCTGCGCACGATGGGGAGTCCGAGGCCGGTGCCCCCTGCTTTGCGCGACCGCCCTTTGTCCACGCGGTAGAAGCGCTCGAAAAGCATCGGTATCGACTCTTCCGGCACGCCCTGTCCGTTGTCGCTGAACACAAACGTATAAAAACGCTGGTTTTCGGTAAGAAGCCGCAGGCTCATCTCCGTGCCTTTTGAATAGGCGGCCGCGTTCTTGACAAGATTCATTATAGCGCCTGTAAGCAGAGTGTTGTTGCCCTTGACGAAGCAGTTGTCGGGGATATTGGTGTAGAATGTCATGTCGCCGATGATGCCGCTCTCGTCGATATCACACGCGAGATTGTCGACAAACTCTTTGAAATCTATCCTCTCAAGCGATATGTTCTGGGCTCCGTCCTCGAGTCTTGTCATCGTCGACAGGTCGTTGAGGATATCGCACAGGCGCTGTATGTGCTCCTGGGTCTTGAGCAGGAAGTGGTTGCGCGACTCCTCGTCCATGCCGGGATTTTCGATTATGGTGTCGACATAGCCTTTGATGATGCCGGCCGGAGTTTTCAGCTCGTGGTTTATGTTGTTGGTGAACTGGCGCTTGAGATTTGAGTGCTCTTCAGTGGCTTTGAGTGCCACACGGTGCTCAAGCTCACGTGAGGCGAGTGCAGCCTTGCGCATGTTATACATGTTGACTACCTGCCGCGAAATCTCGCCAAGGTCGTCATTGGCAAACTTGTCAAGAGCCACAAAGTCATGGTCGTTTGATGCTTTTGACACAAACTCGCGCAGCAGGCGTATGTTTTTCGTCAGATGCCTGGTGGCGATATATGTCAGTATGGTGATGCCGGCACAGCCGAACAGCACAAAGAACCGCAGCCACGGATTTCCCTTTATCTCGGTGGCTATCTTGGCATTGAGCGGCAGGAATGTCTGGGCTAAGTAGCGCCCGTCGGCCGACTTGTTCACGCTGTAGTAGAATGCCTTGTCTGGCTGGATATAAGTCGAGTCGTCGTTGTTGTTGGCCGCGATATACGCGCCCGCGATTTTTCCACGCGTGCTGAGCAGTTCGGGGGTGGGCGACGGGAAGCCTATACGTATCTTCTCATCGCCCGTGTCTGCGTCATAGAGTGTCATCGACAGGTTGTCGAGCACCGATGCCTCATAATATTTGTCGATGAAGTGCAGGAATGCCGACGGATCTTCCCCCTCCTCTATGAGGTTGAGCAGACGTTTGTTCATGAATTCGATGCGCGCGCGTATCATCTCGGCGCGATATTCCTTCTCGCGCTTATACTGCGCTATCTCCACGGCTATGATTATCACCCACAGCAGTCCCACTATGGGCAGGAACAGCTTCAGCTGATAGTTAGTCCTCTTCTTCTTTAAATCCATATCCAAAACCGGGGCGTGTGCGTATGTGGTTGCCGTATATTCCGAGTTTCTTGCGCAGGCGTGCCATGTTGGTGTCTACCGTACGCGTGGTCACCTCCTGCCCCTCCCACACCTGACGTATGATTTCCTCACGCGAATAGATGCGGTTGCGGTGTGTCAGAAAGTAAAGTATCAGGCCGAACTCAGTAGGAGTCAGGTCAAGTGCCTCGCCGTCGATATAACACAACTTCTCGTTGCGGTCAATGCGCAGCCCGTGAAATGTGATGTCAGGCTCATAGATGCTTTTCGACAGATTGTAGTTGAGCTGCTGCGACACGTTGCTGCGGCGGAGCACCGCTCTGACGCGGGCTATTACCTCGCCTACGGCAAACGGCTTGGTGATGTAGTCGTCAGCTCCGATGTTCAGACCCATCACGGTGTCATCCTCTCCGTTGAGCGCCGAGCAGAAGATGATGGGAATATGTTCGGTCGACGAACTGTTCTGAAGCCTCTTGGCAAAGTCGAAACCGCTGAGACGCTCCATCATGATATCTACTATCATGAGCGAGTAAGCCGGCAGGTCGAGACCCAAAGCCTCTTCGGCGCTGTTGGCTGTCGTCACCTCATACCCCTCTTTTTCAAGATTATATTTGAGTATTTCACAGATTGACTCTTCATCGTCAACCACTAATATTTTTACGCGCATAATTCAAATGGTATTTTCCTTGTTTTTCACGAAGATAGCAAATTTCCTGCAATTATATACGTTAATATGTGTTAAATCATACGTTTCGCCGAACTATAGCCCGGCCTCAGCGTTATAATGTCATAATTACTATATTTGCACTGTGTTTTTCATGGTATTAGATTTAAGGTTAAAGATTTATCGGATGTCGGGATGACAGCCGGTTTTTCTTTTATATATACCTGATCTTTCTCGGGCAATCCGGCTACTGTTTCATCTCGGGAAATCCCGACGACTTTACCAACCGGAAGCCGTCGCCGTCCGCCACTACAAGCAGAGCCTCCACATTGTCAAGACCCTCGATCATTGACATTCTTGCCTCGGCATCCATCGCCATCAGGGCCGTGGCAAGCGCGTCGGCGGTCATTGTCGACGGAGCTATGACTGTGGCCGACAATACATTGCCGGTGTAAGGCTTCCCGTCTGACGGTGATATCGTGTGACCTATGCGCCCGTGTGATGTGTCGCGGTAGTTGCGGTAATTGCCCGATGTGGCTATGCAGCAGTCAGTCACTTCTATTACCGACAGCCGCTCGTGTCCGGAGGCATCGGATGCCGGTGAGTCAATCTGAATATGCCATTTCTCTCCGCGGCTGTTAACACCACTGAGAGCTACCTCACCGCCGATTTCTATCATATAGTTTTTGACACCCTCGTCTCTGAGCATACCGGCGATACAGTCTATCCCGAACCCCTTGGTGATGGCCGAGAAGTTGAACTGTGTGCCGGGTGATTTCTTTATCATCATGCCATCCTCAATACGGCAGTCGGCAATCCCGACAAGACTCAGACAGCTGTCAATCTGCTCCTGAGAAGGCTCTCCCCCTTCATCGCTGTAGCCGAATCCCCACAGGTTGACCAAAGGCGCTACCGTCGGGTCAAACGCGCCTCCTGACAGTCGGTTGACACGCTGCGACTCTGCCAGCACCTGCTCGATATATCCGTCTGTAGCCATATCCGAATTGTGGTTTATTCTCGATATCCGCGAGTCAGGCAGAAACGGCGATAGCGACTCCTCAACACGCTTCGTCACATCCGTCACCTCCTCCGACAAATCTCGCTCCGAGCCGTAGGTGATATGCATCGTGGTGTGCCACACGTTTCCCTCGAGCGAAGTGTATCTCTCCGCGCTTTTTCCGCCGGAGCATCCTGTCACTGTTACTGCCGCGACAGCTGCCGCTGTCAGATGCGATATGATTTTCAGCATAAAATTCTTTTTTTTCAAAATTAAATATTTTTTTTCAAACAAAAATTATATATCTTTGTTTTAACACAATACCGATAGTGTATAAAAACTTTCGCGGTTACAGATATTTGATAATAGTAGTAACTCCACATTTTTTAATATCATTATAACCCCTATCTATCATGAATCGCTCGTTTTTATTTTTGGCACCGGGTTTTGAAGAGATTGAAGCTCTGACAGTGGTCGATGTGATGCGTCGCGCCGGCATGGATGTCAAGACTGTTTCAATCATCCCCGACCTCATGGTCACCGGTGCGCATGGCGTCACCGTAAAGGCTGACGCTCTGTTCTCCGAAACTCACTTTGACAATATCGAATGGATTATCGTGCCCGGCGGACTTCCCGGTTCAAGCAATCTCGCCGAGTATGCCCCCCTTTGCACACTCCTCAAGGAGCATGCGGCAAACGGCGGCAGGATAGCGGCTATATGCGCTGCTCCGGCGTTCGTGCTCGGCTCGCTCGGACTCCTCGACGGACGTGAATGCACCGGATATCCCGGCACTCAGGCTTCTGTCGAAAAGGCCATCTGGCGCGATGCTCCCGTCATTGCTCTCGACACTCTTGTCACCGGCAACGGACCGGCCTCGGCTATGCGTTTCGCTCTCGCAATCGTCGCCAACTCTATGGGTGAGAATATCGCCCAGCAGATCGGTTCAGGCATGCTGTTCTACCCAAAATCGATGAACTTCTACTTCTGACCCTCGCTCACGGTCTCGTAAAAACAAAGACAGGCTGCACACGGATTTCTCCGGCGCAGCCTGTCTGCATTATCTTGTGGCTGTTATTTCATCAGCGTCTTGCTCGCTTTGTCGCCGCGGCGCACGATATAGATGCCGCGGGGTGTGGCGCCTGCTATGCGGCGGCCTGATGTGTCGTAATATTCCGCCTCTGCCTCAGCCTGATCATCTGTTATGGTTTCGACTCCGGTGAAATCTCCCGAGCGGTAATAGATGTTACCGTCGACAAGAGGAAAGTCGATGGTCTTGTTGTGCTCGTCGCCACCGTTGATTATGATTTTGGCGTCAGCGCTCAGCGGGCGTTCAGGTTCGAATGTCAGCGCCATCCCATTCGCTCCGGCTACTTCGGCTGCCGTCATACGGGTGCCGGGCCATTGGCCGAGTGCTTCATAGTTTTCGGTCGAGCCGTCGGCTGTCGGGTCATACACGTAGGCATATACATCGCTCCACGGTGTGCCGCTGTCATCGATGAAATATACGGTGACGGTCTGCTCCGGTTCCTTGGCGTAGTAGGGGAGTGGCTGTGCCGGAGTAGTGTCGCGGGCGGGTTCGTTATAGTCGCCTCCCACCGGTCCGAAATCACTCTGCTGTGCCAGCCAGTTGATCTTGGCGTTAAGATGACGCTTCACTGCGTTGCGGCATGACTCCATGTCGCTGTTGTCGGCCACCTCCTGGCCGTCGGCCGGCACGGGCTGGCCTTTCCAGCGTCTGGCGTCGGCCTTGGCCGCCTCTGCGATATGCGCGCAATATGTGTCGATATCTTCCATAAGGCCGTCAAAGCCTCCATGCTTGCCCATGAACCATTGCCATGTGTCCTTAACCTTGGCATTGAACATGGCGTTCATCCGCAGCGACGGTATCCACGTGTTGCCGTAGGAGTCGCAGTCATAGAAATAAGCGTCGGTATAGCCGTTGAATCCGTTGCCGCAGTCCCAGAGCGGTGAGAAATGCCACTTCTCTCCCTCGCCGCGGTCGCGCATAAGATAGGTCGACCCGTGATATGACTCTGTGTGCGAGATGATTTCCTCAACGATGTAATAGCGGGCAGCGTCATCGAGATCCAGATAGCGCCACATGTCGTCGGAGTCATCTCCGATAAGGTCGTTGATGGCGGTGAACTGCTCGCTGATGAAGCGGCGTTGCAACGCTGAATATTCCTCGGGGGTGTCAAATGTGATGCGGAGCATGTCTTTGAACTGGTCAGACTTACCCTTCTCCTCCATCTGTATCTGCGAGCTCTCGTCCTCGTCATAATTGTCAAGCTCCACTATATATCCGCCGGAAATCAGTGTGCGGTTCTCTTCGTTGTCGTCGAGTTCCTCCACCGGCACTCGGCCGTCGCCCACGCGGATTGACTCCGTGAGGAAATAAAGACCGCGGTAGTCGCCGTTTATTACTACCTCTATGGGTTGCTGACGCGGCGTCCAGGGCAGTCCGATGCGTTCGCCGAGTGCGAAGCCCGTGAAGTTGCGCAGATAACCCTTGGTGTCATCGGCATGAGCAAGTATCGCCCAATGCTTGGAGCCTTTGCCATTGACGTTCATGTTGAGGAGATTTTGTTTCTTGCCCAATTTCAGTTTGAACGGTTTCTTTGCGAATGCTCTGCGGGTGAAATTTCCGCGGGCTTTGATCTCGAGAGGCAGGGGCGCTTCTTCCGAGCCTATTGATGCGGCGCCCAGGTCAGTCAGCCATTGGCAGCCGTTCACGTCAAGCCGGTATTCTCCTGCGAAATAATTCTTGTGACTGAGGTCTTTGTCGATTACCTCGTTGTCATATATCCTGTTGCCGGCTTCGTCAAGTATAGGTTCGCCGGTGGCGCTGTCATAGCGGTAGACATCAATATACAGCACAGGCAGCGTGCCCGAGATGCCGGCGATTTCAGCTCCGCCGACCGTAAACGTAATGTCTGAACTGCCCGCCGCGCCATTCTCGCGCAACAGCTTGAACGATATTGTCAGGTCGCGCAGATTGGGCGCGTTGAAGTTTTTCCCGTCTGAGACACCCTGTATCCTGATCGACCGCGTGATATCTGTCCGCTCGTGGCCTCCGAGGTTGTATTGCCAGTTGTCACCCGAAATTTTAAACTCTCCGTCAAGCGCGTCGAGATGTATGGTATATACATCGCCGTCACGGCTGAATTTATACTCATCGAGTGCGCTCCAGTTGTTTGTGCTATGGCCGCGCACATACATCACCGGATAACCATCACTGTCAAGAGTGTCGGCCGCATACATAGCCGGCGATGCAATGAACGTTGCAATCAGAAAAATGATATAACGAAATGTTTTTGTCATGGTATGAATTGGTTAAACTGTTGACATTGCCGTTGTTTGCCAAACAGATTGATGCGCATACAATACACACGCAGATGCGTTCGCGGTGAAATATCGCAAAAAAACTGTTGGCAAAAAAAATGAGAATTAATCGTGCAAAAAAGGAAATGATTTAAGATTAATCAGATGCGGAAAAATCCTGACTTAAACAGCCATATCTTTTCGGCAGAAAAATTAACATGCAAAGATACAAATTTTTGTGCCCGTATGCAAGTTTTTCTTAATAAAACACGTTGTTTACGCTAAAAAACATACGAAAACAGGAATAAAATACAAACACCCTCTTGGTTGTGGCTTCAGAAGCCGAGGCGAAGAAATTCCTGCTCGAAATTCGGCGTGAACACACCTTTGCCAATCGACGATTTTATCTCATGCAGCGGCCAGAAGCGGCCTCCGTCGAGCTCGGCGGTAGGTGCGACCTCTCCGTCATATACTGTGCGGTAGACATTGACATACTCGCTCTCTATCTCGCTGTGAAACACGTATGATATGAGATGCTCCGGCTCAAATCCGACAATGCCGAGCTCCTCCCGGGCCTCACGTAGCAGCGCTTCGGCTATGCTCTCGCCAAAGTCCACATGGCCGCCTACTGCCGTGTCCCACTTCCCGGGCTGTATGTCCTTCCAGTCTGGACGCCGTTGCAGATATAGATCCCCCTTGCTGTTGAAAAGATGCAGATGCACCACCGGGTGAAGAATATGCGAGCCGTTGTGGCATTGGCCGCGTGTGGCCGATCCTATCACACGCCCCTCGTTGTCGACCACCGGAAATATCTCGTTGCTGTTGTCTGTCATTGCTTGATAATTAGATGGTTGAGTTTGACTACTCGCCGGCGATGGTGGCTACCACTTTGCGCGCGCCTCCGCAGTCACGAAATTCACACAGATATATCCCTTGCCACGTGCCGAGATTGAGACGGCCGCCGCTCACCGGTATCGTGACTGACTGCCCGATGATTGAAGCCTTGGCATGCGCCGGCATGTCGTCAAGCCCCTCCATGGTGTGCCGGTAATAAGGCTCGCCTTCACGCACCAGACGGTCGAAAATCGACCGCAGGTCGGCACGGACGTCAGGGTCAGCGTTCTCGTTGATGGTGAGTGCCGCCGAGGTGTGCTTGATAAACAGGTTGAGCATCCCCGTGCGGGGCAGTTGTGGCAGATTGGCAAGCACCTCGCCGGTTATGAGATGAAAACCGTTGCCGCGTGGCTTAAGGGTGAATTCGGTCTGTATCCACATGATTGATTGCGATTGTGAAATTTTTGTGCAAAGATATGCATATTTGTGTCTCATCACAAGCTTTAACAATTTTTTGGCCGCAAGCCGGCGATTTATTGTGTAATTTTGTGCATAAAAAAGAAATATAACATGCGCAATTTTATAGCGATAGACTTCGAGACCGCCACTTCGAGCCGCGACTCGATATGCGAGGTCGGTATATGCGTGGTTCGTGACGGCGAGGTGGCCGAGACCCGTTCATGGCTCGTTCGCCCCGAGCACAACCGCTACCACTACTGGAATGTAAAAGTTCACGGCATCCGCCCTGAGGATACGGAAGATGCTCCGGAGTTTCCCGAAGTATGGGAGGAGATCGAGCGGACATATCTTGATGAATACGACACTTTTGTGGCCCACAACGTGCCGTTCGACCGCAGCTGCCTGATGTCGGCGGCACGCCTCTACAACCTCCACCTGCCGCGCATCGACTGGCATTGCTCGCTTGCCACGGCGAAACGCGTCTACCGGATGGAGTGCAACAAGCTCGGCCACCTGTGCTCGGCTCTCGGCATTACGGAGGGCAAGCATCACCGCGCGGGCGACGATGCAGAGATGTGTGCCCGTCTCTTCCTCCGCGAGCTTCACGACATGGAGGCCTGTACGCGCTGATTTCAGGCCTTTGCATGGTTTTCGTCTGCAATATGCGGCAAAAACCACATCAAAAAATGCGGTCGCGAGCAACCATTCTTCCCTAAAATTGTTTACCTTTGCAGATTGAACCCTATCTGACACGAAATGACAGCTATAGATATTCTTATATTACTGATTTTCATCGTCTCCATCATCTACGGACTGCGGCGCGGATTTATCATGCAGCTCGGTTCGGTCGGAGGCGTGCTTGTCGGTATTGTTGCCTGCCGGATCTTCTCGGAGTCGGTAACACGGTTTTTCGCCGGCGACTCTCCCGATGCCAACGACATGTATGTCAGCGGAGTGTTTGCCTGCGTGCTGCTGTTCATCGTCGGCTACATCGCAGCGCGGCTTGTGGCGCGGCTTGTCAAGACCGTCACCAACACTCTCCATCTTACGGTGTTCGACCGCATTGCGGGCGCGCTCTTCTCTCTCTTCGAATGGTTTCTGGTGTTCAGCCTCCTGCTGAATATATGGCAGGCATTCCGTCCCGACATCGACATCACTTCCGGAAGCAGACTTGCCGGCGGACGTGCCGCCGCAGCGGTGGTCGACTTCGCCCCCAAAGTGCTCGGAAGCGAGACATTCAAAGAGTTTGTGTCGGCGGTCGCCAGCGTAGGCAAAGACTCAGATTCTAAATGACATAACGAGAAATAACACGTCATGAAAGAAAACAACAACGATATAATCTCCGACGCTACATCCGGAGAATACAAATACGGATTTGTCAGCGACATTGACACCGACATCATTCCCGTCGGACTCAATGAGGATGTGATACGCCTCATATCTGCCAAAAAAGAGGAGCCTCAATGGCTTCTTGACTTCCGCCTGGAAGCCTATCGCCATTGGCTCACTCTCGAAATGCCGCGATGGGCTCATCTCGATATCCCCGACATTGACTACCAGGCCATCAGCTATTATGCCGCACCCCGCAAGAAAGAGGGCCCGAAAAGCCTTGAGGAGGTCGACCCCGAGCTGCTTGACACGTTCAACCGTCTGGGCATACCGCTCGAAGAGCAGAAACAGATCTCGGGCATGGCCGTCGACGCCGTGATGGACTCTGCCTCGGTCAAGACCACCCACCGCGAGAAACTCGCTTCGCTTGGCATAATATTCTGCTCATTCTCCGAAGCGGTAAAAGACTATCCCGACCTTGTCAGAAAATACCTCGGCAAAGTGGTGTCGTATCGTGATAATTTCTTCGCCGCGCTCAATTCGGCAGTGTTCTCCGACGGCTCGTTCGTCTATATCCCCAAAGGTGTCAGATGCCCGATGGAGCTTTCAACCTACTTCCGCATCAATGCATCAGGCACCGGCCAGTTCGAGCGCACGCTCATCGTGGCCGACGACGATTCTTACGTGAGCTATCTCGAAGGCTGCACCGCCCCGCAACGCGATGAAAACCAGCTCCATGCAGCCATCGTGGAAATCATTGTCGAGGAACGCGCCGAAGTCAAATACTCAACCGTGCAGAACTGGTATGCCGGCGACAAGGAAGGCCGTGGCGGCATCTACAACTTTGTCACAAAACGGGGTCTTTGTCGCGGCGACTTCTCCAAACTGTCATGGACACAGGTCGAGACCGGCTCAGCTATCACGTGGAAATACCCGTCGTGCGTGCTCAAAGGCGACAATTCGGTAGGCGAATTCTACTCTGTGGCTGTCACCCGCAACCGCCAGCAGGCCGACACCGGCACCAAAATGATACATATCGGACGCAATTCACGTTCCACTATCGTGTCAAAAGGCATCTCGGCCGGTGAGAGCCAGAACTCCTACCGCGGTCTGGTGAAAGTAGTGCCCGCAGCCGACGGCTGCCGCAACTACACCCAGTGCGACTCACTGCTGCTCTCGTCGAGATGCGGTGCCCATACTTTCCCATATATCGACGTTAAAAACCCCACTGCTGTAGTAGAGCACGAAGCCACAACCTCCAAGATTTCTGAAGACCAGCTTTTCTACTGCAACCAGCGAGGCATTCCCACCGAAGAGGCCGTCGGACTGATTGTCAACGGCTACGCCAAAGAAGTGATGAACAAACTCCCGATGGAATTTGCCGTCGAGGCTCAGAAACTTCTGCAGATCACCCTCGAAGGCTCCGTCGGCTGACAATCACTTCAATTATTCGTCAAACAACAATTATCAATTCAATAATGATTATGAACTCTGAATTGCCTGAAGTTCTTCTCGATGTCAGAAACCTCCACGCCTCGATAGGCGAAAAAGAAATACTCAAAGGTATCAACCTTACCATACGCCGCGGTGAAGTGCATGCCATAATGGGTCCCAACGGCTCGGGCAAGTCTACGCTGTCGTCGGTGCTCGCCGGTAATCCTGCATTTACGGTGACCGAAGGCTCGGCATCGCTTCACGGCACTGACCTTCTCGCGCTCTCTCCCGAAGACCGCTCTCACGAAGGGCTCTTCCTTTCGTTTCAGTATCCGGTGGAAATTCCGGGCGTGTCGATGGTCAACTTCATGCGCGCAGCTGTCAACGCCAAGCGCAAATATTTCAACGAGCCCCCCATGTCGGCCACCGACTTCCTCAAGATGATGCGGCAGAAGCGTGCTGTAGTCGAGCTTGACAACAAGCTTGCCTCTCGCTCCGTCAACGAAGGCTTCTCCGGCGGTGAGAAAAAACGCAACGAGATATTCCAGATGGCTGTGCTCGAGCCGCAGCTTTCTATCCTCGACGAAACCGACTCCGGTCTCGACATCGACGCCCTCCGCATAGTGTCGCAGGGGGTCAACACTCTCAAGACCTCCGAAAACGCTACTATCGTCATCACCCACTACCAGCGTCTGCTCGACTACATAAAGCCCGACTTCGTTCACGTGCTCTACAAAGGACGCATCGTAAAGACCGGCGGCCCCGAGCTCGCTCTCGAGCTTGAAGAGCGCGGCTATGACTGGATCAAGGAGGAAGAGGACAACAAAACTGAAAACTAAAAAAATCTCACTGACTGTGGCTTCTCTGAAACAATATATCGACCTTTACGAAAACAACCGCACTGTCATCGACGAAGGCTCTGCCCCGTTGCTCAATGCCATGCGCGTCGACGCTTTGCATGCTCTCCGCGACAGACGTCTCCCCGAAAAGGGTGACGAAGGCTATGAGGTGACTTCGGTCGACGGGCTGCTCGCTCCCGACTACGGACTTAATGTGGCGCGTATCGACATTCCCGTTGACATCGCCGAGACATTCCGCTGCGACGTGCCCAACATGTCATCGCTGATGGGCATTGTCGCCAACGACAAGTTCGTGCCCACCAAATCATTGCTGCGCAATCTGCCCGAAGGTGTGACGGTGATGTCGCTTGCCGAGGCCGCGACCCGTTTCTCCGACAGGGTAGCGCGCTTCTACGGCAAGATAGCGCCTCTCGACAATCCGGTTGTAGCCCTTGACTCTCTGCTTGTGCAGGACGGCGTCTATATCCACATCGCCGACAGAGTCCGTCTCGACCGCCCGCTGCAGATTGTCAATATATTCCAGAGCACGGTGCCGATGATGGCCGCACGCCGTATCCTCGTCGATGTCGGCGAGAACGCCGACCTGCGCCTGCTGCTCTGCGACCACTCCAACAATCCCGACACCGACTATCTTGCCCTGCAGGTCATCGAGGCTCACGTAGGCGAGCGCGGACATCTTGAAATCTACGATATAGAGGCTTCGACCGCCGCCACCCGCCGCCTGTCATGCACATACGTCAGCCAGGAGAGCGGTTCGGAATTCCTCGGCAATGCCACCACACTGCTCAACGGAGTCACCCGCAACGAATACACTATCGACCTGAGCGGCGAGCGTTGCTCGGCCGGACTCTACGGCATGGCCATAGGCTCGGCCTCGCAGCATATCGACAACTCGTCGGTAATCAACCACCGTGCACCACGTTCGGCATCAAACCAGCTTTTCCGCTATGTGCTCGACGATGAAGCGCAAGGTGCTTTCGGCGGACTTATCGAAGTCTTTCCCGAGGCGCAGTTCACCGAAGCCTTCCAGACCAACAACAATATCCTTGCCTCCGATTCGGCGCAGATGCATGCCAAGCCGCAGCTCATAATCAACAACGACGATGTCAAGTGCAGCCACGGCGCCACTACCGGACAGCTCAACCACGAGGCTCTCTTTTACATGCGTTCGCGCGGCATCCCTTTCGATGAAGCCCGCACGATGCTGATGCAGGCGTTTATGGTCGACGTAATCAACACCGTCTCGGTCGAGGCGCTCCGCGACCGTCTCCGTCATCTCGTCGAAAAGCGCTTCGCAGGCACCCTCGGCTCATGCGAGAGCTGCCGCAAATTGTCGTAATTGATTTACAAAAAATAAAATATCATTCAAAAGCCGTTTCGAAAAACGGCTTTTGTTGTAAATGAGGTAAAAAATTGACGAAATGTTATTATTTTGTTGATATTAAGCCGTTATCTTTGCCTTCGATACATCACACAACTGCCACAGACAAACCTAACATAAACCACATTATTGCAACATGAAAAATCACTGCCGCCTACAATATTGTGCTTTACAACGAGGCCACCGGCAATATCATATCCACCCTCCTTGTAAACCCGCGCATCGGTACACTCAGTGTGGCCGATGGCAAAGAGGCTGCCGTGCGTCCAGGTGTCAATGAGTGCATTATGACAGCCCCTTCCGACTTCGTCAGCCCGGGCCGTGCGTCACGTGCCGCCGCTCAATACAAAGTCGGTGTGCAGGCAGTGAGCCTCTATACCGAGCAAGCCTCGGAAATAGCCTGGACGCAATCGGAAGTGACCGGTGTTGACTGTGTTGTTGATGATGACGACAGCGTCAAGGTTATTGTCGATGGCGACAACATCACCGTGAAGTCGTCACTTGACTGCGAGGTCAGGATTGTCGACCTTCTCGGACGCACCGTAGCTGCCGGCGTAGCCAATGCTCCTCTTTGCGTTCCTTCAAAAGGTATCTTCATAGTGACGACTCCGGCCGCCGCTGTAAAAATCAAAAAGTGACAATCATTTCAGGCATCTGATACAAAAAGCAGGGACGGGGGCGTCTCGCCCCCGTGTATCCAAAGCCGAATAATACCTGCGGGGGCGAGACGCCCCCGCCCCTTTTTTGATCATCTCCGGTATTCAGGGTTTATGTATAGCTCAAATATCTCAGGAGGCAGATGCCCGGGATTATTTCCGATATATTCGATATATTTCTGCAAGTCATTTTCGCTACGGACAATACGGTCAAAATACTCGCTCATCCACACTCTTCCGGTCTTTTGTAATTTAAGATTGATCTGATGCGAGGAATAGCTTTTTATAGATTGCATAATTCGCTCCGGATTAATATCCGAATGAAAATGCACAAGAAGATGAACGTGATTAGGCATAATTACGTATGCTACTATGGTATAGTGGGAAGGTGAATAATGCTTAATCGCAGAGGTAATCACTTCTCGTAATTCCGATTTCTTAAATAAACAGCTGCCATATCCATTGTTGAGCAATCTTTCCTCAATACGACCCACCGTCGCACGAAATTTTTTGGTGGTGGATAAGTCCCATGGTTTAGGATATCTGGCATTGAATTCAGCAATGAAAGAGCTTAATTCCTTAATCTTTGATTGAGGTAACGAGTCCGCTAATCTAAATGTTATAAATTGAATCTTTCCTATCTGATGCCAATGAGGCAGATTGCCGCTTATCTTTATCTCAATAGGCTTTCTCTTATCAAGAAACGGATTCATGGTGTAAATTAATTTAGATTGTTGGAATAATAGATTTTGACAGGGCGGCAGCAGGGACGGGGGCGTCTCGCCCCCGTGTCATTTCTATCCGTCTGCGGAATAATACCGGCGGGGGCGAGACGCCCCCGCCCCTGTTTTATCTAAACAGCAGGGGGAGGAAGGCGGCCAGGTAGCGGCGCCAGTTGCGCCAGATGTGGCCGCCGTCGCTCTCGGTGTAGGTGTATGGTATATTGTTACGGTCAAGCAGCTCGCGAAAACGCACGTTGGTGTCGTAGAGGAAATCGTCTTTGCCTATCGCTATCCAGTAGAGCATCGGCGGATTTTCAAACTGTCGCACGATTTTCTCCTCCATGTCGGCGTAGCGGGATGCGCTTTCCGGATTGTGAGGCCATACGGCAGCCGAGAACAATCCGACATAGCCCGTCAGCTCGGGATAATCCTTGGAGATATGAAGCGAGTGGAAACCGCCCATCGACAGGCCGGCCACAGCCCGTGACATTTTGTCGCGGCGCGTGCGGTAGTTGGCATCGATAAATTCTACAATCTCCGGAAACGCCTGTTCGAACGAGCCGTCCATCGTGTGGGGCAGATTGGGGTCGGGAAGAGTGAGCCCCAGCGATGACTCTCCCGGAGCCGCGGCGGTATCGACATTACCGTTGGGCATAACCACAATCATTGGGCGCGCCTTGCCCGAGGCGATAAGGTTGTCGAGTATCTGAGTGGCACGTCCGAGTTCGCTCCACGCGTTTTCGTCACCACCCATGCCGTGAAGCAGATAGAGCACCGGATAATTGCGGCCCGATGTCTCGTAGCCTGCCGGAGTGTAGACGGTCAGGCGCCGGTCAGTGCCGGTCATGTCGCTGTGATACCATGTCTTGCTCACCGTGCCGTGGGGCACATCCTGCACCCCGTAGAGCCCGTCGGGGCCGCCGTCAACGATAAATATGTTGGAGAGTGTCGAAACGTCGCGGGCAATATAGACGTTTGACGGGTCGTTGGTGCGCACGCCGTCAACCTCAAAAGCGTAGCTGTAGAGCTCAGGGGCGAGCGGTACTCCGGTTGAGCCTTCCCACGTGCCGTCGGCTCCACGCGTGAGCTCGATTGTGCCGGCCACGCTGTCACCCTCGTCGCGGGCCTTGAAGTCGCCGGTCACCTTTACATTTTTGGCTGATGGATTGTGATAGCGGAATGTAACGACGGCGTCGTCGCCGATCTGCGGCGATGCAAGCTGTGTGCCGCTCCACAGAGCCTGCTGTGCGAATGCCGAGCCACAGGCCAGCATAAGCGTGAATGTCAGTCTGATTTTCATGTCGATATTGTTCGGTTATAGGTATAAACTCCACAAATTTAATAAATTGTCAAATAAAAACAGCCCTGTTGGTGCTATCTATTGCAAAAATTATTAATTTTGCACTAAGAGTATGTTTAGTTTTAAATGATTTTAGCGCAAAAGATCCTTTGTGATGAAATCAAAAATTAATAGAACATACTCAAATATTTAATTTGATTTAAAACTAAACATACTCTAAGAGAGTGGTTGAATTAAACACGAGTTTAAACTGCGAAGAAAAAGCTGACCCGATATGATGCCCCCGAAAAATGATTCGTTGGTGATAATACCGATGTACAACGAGAAAGAGAATGCCCGAGCGATAATAGAGGCAGTGCTCTCGTTGAGGGATTTTTTTGATATTCTTGTCATTGATGACAATTCGCCCGACGGCACCGCCTCGATAGTGAAGCAGCTGATGCGGGAATATCCCGGGCGTGTCCATCTGGTGGAGCGCAAGGGCAAGCTCGGTCTCGGCACGGCCTATATCGCCGGCTTCAAATGGGGACTGGAGCGAGACTATGAATATATCATAGAGATGGACGCCGACTTCTCGCACAATCCCGCCGACCTTCCGGCTCTGCGTGCGGCCTGCGCCGACGACGGCTATGACGTGGCTGTAGGCTCGCGCTACGTGTCAGGCGTCAATGTGGTCAACTGGCCTATGGGACGTGTGCTGATGTCGTATTACGCGTCGGCCTACGTGCGTCTTGTCACCCGCATGAAAGTGCGCGACACCACAGCCGGCTTCGTGTGCTACCGCCGACGCGTGCTGTCGACGATGGATCTCGACAAAATCAAATTCAAAGGCTACGCATTCCAGATTGAAATGAAATTCACCGCCATGAAATGCGGTTTCCGCATCAAGGAAGTGCCTATTATCTTTGTCAACCGTGTGCTCGGCACAAGCAAGATGAGTTCCGGAATATTTTCCGAGGCTGTGTTCGGCGTGATACGTCTCAAGATAGGAAGCTGGTTTAAGAAATATCCCAAATGCGCTGAAAAGCAATGAGCAGAAAGCTGATCTACAATGCCGAGATAGTGAGCGACGGAGTCCGCCGCCACGGCTACGTCATGATTGACGGCGAGATTATCGAAAGAGTGGGAGAGGGCGCGCCCTCGCAGGCCGAGATTGACTCGGCCGACATCGCAAGCGATATCAGCGGCCTCCTGCTTCTGCCCGGCGCCATCGACACCCATGTGCATTTCCGCGAGCCCGGACTGACCCGCAAGGCGTCAATAGCCACGGAGAGCGCCGCCGCTGTCAGCGGAGGTGTCACTTCATTCATCGATATGCCCAACACACGTCCGGCCACAACATCGATGAGTGCAGTGGCCGACAAAAAACGTATCGCGGCTGTCAGTTCCTACGCCAACTACGGCTTCTTCCTTGGCGCCACCAACGACAATCTCGATGAAATACTTGCCGCCGACCCGCAAGAGATACCCGGTGTGAAGCTGTTTATGGGCTCCTCGACCGGCAATATGCTTGTCGACGATGATGTGAGCCTGTCGCAGCTGTTCGCGTCATATAAAGGGGTGATAGCTGTCCATGCCGAAGATGAGGCGACACTTGCCGATGCGCGCCTCAATCTTGTCGCGCTATATGGCGACAACCTGCCGGTGGAACTGCATTCGCAGGCACGTCCCGCCGAGGCATGTCTGAAAGCCTCGCAGCGCGCGGTCGAGCTTGCCCGCAAATTCGACACGCGTCTCCACATACTCCACATATCCACTGCCCGCGAGTTGTCGCTCCTCACTCCCGGTGATATCGGAGCCAAACGCATCACGGCAGAGACATGTCCGCACTATCTGCTTTTTACCGACACCGACCTTGCCCGCGACAACGGCTTTATGCTCAAGTGCAATCCGGCCATCAAGACGGCGGCCGACCGCGATGCCCTTGTCTCGGCGCTGTCAGAGGGGCTTATTGATACTATCGCCACCGACCATGCCCCGCATCTTCTCGAAGAGAAGCAAGGCAACCTCCTGCAGGCCGCCTCAGGCATGCCCGGCGTAAGGTTCATGCTGCCTGAGATGCTCACCATCGCCTCGCGTGATGACAACGCGCTTACGATAGAACGGGTGGTTGAGCTCACAGCCCACAATCCGGCACGGCTCTACGCCATAGAGCGCCGCGGATACATACGCCGTGGATATTATGCCGATCTTGTCGTGGCCGAACGGACGGTGCCTTATCGTCCTGAAATCGGCGAATACCTCGCGGCCGGCATGATGTCGCCGTGTGACTGGACTCCCTACGCCATGACAGAAGCGAATTACCGCATCACTGCCACCTACGTCAACGGCGCTCTCGCCTTTGACGGCAGCCGTGTGCGTCAGATGCCCGTGCATCCCCTCCGCTTCAATTCCGACCGCTGAGATACAGAAATTCCGGCCTAAATTTTAAAGAGATAAAAGAGACTGCACCCTAAAAGTCTGACAAAAGACTCTTAGGGTGCAGTTAAGTTTTGACACAGCTTCGCTGCTGTTTGAAATCAGATGTTGAGGGTGACACCGGCGTTGATGCATCGTGGCAGTGCCGGTCCGTAGATATATCCCGAGTCGCGGTTGGAGCCTGAGTCGAAATCATTCTGGTAGGAATTGAAAATGTTGCTGACTCCGGCTGATACACTCAGGTTCACACGGTTGAAAATCTTGAAGTTATATGTAAATTTCACTGACGCGTCAAAAAATGATTTTGTGCGCACGGCCAGGTCTACATCCGTGCCTGAGCCTTCAAGATGCTGCACCGTCATAGGGCCTGTGCCTGTCGCATTGAGTGTGGCTGTCAGGTGATGGGTGATTTACCAGTTGGCAGTAAGATAGCCGTAGATGTCGGGCGTGCGGAACATCTTTTTTTCGGCCGGCACATCAGGATTGTCGCTCCACTGTTCGGCTTTCTTATATCGGCTGGTCTGCAGAGTGATGCCTCCCTGCATGTCGAAATGGCTTGAGAAAAACGCCTTGGCCTCCAGGTTTACACCCATCACGCGGGCTCCGCTGCCGTTGTAGCGCTCAAGCACGGCGTTGCCCATGGCGTCGGTGCCATCAAGCTGGCGCAGGGCGAACACGTCGCGCAGGTCGGTGTAAAATCCTTCGATAAGAAGATTGGTCTGCACGTTGCCGAAGCGGTGGTAGAGGTCGGCAGAGAGGCTTACGCTCTGCGAGCTTTCCTGTTTAAGTCCGGGGGCAAGCACTGTCACCACGCGTTCGCCGCCTACAATCGCCACATGGAAATCCTCGTCGTAGGCCTGCGGCGAGCGGAAACCGGTGGAGTAGGAGGCTCTGAAATTCATGTTGGAAGAGGGGTTGTAACGAATGTTGACGCGGGGCGACACGATGGGGTTGTCAATCATGGAATGCTTGTCGATACGTGCGCCGGCGAGAAATCCCCACCGTTCGTTGCGCCATTCGTTTTGCAGATATGCGCTGTAGATGTTCACGCATTGCTTCACGTCGTGGTCGTAGCCGAGTGTGATGTCGCGCAGTCTGTTGAACGAATATTCCAGACCTGCTACCAGCTCTGCCGGCATGAAGAGGAAACGGTCGATGGGGTGTGTCCACTGGCTTCCGGCAGTAATGACGATATCGGATGTACGGCCGTAGGCGTCGGGGTCCATGTCGGAGCCGTAGTAGCTCTGACGGCGAGTGTTCTGTGTGGCGGCAAACACCGACAGATGGTCGCGGCGGTCGCGGAGCCATAGGTCGTAGGTGGCCTCGCCGGCATGGATATTATGGTCGGTCTGCTCTGCTATCATAGCCATGTGTGGCTGCAGGTCGAGTTGGTCGCCTCCGCGGCGGTACTCGTGGGTGTTGTGATATTCGACAGTGAGTTTGCTGATGTCGGAAGTCTTGAAGAAACCGCGAGCGCCGAGAGTCTGAGTCTTCAGCTGTGCCACTTCGGTGAAACCGTCGCCGTTGTGGTCGTAGCCGTCGCGGTAGCGGCTCTGTCCGTAGATGAAGAGTCCGGCGAGGCCGTTGTCGGTGACTACGGAGGCATTGAGCGTGGTGTTGTTGTCAAGTGATCCGGAGGGGCCTATCGATGTAAGCTGATGAGACACTTGCGCGGAGTTGACCATAGGGTCTTTGGTGATGATATTGATGGTGCCGCCCACGGCTGATGAGCCGAAGAGCGCCGAGCCACCGCCGCGCATCACCTCCACGCGGTCTATCATATTGGCCGGTATCTGTTCCAGCCCGTACACACCGGTCAATGCCGAGAATACGGGGCGCGAGTTCAGCAGTATCTGGGAGTAGTGGCCGTCGAGGCCGTTGATACGCACCTGGGTGAAGCCGCAGTTCTGGCAGTCGTTTTCGACACGCACACCGGGCTGGAAGTCAAGGCCGTCGGCCAGCGAGCATGCTCCGACGCGCAGGAATGTAGCGCCGTTTATTACGTTGACGAGCGAAGGGCTCTCGCGCCTCCGGGTCTCGCTTTTTGACGATGTAACGACCACCTGGTCGAGCATGAACGCGTCGGGACGGATATTGAAGTTGAGTTCTACGGTTTGGTCGGCCGCAACCGATGTCTCAAGGCGTGTGGTCTCATATCCGGTGCAGCTCACCTCAAGGGTGTAGGCGCCCGGCTTGAGGTCGCGGAATATATAGTGCCCCGACGCGTCGGTGACTGTGGTGAGGCTTGTGCCGAGTATTTTTATCACGCAACCCGGCATGTGCTCGCCGTTTTCGGTGTCTATTACGTGGCCTCCTATGTTGGCGTCGGTTACTTTGTTGTTTTGGGCGGATATGCATGTTGAGCCGATGGCAAAAGCCATCAGCAGAAAGATAATTCTTCTGATCATTTAATGGATATGGATTCTGTTGAATAAATGTGTTGAATGGCGGAGAGACTCGGTGCAGGCCGGATATGTTGCAAACGGCCGGACATATCGTCAGCATTGCGGCGGTCCGCGCAGCTTCGCGCTGAGTCGGGTCTCGCATGTTGTCACGACTGCCGTCTGACATTCAATCTGTGTATAGTAAGCGGGAGATGTAAATGTCGGAGCCGGATCCGGCGTATCGGCGGAAGATGCCGTGCAGTTGAAGTAAGATACCAGATTAAGCTCCTTTGCGCTGTGTGTATGCTGGGCGGATGATTTGTAGGGGTGGGAGTGGGCTACTGTCGCGCCTCCCGATAGCCTGTGGTAGTGAACGAACGCGATGTTCGAGAACATGAAGTTCACGAACACAAGCAGCAATGTGGAACACAGTATTTTTGCAGCCATTCTATGTCTTGCCCTGAAAAAAGTTGACTCATAAAAGAGTCAAATTATGATTAAATTTCAGAGTTTGCCGCGACAAAAACGTCAGGCAATCCGGGAAGAGGTTCTCAGGCATTATGCCGAGACCGACATGAGTTATGGCGAAATAGCCGA